>NZ_JAZHOB010000088.1:0-277 GCF_048751585.1 Pollutimonas rozaliensis | reverse complement strand
CTTCAAGGACACCAAAGATGCCAAAGAGTTGGCTAGCCATGTGTAAGACGAATTCTAGGACTACTTTTGAGACTTCTTCACGTTCAAGATAGAGGTTGACTTCTTTGATCAGTTGGTAGAGGACTGTCATTCCGTTGGCGGCATTGATTTCATCATCCATCTCATCTTGGAATTGCTTTTCTAAGTTTTTGAAACTTTCAATCAACGTTTGGTCGTCAGCTAGGCTTGCTTGAGCTGTTTCTAATCGGTAACGAGCTTTTTTAAGACTAGTTTGAAC
>NZ_JAZHOB010000087.1:0-277 GCF_048751585.1 Pollutimonas rozaliensis | reverse complement strand
CCTATCAGGGCGGCGGGCGAGGACTGTCCATCGAGCGCATTGCGCAGCTGGAGCAGTTCGTCCAGGCCGAGCTGCGCCCCAACCTGACGCTGATTTTCGATCTGCCTGTGGAAGTGGGGCTTGCGCGCGCAGCGGCGCGCGGGCGCCTGGACCGTTTCGAGCAGGAAGGCCGTGGCTTCTTCGAAGCGGTACGCCAGGCCTACCTGCAGCGCGCCGCGCAGGCGCCACAACGTTATCGCGTGCTCGATGCCGGGCAGAGTCTGGCCCAGGTTCAGGC
>NZ_JAZHOB010000086.1:0-277 GCF_048751585.1 Pollutimonas rozaliensis | reverse complement strand
ATAGCCACTTAGCCTCAATATACTCAAGCCCTTTGTTCATCATGGTTGCAGAATCAACCGATATTTTGGGCCCCATCGACCAATTAGGGTGAGCAATCGCTTGTTCTGGAGTCACTTGAGCTAAAGTCTCAATATCGGCATAACGAAATGGCCCGCCGGACCCCGTCAGCAGAATATGGGAAACGCCCTGTTCTTGTAAATTACAGCGTCCGAGCTGAGTTTGAATATCAACGGGTAAACATTGAAAAATCGCATTATGTTCACTGTCGACGGGCAA
>NZ_JAZHOB010000085.1:0-277 GCF_048751585.1 Pollutimonas rozaliensis | reverse complement strand
GGCTCGTTTAGTCGTTTCTTGGAGCGTATCAATGGTCGATTTTATCTCTTCGGTTGAGGTATGAGTGCGCTGTGATAATACTCGAACTTCATCAGCAACCACCGCAAAACCTCGCCCTTGATCGCCTGCTCGCGCCGCTTCAATCGCGGCATTTAACGCCAATAGGTTCGTTTGTTCAGCAATGCCTTGAATGGTCGCTAACACGGTGGAGATTTCTTGTGCGTGTTGATTAAGGGCTGAAATAACCGAGCTGGCTTGCGTCACCTCTTTAGCAAGA
>NZ_JAZHOB010000084.1:0-277 GCF_048751585.1 Pollutimonas rozaliensis | reverse complement strand
CCACCAACTAAGGTATCAGGAGCGAC
Organism: Pollutimonas rozaliensis; assembly: GCF_048751585.1. NCBI lineage: Bacteria > Pseudomonadati > Pseudomonadota > Betaproteobacteria > Burkholderiales > Alcaligenaceae > Pollutimonas > Pollutimonas rozaliensis. The sequence continues at coordinate 251 of NZ_JAZHOB010000084.1, read as the reverse complement.
ATCTTTGGTCACAACGGCTCCCGCTGCTACCACCGAATGAGCGCCAATCGTCACGCCTTGGCAAATAACAGCATTTCCCCCAATCCAAACATCATCTTCAATCACAATTGGCGCGCACTGAAAAGTCCAACCCCGTCGCTGTTGATAATCAAGCGAATGGGTGGGTGTATAGAATTGGCTATTGGGGCCAATTAAAACGTTATTACCAATGGTGATCGGCGCATTATCCAACATCGTCACTCCCATATTGA
>NZ_JAZHOB010000083.1:0-277 GCF_048751585.1 Pollutimonas rozaliensis | reverse complement strand
CAAACACAGAGGGTGCATGGGCTCGTGCTAAGGCGGTATATAAATACGTACGTGATTCTCTGAGTTCTCGTGATGAACTAAAAGTGTACAGCCATTTGGTTCCTGATACACAAACACGTGAGCTCATTGGTGAGCGTCTGTTAGCTGACCCTGTGCATGATAATTATGATACTGTTATCGCTCGTGCTGTGACGCATAAACGCCGTGGTGAAACCTCTCTGCATATTGTGGATGAAACCTTAGGTGATGTAGTGCGTGAGTACTACGGCGGTGGTAG
>NZ_JAZHOB010000082.1:0-277 GCF_048751585.1 Pollutimonas rozaliensis | reverse complement strand
ATGACACGCTGTGCTGAAATCAGCGCCAGCCTCTGGCGCAGCGCCGTGCGCCGTGCTTGACTGAGGGGCTTGCCGGGCCGCCGAAAGGGCTGCTGGCCCGCAGTGAACGTGTGTTGTTGTGTTCCTCCCGCCAGGTTCCCGAACATGTCCGAGCAGAAGCCGCCGCGCTACAAGCCCTACAACCAGCCGGCCGGTGGCTGGGGTGCCGCCGGCGCTACCGCCAAGGTGCTGCTGCAGCAGAGCGTGATCGGCAAGGGGTCGAAGGCGCTGCTGGCGA
>NZ_JAZHOB010000081.1:0-277 GCF_048751585.1 Pollutimonas rozaliensis | reverse complement strand
CACCGTCATAAGCGTCAACAGCATAAAGGTGCTTCCTGTCTCTTACCGCCGCGCCATGAACACTGCTGCGCTGAGCCTTGCGCTATTGATGCTGACGGGCTGCGCATCGCTTGGCAACAGCAGCCAACCTGAAGCTCCCAAACCAGACCTGTCTGAACTTGCACATCAAGCTGCCCAGCAAATGATGGCAAGCAACCCCGACCTTACCCGCTATAGCCCCATGATTGCGGCCACCTTCGTCAGCATCGACAATCTGAGCCAATCCTCCACCTTTGGC
>NZ_JAZHOB010000080.1:0-278 GCF_048751585.1 Pollutimonas rozaliensis | reverse complement strand
CCGTTTCACCGGCTTCAGGGCGTTCAAAAAACAATCAATACCTCGTGGACTCTCTTGCCATCCAGCCGTCTCAGATGTCAGCGTCAGCCGCTGAGGGATCCTGTGCTGGCAGGCGCACATTGCGCGAGGGCACGACGGTGGAAATGGCGTGTTTATAAACCATCTGACTGACGGTATTGCGCAACAAGATGACAAACTGGTCAAACGATTCAATCTGGCCCTGCAGCTTAATGCCGTTTACCAGGAAAATAGAGACCGGAATGCGCTCCTTGCGCAAA
>NZ_JAZHOB010000079.1:0-278 GCF_048751585.1 Pollutimonas rozaliensis | reverse complement strand
GTCCATTTCTTTACGGCGGTTTTCGAGCTGCTCATCGGCCTGGGCCAGCAGTTCGTTGTAGGCTTCATCCTGCATGCGCAGTTTGAACCACTGCTGACGGGGCAGTTCGTCCAGGTACGTCTCGCTCAGCACGTCGCCTTTCTTCAGGTTCGGGCCGCCATTAACCGCTTGGCCATCCAGCGTACGCTTCAGACGTTCAAAGGTGGCGTCTTCGGCAATACGGTAGGTTTCCTGAAGATCCTTACGCACTTCGTCCAGCTGCATCTGCTCGATGGAGA
>NZ_JAZHOB010000007.1:0-329632 GCF_048751585.1 Pollutimonas rozaliensis | reverse complement strand
AGGCCAAACGGGCCAAGAAACTGTTGCCACGGTTTCTGGCGCTCATCGAGCAGTTTGCCAACAGTCCGGCCAAAACCCTGGCCGCCACGTTAACATCGTGGTTCGAACCCATTGTCGGCATGTGGCGCTTCTCCAAATCCAATGGGATTACCGAGGGGTTCCACACGAAAATGGAGATGATCTCGCGCCGGGCGTTTGGGTTCAGGAATTTTGAGAATTACCGCCTGCGGGTCTTGGCCCTGTGCGATTGGAACGGTGTGATTAACCGTGTTTGATGAGTGCCCATCCCCCGTTTATGGGGAAGAGCCCGGCCTCCGGCTTATAGCGGCTTCCGGCTTGGACTGCCCGAAACTCGCATGAATACTGGTGCCCCCCCGCAGAGTCGAACTGCGCACCAACGGATTATGAGGGCCTTTTCATCATTTTTCACAACGTACTGCTAATGATAGGGTGGCCTTGTTAAGCTGTCAATATTTATATGTAGATTGCCGTACTGCTATGTGCCAAAACGAAGATTAACGTCATAATTCTGGCGCAAATTTGGTACAGATTTGGTACGCATCGGGCTGTGAACTTGAGCCCCCAGGGATCGGCCCAAAAATGTACTGTGGTACAGACGGATCTTTCGGCAGCTTAGGCGGCTCAATGGCAATCGCCAGGCAATTGAGCTTTTGCACATGTGCCTGCGCTTCATCAAACATTCGTGTCAGCTCGACCGCCGTAGCCGGCGCATCGATTTCACCCGTCTGCCATATTGAGCTGTATTCGTTGTGCTCGGCTTCACACACTTCCCGAAAACGCTGCAAAGCCGCGTTTAACTCAGCTCTGGCTGTCTGAAAGCGGCTTTGCCTTTTCACGATCGGCGCCCATGCTTCAGCACTCAGGTCTGCATGCTCCAGGGCACTGGTGGCAACGTCATTAAGCCAACCGTTTGACCTGGCCACATCACACACTTCGTTAAAATTGAGGCATCGCTGCTCGCCCGCTACCCAGCGCCGCCAGGCTTTGCCTTCGTTGCCTTTACTGGTGATTCCGGTAAAAAGGCGATCTAGCTGAGCGTTGGACAGTCCGCTGAGGCTTTGTATTGTGCGAAAGACGAGCGCCTGGCGCCCTAGCAGGGCCCGATGTTCGGCGGTTTCGGCAACTGCTGGGCGGCCCACTCGTTTCTTTCCTGTTGTTTTCTCATTCATAGATTGGAAATATACGTACTAATAATTAAATTTTATATATAGGATTTGGCGATTGTTGTATTAATAGATAACGTACTAATAATTGAATTATAACGTTTACGTATCTATATAGCCATGTCAAAACGGAAATACATCACATTCGAAGAGTATGAGCAAGCCTGGGCCGAGCTCAAGCGATTGCCCGCAGAAGCCTTTGTCACTGGGGAGATGTTCTGCCTGGTGCATGGCGGCATTGCGATGCCGACGCTCCGCAAGTACGTCCGAGAAGGCGTTATTCCTCCGCCAATCAAGGACCAGCGAGTGAATCGCCTTCGATGCTGGCCAGCGGGCCAGGTCAGGAGCTACTTCAAAAAACTGGCTGACGCACAGCAGAATGAAGCGCCGAAGAAACGCCGCGGTCGGCCGCGCAACAATCAGCTCGGCCCGTATTAAGAGCTGAAATGCTGGACCAGCTGGCCACAGGGTTCGTCACGACCAGGGAGAGTATGCGCCCCGGCGATCGGATGCGGCTCCTCGAATTGGAGATGCAGGCGCGTAGCGTCGCTCCGGCCGTGGTTGAACCGGTAGCCATCCCCGACCATAGAACACTTCCCACTTGGCCTGATTCGATGGCCGGAATCCCTAACCTCTTGCTTCGCACGGCTCTATTCGCAGCAGTGCAATCGAAGAGCAGAAGAACGATGCTTCGCGAGCTCGTAGGCAGCCTGGAGGGTACTGAGGTCAGGTTCACCGGCATTCAGCTTGATCAGTCTGATCTGGATGTTTTGGAAATACTAGTTCACCTGGCTCGTAGGCAACCCATGAGTTCGTTGGTGCATGTCAGCGCAAACGAAATCTTGAAATCAATGGGGAGGGACGAAGGCGGTGAGCAGCATAATTGGCTTAAAAATGCGATTGCTCGGCTTTACAGCGGTGGTATTGAGATCACGCACCAAGGAAAGAACACGTTTTTCGGAAATTTGTTCAAAGGGTTTAGAGACGAGGAAACCCAGCACTACGTGATTCAGTTCGACTCGGCCTTGCTGGCGCTATATGACACAGGCTGGACTCAGGTTGACCGTTCGATTCGCCAGGCTCTTCGTCGCAAGCCGCTTGCCCTGTGGCTGCACGGCTGGTACAGCTCCCACGCTAGCCCGTATCCGCTAAAAGTGACGACGCTGTATCAACTGAGTGGTAGCAAGAATCCGCAGCTATCCTCATTCAGACGTCAATTGCGCGAAGCGCTCGACGCGCTTCTTGAATTGGGTTTTGTAGGTGCTTGGAAAATTGAGAAGAGCAGTGACACTGTACACGTCACTCGTTCCGGTACTGCTACACAACAGCGTCATCTGCAAAAGAAGGCCATTAAAAAAGAGGTGGCCAGGAGGAAACAGCTGGCTTAAAAGTTGTTCACAGCCACGGCGTTCGATGCACTTTGGCCACGGCGTTCGATGCACAAAAGTACGGCGTTCGATGCACAAAAGTACGGCGTTCGGTGCACTTTTATAATTTCATAAATCGCTCGAAACTTGCGTGAATAGGCGGTTTGAGCGAGTTGCAAAATTTGCCTAATCTCTTTTTAATCTCTATTTAATCAGAGCGAGTGCGAAAACGCACTCTGGGGCACCCAAGGGTTCCCCCGCTGCGCGGCTCCCCCTCCCTATATCAAGGCCCCCTGAGGGGGCTGCATAGACCCCCAGGTACAGGCGCGGCCATCTCAGGAAACGGCCGCCTGCTGACTGCATAGAAAACCCCGCGCCGAAAAAGGCTTCGCCTTATTTTTCAATCTTTATTTTTATTCAATCGAAGGTTCTTACAGAGATATCACCGTAGTTTGAGTGGCCAGCGCAAGCTACACGCGCCCGCCCCAGGACAACTGCCCCGCCCACCCCGCAAGGGCGTGGACGGCCTACGGTACGGGAGTTAACCAGCGTCTCCCCACGACAGGCGCACAGCGCCCCTGACGCGGCCCGGTGGGCCTTGCCGTAGTTTTCATATATTTACCGATTTTTCCGCCTAGGCGAGCGTATCAGCCTTATCGAAATTGCTTGTGGCTTCAATAATCGAGGTGCGAAGGTCGTTTGAACGAACCAGAATTTCAGCTTTAGCTGTAGTTCGTGCCGGCGTGGCAAAGCGGCTCGACCATGAAGACTGGCCCGCAGGGATTACGTCCACCCGGCCAAACTCTATTTCCAAGCCTGCCCTGATCGCTTCTGGAATATTGTTCGCCTGACCAATTATGAACGATACATACTCAGGAAAGTACGGGTGTTTTGGCCATGTTCCGGCTTCGATCGCCGATTCTAATGAGCGTTCAAATTGCGCCAGTAGGACCGCAAGAGCACCTTCACGTTGTGTATGCTTATTTGGGGAAAGCATCCAGTCATATCCCAGGCGCTTAGTTTTCTCACGGCTTTGATAGCCGTCAGGCAAGTAACCTAGGGTCGTATGGGCTTCCTCGAAGCGTTTGTGGAGTTCACGATGCGTTTTAACGTCAGGAGCATAGCTCCCATCGAACGTGAACCTGCAATACTTGCAGTAATGAGCGCCACCACTTTCGTCACGTCGAGCAAACGCGTCTATTTGGGCATGGTATCGGGTTTGAAACTCATGAAAATGACGAACGCCATATAGATCATGCGCTGCCGCATCAAGCCGTTGTGTATGACTCAAGAGGGGCTGTGCCTGCTTGTTGGCTTTAGCGGTTTTTTTGATGAGGGCGATATCGGCCCAAGTGATGATGTTATCCATCGCTGTAATCTCACAAAATATGCTCCCCAGGGGTCCGCTCAATGAGGAATCTAAAGGAGATTCCAACGTGGTACTGCATGTAGGTAGTGAGTTAACTTTGCCGATGCGGACGGCAGGCATCTACATATGCCTGCCGCAATTATAGGTGATCGAGCTGAGAGACACAATTCTTTACGCGTCTCAACGTTGAACCAAAACCCAGGGCCGGGGCTCTGCCCCCTGTCTGGCTTCGCCAGCCCTTCGACCCCCGTGGACAGTAGCCTGTCCCCCGCCGTTGGCGGTCCCCCCTGCGCAACTGGCCGCTCCGCGGCTCCGGTCTGCAGATGACGGACTTGCTTCAAAGTTACAATCGGCGAGACCAGATCATGCATGGGAATCTCATGGACGACGAAAATAACCAGCTAAAAGCCGTCAAGCAGCTGTCCGATTCACTTTTGAAGTATCAGGGACACATAGTTTCGCCGGCCATAGGCGACGCTGTAGAGCGTATTCAGCGCCTATGGCGGCCACCGCTTGCGATCAATGCGTTCGCTTCCTCAATCGCCAACAACTTCCAGCTACCAAAGCTGCCTATATTTGATTTTCCGAAGATCAACATTCCGAAATTCAATATCCCCAGAATCGACTGGGATGCGCTGCATGCACGTGATGAGCGGGCGTTGCGTTTCGCCGCACGACAGAATTGGTTCATTCAACCAGAGACGTTCTACACGTTTACTGCGGACATTGACGAGTGTGGCGAAGACGCCGCTCAACTTGACGAACTATTCATGGCAATGTTGAAGGCCATCAAAACGGACGTTGAGAAACGCCTACTAGCTGATTATCCGAAGCACGCGCCACTGATCGAGGAAATGTTCCGGCTTCATGATGAGGGTCGATTTCTGGCATCCATCCCATTAGCTCTGATTTGCGCTGAAGGAATTGCCTACAGCGTTACACAAAAGTCAGTTTTCAATCTCGATAAAAATCGGCCCGCAATTGCAGGCTGGCTCGATAAACAAGACTTGCCCAAGCTGGCCAAAGCTTTTCTAGCGTCGCTAACAGAGCAGCACCCAATGAGCAAGCCTCGCCCTAATAAATTGAGTCGGCATAGGGTATTACACGGCAACCAAACTGATTACGGCACCGAAATATTTTCTTATCAAGCCATTTCTTTGTTGGGATTTGTCGGCTGGGCGTTCGCTGAGGAAGGACTGGTGAACGATCACGAGCCTGCGGTGGACGCGTAAAAAAATGCCCCGGCGGGTTAGCTAGGGCAAATAAGAGAACAAGCAACTACACAACAAGTCCATCTTATCTATTTGCCCGGCAAACTCAAGAAAACCCATACCTTTATTTATTTCTACAACTTTGAGCATATTTGATAAAAGTGCACACTTTGTACAAATTCGAGTAAAGATGCTGAAACGTGTACTATTTAGACTTATTCTGTAAAAAACATACACAATTCAGGCGTGTTAGTCGAGGGTGGGGACGATGAAAAAGTACGATATTAAGAGTCTCGACGAGGCCACGCAAGAAAGGTGTAAGGCAGCGCGGCGCGTGTGCTTGTACGGCTATATGGCTTATACAGTGGGAATTCTCTCGTTTATTCCTGGGGGAATTTGTGCCCTCATCATCGGCTTCAATTATCTGAATCAACAAAGCCTGCGTCGCTTTCATCAAGATCCAGAGTTTGCGATGGGATTTACCTTTTTTGCCTGTGTTGCTGTGTTGCCTTTGGCGTGCTATGTCATCTACAGGAAGATGAAACCAAAGATGGAAGCCGCAATCGAGTTTTTGGAAGGCTTGGCTGAAAAGGAAGATCGATCACGCAAAGTTGCGGACGACGTTCTCTACCTGGAAGAGCTCGAGCTTGCAAAACGCAATAGCACAATCCTGGCACAAAATGCGAAATAAAGTGATGCACCGCTTAATGATTGGAACGCTGGCATTGGCCGCTTTTCCCCTCGTATCCCAAGCGCAATTCAACTTTGAAGGTTTGCTCAATTCCGCTGTAGATGCGGTAGTCAAAGAAGGCGTCAATGCCGTTAGTAGCCTGGCCTCTAACTCCGTGTCGACATCTGCTATGGACTCAAAGCCAGCTGGATGGCCATCGAACTACAAGTGGCATGACTACAGCCAAACAGCGCCACAACCTGCGTACAAAGGTCGCATTCGTGCTGTGAGGGTACCTGGCTGGGAGAACGGCCTAGACTTCAATACGTTGCCCTTGCAGCACGCTATCGTTCGCGTGCATGGGGATGGCAGTCGCAAGATGGCTGTGTTTGCTGACCCGACATGCCCTTATACCCGCCAGCTTGAAAAAGACTTAAACAAGCTCGATAACGTGACGATCTACACCTTTGTAGCCCCCTTGCTGGGAGAGCATTCGCGTGATCTGTCCAACCAAGTTCTGTGCCAGGCGAACAACCAGGCCCGCGCTCAGGCATGGGACAACCTCATATTGAACGAAAAGAAGCCTGTAATGGTTGCTGGCTGCAGTTCGCCAGCAGACGAGATTATTGCGGCGCTGGGTAGGTTGAAATCCAAGAGCGGTAAGACATACAGTCGGAATTCGCCATCAGTCGTTTTCAGCAGCAACATTGCATCGCCTGGCGCCGTGCCGGCCAGTTTCTTAACCCGGCTAATCGACGGCGGCACCAAATAAAAACCCCGGCGCTGTGCCGGGGCTATCCTGTGACGCTTCAAGATTTTATTGACTGTTTTGCTGTGCTTGATATCGCTTGAGTAGATCCCGCGTAGCGGGCGCTTTTCTAAGCGCGTAGATCCCGCAAATTATCGCGAAAGCTGGAATAGCAAGAAAAACTGGAATGAAGTCTTTATAGCCGCCGTCCTGCCAGCTGATAATCGCGGTCGCGGCAAGAAAAAAGCCAGGAATGCCGGCAAATACAAAGCCAGCTGCGGCAAGAGCAATCTTGTTTTGAGCTGTAGCTGCCTGTTTTTTAGTGATCAATCCATTCATTTTTCAGCTCCGTTCTTTGCTGCGCTTGCAGCTTTTGCAGTTTGCAAACCCGCTCGACCGACTTGCATTGCGTGCCCAGCACCGCCGGCCCAGCGGGCCGCATTATGTGCTTGTCCTTGCACTTCGTTCGTCATGTTGCGTCCCATTTGCGCTTCTTGTCCGCCACCGAGATAAGAAATAACACGATCTGGGATTTCAAAAATCATACTGAAAACCGTCGAGACAAGCGTAACTAGTATTATAGCAAAAGCAGTCAAATAACCGAAGATCGAAATGACCCCGGTCATTGAATTTCCTTGCACGTTTTCAATGACAGTGCGCAGCTCTTGAATTAAAAAAGTGCCCAGCAAAACAAGGATTGCAGACGCAAAGAAAAATCCCAAAACCATGAGCGGCGGGCGTAAGAGCATGTTCAATAAATACACGTAACCTTTTTCCGTCTTATTGCCCATACCTTCGCCGTCCAGGCTCAAGTGCCCGAACGCCCAAATTTGGGCAGCAATCAAACCCTCGATGACGCTTGCAAAATATGCGATCAACGAAGAAAACCAGGTGAAAAATGGGATCAACGGAACGTAAATACTGAGCATGCCGCCGATCACAAGCAGCAGTAATCCGATGACGGGGAGTAGCGCTGCAAGATCACTAAAAATTGCTTTCAACATCGATGCGATTTTGCCTGGTCCTGGGATCTTTCCGACAACATCAAGCACCGTTTTACCGCCCGGGATCATTTCTGAAAGCGTTGATAGCGTATACATAGCAATTGCACCGTTGATCATCCAATCGCCCATATTTTTTGCTGTTGTGATTGGATTGACCATGCCCTTTCCGGCGCTATCAACAGCAATGCCCGAAAAAATGCTATCGACAAGCCAGCGCCCGGGCGAATTCGTTGCAAAATCGCTGTCGGCGACAGCAACGGGACGCTCAAGATAACTCTGCGCAGCACTCACAAGTCGCGTCAGGGTGCCGTTTTGTGCGCTTTCGTTAATTTTAATGGGCGTCTCGATCAGTTGTCCGTTGTAAGCCGCACTCTGAAGCGCTGCTTGCACTTCTGCGTAGGTGCTGTACCAACTTCCCAGAGTGATCCAGCCGCCGTCACGGATCGCGTTTCTAGCGCTTTCTGTGAGTGCCGATTGCTTGCTTTCTTCTGCCGAACTTGTGCCATCGACCGCTTGCTTGACAGCTTGCGAAACAGCATCATTTGCTTGAATCGCGAGACGAGAAAACATCGAAATATCAAGCCTGTACTCGGACTCCGACGCTGGATCATAATACGCATTGACGAACGCGATCGCTTCTGCGTTGAGCATATTGTTCATCTGGAGCAACACGTCTGATTTTTTCTCGTACGCAACGTCAGAAAGTGCGTTAATTTCCTCGTAATTTACCGCTGCTGAACGATACCCAAGCGTGTACCAGTTTGATTGCCTACCGCCATCGCGCTTGAGCAAAATCTTCCCGCAACTGTTGCCCCAGCCCGGGATGCCCAGCGACTCGATTTGGGTTTCGCGCCCCAAGGGGCGCATGCTCATACGCGGTTCTGCGCGAGTGTTGAACGAGTTCGTAGCGTCAGCGTGATACCGTTTCGCGCTCTCAACGCAAACATTCATTAGAAAAAGATTCTGCGCGAACTCTTTTGAAAACGATGTTTGTGTGCCGTCCGTCGCGATGCCCGGCGGCGGGATCAGCGCATTGAACTGCTCAGTCTGATCGATCGCGCTCGTTGTCAAAAGATTCGCAAGACCGATTCCGAGCGTGACAAAGAGCATAAGAATTGCTTGTGCGAGAGAAAATCCGCCGAAAACAGGCAGCATACCGAATACACCGAACGTAACTCTTATCGGTACCCAGAGCCCGTTTATTCGTTTTCCCAGTACCTCCCCTTCATGGGCGGTCTGGGCGACAGTGGACAGCAGAAAATATGTCAGAAGTCCCGTGCCGACAACAAAAATTCCGGAGTTGAAAATAAAAAAAAGGTTGCCCAGAAGTGTGTTCGCAGCGCCGATTTCTGTGAACGGATTTACAGAAAAATCGGACAGTAAGTTGTATAGAATCTCGCGTGACTTGTCACCAGGCGCAGCGCCGGCGGCGACGATCTCATCGTACGTCGTTCCTAGCTGTGACTGTGCGTGCGCTGCGCCCGCGAGGGCGGGGCCGGCAAAGGCAAAAAGAAGGCGTGCTGTTGTGTTTTTTGCTCTCATCGAATGCCTCTTTTATTGTGCTTGTGCACCGACCTGTGCCGGCTTGCCGTTTGCCGCTTGCGCAAGCGCTTCCAGCTTTGGTAGCGACGTTTGTTGAAGCTGCAAAGCGAGCTGCTGTCCAGCGATTACGTTCGCTTTTCTGACTTCTTGAAGTAGCTGAAAAATCATTCTCTGCTGAGCAGCAAGAATCAACGGAATTTCAGCGGCTTTTTCAACGTCGGTAGCCCCAGCGTAGAACTTAAACCAATCTTCATTTCCGACGCGTTTTTCGACTTCGAGATCAAGAAGCTCCACGGCAGAAACCCCTTCGGATTTCCAGTTTTTGAAGCTTTCATCGAGCCTTGTTGTCACAAAACCCGCAGTTGTCGGATCACGTAAAAGTACTTGCAGCGCGTCTTTCGTCTGCGCGTTTGAAGTAGTGAGCGCGTCATAATCCCTCGCGGGTTTTGATGCGAGCGAAACTTGTGCTTGATACGCTGTAAGCTCACCAACATATGCAACGCCGGCGTCAGTCGACACCGCTTGCTTAGAAATTCCGGGCGGCGGCAGTGGTGCAGACAGCTGGAAAAGTGCGGCATTGCGAGCGTCACGTTCAGCTGTCTTGTCTTTTGCAGTCACTGTGAGCTGAGTCCGCGCAGCGCCGGGTTTTTGAGGTCCGTCGAACAGCGTTTCAGCTTTTATATCTGCATCAAAAAAAGGACTGCTGTTTATCTTCAAACCGTTGATTTGACTACACATCATGCCCCGAGCAGAGCTGGGATCTCCCGCAAAGCCGGCGCATGAGCCCGCGCCGACATCGACCCGAGTAATTTGCGGATCCGGTGGAGCCGGGACAGCAGATGCAGGATCGGCCCGATTCCAAGCTGTTTTCAGCTGATCGGGAACATTCGAGCGTCCCGACTTTGCACCGCCGGCGCCGGCGTATGCGGTCGCATCAACGCCGCCGCTTCGAGGGCCTTTGCTACCGCTCGCGACGTTGCACTGCAGCTGTGGGGACGACTTTTCAATTGCGATTTTCTCTCGAGCGATCGCAACATCTTCCGCATGTCGATTTTGTGTCTCAACTGCTTTCGATTGTTGCCCCGAGAGCGACGAGGTTTGCCGGCCGAGCGCATCGATAATGTCAGACCTGGCTGTGTCGATTGCTCGTGTTGTATTGCGATCGAAGTCATCAATATTCCGATTGATTTCATTTTTTGCCATTCGGATCTCGATCAGGCATTCCGCGGTGATGGTACATTTTGTGTAGGCAGAAGCTGTGCCGGGCGCGACAGCGCCGCCCAAGACGGCGGCAGCGGCAACGATGGAGTATTTGAAATTCATTTCACATCTCCAGACTGTTGGACTGGACGGCCCATCATCGAGTCGTTCAATCGTTTCCAAACATCGTTTTTCTTAATTCCTGATTGGTCACCAGGCGGCAACGCCGCCGCTCTCGGGGCGGGGTTTTCCTGTGCCGCAGGCGGCACAGGTTGTGGCGCAAATTGATCCTTTGCTTGAGCACGAGTCCGTGGCGGTTCGGGCTCTGGGTAGCTGAAAGGCTCAAGGCCAAGCTTTTCAGAAAGCCACTCGCCTTTCTCGGCAATATTCTTTGCGTAGGGTGTGCCAGAAAATACAAAAATCGATACTGCAAGCGCGATTAACTTCAACATGTTGATTCCCCTTATTTGTTGATAGGTCGGCCAGCCATAGCTTCGTTCAGGCGAGTCCAGACGCTGGAGGTGGAAGACGATGGATTCGAGGCTGGCTGTTGCACGACCGGAGGTGTCGCGAGTGGGCTTGAAAATGGCTGTGCGCCAGTAATTGAAGGTTCAGAACGGGGGGCTGTGACCGACTGGGGTGCCTTGGCAACGCTGCCGCCGAACCCGGCATGCTGCCTTGCCGGATTGTTTTGAACGTTGCAGATGCTGGCGCTGACTTGTTTGAAAACATCATCGATGATTGCGCCCAATCCATAGCCGTCGGCGCTGACAACGTCGCCGAGCTCTTTGCTCAAATCAAGCATGCACTCTTGATCGGCCCGACGTTGCCGCTCAATCTCTTCAAAACGCGGATCTTTGTCGATTTCTTGTTGTCGCTGGGCGACGGCCCCAGCTGTTGAGTTGTTCATGTCAGCACAGATATCTGCATAAGCTGTTGTTGCTGACAACAGCAAAGTGGCACACACGAATTTCTTAAGTTTCATGATGCAGCTCCCAACAAAAACTGAATGATTCTGATGCTGCTGAAGAGCACGATCATGAAGACGAAAAGCTTCAGATTGAAGAGGAGCGCTTCGCTGCTGATCATCTTCGTCAGTGTGACGCGTACAAATGAGAACGGATTCAACTGTGTGTCCTGTAAGAACTGCTTCACATAAGTAAGGCTTCCAAACCGATGCCTATTTATAAAAAACTGCTTGTTGTCGTCGCTCATAATCGTCGCCTTTTTATTGTTGTTGTGCGTCGGCGTGAGCCGGAGCCGCTAGCGCGGTAGCGGTAGGCATGGGGATGTCATAAAACTGCTTAAGAAATTCGCGATCGCTTTGATTTGTAATTCCGTCGCTGATAAGCGCTATGAGCTGTTGTTCACTCATGCGCTTGTTCTTGATCGCTTGCAGAATGCCAATCCCGACCAGCATTTTGTGACGACTGTCCGCTTTCCGATTCTCAGCGCTTAGTCGTTTTCGTTCAGCCGCCCGCTCAATGCGCTGGCGCTCTTTGAGCTGTGCAAGCTTCTTTTTTGTTTCTTCGATCAGTTTTTCAATGTCGCTCATGTGTGTGCTCCGAATTGGTTACGCGCACACACCATTCTGAGCATAAAGATTTTTAAGTCCAGGTTTTCAGGCTATTTATTTTCTGTTTTGTGCAAAAAAAACCTTAGTGGAAATTATGCATATATCGATGCTTACCACTATTGAAAATAATGAAAATAAACACATGCAGAACCTTGAATCTGCTGCTTAAAAACCTAGACTGGTACATAACTCGCTGGTTCCTCTTGTGACAACAAGAGCGCACTTAGAGCAACCGGGGGTTGCGTGCGGTCCCTTCGGAACAAAGAAAAAAGCAAAAGCGTGTAGCGCGATTTGTGTGCTTTTCTGAAAAGTTGGGACATCGCGACGCTTCTTTTTTGTCCCACCTTTTTTTCTGTTTCGCTCTCTTTTTTATGTTCGACCGACAATTTTTTTCAGCTCACATGATCAAACATATCCACTTTCACTTGAAGAAACTTGAACGTACGAAAGCGCCGCTCATGTCGCGCATTGCGTATCGCAATGGCACAAAGATCGAATGTGAAAGGACAGGACTTGTCTTTGACTATCGTAAGAAAAAAGGAGTGTTAAACCCAGTCCAGCGCGTGTATCTGCCCGGGGGCAAGAGCGAAGATCGAATCGAGTTTTGGTCGCGAGCTGATCTGCACGACAGGCACCCCGCGTCAGTAACTGCGCGGGAAGCGGTTGCCGATCTTCCGCACATTCTGAACGATGAGCAGCGCTTCGAGATTTGTGAAAGGTTCGCGAAAGCGGTTACTGAAAAATATGGTGTTGCAGTGGACTTTAGTTTGCACGCGCCACATGTTGTGACTGAATACATGCTCAAAAAGGACCCGCAGCAATTTCACATCATTGATCCTTTTCGTGATAACGAAAAGAACAACGGAAACTACCACGTCCACATTTTGGTTTCGACATCGACTGTTGACGCTGAAACAGGAGGTTTTGGAAACAAGAATCGCGATCTTGATGCTATCGCGTGCCAGCGGGCCAAGAAAGAAAACAGCGCAACCTGGGCTCGGCCGGTCTGGGCTCAGATCGTCAACGAAGTACTTGAAAAAGCAGGTTTCGATGATCGTGTCGAACACGAATCTTTCGAAAAATTGGGCTTAGACCAACTGGCGACAGAACACGCCGGCCCCGCAGCCGTGAACCGCCGGCGGGAAGGTAAGGACTCGACAAAACTGGACGCAATCAGAGACCGCGCCATTGCCGCCGCAGAAGAAAAAATTAGGTTGGCAGAAGAGTACGCGAGACTACAAAAAGACATCGAGTCAACACAAGATCAGCTTGATCAATTGCAAGCTTTGCTTGAAAAGCAGCAAGCCGACCCACTCGACATCTTAGAAAACTGGTCGCCAAAAAAGAAGATTGCCGACGCGGTTTTGGACTTGGCAAAGCGCAAGCAGCGGCAGGAAGAGTGGTTCGATTACACGAAGTACTCCGTGACTGAGAACCTCACAATTTTGTCCATCCTTATGCACAAGCTGCTTGTTTGGTTGGGGTTTGGCGGAATGCCCGATGTTGTGAATGCAATGCTCAAGCTCGAAGACGTTCAAGACAAGATCGAGAGCACACAGCAGCAGTATCAACAGAAGAGCGTGCAGCTGGACAAGATGCAAACCACCGCACTTGCAAGCATCAAAAAGAATCAAGAAAAAGCGCAGATCGGTTTGCAAATCAAACTTAAAAAAGCAACAACTTTAAGCGAAAAGAAGCTCGAAAAGCTTCATCAAATCGGAGAACTTATGAACGCGACAGAGCAACTACTTGCGAGCTTACAGCAATCGATTGCTGATATCTCGACCGCACCCGACACCCCAATCACACAGCAAACGGCGGCAGCAGAGAAGAAGAAAAACAAAAAGCGAGAAGCCGCGATTGATGAAGATGACGAGAACGGTAAAACGGGAAAATCTGGCAAAGCTGGTGGCATGCAAAGCATGTCGCCCCGCGCGATTAAAAGCCGGATTCGACAACTTCAAGGTCTTCGCCCCGACCGACTTTTCATGAAAAAGATGGAAAGCGACGGACCTTTTAGCTTGCATGAAGAGCGGTTGAATACAACCCACTCAGTTAATGAACTCTCTGCAGAAGTGTCGGAGCTTCAAAGCAAGCTCGGGGAGCTTACCAAAACGTCAACCCTCATCGAAAAGCTGTTGCGTCCGATCTTCGATCGCACTGAAGAAAAAGAAGTGGCGGGGCAACTGGAAATGCGACAGCAAGAGCTTACCTCGACGCGAGCTGAGCTGACGAAAATTGAGGCGCAATACAACAAAATTTGGACCCAATTTAAAGCAGAGAACGGCCCGCGCTGGACGCAAGAAATCGAGCCAGAGCTCAATGCCTTGCTCGAAGAGCTGCCCCGCGCAGAATCCCGGGAAGCAGCGGCCCTGGAAGCCCAGGCGCAGCAAAAAGAGCAACAGGAGCAAGCGAAGCGCGACGCATACCTTCAACAGCAGCAGAACGCGAAAAGCGTTTCGGCCGGACGCCCGAAAAGCGATCACCCACGCGCTGGAGAGACGGTCAGTCCAGCGCAGGACCATCACCCACGACCGAAGTTTTAACCCAACCATACTTTTTTAGGAAAAAAACCATGAAACGAAATCCCGCACTGCGAACAAAAAATCTTGAGACGGTATATTCGATGATGACGCACGCTGAAATTCTTGAAATATCGAATCATTACGTTGCCCCCGCTTTTGCAAAAGGGCCGCTTTCGTATGTTGAATACTTGCGACTTGATCAAGACGAAAACCAAGGGGATGATCAACCCCACGAAATTTTAGACGTTGTTCTGAATCATCTCGATAGAGAGATACAGCAGCTTCAAGGCACAAACCCGAATTTATTCTTGAAAATTGCAGCTGTTATGCATCATCCCGCAGAGCAAGAAGGTGCAACTGAGTTCCAACATTACAGACTTGAAAAACTAAAAGGTGAATTGCCCATCCAGCCCACACCTCCCCGAGCTGGGGAGCAAGTGCTTGATGATTATTTGCATCGTGCGCGAGTTAACAAAGACTGGGGCGGTGCAAATGAGTCTGACTATGGTGCATTGATTCAGCAAGTTTCTAAGATTCGCGATCGTCTGTACGTCGATTATTTTGGAGCTTCAGAAGAAATTAAAAACCGAATCGTTAATCTTGAACAGCAGCGGCCCGAAAGACTGATGAAGCAAGACAAGTCAGTCAAAAGTCTCGCATCTGACCTCGATACTCAAAAAATTAATCTTGAAATTGCTCAAGATGCATTAAAAGATCTACGCTTTGATCGCGAGCAGATCGGTAGCGTTCAGAGCGCTGTCAGTCTGCTTATGCGCCAGTTTGGCAGTGACTATAAAAATATAAACAAGCTCAATGAAGCAATCGAGAAAGCCGAAAAGCAGCTTGCTATTGAGCAACAAAAACTTAAGTCAGTCACTGTGCATCTTGAGACTGCCAAAGCGGATTTTCTGAAAACAGCAACCGCGAACTGGGAGAAAAATGATTCCGATCTTGAACTTGCCGAGCTGCGCCATGCTCTGCCGCACTCTCAAAAGCACGAAGCGAATCAAAGCGCCCAGGTACAGCAACGCGTCGACGCTGAGAAGGAAGCTCAAGCCAGGCAACAGCGCCAAGCGGAACAGTTGAAGCGCGATGCGTATCTTCGTCAGCAGCAGAACCCGAAAAGCATCTCGGCCCCCGCGGTCGAGCTGGACGCCCACCTTGCCGCGCAAAGCAGTCGGCCCGTGACGCCAGCGCACGTACAGACGTACCACCCCGCGCCCAGCAACTAAAGGAGAGTGCCATGATTGATTTTGACGTTTGGAGCATAGGGCAATACGTCCGCGTGCTGATCAGCGACAAGCCCGATGCGATCACGAGACCTGATGATGCCACTTGGATCCCAGCACATACGATTCAACAGTTATTGGTTTATAACGGGCTTGTATTGTGCGTTACAGCTGACAATCAGAGAGGCTGGCCAGCCGGCGCATATAAAGACGACTTCGACGCCAATGAGGCTCGGCTGCGTCTCGTCCGGTCACTCGCCGGCGTACAGGAGGCGGAGCCAGTAGAGTAGGCGGCTGTGCCGCCTGGTGTCCGCCACCGGGCGGACACCAACCGCGCAACGAGTAAAGGCCCCGGAGGGCCTTTTTTTGATGGATCTGATCTTTCACTAATTCACTTTAACTATTTGATTTTAAACACGATAGTTTTTATTTCTTTACTCGCCGTCCCATTGCACATAACGGTACACAATGGTCTTATCTTCGGCGTTGTATCGATTAACGAGCGCTGCTGCCTCGTTGCGAGGCCTTGCTAAGTGGAGTGAGCGATGCCATACACTGCTCCCGGCCTGCCGAAACTCAAAGTGAAAGTTTTCACCGTGAGTTTGTATATTTCCAAGCCCCCACCTAACACCCTCCGTCAATGATGCTCGAGCATAGATCTTCTTGGTGAACATGAAGCCCGCCGCGAACTCATCGTGACCGTTGCCCCAATCCGCCTTGTTATGAAAATCGAGGAATTCTAAAATTTCACGATGCCCGTTCATCGTCGGGTCAACAATTAGCGGGTCCAACTCAAGCCGTGCAACAAGCCGGCCGGCGCAGGCATGTCGGACATACTCATTATCTATTGAACTCAAAAGACTCAAAGCGAACAAAAGATCATCGAGCGTCTTGATGTTGTTCAGCAACCAGCCGCCGACAGCGTTGTTAAACATCGTTAAGTGGAGGTCGGCGATCGGGTCAGTGTCGCAAGTGCCGACGAATTCATTTGCCAGCGCCTCAAAGGCCTGAACGCTGTCGACGCTGACGAACACAGGCAGATTGAGGTTCAAGCCCGTGCCGGCCTGCTCATGACGTTCTAGGCGCTCAGCGAATAGTCGGCTTTTAGCTTCGGCAGAACGATAAGCACGCGAGAGCTCTGTCCGGTGCTGTCGACGATCAAGCGACTTTTCAAAGTCCAATATTTCTTGCAAACAGACCGGAAGTGCTAGATCTTCAATGTTTAATGATTGTTGTTGCATGTCGTTGCTCCATTTCTATTAAAGGGGGGCTGCGCGCTGAGCGCGTCTCTCGTTAATTTTTTCGTGAACGTGTAGCCGGCGGCAAACTCGTCGGAGTCTTTGTGACTGTCTACAAGCAACGGATCGAGCTCAAACTTTGCTACGAGCCGCCCAGCGCAGAAGCGCCGGAGCTTTTCACCAAATGAGCGCATCAAGCGAACAGCCAAAAGCAGGTCTTCGAGCGTGTTGATATTCGTCATCAACACCCCCCCGACATGATGGTTAAATGTTGTGAGATTGAGATTTGCGACGGGATCTGTGCCCACAAGCTCCTTCGCAAAGGCCTCCAGAGCCTGTCCGCCGTCTACTTCACTGACTTCATTTTTTTGCATGTCAAATCTCCGAAAAAAACATTAAGAAGCCCGTGCAGCAATGCGCTGGGCAAGTCTTACGGCCAAATCTTTAGCGTGGGGGTTGTAGTAGCGGCGAAGCATGGCCAGGGTCTTGTGCCCCGTGATGCGGCTTAGCTCGAGTGTGTCGGGAACGATTTCAGCGAGCCGAGTGATTGCGACGTGTCGCAGATCGTGCCAGCGCAGGTCTTGTAAGAAGCTAGGATCGGGCTTTATCTCGGTTTTCTCGCAATCCTCTATATAGAGGGCTTGAGCCCGCTCAAGCGCATAGCGCCAGCGCCAGGTGACGGCATTGCCCGTCAGATTGAAAACACGACCCTTTTTATTGATCTCATCGCCCCGAATTTCACGGAAAACCTCAGTTGCGGCCGGCGTTAGTGGAATGTCTCGATCGTCACCGTTCTTTGTGTCGCGGGCCGTCACCCAGCTCTCTTTAATGTGCACGTCGGCCCAGTCCAGGCCGAGCAGTTCGCCCCGGCGCATGCCGGTTTCAACAGCAAGGATAAACAACCACCGCAGCTCGGGTCCGATCGGTTTTTTATTGCCGTCCTGGCCGCGAGGCTCGATAGCCCGGAGCAAGCACGTTTCTTCTTGCCCTTTAAGAATACGGGTGCGGGCATTACGCACGCTGGGCTTTTTAACTAGGGAGAGGGGATTCTCTGGCAAACTGATTTGCCATTCTTTCCGGGCGTGATTGATGATTGACGACAGAATCGCCAGGTCGCCGCGTACCGTCGCCGGCGTACGGCCTGACGCAAGGCGATCATCACGAAATTGAATGAAGTGTCGCGCCCTGAGCTCAGACAACTGGAGCTTTGCGAAAGGCTGACGTTCCAGGCGGCGGACTTTTAAGGCTTCCCGTTGCGCGCCTTTCTTCCTGACCGTGACCTTTTCACGGTAGTCCTTGAGCAAATCCCCAAACTTTGTGTTCCGCGCTTGCGTGTCGTCACGGTAATA
This sequence comes from Pollutimonas rozaliensis, assembly GCF_048751585.1. NCBI lineage: Bacteria > Pseudomonadati > Pseudomonadota > Betaproteobacteria > Burkholderiales > Alcaligenaceae > Pollutimonas > Pollutimonas rozaliensis. The sequence goes on along the minus strand of NZ_JAZHOB010000007.1, from coordinate 311,420 downwards.
ACCGGAGTCTATCGCCGCTTCGACCTGGCCAATCCAGATTTTTGCTTCTGGTCGCCCATCGAACGTCCTGGAGAGAATGTGCCCTTTGCGCCGGACACGGGCAAGGTAGCCCGTTTCTCGCTTTGTAATCGTACCCATTTTTCACACCTTTTCTTGAAGGTTTTAATCATGTGAAAAATGATAATTTGGTACAGATTTGGCACAAAATCCTATAAATTCAATTTAATTTATAGGACGCTGTTTGTGTAAACCCTGATGAATCAAGGCTTTAAATCTGGTGCCCCCCCCGTGAGTCGAACACGGCACCAACGGATTATGAGTCCGCTGCTCTAACCAGGCATGAGCTAGAGGGGCGTATCCGGGGACGCATTTTGCGTACATCGCCAGATAGCCCGCAATTATTACATAAACCGTCCAAGCTTGCCTAGCGATGCGGCGCCAGCGTTTTGCGCCTTCTCCGGCCTGCTGACGCCTTAACCGAAGAATGCTATCGTGGCCGAAAACCGGGTTGGAGAGGCCAGCGTGTTCAGGATAACAGCAGTAGTTTTAGCATCGATAGTGTGTTTGTCTCCCGCCTGGGCGGTCAAGATCAGCCAGTTCACGCCGCAAGGCACGGTGTCCAAGGTTGAAAGCGTCAAGCTTGCCTTCGATACGGCTGTTATTGCTTTCGGCGATGGGCAGGCAGCCCCTCCGATGGATGTTGTCTGCGATGATCCCGCTGTAAAGGGACAGGGCCGCTGGCTGGATGCCAAGCGCTGGACCTATGTGTTCAACGAGGCGCCTGGTCCGGGGGTACATTGCAAAGCCACGCTGCGTTCGTCCTTTCGCAGCCTGGCGAACGAGACGGTTGCCGGCAAGACGAGTTTTTCGTTCCAGACCGGCGGGCCGGTAATAGGGACTTCGCATCCTTACGATAAGACCATAGCCGAGGATCAGGTCTTCGTCTTGCGATTCAACGGCAAAGTGGACGCCGACAGCCTGGTCGCCAATTCGCGCTGCCTGGTCGAAGGGATGGGCGAGGCCGTACCGGTCAGGCAAATTTCGGGCGAGGCGCGCCGCGACATCCTGAAGGCTGTCTATTATTCGATGAGTGACGAGTGGGACACGCCGGCCACGCAGTTGCTGCAATGCAAGCGCCGCCTTCCCGCGCAGGCCCGGGTGCAGCTTAGCGTGGGTCCGGGGGTGGCGACGCCGGCGGGCTCGGACCGCCCGGCGGTGGCCAGCGTCAAGGCGGAGGTCTTTGATTACACGGTGCGCGCGCCGTTCAAGGCCAGCTTTAGCTGCCTGCGTGAAAATTCCAGCATGCCTTGCACGCCGGTATCGGCTTTGTCGCTGGAGTTCTCGGCGCCGATAGCGCGCGACGATGCCAGGAAGATACGACTGGCCGCGCCGTCGGGCGAACGCGAGCCTTCCATCGACGACAATGGCTATCAAGGGGGCCTGACGCGTGTGCGGTTCGAAGGCCCTTTCCCTGAACTCTCCGCCTTATCGCTCATCCTTCCGGAAGGCCTGAAGGATGATGCGGGGCGCGAGCTGGCCAATGCGGATCAATTTCCTTTGGCCATACAGACGGCGGCTTTTCCGCCTTTGGCCAAATTCGCGGCCGCGCCATTTGGCGTGATAGAGCGTTTCGCGCATTTGCCGCCGGATGGCAGCGAAACGGATGCGCCGGCCAGCGTGCCCCTGACCTTGCGCAATGTCGAGGCGTCGCTCAGCACCAAGGACTTGGCCGTGTCGGCCGGCAAGGTCAGCGACTATGCAACGCAGGACGATAAGGAGGTCCTGCGCTGGTATGCCCGGGTCCGGCGCCTGGAGGATGGGCGTTGGACGGCGAACCAGTTGAAGGACATCATGGCCGATCGCGCGCCTCGCCAGGAAGATAAGCCCCGCCTGGATGCGCGCGGTTTCTCCGCGCTGCAAGGCATGCAGGCGGTCCGCAAGCTGACCCTGCCGGGTATGAACGGCGAGAATCCGCGGCCTTTCGAAGTCATAGGCGTGCCTTTGACGGAGCCTGGCTTTCATGTTCTGGAGATCGAGTCGGCGCGCCTGGGGCAGTCGCTGCTGGCCTCCGCCGAACCGATGTATGTGCGCAGCACAGCTCTGCTGACCAATCTGGGCGTGCATATCAAGACAGGCCGGGACGATGTCCTGGTCTGGGTGACGACGCTGGATGATGGCAGGGTGGTGCCCGATGCGGCCATTGCCGTGTTGAGCTGTTCCGGCACCGTGCTGGCGCAAGGCAAGACCGGCTCCGACGGCATCTGGCATCACCGCGGGCGGCTGGATGCGCCGGATTATTGCGAGGATACGGGACTGAACGGGCTCTACGCCTCGGCGCGGATAGCGGACCATCATCCGCTGGCGCGCGGCAAGGCCGATTTCTCTTTTGTATTTTCGGACTGGAACCGCGGCATAGAGTCGTGGCGTTTCAATGTGCCGGTCGACACAAGTCCCACCCCGTCGATTGCCACGCACACGGTGTTTGATCGCACACTGTTGCGGGCCGGCGAAACGGTGTCCATGAAGCATTTTGCACGCATCCAGACCCGGGACGGGCTGGCGCTGCCGGCCAGCATTTCCGACATGCCAGGCAAGCTTCTGATCGAGCATCAGGGGTCTGACCAGCGTTACGAACAGGCGGTTTCCTGGAAGAAGACGCCTTCAGGCGGCCTTTCGGCGGCCAGCGGTTTTGCGATACCGAAAACGGCCAGGCTGGGCGTGTATTCCGTCACGCTGGTCGATGAGCAGGGCGGTTGGTACGGCAGCAGCCAGTTTCGGGTAGAGGAGTTCAAGCTTCCCTTATTGAGCGGCAATCTGAAAATCATCGACAAGACGGGCAGCGGCCCATTGGTTGCGCCGGCCAGCGTGGATGCCGATGTGCAGATCGCCTATGTGTCAGGCGGCCCCGCCGGCGATTTGCCCTTGCGGGTTTCAGGCGTGCTGCGCGATCGCTCGGTGCGTTTCGCGGGCTACGAGGACTATTCTTTCGACCCGCCCGAAGAGCGCGGCAGCGATTCGTCAGGCGACGAGGCGGAGGCCGTGGGCCACGAGCAACAGGCGCTTTTCCTGGACAAGAAACCGCTGGTATTGGATGCGCAAGGCGGAGGGCGGCTGAAGATAGACAGCCTGCCGGCGTTCAAACGTCCCGGCGAGCTGCTGTTCGAGGCAAGCTTCGCGGATCCGAATGGACAAATCCAGACCTTGGCACAGTCGGTGCCCGTGTGGCCGGCCGCTGTCCAGGCGGGTATACGCGCGGGCAATTGGGTGGCGGCGGGCGCGGCCACACCGGTGCATGGCCTGGCCCTGTCGACCGCTGGGACGCCGCAAGCGGGGGTCCCAATGACAATCACGGCGTTTGCGCGCAGCACTTATTCCACCCGCAAGCGCATGGTGGGCGGCTTCTACAGCTACGACAATCATGTTCGGGTTCGCGACCTGGGTACGGTGTGCCAGGGCAAGACCGGGGCGGACGGTGTGCTGGCGTGTTCGATAGAGCTGAAGGAAGGCGGCGCCATCCAGTTGCGCGCCACAGCCAGCGATGACCAAGGCCGCGCCTCGACGGCCGAATCGACCGTATGGGCGACGGGTGCCGGCGAGCTGTGGTTTGGCGGCGAGAACGACGACAGGATGGATATCATCCCCGAGCGCAAGAACTGGAAGCCGGGGGAAACCGCAAGGCTCCAGGTGCGCATGCCGTTCCGCCACGCCACCGCCCTGGTGGCCGTGGAGCGTGAAGGCGTGCTGAAGACGCAGGTCGTCGAACTGGACGGCAGCGACCCCACGATCAACATCCCGATCGAGGCGGACTGGGGACCCAATGTTTATGTGTCGGTACTGGCCCTGCGCGGGCGCCTGCGCGAGGTGCCGTGGTATTCCTTCTTTACCTGGGGCTGGCAGCGGCCCCAATCCTGGTACGGCGCTTTTGCCGATGCCCGGAAAAACTATGCGGCGCCGACGTCTTTCATCGATCTATCGAAACCGTCGTTCCGTTACGGCTTGGCCGAGATCCGGGTGTCCGACGAAAGCGATCGCCTGGATGTCAAGGTAAGTGCCGACAAGCCGACCTATCAGGTGCGCGAACGGGCCACCGTGACCGTGGAGGTAAAAACGCCCGACGGCAAGCCGGCGGCGCATGGCACGGTTGCCTTCGCGGCCGTCGATCAGGCCTTGCTGGAGCTGGCTCCCAACGATAGCTGGGATCTGCTTTCGGCGTTGCGGCAGTTGCGCAGCTACGGCGTCGAAACCGCCACGGCCCAGATGCAGGTCGTGGGTCGCCGGCACTATGGGCGCAAGGCTTTGCCGGCCGGCGGGGGTGGGGGCAAGAGCCCCACGCGCGAATTGCTGGATACGCTGCTGCTGTGGGCGCCGGCGGTGGAGCTCGATGAACAGGGCAGGGCCACGCTGACTGTCCCGCTTGATGATGCCATTACGCGCTACAAGCTGGTGGCCGTTGCCGATTACGGCGCGGAACGCTTCGGTACGGGATACGCAAGCATTGCCAGCACGCAGGACCTGCAGCTGATATCCGGCCTGCCCACGCTGGTTCGTGAAGGGGACCGTTATCAGGCCATGGTGACGGCGCGCAACTCCACGGCCAGCCCCATGCGGATCCGGGTGGCGGCAGGCTATACCGGCAAGGGGGTGGCGCCGGAAGCGCTGGCGCCGCAAGATGTGGAGCTGGCCCCCGGGGCCGCCCGCGCGCTGAGCTGGGATGTCCAGGCGCCCGAAGGCAATCTGCTGGATGGGCCGGCGCTGTTGGATTGGCGCGTCGAAGCGCAAGGCACGGATGGCACAGGCAGCCGGGCCAGTGATGCGCTGGCGTTCAAGCAGACGCTGCTGCCCGCCGTGCCGATCAGGACGCGTCAGGCCAGTCTGATTGCGTTGGATCCGGCCGCGGGACCAATAAGCCTGCCGGTCGCGGCGCCCAAAGGCGCGCTGACGGACGCCAATGGCGTGCCGCGCGGCGGCGTGCAAGTGCATGCGCAATCGTCGCTGGCGGGCGGACTGCCGGGCGTGCGCGAGTGGTTCTCCGCCTACCCCTACACCTGCCTGGAACAGCTGGGCTCCAAGGCAATAGGCTTGCGCGACATTGCGCAATGGCAAGACCTGATGCGCCGGCTGCCCACCTATCTGGACGAGGATGGACTGGCTGCTTATTTTCCCGGGGCGGCGCAAGGCAGCGAGGTGTTGACCGCCTATTTGCTGGCCGTCAGCCACGAGGCCCAGGAGATTGGCTTGCCGTACGCGATTCCTGCGGCGGTTCGCGCATCCATGACGCGCGGTCTGCTGGCGTTTGCGCAAGGCAAGCTGGTCCGTAACCGCTGGGCTCCCGCACGCGATCTGGACGTGCGCAAGCTGCTGGCCCTGGAGGCCTTGTCGCGCTATGGGTTGGTTCAGGCGCGCATGCTGGGCAGCATTGCCATTGCGCCGGATCGCTGGCCGACCTCGGCGGTGATCGATTGGCTGGCCCTTCTTCAACGCGTGCCGGGTATCTCCGGCAAGCAGGAGAAGATGGCGCAGGCTCGCCAGATACTGCGATCACGCATGATGGAGAGCGGTACCCAACTGACATTCGGCGAGGACACGCTGAACGATAGCTGGTGGCTGATGAGCGGCCGCGAGTCGAACCTGGCCAAGCTGATTCTGCTCGCCGCGGGGCAGCCCGAATGGCGCAATGAGCTACCCCGGATGGCGCAAGGCCTGCTGGGCATGCAACGCCGGGGCGCATGGCCTACGACCACGGCCAATCTGTTGGGCAGCCTTGCCATGGAAAAATTTGCCCGGCACGAAGAGAATGTGGCCGTTTCCGGGCGGCTGCGGTTGACATCGGGCAGCGGCACGCACGATCTTGATTGGCAAGGGGCCGATTCTGCGGCTGGCGTCAAGATCCTGGACTTCCTGCAACCCTGGACGTCGGCAACGGCCGATACCTTGGTGCTGGACCAGCAAGGTCCGGGACGGCCGTGGGTGACGCTGCGCGCATTGGCTGCCGTGCCGGCATCGGTGGCGGTTTCGTCCGGTTATGAAATCCAGCGCCGCATCGAGCCGGTATCCCAGGCTGTGTCGTCGGAGTGGTCGCGTGGCGACGTGTATCGAGTGACGCTGACCATCCAGGCCAGGGCGCCCACCACCTGGGCCGTGTTGAGCGATCCCATTCCAGCCGGCGCAACGATACTGGGCAGCGGACTGGGACGGGATTCCAGCATAGCGGCGCAGGCTGGCGAACCATTGAAGGACGGGGGTTATACGCCGTCCTTCGTTGAGCGCAGCTTCGAGGCGTATCGCGCTTATTACGATTACCTGCCGGCGGGAACAACAACGATCCGCTATGTCGTGCGATTGAACACGGCGGGAAGCTTCAGCCTGCCGGCCACCCGCATCGAGGCCATGTACCAGCCCGACGTGTACGGCGAGCTGCCTCATCCGGGCCAGTTCGAGGTGCGGGACGGAGCGGGGGCGGAGTAGGGCATGTGCACGTCAAGACGGCTGTCCGCATGCCTGTTCTTCGGATTGGCCTTTGCAATGTTGGCGCTGCCGAAGGCCGCCATCGCGCTGCCTTCCTACGACCAAGTCAAGGCGGATGCGCAGTCGTCGGATGTGCTGGTGCTGGATCGTTCGGGGCAGCTATTGGAACGTGTCCGTTTTGATTTTCAGGCGCGGCGCGGTGACTGGATTGCATTGGAAGACATGTCGATCGCATTCCAGCGGGCCGTCATCCTGTCCGAGGACAAACGGTTTTACACGCATGCGGGTGTCGATTGGCGGGCGATGGCCGCCGCGGCCTGGGACACGCTCGCGCATGAACGGCGGCGGGGCGCCTCGACGCTCAGCATGCAATTGCTGGGCTTGATCGATGAGCGCTTTCAGCGCGGTCCGCAAGGGCGCGGCATCATGCAGAAGATCGACCAGGCCATCGAAGCGCGCCGTCTGGAGGAGCAATGGAGCAAGCCCCGGATACTGGAAGCCTATTTGAACCTGGCGGCATTTCGCGGCGAGCTGATCGGAGTCGATGCGGTTTCCCGCGTCTTGTTCCGCAAGCATCCCAGTGGACTGGATGCGCGCGAGTCCGCATTGGCTGCCGCTTTGCTGCGCGGCCCGAATGCGTCCGCACAGATTGTTGCGCGGCGCGCCTGCGCCTTGCTGGCCGATATGGGGGCGCCCGACGATTGCCGGGATCTGGCCGGGTACACGCGCCGCATTCTGGCACGCAAGTCTGGTCCCTGGGCCGACCGCTCCAGCCAGGCCGCGCATTATGCGCGGCTGGCCCTGGCGCAATCGCACAGCGAAGGCCCGGCTCCGAAAACGGTGCAAACAACACTGGACGCGGGTTTGCAACGCTTCGTCGTGGAAAGCATAGGGCGGCACCTGCGCGCCTTGGGCATGGACAATGTGCGCGATGCCGCCGTGGTGGTGCAGGACAATCGCTCGGGACAAATACTGGCCTATGTGGGTTCGTCGGGTGATTTATCGGCGGCGGCGCGCGTGGATCATGCGCGGGCGCTGCGCCAGGCCGGCTCCACGCTCAAGCCTTTCCTGTATGCGCAGGCGATCGGACAGCAGCGCCTAACCATGGCGTCCTTGCTGAACGACAGTCCCTTGGACATCCCGACAGGAAACGGATTGTATATTCCGCAGAACTACGACAAGCGATTTTCGGGGTGGGTCAGCGCGCGCACGGCGCTGGCCTCCTCGTTGAATATTCCGGCCTTGCGGGTTTTGTTGATGACTTCACCCGATGCCTTTGCGCGGCTCCTGGTTCGCCTGGGCTTGCCGCTGGACCAGAGCGGCGATTTTTACGGCTACAGCCTTGCACTGGGAAGCGCGGACGTTACGCTGTTATCCCTGACCAATGCCTATCGCGCATTGGCGGGCGGCGGGCTTTATTCGCCGCCCCGGTATCTGCTTGATGAGCAGGGTGCGCCGCCGCGGCGCATCCTGTCCGAGGCGGCGGCCTGGATCATTGGCGACGTGCTCTCCGACCGGCAGGCGCGGGCGCGCACTTTCGGCTTTGACAGCCCATTGTCCACGCCGTTCTGGACCGCCGTGAAAACCGGCACCAGCAAGGACATGCGCGACAACTGGTGCATGGGCTGGTCGCGGGATTACACCGTGGGGGTATGGGTGGGAAACAGCGGAGGGGCCAGCATGCGCGACGTGTCGGGCGTGTCGGGCGCCGGTCCGGTCTGGCACGACATCATGTCTTATCTTCATCGCCGCCGGCCCAGCGCGCAGGCGCCCAGGCCCGACGACGTGGCGCAAGTCCAGGTCGTGTTCGACAACGAGCTCGAGCCAGCGCGCCTGGAGGCTTTTGCGGGCGATACCATTGTCCGCCGCGTTCATCTGGCGCAGGACTTTGTGCCGCGCGGCCAGGGCGTCGCGCGTATCGCCGCGCCTGCCGACGGCGTCATCTTCGCTCTCGATCCGGACATACCGCCGGACCGTCAGCTCAGCGCCTTGCGGGCAAAGAGCGTCGCCGCCGTCACCGCGCGGGACGTATCCTGGCGGATCGACGGCCGCATGCTGGGACGCGGCGGCGAACTGGACTGGGCTCCATGGCCGGGCCGGCATCGCATAGAGTTGCTGGACGCCGAGGGAAATGTGCTGGACGCGGTGCGTGTGGAAGTGCGCGGCGCGACGCCCCGGTGAATCAAAACTTGGACGGCGGGCACGTGTTCAAACAAATTGACAGATATTGACGTCATTTCATCGACCTACCTGTTAAACTTTTCAAACGTTGATAAATCATGTTGGGGGGAAGTTTCCATGAAAGCGACTCGTATGCTGGGCCGTGCCCTTGTGCCCGTCAGTTTGTTGGTGCTGGCCGCCTGCCAGACGGTGCCGGGCAAGAAGGCTGCGACAGCGCCGGATCAGACCCAATCCCAGGCGCCTGCCGCGACGCAGGCCGAAACGGCGCCCCAAGCCCAGGAGCAGGGCGCACCGGTCGCGGTATACCTGGCCGACACGACACAGCAGGCGGGCTGGACCCCCGTCACGATCCAGTCGGGCACCTTGTATGTGAACCCGGCTCCCGTGATTACGCGGGGCGATCTTACCGGGGTCCAGGCCGGCGCCAGCAAGCAGGGCGAAGGCCTGCTCGCGCTGCAACTGAACGAGGAAGGAAAGCGCAAGGTCACCGACATCACGACCAAGAACCCCAACCGGCGCCTGGCGCTGGTTGTCGGACGCACCATGCTGGCTGCCCCAGGCTATACGGCACCGGTCGCCTCGGAACACCTTATTTTCGCGGTGGGCACCGAAGAAAATGCCACGGCCGCCGCTCGCGCGATTGCGGGAGTGCAGGCCAATGACGCTCCGGCAGCCAATCCATCCATGCCCGCCACAACGGGGACGCCGGCCCAGTAGCCTTGCGGTCCATTCCGTGCGCATAGCTTGAATTTCAAAACGGCACCATGCGGGTGCCGTTTTTTTGCTTGATAGGATTATATGGATATTGATCAAACCGGCCGGCTTCATGCCTCGCGAACCCTGGCCGGCGCACTTGTGCTGGGCTTCAAATTTCTGGCCTGGACCAATGGGCTGGGTGTGTTGCTGCTTCTAAGCTGCTCGCTGGGTATAGTGCAGATCGATCTGGATCCGCAGTGGCTGCGCTTTCCGCTGGCCGCTTTCCTGGCGGGGTTGGCCTTGTCCGCCTTGGGGCTCTTGTGGTCCTATCCGGTGCAAAGCAGCCTGCTTCATCAGTTGATCACCGGCAAGCCTCGGCGCGGCCATTGGCTGCCCTTGTTCTGTTCGCTGGTGGCCTACAGCCTTAGCTTGCTGGCTTTCATTGCGGGTTGCTGGTTCACTCAAAGCCTGGCTGCGCTGGCCTACTCGGCCGGATGATCGCTGGGCTCCCGTTGTATTTTGTCGCCATCCTTCAATAAATGCTCGTCAATTGTTGTGGTTGAAAATAAAATATACGCTCTGCGTATATTATTTTTAGGATGCCCTTCATGACTATCTCCCAGCAGGTGTTTCTCCGCGATGCCATGCGTCGCCTGAACCTTACACGCGATGTGTTTGCCGGCCGGATAGGCGTCAAGCGGCGCGCGCTGGATACTTGGCTGCTGCCCGAGGGTTCGCAGGAATTCCGGGCCATGCCCGAAGTGGTGAATCGCTTCGTGACGGAGATCGTCGAGAACGAGTCTTTGCTGCAAAAATATGCGCAAAGCGCACAGTCTGGCGCCTTGCGCGACCGGATTGCCGCCGAGGGCAAGCATCAATTGCTGTCGGTCGACCAGTTTTCCCGGGAGTCGGTCGAAGAACTTTTCCGCATCGCGGATCAAATGCAGCCGATAGCCCGGCGCCAGAAAGTATCGCGCGTGCTGGAAGGCGCGGTATTGGGCAACCTGTTCTTCGAAGCCAGCACGCGCACACGCGTCAGTTTCGGGGCGGCGTTCTGCCGGCTGGGCGGATCGGTCTGCGACACCACCGGCTTCACCTTTTCGTCCATGGCCAAGGGCGAATCCATTTACGATACCAGCCGGGTCATGAGCGGCTATGTCGACGCCATGGTCATCCGGCACCCCGAAAAAGGCTCGGTGGCGGAGTTTGCGGCGGCGACCAATATTCCCGTGGTCAATGGCGGCGATGGCCCCGGCGAACACCCCAGCCAGGCTTTGCTGGACTTGTACACCATATTGACCGAGTTTTCGCGGCTGGGTAAATTGCTGGACGGCGCGCATATCGTCCTGGCCGGCGACCTGAAATACGGCCGCACCGTGCACTCGCTGATCAAGCTGCTGGCCTTGTATCGGGGCCTGAAGTTCACCCTGATCTCGCCGCGCGGGCTGGAGATGCCGGAATACCTTCTGGAAAAGGTGAGTACTCGCGGGCACGTCATCGAGCAGACCAACTCATTGGAGGAAGGCTTGCCCGGCGCGGATGTGATCTATGCCACGCGCGTGCAGAAAGAGCGCTTCGCCGCCGAGGAGCTGGAAGGCTACAGCCCCGATTTCCAGGTGAACAAGGCCATTATCGATAAGTGCTGCGGCCCCGACGTCATCGTCATGCATCCTTTGCCGCGCGACAGCCGCGAAGGCGCGAACGATCTTAGCGTGGACCTGAACCATGATTCGCGCCTGGCCATATTCCGCCAGACCGATAACGGCATTCCGGTGCGCATGGCCATCTTCGCCGTGCTGCTGGGTGTGGAAAGCCTGGTGCAGCACTCGCAGCGCGATGTCACCTGGAGCCCGCCCTCGCATATCGGGCCGGACGACAGCGTTTTCCACGGCATGGATTAGGGGCCGGACCGCTTCCCCACCCGTTTGCGATCACGGATCGGCACAGCTGCTGCGCCGATCCGTGGCCGGAGCCGGGCGCATGCCCGGCCGCGATCACTGCTTGCGTTCGCCGCCCAGCGCTTCGACCAGGCTGGCTATCAGGCGCGAAAGCTCGCCGGTCATCAGGGTGAAATCCGAATCGAATTGCTCCGCTTCGTTATGGGCGGCCGAATCCTGGCCTTCCTTGAGCACATCCAGCGGGTTCACCCGCTTCACATCCAGCCCCTCGGTCAGCACGAACGAGACGCGGTCGGCCCAGGTCATGGCCAGGCGGGTGCACTGCTTGCCGGCCTGCACGTGCTTGCGAACGTCGTCGATCTCGATGCTTTGCCGCACATAGCGGACGGCGGCGCCGCTTTCGCTGGTCGAGCGCAGTTCGGTGTCCTGGTCTATCGAGAAATTGGAAGGAGGCTCGTCGCTGATCAGCCAGTTGGTCATGGCGGCGGCGGGCGATTCTTCCACGTACAACGGCGAAATCGGAAAGGAATCCATGGCTTTGGCCAGCATGCCAAGCACTTCATCGCTCTTGGCGGACGCGGCGGCGTCGATCACCACCCAATGGTTGCGGGTGTCGATCCAGACGCGGGTATCGCGATAGACGCTGAAGGCCTTGGGCAGCAGTTCATCGGTGACCTGCTCCTTGATTTCCTTCATCTGCTTGCGGCCCGGCTTGAAGCCTTGCTGCTCTTCGATGTCCTGGGCCTTGGCCTTGGCGACCTGATTGATGACGGTCGAAGGCAGAAGCTTCTTGTCGGCACGCAGGCTAAGCAGGTACTGGCCGTCCAGCGCATAGACCAGGCCGCTGTCTTCACGGGGCGCAATCCAGCCCAGGCTTTGCATGTCCCGGCTCCCATTGGGCTGGAAGGCCTGTTTTTCCAGTGCCGCTTCCAGTGCGTCCACGGTGCATGACCACGTCGGGGCCAGACGAAATATCCTGAGATTCTTGAACCACATATGCTTGATGTCTTCTTTAATGGCAGGGATGCCTGCGCGCGCGGTGAGCGCAAGGGCAGCCGAAAAAAATGATGAGCGCTGATTGTAAGCCCATTTGCGCGGCGTTCTTTATCAGGGTCCGACAGGAGGCCGCGGGGCGCCGGATAAAAAAATGGCCCGGAATGCCAAGGGCATCGGGCCATTAGGGGAGCACACAGTGTTGCGCTAAAAAGGCTCGCGGGGGACGCAACACAGGTGATAAAAAGGGCGGCTTGGTTATGGAACCGGGGGATCAGACGTTCGACAACACGAGGCAACCCTTCCTATGTACTGAATTCTAATGATTCAGCCTGACGTTAGCCTGAAATCGGCCCGCCTCAGGCATTGATGTCGTTCCCCCTGGTTTCCTTGACGAACAGCGTGCCGATGACCAGGGTCATGGCGGCGATGATGATGGGATACCACAGGCCGTCGTAGATGTTGCCCGTTGCCGCCACCACCGCAAACACCACCGGCGGCAGGAAGCCTCCGAACCAGCCGTTGCCGATGTGATAGGGCAGGCTCATCGAGGTATAGCGTATGCGTGTGGGGAACATTTCGACCAGCATGGCGGCGATCGGGCCGTAGACCATGGTGACCAGCACGACCAGGAAGGTCAGCAGGACCACCACCATGATGTAGTTGATCTGCGAAGGGTCCGCCTTGGCGGGGTAGCCGTGACTGCGGATGGCATCGGTCAAGGATTTTTTCAGTTCCGCCGACCTGGCCGCGAAATCGGCCTTGTTCAGTTTCTGGCCTTCGAACGACATGAATTCGTCGCCGCCTATGCGGGCCTTGGCGACGCTTCCGGCGGGAGCGGCCTGGTTGTTGTAGTTCACCGAATTGCTGGCCATGAAGGCTTTCAGGATATCGCAGGAACTGGTGAAGGAGGATACGCCAACCGGATTGAACTGGAACGAGCAGGTGGCCGGATCGGCAATCACGGTGACGGGCGCGGTGGCCTGGGCTCTTTCAAGCGCGGGGTTCGCAAAATGGGTAATACCCTTGAAGACCGGGAAATAGGCCAGCGCCGCGATCAGGCAGCCCGCCATGATGATGGGTTTGCGGCCGATACGGTCGGACAGCGCGCCGAAGACGACGAAGAACGGGGTGCCCAGCAGCAGCGCCATCGCGATCATGATGTTGGCGGTGTTGGCTTCGATGGCCAGGGTCTTGGTCAGGAAGAACAGGGCGTAGAACTGGCCGGTGTACCAGACCACCGCCTGCCCGGCGGTCAGGCCGAACAGGGCCAGCAACACGATCTTCAGGTTGCTCCACTTGCCGAAGGAATCCTTGATTGGCGCCTTGGAGCCCGTGCCTTCGGCCTTCATCTTCCGGAAGGCGGGCGACTCGTTCAAGCGCATCCGTATCCATACCGAGATGCCAAGGAGGACCACCGAGATCAGGAAGGGAATGCGCCAGCCCCAATCCATGAAGGCTTCTTCGCTGAGCGAGGTGCGGATGCCCAGGATGACCAGCAGGGACAGGAACAGGCCCATGGTCGCCGTGGTCTGGATCCAGCTGGTGTAGAAGCCGCGGCGATTCTGCGGCGCATGTTCGGCCACGTAGGTCGCCGCGCCGCCGTATTCGCCGCCCAGCGCCAGGCCCTGGAGCAGGCGCAGGACAATCAGTATCACGGGAGCGGCCATGCCTATTGACGAGTACGAGGGCAGCACCCCGACCAGAAAGGTGGACAGGCCCATGATCAGGATGGTGATAAGAAAGGTGTATTTGCGGCCGACCAGGTCGCCAAGCCGGCCGAACACCAGGGCGCCGAAGGGCCGGACGGCGAAGCCGGCGGCGAATGCGAGCAGGGCGAAAATGAATCCTGCCGTGGGGTTGACACCGGAAAAGAAGTGGGCGGCGATGATGGCCGCCAGCGAGCCATAGAGATAAAAGTCGTACCACTCGAAAACGGTGCCTAGCGACGACGCGAAAATAACCCGACGCTCTTCAGGGGTCATCGGCCTATTCGTCGCCGCCGGCGCGCCAATATGAGCCGTCCCGGGCGTGGGGGCCACGGTCCTTGTGTTCATTTCTGTCTCCTGTGTAGGAATCGTCCTGCTGGATCTGTTATGTGCCTCGATCCGCATTGCGGCAAATCGGACAAGCGTAAATTATTTGAAACTCCTGACGCCAAGCTGACTGGAAGTTGAACGGCCGGAGCTTTTTGTTGGATTGTGTAACTGAAAATCCGTGCACCTTGGGGGGCAGGAGGAAGCTGAAGGCTGCGCCCGCCAGCGCCTTGTCTCTTATCCATCACTTCAAGCGGGCAGAATGGTGCTGGTCTTGATCCGGTTGAAGGTAATGCGCAGGCAGGTTCCCCCGGGCTTGCCGTTACGGTTGCCGGGAGGCATGAAATTGACACTGGCGTTGTGCTGTTCGGCAATTTCCTTGACGATGGACAGGCCAAGCCCGCTGCCGTCGGTGCTTCCGCCAAGGACCCGGAAAAAACGATCGAAGACGCGCTCCCGATCTTCGGGGGATATTCCCGGACCGGAATCTTCCACTTCGATGTAGGCCGATAGCGCATCGCCGCCCACACGGACCGTGATCCAGCCGGCGTCGGGCGTGTAGAGCATCGAGTTTTCAATAAGATTGTTCAGCATCTCGGCCAGCATGATGCTGTCGCCCGACACACGCATGGGGGCCGGCGCGCGTTCAAAGCCCAGGTCGATGTCTTTTTTCAATGCCGCATCGACCCAATCCAGTGTCTGTTGCTCGGCCAGCGCGTTCAGGTCGATATCGTCGGCCAGGCGCAAAGCGGGATTCTCGGCGCTTTCCGCCCGAGCCAGCGACAGCAGCTGATTCACCAGCCGGGTGGCGCGTTGGGAACCCAGTACCAGTTGCCGCAGGCTCTCGTCGAGTTTTTCGGGAGATTGCTCGCGCATAGCCAGTTCCGCCTGGGTGCGCATGCCGGCCAACGGCGTTTTCAATTGATGCGCGGCATTGGCCACGAAGCGCCGCTGCGTTTCACTGCTGGCGGCCAGCCGCACCAGCAGGCTATTCATCGCCGCCACCAGCGGCACAATTTCCGCCGGCGCCAGTTCCGCGCTGATCGGCGACATGTCGTTTGCGCGGCGCGCCCGTATTCGCTCCTGCAGCAGGCTTAGGGGCTCCAGGCCCTGGGTCAGTCCCAGGCCGGCCAGCAGGGCGGCCAGAGGCAGGACGATAAGCTGGGGCGTCAGCATGCCGGTCAGGATTTCTTGCTGCAAGGTGGCGCGCATTTCGTTGGACTGGGCCACGATGGTCAGGAAGGGCAGGCCGCTTGCGTCGCGTCCGCCCCAGATGTAGGCGACCCGGATGCTGTGGCCGTCGTAGCTTTCGTTGCGGAAACGTATCTTGTCTTCTTCGTAGGTCCAGTTCTCGGGCAGGGGAATGCTGCCGTTCCCGCCCAGGGAATTGCCGTTGGCGTCGCGGATCTCCCAGCGGATCAAATGGGCGGGGTCGCCTTGCAGAATGGTGATGGCCGACGCCGACAGTTCGATGCCTTCCAGAATTTTCTGCTGCTCCACCTCGTGCTTGAGCAGCCGCAGGTGATCCGCCAAAGTGCGGTCGTAGGGCGCGTTGGCAATGTTCTGTGCAATGAAATAAGTGATCACCAGCCCGATGGTCCATAGCAGGAACAGGGGGCCGAACATCCAGATCATGATTTTGTTCAGCAGCGCCCTATGGCTCTTCTTGCGCCGGAAAAGGCTCAGGAAGGCCTTGCTTTCAGGCGGCGAGCTATCGGTTTCCTCCAGGACCTGCGGATCGATCAGCATTCAGGCAAGAACTCCTGCGAGCTCACGCGGCCGCGGAATCGTTGCGGTTTTCGGGTTCCAGGCAATAGCCCAGGCCTCGCACGGTGACGATCTTGACCCCGCTGGGTTCGATTTTTTTGCGCAAGCGGTGGATATAGACTTCGATGGCGTTGGGGGTGACTTCGTCGCCCCATTCGCAAAGCAGGTCGACGAACTGGTTCTTGCTGATCATGCGGCCGCAGCGCGAAAGGAAGATTTCAAGCAGGCTGGTTTCGCGCGCCGAGAGTTCCAGCGGCTGATCATCGATGCGCGCCGTGCGCCCGTTCAGGTCGAAACTGAGCCGCTTGTAGCGCAGCTGCGTGGTGCTGACCCCGGCGCTGCGCCGTGTAAGAGCGCGTACGCGGGCTTCGAGTTCGGTCAGGGCAAAAGGCTTTGCCATGTAGTCGTCGGCGCCCAGATCCAGCCCCTTGACGCGTTGTTCAACGGTATCGGCTGCCGTTAAAATAAGCACGGGTATCGGCACGTGGCGCTGGCGCAGCAGGCGCAGCACGGCAAGGCCGTGCATCTGGGGAAGGTCCAGATCCAGAATCAGCAAATCGAAACTTTGCAATTGCAGGGCGGAATCGGCGCTGGATCCATCGTTGACGACATCGACCGCATATCCGTCGTACCGCAATGAACGTGAAAGTCCATCGGCAAGAATACTGTCGTCCTCGGCGATAAGAATACGCATTTCGGGCAGGCTGGGCTGAGTCAGGTGGCGGTAACGCCTATTCTTGCACGTTCACTGGGCAGCGGATAGTCAGGGATTACGATGGGCTCCTGGTTATCTGTGTATTTATACAGTACAATTTGATGCAATAATCTATTCCATCCCAGGGCCGCGTCAGCGCGCTTTCATCAATTCATCGTTTTTCAGCCAAGGATCCTCTACATGGACGACAAGAACAGCAAAGCCGCCGGCGAACGCAGCAAGGCATTAGCCGCCGCCTTATCCCAGATTGAAAAGCAATTTGGCAAGGGCTCGGTCATGCGCTATGGCGACGACACTGTCGAGCACGACATCCAGGTTGTCTCCACCGGCTCGCTTGGCCTTGACGTCGCCCTGGGCGTGGGCGGCCTGCCGCGCGGCCGCGTCATCGAAGTCTACGGCCCCGAATCATCGGGCAAGACCACGCTGACCCTGCAAGTCATCGCCGAAATGCAAAAAATCGGCGGCACCTGCGCGTTCATCGACGCCGAGCACGCGCTCGACGTCCAGTACGCCTCCAAGCTGGGCGTCAACCTGGCCGATCTGCTCATTTCCCAACCCGATACCGGCGAACAAGCCCTGGAAATCACCGATGCGCTGGTGCGTTCCGGCTCGGTCGACCTCATCGTCATCGACTCGGTCGCGGCCCTGGTGCCGAAGGCCGAAATCGAAGGCGACATGGGCGATTCGCTGCCCGGCCTGCAAGCCCGCCTCATGAGCCAGGCCTTGCGCAAGCTCACCGCCAACATCAAGCGCGCCAACTGCATGGTCATCTTCATCAACCAGATCCGCATGAAGATCGGCGTCATGTTCGGCAATCCCGAAACCACGACCGGCGGCAACGCGCTCAAGTTCTACTCCTCGGTGCGGCTCGACATCCGCCGCATTGGCGCCATCAAGAAAGGCGACGAAGTCGTGGGCAACGAAACCCGCGTCAAGGTGGTCAAGAACAAGGTGGCCCCCCCGTTCAAGCAAGCCGAATTCGACATCATGTACGGCGCGGGCATCTCGCGCGAGGGCGAAATCATCGACCTGGGCGTGCAGGCCGGCATCGTGGACAAGGCCGGCGCCTGGTTCAGCTACAGCGGCACCCGTATCGGCCAAGGCAAGGACAACGTTCGCGAATACCTTAAAGAGCATCCCGAAATGGCCTTCGAAATTGAAAACCGGGTCCGCGAACAGCTTGGCGTCATCCCGCAGGCGGCTGCCACCGCCAGCAAGCCAGCCGCCGCCGGCAAGCCGGTCGCGGTCCCCGAGGCCGATCCCGAGGCCTAAGGCCTAAGGCGGGGCGCCATGCATACGAACGACGACGGTTTCGAAACCCTGTCCGACGCCGGCTCCCCGCCCGAACGCAATAAAAAAGCGGGGCCTTCCCTGAAGGCCCGCGCCATCGGCTATCTTTCCAGGCGCGAACACTCCCGTCGCGAATTGCAGCGCAAGCTGGCGCCGCATGCCGAAAGTCCCGAACAGCTTGAACAACTGCTGAACGATCTCGAACGCGAAAACTGGCTTTCCAACGAGCGCTTTGCCCAAAGCCTGGTGCATAGGCGCGCGTCCCGGCAGGGCGCCGGCCTTATCCTGCAGGAACTCAAGCAGCACGGGCTGGGCGACGCCGCCATTGCCGATCTAGGAAGGCAATTGCAAGGCACCGAGCAAGAACGCGCGCAGGCCGTCTGGGAAAAGAAATTCGCCGCGCTTCCCGTCGACGCAAAAGACTACGCCAGGCAATTCCGCTTCCTGGCTTCCCGCGGCTTCACCACCGAATGCGTGCGCTGCATACTGGGCAGCATTCCGCCAGCGTCCCGCTAGCGCCTTTTTGGTTCAGGTGCTTACGTGCTTGTTGGTTCTGCCGGGGCGATACCCAGTGGTGATTCAAGATCCGTGTGGTATGGGACAAGCTCTGTGTAAGGTATTCTCTGACGCGTGCCGGGTGGCGTGAACCGGCCTTGCTCCTCGTGGCCGGTTCGGCGCCCTGCGCGCCGAACACCGCTGCGCCTGGCTCCTGCGCCCCTTCGGGCTGCGTTCGCCGACGGCTTGCTCGGCCCCGAAAGTCGCCGCGTCCGGCCCCCGCCACCCGCCCCGCTGCAGTGCTTTACGTTAGAGGCGCCGCTGGGGCGGTTTTTGTGCTTGGCCTTTTTATGTGGCGCTCTGTGCTGCTGGAAGGGGTCTTGCGCCGTCCCGGCCTCGCGCGCCTGCCGCGCGGGCCGGGACATTTCGAGTTTGACGGATGATTCATCGTCAACAGTATCCGTCGCTAAGGGGGTTCATCGCCAACTATGCTGCCAAGGCGCAGTCGGTGGGCCGGGGCTGGGCGAGGTTTGAGCAAGCCGCCGCAACCGTTTTGCGCCGGGGACGTAAGAGGGCGCGCATGTTTGAGCCAGCCATCAGCCCCCAGGCGGCTGATGGCTGGCGAGTTCGCGCCCGACCCCCGGCGCAAAGCGGCTGCAAGGGAACCCCGAAGGGGCGCAGCGATCCGAGCCCGGCCCCGGCCCACCGGCTGCGCCGGTTGTATAAGCTAACCCCCACAAGCTTACAGATCATAGCCACACGCTTACAAGCCATATAGCGGTAAACACCTGAACCGAAAATACGCTAGCGTGCCGCCTTGATGCCGGTAAGGGTCTTGAAGCAGGTGTCCCGCGCCTGCTTTATGAAGGCTTGCAGGTAATCGGCCTGCACGTCCTCGCTGCGCACCGCCGCATATAAAGTCCGCCATACCCCTTGCGTACCCAGATGGCACAGCCGCAGCCAGCTCTGGTCCAGATATTCCGTGAGCGCCCAATTGGGCAACGCCGCCACGCCGCGCTGGCTGGCGACCAGTTGCGCAATGATGGGCGTAAGCTCCGCTTTGCGCAGCGCGGCCGGTTCCACGCCGGCCGGATCCAGGAAGGCGGTGAAGACATCCAGGCGCTGGCGTTCGACGGGATAAGTAATAAGAACCTGGTCGGCCAATTGATACGGTTCTATGTATTTGTATTGCGCCAATGGGTTGGCGGCTGCCACGGCCAGCACCAGCTCGTAGCGGAACAGCGGCACATATTCAACGGCTTCGATGGCTTGCGGATCCGATGTCACCACCACGTCCAGGTCGCCACGCACCAGGGCGGGCAGGGGGGCAAAGGAGAAAGCGGCTGAAAGGTCCAGTTCGACATCCGGCCAGTCGTGGCGGAAGGCGTCCAGCGCCGGCATCAGCCACTGGAAGCAGGAGTGGCAGTCGATGGCCAGATGCAACCGTCCGGTCCGGCCCGCCGCCAGCCGTTGCAGCTCTCGCTCGGTGGCCTTGACCTGGGGAAGTATCTCGTCCGCCAAGGCCAGAATGCGCAATCCGGCCGTGGTCAGGCGGGCAGGACGCGTGCGGCGATTCAGCAGAGGCGTTTTCAGGCGCACTTCCAGGTCGCGCAGTTGATGCGACAGCGCCGACTGGGTCACGTGCAGGCGCTCGGCGGCTTCCTGCAGGCTGCCCGCATCGCGTATGGCGCACAGGGTTTCCAGGTGGCGTATTTCAAGCATGGCCTGCCTTTTGGGCACCGAGGCCGGCGAGCGAGTTCGGTGCGGTGGTTTTAAATTGAAATTTATTCATTTTAAAGATGGTGTATTTGATTTTGATTCATGTGATTGTATAGGCACAATAGTCAAATTAAACAAAAAAGACTCATCTAACGGAAAATCATCATGACGATTACTCATAATTTAGGCTTCCCGCGCATCGGTGTCCAGCGCGAATTGAAACGTGCGCTGGAAGCCTATTGGGCCGGCAGGCAAACGGCAGACGAATTGGAGGCGACCGGGCGCGAGTTGCGCGCCCGCCATTGGGCCCTCCAAGCGAAGTCGGGCCTGGCTTTTGTGCCGGTGGGCGATTTCGCCTGGTATGACCATGTCCTGGAATGGACCTGCCTGCTGGGCGCCGTTCCGGCCCGTTTCGCCCAGGCCGCGGGCGAAGGCGTGTCGCTGGATACGCTGTTCCGCATGGCCCGCGGGCGCGCGCCCAGCGGCACCCCCGCCGCCGCTTGCGAAATGACCAAATGGTTCGATACCAACTACCACTACATCGTGCCCGAACTCGTGCCGGAGCAGTCCTATCGCATTGCCCGCAGCTATCTCTTCGATCAGATCCGCGAGGCGCAGGCGCTGGGCCACCGCGTCAAGCCGGTTATTCCTGGTCCCTTGACCTGGCTGTGGCTGGGCAAGGGCGATGCCTTTGCGCAGGGCGCCGGCGATCCGGCCAAGCTGGCCCTGCTTGATGCGCTCCTGCCCGTTTATAAAGAGGTCCTGAAGAAGATTGCCGCGCTGGGCGTGGAGTGGGTCCAGATCGATGAGCCCATTCTCGGCTTGGACCTTCCCGAAGCCTGGCGCCAGGCTTTCAAGCGTGTCTACCAGGAACTGGCGGGGTCGGGCGTATCGCTGCTGCTGGCTACGTACTTCGAAAAGCTTGGCGACAACGTTCAGGTGCTGAAGGATTTGCCTGTGCAAGGCGTGCATATCGATCTGGTCCGCGGCCCCGATCAAGTGGTCCAAGTCGCCGCCGTGCTGGCGCCGGACCAGGTTCTGTCGGCGGGCCTGGTGGATGGGCGCAATATATGGCGCAGCGACCTGGACGCGGCGGGCGCCAGCGTGGAAGCGCTTGCGCGTCAGCGCGGCGATAAACTGTGGCTTGCGCCCTCATGCTCCTTGCTGCACGTGCCGGTCGATCTGGATGCCGAGCAGGAACTGGATGCCGAGCTCAAAGGCTGGCTTTCCTTCGCCACGCAGAAGCTGGACGAGTTGCGCCTTTTGGCGGCGTCGCTGGACGGTTCGGCCGATCCGGTAACCCGGCAAGCCTTGCAGCGGCAGCGCGATGCGCTGCAAGCCAGGAAGAACTCGGCGCGTATCCATAACCGCGGCGTCCAGCAGCGCCTTGAAGCGTCGGCCGGCCTGGCGCGCGACCGCGCTCCCTTTGCCCAGCGCATTGCCCATCAACAGGAAAAACTGGGCTTGCCGGCGTATCCCACCACGACCATAGGCTCCTTTCCCCAGACATCCGAAATCAGGGTGCTGCGCCGCGACTGGAAGGCCGGAACGATTGGCGATGCGGCCTACGAAAAAGCCATGCGCGCCGAAATCGAGCAGGTCATCCGCTTCCAGGAAAAAGTAGGGCTGGATGTGCTGGTGCACGGCGAGCCCGAGCGCAACGACATGGTGGAATACTTCGGCGAATTGCTGGGGGGCTTCGCCTTCACCCAGAACGGCTGGGTGCAAAGCTATGGTTCGCGCTGCGTCAAGCCGCCGATTATTTTCGGCGATGTCGCGCGGCCGGCCGCCATGACGGTTGCCTGGTCGGCCTATGCGCAATCGCTGACCGACAAGCCGGTCAAGGGCATGTTGACGGGGCCGGTCACCATTTTGCAATGGTCCTTCGTGCGCGACGACCAGCCGCGCGAAACCACTTGCCGGCAATTGGCCCTGGCGCTGCGCGACGAGGTCACCGACCTGGAGGCGGCCGGCATTGCCGTCATCCAGATCGACGAGCCGGCATTCCGCGAAGGCCTTCCCCTGCGGCGCGCCGACTGGCAGGCTTATCTTGACTGGGCCGTCGATTGCTTCCGCCTGTCGACCGGCGGCGTGCGGGACGACACGCAGATACACACCCATATGTGCTATTCGGAATTCAACGACATCATCGAATCGATAGCCGCCATGGATGCCGACGTCATCACGATTGAAACCTCGCGCTCCAACATGGAGCTGCTGGGCGCCTTCGAAGATTTCCACTATCCGAACGATATCGGGCCGGGGGTCTACGATATCCATTCGCCCAACATACCCAAGCTGGACTGGATGGTCGATCTGATGAAAAAGGCGGCGACCCGCCTGCCGCCCGAGCGCCTGTGGGTGAATCCCGATTGCGGCCTGAAGACACGCGGCTGGCCCGAAACGGAAGCGGCGCTGGTGGCGATGGTCAAGGCAGCCCAAACACTGCGCTATACTTAGAGGGTTTATCGCAATATTCGCAACTTTCATTCATGCCTTTGCCTCCTCCCGATACCGCTCGCGAGCCCTTGCACACGCGTTCCATACGTGTGGACTCGTTTGTCCGGGAGGACGGCCAGTGGGATATCGAAGCCGAACTGATCGACGTCAAGGCTTATGATTTCCCCAAAAGGGCGGGCGCCATGCATCATGCGGGCGAGCCTGTCCATCACATGCACCTTCGCGTCACCATCGACGACCAGTTCACCATCACGGCCGCCATGGCCGACTACGATGCCGCCCCCTACAACCAGGAATGCATGGCCATCGCGCCCGATTACCGCGCGCTGGTCGGCATGAACCTGCTGCGCAATTTCCGGCAGGCCGTGAAGGATCGTTTCGGCAGGACGGCGGGCTGTACCCACATGACCGAGCTTTCCTATGTGCTGCCCACCGTGGCCGTCCAGACCATGGCCAATCGGCGCAGGAAGGAACAGGAAGCCGGGCAGGGGCAAAAGCGGCCGTTCCAGCTTGAAGGCTGCCACGCCTTGCGGCTCGATGGTCCGGTGGCGCGCGAGTTCTACCCCAAGTGGTATGTGGCTCCGAAGACGGAAGCAAAATGCGAGTAGGCTATCCTCATCGGCGGGCAAGGGTGTCCCAGGGCACAGGCGCACGCGTTCTTTTTCTTATCTTTACGTTCTGACAGGTAACAAATGAAAATTCACGAGTATCAAGGCAAGGAACTGCTGAAGAAGTTTGGCGTGACTGTGCCACGCGGAATTCCTGCTTTCTCGGTTGACGAAGCCGTGGCTGCGGCGGAAAAGCTGGGCGGACCGGTCTGGGTTGTGAAGGCGCAGATTCATGCGGGCGGGCGCGGCAAGGGCGGCGGCGTCAAATTGGGCCGTTCCATCGACGAGGTTCGCCAACTGTCTTCCGAAATCCTGGGCATGCAGCTGATTACCCATCAAACGGGGCCTGAAGGCCAGAAAGTCGGCCGCCTGTACATCGAAGAGGGTGCCGACATCCAGCAGGAATACTACCTGTCAGCTGTGACCGACCGCGCCACGCAAAAAGTGGCTTTCATCGCGTCCAGCGAAGGCGGCATGGACATCGAAGAAGTCGCCCATTCCTCGCCTGAAAAAATCATCACTGTCATGATCGACCCGCTGAAGGGATTCACCCAGGCCGATGGCCAGACCCTTGCCAAGGGCGTGGGCATGCCGGCCGATTCCGTGGCTCAATTCATCGACGTATGCCAGAAGCTCTACACCTGCTACATGGAAACCGATGCCTCGCTGGTCGAGATCAACCCCCTGAATCGTGACAGCAAGGGCAATATCATCGCCCTGGACGCCAAGTTCAACTTCGACTCCAACGCGCTGTTCCGCCATCCCGAGATCGTCGAATACCGCGATCTGGCCGAGGAAGACCCGGCTGAAATCGAAGCCAGCAAGTTCGACCTGGCCTATATCCAGCTCGACGGCAACATCGGCTGCCTGGTCAATGGCGCCGGTTTGGCCATGGCCACCATGGACACCATCAAGCTGTTCGGCGGCGAGCCGGCCAACTTCCTGGACGTCGGCGGCGGCGCCACGGCCGAGAAGGTCACCGAAGCATTCAAGATCATGCTCAAGAACGAAGGCGTCAAGGCCATCCTGGTCAACATCTTCGGCGGCATCATGCGCTGCGACGTCATTGCCGAAGGCGTGATCGCCGCGTGCAAGGCCGTGAACCTCAGCGTGCCGCTGGTCGTGCGCATGAAGGGCACCAACGAAGAACTCGGCAAGAAGCTGCTGGCCGAGTCGGGCTTGCCCATCATCAGCGCTGACACCATGGCTGAAGCCGCGACCA
Source organism: Pollutimonas rozaliensis (assembly GCF_048751585.1). Taxonomy (NCBI): domain Bacteria; kingdom Pseudomonadati; phylum Pseudomonadota; class Betaproteobacteria; order Burkholderiales; family Alcaligenaceae; genus Pollutimonas; species Pollutimonas rozaliensis. The sequence goes on along the minus strand of NZ_JAZHOB010000007.1, from coordinate 286,875 downwards.
AAGTCGTTGCCGCCGCGAAATAAGAATATTGCCGAGGATTTGTAAATGTCGATTCTGATCAACAAAGACACTAAAGTCATTACCCAGGGGATCACCGGTAAAACCGGCCAGTTCCACACACATATGTGCCGCGAATACGCGAACGGCAAGAATGCCTTCGTCGCGGGCGTGCACCCCAAGAAAGCCGGCGAGAACTTCGAAGGCGTGCCCATCTTCGGTTCCGTCAAGGACGCCAAGGCGCAAACGGGCGCCACCGTGTCGGTCATTTATGTTCCGCCCGCGGGCGCGGCGGCCGCCATCTGGGAAGCCGTCGAGGCCGACCTGGACCTGGTCATCTGCATTACCGAAGGCATTCCCGTGCGCGACATGCTGGAAGTTCGCAACCGCATGCGCGACCAGAACAAGAAAACCTTGCTGCTTGGGCCCAACTGCCCGGGCCTGATCACGCCCGACGAACTGAAGATCGGCATTATGCCGGGACACATTTCCCGCAAGGGCCGTATCGGCGTGGTCAGCCGTTCCGGTACGCTGACCTATGAAGCCGTGGCGCAGCTGACCGAGCTGGGCCTGGGCCAATCCACGGCCGTGGGCATCGGCGGCGACCCCATCAATGGCCTCAAGCATGTCGACGTGCTGCAGATGTTCAACGACGACCCCGACACCGACGCCGTGGTCATGATCGGCGAAATCGGCGGCCCCGATGAAGTCAACGCCGCCGAATGGGCCAAAGACAACATGAAGAAGCCGGTCGTCGGCTTCATCGCAGGCGTCACGGCTCCGGCCGGCAAGCGCATGGGCCACGCCGGCGCGCTGATCTCCGGCGGCGCCGATACGGCGGATGCCAAACTCGAAATCATGGAAGCTTGCGGCATCCGCACCACCCGCGATCCGTCCGAAATGGGCAAACTGCTCAAGTCGGTACTGTAAGTATTGACGGGGCTCGCCACAAGCGGGCCCTTTTATACTGCGCAGCCGGTTTTAAGGTTTCAAGACCGGTTGCGCTCGCAGGGCCTTGCGGCGAACCTTACAATAAGCTGAATTATAATGGCCCGTTTTTTTGACCCCCGACGTACTGGCTGCGGCCGGGTATTTTCGTTAACTACGCCTCTAGGTTAAAACGGACAAAAAATGATTGAGTTTTTTCAAACGCTCCATTGGGGAGCCGTATTCCAGATCATCCTGATCGATATCCTGCTGGGCGGCGATAACGCCGTGGTCATTGCGCTGGCCTGCCGCAATTTGCAGCACAAGCAGCGCATACAGGGCATTTTGTGGGGTACCGCGGGCGCCATTATCTTGCGCGTCCTGCTGATCGCTTTCGCGCTTACGCTGCTGGGCATTCCCTTCCTGAAGATTGTCGGCGCCTTGCTGCTGGTATGGATAGGCATCAAGCTGCTGGTTCCCGAGGAAGACGAACACGGCAATATCAAGGGCGGCAGCTCTGTGCTTAGCGCGGTCAAGACGATTCTTATCGCCGACTTCGTCATGAGCCTGGACAATGTCATCGCCATTGCCGGCGCCGCACAGAATACGCACCTGGATCACCAGCTGTATTATGTGATCTTCGGCCTGGTGGTCAGCGTGCCCATCATCATTTGGGGCAGCACGATCGTCTTGAAGCTCATCGACCGCTTCCCCATCGTGGTCACCCTGGGTGCCGCGCTGCTGGGCTGGATTGCCGGCGGCATGCTGGTCACCGATGTATTCGTGGTTGAACAATTCGGCCCAACGACCACCACAATCAAGATCGCCGCCGAGGTAATCGGCGCCATCCTAGTCGTAGCGGTGGGCAAATGGATTGCCAGCCGCGGCAGTTCCTCCAAGGATCAAACGAATGAGTCTGTTTAAGTCATCAGGCCGCAAGAAGCCGGACGAGTCCGGCCTGTCCTTGCTGCAAGGCCTGGGCATTCTGGCCCTGATCGGTATCGCCGCGGCGGTGCTGCTCAACTATTTCGCCTAGGCCGGCATGTCCGACTCGCCTGTAAAACTGGTGATTGCAACCCGCGCCAGCCGGCTTGCCTTGTGGCAAGCCGAGCATGTGCGGGATCGCTTGCAATCCCTGTATCCCAAGTGCCAGGTCAGCCTGCTGACCATGACGACGCGGGGCGATCAGATACTCGATCGCTCTTTGTCCAAGGTCGGCGGCAAGGGCCTGTTCGTCAAAGAGCTGGAAACCGCCTTGCTTGACGGCCGGGCCGATCTGGCCGTGCATTCCCTTAAAGATGTTCCGGTCGACATGCAAAGCCCCTTTGCCTTGTCGGTCATTCTTGAACGGGACGATCCGCGCGACGCCTTCGTCTCCAACGATTTCGATACGCTCGATGCCTTGCCCGCCGGCGCTGTGGTGGGTACATCCAGCCTGCGCCGCGAAGCGCAACTGCGCGAGCGATATCCCCATATACACGTGCAGCCCTTGCGCGGCAATCTCGATACCCGGCTGGGCAAGCTCGATCGCGGCGATTACGCCGCCATCATTCTTGCGGCGGCCGGCCTGCGGCGCCTGGGGCTGGCTTCGCGCATACGCGGCTGCCTGTCGCCGCAGCAAAGCCTGCCGGCGGCCGGGCAGGGCGCGCTGGGCATAGAAATCCTCGATTCCCGCGCCGACATGCGGGCGTGGCTCGCGCCGTTGGGCGATGCCGCCGCCACGGCCTGCACACTGGCCGAAAGAGCGGTATCGCGTGTTCTGGGCGGTTCCTGCCAAGTCCCCCTGGCCGCGTTTGCGCAACTGGAGGGCGACACCCTAAGCCTTGACGCGCTGGTCGCCGAACCCGATGGCTCGCGCATCCTGCGCGCCCATGCCAGCGGTCCGGCATCGCAGGCGGAGCAATTGGGCGAGCAGGCGGCGCAAGACCTGCTCGACAAGGGCGCCAGCGCCATCCTGGCCAGGCTGTCGGCTCCTGACGCGGCCTCCTGAACGGCGCCGCGACCGTGCCCGAGGCGGCCATGAAAGCCAGCGTCGTCCTGACCCGGCCTCAAGGTAAGAACGAAGCGCTGGCGCAACGCCTGGCCGTGGCCGGACTGTCCGCGCTGGCCTTGCCCGCTCTGGAACTCAAGCCGCTGGAACGCCAGGCGGCGCAGTTGCCGCCGCCCGAACACTACGACCTGATCGTTTTTGTAAGCAGTAACGCGGCTCGCTTCTATATCGACATGCTGGCCGGGCAGGGGCGGCCCGGACCCTGGCCGGCGGCGACACGGGCGGCGACGGTGGGCGCGCCCAGCGCCCGCTACCTGCGCGATGCGGGCTGCGTTCCGGCCAGCCACATATTGCATCCCGATGCGCAAAGCGATACGCAGGACTCCGAAGGCCTGTGGAGGGTGCTTGAACCGATGCTCGGAAGTTTCAAGCGCGTGCTCATCGTGCGTGGCACGTCGGGACGGGAATGGCTGGGCGGGCGTTTCGATCAGGCGGGCATCCAGGCCGACCGCCTGGCGCTGTACGATCGCCAGGCCGCTATCTGGGATGCACGGCAGGGCGGCCTGCTGGCGGCGGCATTGGCCGCGCCCGCCCCATGCATATTCCTGCTGACCAGCGGCGAGGGCGTGGACGCGGTGCATGCGAACATGCTCAGGCTGGGGCTGCGGGACGCATGGACGCGCTCGCGTTTTGTCGCCATACACGAACGTGTTGCAAGCCGCTTACAATCCGTGCTCGGGGCTTCTGGTAAGGTGGAGCCGCCAATGGTAAAACTATGCCAGCCAGACGACGATGCCATTTTCCAGGCCATCGTCCACGCGGCATCGCTTTAAAAAAGCTCCAAGGATTACAATCTCGCCATGACTGATAAAAAACCCGAGATCACGCAGGCGCCGCGGACCGCCGCGCCTGCCGCTACTTCATCGCCGGGGCCCGCGACGTCTGCCAGCGCAGCCAAGAAAGGTCCGGCCGGCGCCGCCAAGCCGCGCTCCATGCTCCTGCCCGCCTTCATTGTGGTGCTGCTTATCGCCTTGGCGCTGGCCGCGGGCCTCTGGTACCAGCAACGGCTTTTGGATGAAACCCGCCAGACCCTGACCGGCCAGGTCCAGAATAGTGCCAGCGCCGTCAACCAGGCGGTCGAGCAAGCCCAGCAGGCACTGTCGCTGGCGCAAGAGCAATCCAGGAAGATCGATGTTCTGGAGAACTCGTTGCGCGAATCCCAGGATCAGGCCGATAGCCTGGAGCAGGCCTTCCAGACCCTGACCGACAGCGGTTCCGATCTGGTCCTTATCAACGATGTCGATCATCTGGTCACGATCGCCCAGCAGCAATTGCAGTTAAGCGGCAATGTCGCCAACGCCGTGATCTCTCTTGAAACGGCGCAGGCCCAGTTGGCGCGCGCCAATCGCCCGGCCCTGGCATCCTTGCAGCAAGCCCTCAATGGCGATCTCGACCGCTTGCGGGCCGCCTCGACCATCGACACCGCCATGCTGTCCAGCCAACTGGAGGAATTGGGCAATCTCATCAACGAAGCGCCCTTGCTGGTTCCCGACGACGCCGCGCCCGAACCGGTGCCGGCCCCGCAGGCCGCTGCGCCGTCCATGTCGGCCGATTCCGGCAGCCCCGGCTACGCCGATCCCGACGCTCCCTGGTGGAAGCAGGGCATCGACACCGCGCAGCAATGGTCGAGTTCGGCTTGGGACGCCATCCGCCAGGATCTGGGCCAGTTCATTACCGTACGCCGCGTCGACGACGCAACCGCTTTATTGATGTCGCCGGATCAGGCCGCGCGTTTCCGCGAAACCCTGCGGTTGCGCAGCATGACGGCGCAATTGGCCTTGCTGATGCATCAGCCCAAGGTCTGGGACGCTGAAACCGCCGTGCTGGTCAAGGCGCTTGAAACACGTTTCGATTCCAGGTCGCAGCAAGTGCGCCAGGCGCTGAAAGTCGCCCGGCAACTGGCCGACACCCCGATAGACGTCAAGCTGCCCACGGTGGACAACAGTTTGCAGGCCATTGCGGCTCTGCGCGAAGCCAGCGCACGGCAAGCCGAGGAAGGCGCTATCGCGGCGCCCGGCCAGCCGGAGCCCGACACCGGCGCCGAACCCCAGACCGACCCGGCCGCTCCCGCGACGGAATCCGCGCCGGACTCGTCCACGGGCGCCAGTGCAAGCCTGTTGCAGGGGTAAGCCATGAAAGCCTGGTTCTGGACACTGCTGGTATTCATCGCCGCCGTCGCCCTGGCGCTGGTGCTGCGCGATCACAGCGGCAACGTGCTCATCATCGCCCAACCCTGGCGGATCGAGCTTTCGCTGACCTTGGCGGTATTGCTGATACTGGCCAGCTTCATCATCTTGTACATTGTCTTGCGCGCGCTGGCCTGGATAGGCGGCGGCCCCGAGCGTTTCCGCTCCTGGCGCAGCCTGCGTTCGCAGAAGCGCGAGCACGAGCTGCTGGAAAGCGGCTGGATCAATGTGCTGGAAGGGCGCTATACCGAAGCCGAGAAAGACTTGTCGCGGCTGCTGGGCAAGACTCGCTCGGGCAGCCGCAAGGTGCTGGCCGGGCTGGCTTCGGCGCGCGCTTCGCATCACCTGGGCGAGTTCGAACGGCGCGACCAGGCGCTGGCGCTGGCGCGGGAAAGCGCCGGCAACGACCCGCGCCTGCGCGAGGCGGCCGCCACCGTGGCCGCCGAAATGTATCTGGACCAGAATCGCCCGCAAGACGCCCTGGTGCTGCTGCAGCCCTTGCAGGATGCCAATTCGCGTTACTTCCACGCCACCCGCCTCTTGTTGCGCGCGCACCGGCAGTTGCGCAACGACGACCGTGTCTACGAATTGACGCGCTTGCTGGCGCGCCGCGGCATCCTGGAAAAATCCGAGTCCTTGCAGCTTATCGAGACATCGGCGGCCGCGCGTTTGCAGGCCGGCGGCCCGGAAGGCTTCAAGGCCATCTGGGGCGACTTGAAATCCGACGAGCGGACGCTGCCCGACATCGCCCTGGCGGCGGCCGGCATCCAGCAGTCGCAAGGCAATATCGACGAAGCCTCGCGCATTCTTGAAGCAGCCCTGCAGGTTCGGCTGGAGCCCCGCTTGCTCAATGCCTATTCGCAATGCCCGCCCGAGCATGTCGCGCGGCGGCTTAGCAAGGCCGAGCTCTGGCTCAAGTCCAATCCCGACGATTCGTCCTTGCTGGCGGCGCTGGGCAATCTTTGCCTGACCGGCGAACTATGGGGGCAGGGCGAGCATTACCTGCTGCGCAGCATGAAGCTGCGCAGCGATATGCGCATCCATGCCTTGCTGGGCAATCTGTATGACCGCCTGGGCCGGGCCGACGATGCCGCCCGGCATTGGCGCCTGGCTTCCGGCGTGGCGGGCGTACTGCCTGTGCTGCCGACCAGCCGGGCCCTGCCGGCCGCCGACACGCGCGGCGATCCCACCCTGATCGATGTCGGGCGCATGCCCCAGGCGCGCGTCCTGCGCGATATGGCGGTGCCTGTGGCCGCCAGCGCCGCCGATTTCGCCGGCGACGAACTGGGCGATTCGGTGGCGGCGTCGGTTCTGGCGCCGGAGCCTCCGCCGCCCGATATCCCTTCATCCGCCACCGCCGGCGAAGCCGGGCTTGACGAATATTTCGACAGCGCCCCGATTCCCGGCGTTGACGTGTCCCAGACATCCGACCGCCCTGCGCGAGGGCCCAGTCGAACCTGAGTTCTTTTTACATTCATATCCTTAAGGTCAGAACCTAGCATGAGTTTAGAGCGCGTACCCGCCGGCACCAACCTGCCGGAAGAATTCAACGTCATCATCGAAATTCCCATGAATGCGGATCCGGTCAAATACGAAGTCGATAAAGACTCCGGCTCCGTGTTCGTCGACCGCTTCATGCTGACGGCCATGCATTATCCTTGCAACTACGGCTATATTCCGCAAACCATTTCCGACGATGGCGACCCCGTGGACGTGCTGGTGCTGGCTCCCTTCCCGGTGCAAGTGGGCGCGGTGATCCGCTCGCGCGCGATCGGCGTGCTGCACATGGATGACGAAGCCGGCGGCGACGCAAAGCTGCTGGCTGTGCCGGTGGACAAGCTGTACCCTCCCTACCGCAACATCAAAAGCCCCGACGACCTGCCTGTCGAAGAGCTGGCCCGCATCCAGCACTTTTTCGAACACTACAAAGACCTGGAAAAGGGCAAGTGGGTAAAAGTGAAGGGCTGGGACGGCAAGGAAGCCGCGCTCAAGGAAATCCGCGACGGCGCCGAGCGCTATGCAAAAGGAAGCAAATAATGACAACGACCATTATTCCAGCCCATCCCGTTGCCGCCTTGCCGGTCGCCGGGTCCGATGCCGTCTTTCCCGTGCGCCGCGTCTACTGCGTGGGCCGCAACTATGCCGAGCATGCCAAGGAAATGGGCTTCACCGGCCGCGAAGACCCTTTCTTCTTCTGCAAGCCCGCCGATGCGCTGCTCAATGTGGCCGACGGCCAGACGGGCGCCATGCCTTACCCTCCCAAGACCTCGAATCTGCATTACGAGATCGAACTGGTCGTGGCGCTGGACAAGGGCGGGCGCGACCTGACCGTTGAACAGGCGGCGGCCTGCGTATGGGGCTATGCCATCGGCCTGGACATGACGCGCCGCGACCTGCAGGGCGAAGCCAAGAAACAGGGTCGTCCCTGGGAAGTGGGCAAGGCCTTTGATCTGTCCGCGCCCATAGGCCCCCTGCATCCGCGCAGCAAGGTCGGCACGCTGGATTCCGGTGCGATCTCGCTAAGCGTGAACGGCACGGTCAAGCAGTCCAGCGACTTGTCGCAGATGATCTGGAATGTGGCTGAATCCATCGCCTATCTGTCGGGCCTGTTCGAACTGAAAGCCGGCGACATCATCTTCACGGGCACGCCCGAAGGCGTCGGTCCGGTCGTGGCGGGCGACACCATGGTCGGTGCCGTTTCCGGCCTGGGCGAATTGCATGTAAAAGTGGCGAACCCATCGTAGAATAGCGCCACTGCAATACTATAAAAAGGAATTCGCCATGGGCACGAAAATTCTGGCTTCACTGGCCTTGCTGGGCTGCCTGCTGATGGCGGGCTGCGCCAACACGGTAGCCGGCGCAGGGGAAGACATCAGCAACGTCGGCCACGCCATTACCAAGTCCACGAAGTAAACGCCGTAAAAAGGCAGTAAACGAAAAGCCCCGTTCATGTTTGAACGGGGCTTTTTTTTATTCGCGGCCGGGGCGATAAGCAGCCGGCCCGCAACCCTCGCGGTCCGGGCGATAAGCGCCTCTGCATGGGAAATCGCGCCACGCGGGCCTTCCATCCTATCGCCCCGACTGAGTCCGTTCACAAAACTGTCACCTCAGATTCATCCCCTGGTCATACGCGCTTTCTAAGATGCGAGGCATCAAAGGCGGCGTGCCGCCTGGCTTTCTGGGGAAACATATGGACTCGGTAATCCGTGTCGACGGCTTGAACAAAAGTTTCGGCGGCAAACAGGTTCTGTTCAATCTGGGCCTGGCCGTGCAGCCGGGCGAAATGGTCGCCTTGATCGGCGCGTCGGGCTCGGGCAAGTCGACCTTGCTGCGCCACCTGGCGGGCCTGGCCTGCGGCGACCGCAACGATGCAAGCTGCATACATGTGCTGGGACAGCCCGTTCAAGCGGCGGGCCGCCTGAACGGCCAGGTGCGCCGCCTGCGGGCCGACATCGGCTACATCTTCCAGCAATTCAATCTGGTGGGCCGCCTTAGCGTGCTGAGCAATGTGCTGCTGGGCCATCTGGGCCGCATACCGCGCTGGCGCGGCTCGCTGGGCTTGTTCAACGCCGAGGAAAAAGACCGCGCCATGGCCGCGCTGGAGCGGGTGGGGCTTGCCCAGTACGCGCACCGCCGCGCTTCCACCCTGTCGGGCGGCCAGCAGCAGCGCGTTGCGATAGCCCGCGCATTGAGCCAACAGGCTGAAGTGATTCTGGCCGACGAGCCGATTGCATCGCTGGATCCCGAATCGGCGCGCAAGGTCATGGATATCCTGGCCGATATCAATCAGCGCGACGGCAAGACGGTGGTGGTTACGCTACACCAGGTGGACTATGCCGTCCGCTATTGCGAACGCGTTGTGGCCCTGAAATCGGGCCATGTCCATTTTGACGGCTCGGTCGATGCATTGAGCGGTCCCTTTCTGAATGAGTTGTACGGCGGCGATCTGGACACGTCCCTGTTGTTTCCAGAGCCGGCGCAACGACGTGCCCCGTCACATCGCATATCCCTTGTCGCCGCCTGATTCATCACGCGGGCAAGGGAGTATTTTTCACCCGGCTTGTCTAGACAAGTCAACGAAGCACTACCTGGAGTATTGATATGTTTAAAGGCATGCATAAAGCCCTTCTGGCTTCCGCCGTAGCCGGCATGACCCTGTGCGGAGCCGCGAATGCCGCGGAACCCAAGGAACTGAACTTCGGCATTATTTCAACCGAGTCCTCGCAGAATCTGAAGGCCCAGTGGGATCCCTTCCTGGCCGAGATGAGCAAGCGTACCGGCATGAAAATCAATTCCTTCTTTGCTCCCGACTACGCCGGCATCATCCAGGGCATGCGTTTCAATAAAGTGGACGTCGCCTGGTACGGCAATAAGTCCGCCATGGAAGCGGTGGATCGCGCGGGCGGCGAAATCTTCGCCCAAACAGTGGCGGCCAATGGCAATCCGGGCTACTGGAGCCTGCTGATCGCGCACAAGAGCAGCCCTATCAATTCAGTGGAAGACATGCTGAAGAATGCCAAGACCCTGACCTTCGGCAATGGCGACCCCAACTCGACCTCGGGCTATCTGGTTCCCGGCTATTACGTGTTCGCCAAGAACAATGTCGAAGCCAACAAGATATTCAAGCGCACCCTGAATGCCAGCCATGAAGTCAATGCCTTGAGCGTGGCCAACAAGCAGGTCGACGTGGCCACCTTCAACACCGAAGGCATGGAGCGTCTGCAGGAAACCAATCCGGCCAAGGCGGCCGAGCTGAAGGTCATCTGGAAGTCGCCGCTGATTCCGGCCGATCCCATCGTATGGCGCAAGAACCTGCCCGAGGAAACCAAGAAGAAGATCAACGATTTCTTCACCAACTACGGCGCCAACGAGAAAGAGCTTGCCGTGCTGGCCGGTTTGCAGTGGGGCAAGTTCCGCGCTTCGACCGACGACCAGTTGCTGCCCATACGCCAGCTGGAGCTGTTCAAGCAGCGCAGCCAGGTCAGTGTCGACAGCACGCTCAATGACGCTGAAAAGCAGGCCAGGCTGAAGGATATCGATGCCAGCCTTGAAAAGCTGTCGGCGCGCATGGATGCGCTCGACAAGAAAGTGGCCAGCGCCAAGTAGGCAATGGAAAAGGGCGCCGCCTGCGCTGTGCCGCAGGCCGCCCACCCGAAACCAGGAACATTCAAATGACCACACTTGCGTCCGCTACGGGCTCCGGCCAGGCCCCCGCCAATGGCCGTTCATGGCGGCAATGGCTGGGCTGGGCCGTGGTGGCCCTTATCCTGGCCTGGTCCTGGAACGGCGCCGAAATGAATCCGGCCATGTTGTGGCGGGACGCCGACAACATGCGGGTATTCCTGGCTGATTTTTTTCCGCCCGATTTCCGGTATTGGCGGCTGTACCTGAGCGAAATGCTCGTCACCGTGCAGATCGCGGTGTGGGGCACGGCACTGGCCATTGTCTGCTCGATCCCCCTGGGGATACTGTGTTCCGAGAATATTGCGCCATGGTGGATATGCCAGCCCGTCCGACGGGTCATGGATGCCTTTCGCTCCATCAATGAAATGGTCTTCGCCATGCTGTTCGTGGTGGCCGTCGGCCTGGGGCCTTTTGCCGGCGTCATGGCGCTGTTCATCGGAACCACCGGCGTGCTGGCCAAGCTGTTTGCCGAAGCGGTCGAAGCCATCGATCCCGGGCCGGTCGAAGGCGTGCGCGCCACTGGCGCCAGCGCCTTGCAGGAAGTCATCTACGGTGTCATACCGCAAGTGCTGCCCCTGTGGATCTCGTATTCGCTGTACCGCTTCGAGTCGAACGTGCGCTCGGCCACCGTCGTCGGCATGGTCGGCGCGGGCGGCATAGGCGTCACCTTGTGGGAAGCCATACGCGGTTTCCAGCTGGCCCAGACCTGCGCCATTCTGATCATCATCATTATCGCCGTCAGCGTCATCGACATCGTGTCGCAGCGCTTGCGCAAGCATTTCATTTAACGCATGGGGCTTCGATGCCCTTTATTGGCTATGGACTTGTCTAGACAGGAAGTGCCCAGGTATATGGAGCTGGCCAAGGTGCTGCGCAGCGAGCTGGGCACATATCGGAGCGGGGATTATCTGCCCTCCGAAACACAGCTGGCGCAGCGCTTCGGCGTGAACCGCCACACCTTGCGGCGCGCGGTGGATGTGCTGATTCTGGAAGGCAGCGTGTTGCGCCACAAGGGGCGCGGCACCTGCGTGCTGCCCAGGCCCATTGTCTATCCCGTCAGTGCGGCCAGTGCCTACAGCAAGACGCTGTCGGACATGGGTTTCCGCTCGAAGGCAATATTGCTGGGCCGACGCCAGCGGCCGGCCCACCCGGACGAAGCCCGCGACCTGGCGCTTGCGCCGCAAGAGGCCGTGCTTGAGCTGCAGACCTTGCGCATGCTGGACGAACAACCGATCAGTCTGATCACGCATTGTTTTGCGGCCCGGCATCAGGAGACCCTTGGCGACTACGGCGGCGGCTCCATGCGGCAGCACCTGGAACAGAAAAACATCGTGCTCAAGCGGGTGTCGACATTGATCGGCGCCCGGACCCCCACGCAGCAGGATGCGATCCGCCTGCTCATGCCGCGCCATACGCCAGTGCTGAGCATACGCACGCTATCCAGTGATGCGTCCGGCGTGCCGTTCGAGCTGTCCCGCTCGGTCAGCCGCGCCGACCGTTTCCAGTACCACGTTATTTCCGGAGAACGACATGAGGATTGAAGAGGGCGCGCAAAGCGCCTTGAACCCGCGCCAACGATGGATGCGCATTCTTGCGCGTGCCGGCGCACGGCTGCAAGCCTATAGCGATGAACTGCGCACGCCCGAGCATCGTTTCATACGCCCCGCCGAGGCGGGCATGGTCATGGTGCGCGGCCGGGTGGGCGCAAGCGGCGGAGCGTTCAACCTGGGCGAAATGACCGTGACCCGCTGCGTCGTGCAATTGGTTGACGGCTGCACGGGCCACAGCTATGTCGCGGGCCGCAGCAGGCCGCATGCGGAGCTGGCGGCCCTGGCCGATGCGCTTTTGCAAAGCCCGCAGGCTGCGCGCTGGATGGCGCTGGTGGATACGCTGGAGCAGGAACAGGCCGCCAGCCGCGCGGGGCGGGCGGCGCAGAGCGCCGCCACCAAGGTGGATTTCACCACGCTGGTACGAGGAGAAGACTGATGAGGGACAGTATGTTGCAACCGGCCATGCCGGATCCTGTCACGGCCATGCAAAGGGTGTTCCGCCTGGCGCTCAACGCCATGTCGGAGCCCGGCACCCTACAGCGCGTGGACCATGTGCCCGAGCTGGACAGGCTGGCGCCGGCCACCTATGCGCTGTGCCTGACGCTGCTGGACGCCGATACGCCGGTATGGATTGCGCCGTTGCTCGATACGCCGGCGCTGCGGGCCAACCTGGCGTTTCATTGTGCATGCCCCGTCGTCCAGGCTCGCGAGGATGCCGCCTTTGCGGTACTGACCGTGGACGAACTGGACAAGCTTTCCGGCTTCAACATCGGCACCGACAGGGATCCGGATATTTCCTGCACGCTGCTGGTTCAGCTGGACAGCCTGGAAGAGGGCGCGGCCACATCCTGGCGCGGGCCCGGCATATTGAACAAGCGCGTCATGCGCCTGCCGGTGGCCGCCGGCTTCTGGACCCGGCGCAGCCAGCATGGCTTCCCCAAGGGCCTGGATATGTTTTTTACCGCCGGGCGGGAAATGACGGGGCTGCCTCGCAGCACCCGCGTACAGCCCGCCGTTCAAGGAGTGATCTGAATGTATGTAGCCGTAAAGGGTGGCGAAAAAGCCATCGACAATGCGCATGCCTTGCTGGCCCGCAAACGGCGCGGCGATACGTCGATTCCGGTCTTGACCGTGGAACAGATACGCGAGCAGATGCCCTTGGCCGTTGCCCGTGTGATGGGCGAGGGCTCTTTGTTCGACGAGGAGCTGGCGGCGCTGGCCATCAAGCAGGCGGCCGGCGATTTGCCCGAGGCCATTTTCCTGCTGCGCGCCTACCGGACGACATTGCCGCGCTTCATGGCCAGCCTGCCCCTGCAGACCGAGGCCATGGCCATCGAGCGCCGCATATCGGCCACCTTCAAGGATCTGCCGGGCGGCCAGTTGCTGGGACCCACATTCGACTACACCCATCGGCTGCTGGATTTCGCCTTGCTGGCCGATGGCGCGGTTCCGGACCTGGAAGCCGGCGCTGCGGAACCGGCCCAGAGCTGTCCCAGGGTGGTGGACATGCTGGCGGAGGAAGGCCTGGTGTCCCTGGAAGCGGACAGGGGCGGCGCCGTGCCCGACATTACCCGCGAGCCGCTGGATTTTCCCACCAACCGGGCGCAGCGCCTGCAGGCGCTGGCGCGCGGCGACGAAGGCTTTCTGCTGGCCCTGGCTTATTCGACCCAGCGCGGCTATGGCCGCAACCACCCCTTCGCGGGCGAGATACGCATAGGACTGGTCGAGGTATGGATAGAGCCCGAAGAGCTGGGCTTTCCCATTGCCGTTGGCGACATCGAGATCAGCGAGTGCGAAATGATCAATCAGTTCGTGGGCAGCAAGAGCCAGCCGGCGCAGTTCACCCGAGGCTACGGCCTGGCCTTCGGCCATGCCGAGCGCAAGGCCATGGGCATGGCGCTGGTCGATCGCGCCCTGCGCGCCAACGAGTATCAGGAAGACATCGAATCGCCGGCCCAGCAAGAGGAATTCGTGCTGATGCATTGCGACAACGTCGAGGCGGCGGGCTTCGTCTCGCACTTGAAGCTGCCCCATTACGTGGACTTTCAATCGGAACTGGATCTGATCCGGAAACTGCGGCGCGCCTCGGTTGGCGATGCCGAACTGGACAAGGAAAAAACAGCATGAGCGGCGTGAATCAGGACGCGGGAATCGAGCGGGGCTACAACTTCGCCTACCTGGATGAGCAAACCAAGCGCGGCTTGCGGCGCGGCTTGCTGAAGGCGGTGGCCATCCCGGGCTATCAGGTGCCGTTCGGCGGGCGCGAAATGCCCCTGCCCTACGGCTGGGGCACGGGCGGCATGCAGGTGACCGCCGCCATACTGGGCGGCGACGATGTGCTGAAGGTGATCGACCAGGGCGCCGACGACACCACCAACGCGGTCTCGATACGGCGGTTTTTCGTGCGCACGGCGGGTGTCAAAACCACCGAGCGCACGGACGAGGCGACCCTGATCCAGACCCGCCACCGCGTGCCCGAGATACCCTTGCGCCCGGGGCAGATCATGGTCTTTCAAGTGCCCATACCCGAGCCGCTGCGCTTCATCGAGCCCTCGGATTCCGAGACGCGCAGCATGCATGCGCTGAACGACTATGGCGTGATGCATGTAAAGCTGTACGAAGACATCGCCACCTATGGCCATATCGCCACCACCTACGCCTATCCGGTCATGGTGGACGAGCGCTACGTGATGGACCCGTCGCCCATCCCCAAGTTCGACAACCCCAAGCTGGACATGAGCCCGGCCCTGATGCTGTTTGGCGCCGGCCGGGAAAAGCGGCTGTACGCCGTTCCGCCCTACACATTGGTGAGCAGCCTGGACTTCGAGGACCATCCTTTTGAAATCCCCGTCTGGGACCAGTGCTGCGCCTTTTGCGGCAGCTCCGATTCCTACCTGGATGAACTGATCGTCGACGATGCGGGCACGCGCAGCTTCGTGTGCTCCGACACCGACTACTGCGGCCAGCGCCGCAGCGCACAGGAGAGCGCGCAATGAACCCCTTGCTATCGGTACGCGACCTGACCCTGTTGTACGGCCCCGAGAAGGGATGCCAAGGCGTCAGTTTCGATCTATACCCCGGCGAGGTGCTGGGCATCGTCGGAGAATCCGGTTCGGGCAAGTCGACCCTGCTAAGCGTACTGTCGGGGCGCAGCGCGCCGGACCGCGGCGCCATCGCCTATCGCGATACGCAGGGCCGCCAAGTGGACCTTTATCAGGCCAGCGAGGCCTACCGGCGGACCTTGCTGCGCACGGAATGGGGCTTTGTCGAACAGAATCCGCGCGACGGCCTGCGCATGAGCGTATCGGCCGGCGCCAATATCGGCGAAAGGCTGATGGCCCAGGGCGTTCGCCATTACGGCCAACTGCGCCAGGCCAGCCTGGACTGGCTCGCGCAGGTGGAGATTGATCCGCAGCGCATCGACGATCTGCCGCGCACCTTCTCCGGCGGCATGCAGCAGCGATTGCAGATCGCCCGCAACCTGGTGTCGCGGCCGCGCCTGATCTTCATGGACGAGCCCACCGGCGGCCTGGACGTTTCCGTGCAGGCGCATTTGCTTGATCTGCTGCGCGGCCTGGTCCGTGAACTGCAGTTGGCGGTGGTCATCGTGACCCACGACCTGGCCGTGGCGCGCCTGCTGGCCGACCGCCTGATGGTCATGCGCCGTTCGCGCGTGGTGGAAGCCGGATTGACCGACCAGATACTGGACGATCCGCAACATGCCTACAGCCAGTTGCTGGTGTCTTCGGTTTTACAGCCTTGAGGTGAATACGATGGAAGCTGTCATGGAAGTGAATGGACTGGCCAAGGAATTCGTGTTGCACCAGCAGCACGGCGTGGTCTTGAATGTATTGCACGGCCTGGACTTTACGCTGATGCCGGGCGAGTGCCTGGTCTTGCACGGCCGCTCGGGCGCGGGCAAGTCGACCCTGCTGCGCACCCTGTACGGCAATTATCTGCCGGCGGCCGGCAGCATACGGATACGGCACGAAGGCCAAATGATGGAAATGGTGGGCGCCGAACCGCGCCAGACGCTGGCCCTGCGCCGCGTCACGCTGGGCTATGTCAGCCAGTTCCTGCGCGTCATCCCCCGGGTCAATTGCCTGAATGTCGTCATGGAGCCGGCGCTGGCGCGCGGCCAGGCGCCCGTCCAGGCCCGGGCGCGCGCCATGGAGCTGCTTGATCGCCTGAGCATACCTGAACGCCTTTGGGCCCTGGCGCCCGGCACGTTCTCGGGCGGCGAGCAGCAGCGGGTCAATATCGCGCGCAGCTTCATCGTGCCCTGGCCCGTGCTGCTGCTGGACGAGCCCACCGCGTCGCTGGACGACGCCAACAGCGCCGTGGTGCTGGAGCTGATCGCCCAGGCCAAGGCCGCCGGCTCGGCCCTTATCGCGATTTCACACGATGGCAAGACCCGCGATTCGATGGCGGACCGCTATCTGGACATGACAACGAAGGAGCTGGCTTATGCAAGCTGAGCAGATATTCACCAATGCCCGCGTGGTGACGGACACCGAAGTCTTCCTGGGCACGGTCGCCGTGCGCGACGGCCTTATCCACGATGTTGGCACGGGCGGCAGCCAGCTACCGCAGGCGCAGGACCTGGAAGGCGACTACCTGATGCCCGGATTGATCGAACTGCATACCGACAACCTGGAAAAGTACATGAACCCGCGCCCGGGCGTGGACTGGCCGTCGGAATCGGCCGTTCTGGCCCACGACGCGCAAATCGTGTCCGCCGGCATTACCACCGTGTTCGACGCGCTGGCCATCGGTGAGGTCAACCCCAAGGGCAACCGCCTGCGCCAACTGCCCATCATGTTGCAGGCCATCACCCAGGCCGAGAAGCAGGGCCACACCCGGGCCGAGCATCGCCTGCATCTGCGCTGCGAGCTCAGCCACGAGAAAACGCTGGACATCTTCAACGAGCTGGTGGAAAGCCCCCTGGTGCAGCTGGTGTCCGTCATGGATCATTCGCCCGGCCAGCGGCAGTTCGTGAAGTTCGAGAAGTATCGCGAGTATTATCAAGGCAAGTACCATTTGAACGACGCCGAAATGGACGCCTTCATCGAACAGCAGGTCGAGAACTCGCGCCGCTACAGCGACAGCTATCGGCGTTCCATCGTGCACGAATGCCGCGAGCGCCGGCTGTCGGTGGCCAGCCACGACGATGCCACGCCCGAACACGCGCAGGAATCGGCCGACTACGGCATGAGCATCGCCGAGTTCCCCACCACGGTCGAAGCGGCCGCCCTTAGCCACAAGCTGGGCCTGAAGGTGTTGATGGGCGCGCCCAATATCGTGCGCGGCGGTTCTCATTCGGGCAACGTGGCCGCCGCCGAACTGGCCGGCCATGGCGTGCTGGACATCCTGTCCAGCGACTACTATCCATCCAGCCTGTTGCAGGCGGCGCGCATACTGGCCGACCAGGCGCAAGGCTATGACCTGCCCAAAGCGGTGGCCGCCATCAGCCTGGCGCCGGCCAGGGCGGCGGGCCTGGACGACCGGGGAGAAATCCGCAAGGGATTGCGGGCCGACCTGCTGCGCGTGGGTGCGCATGGCAAGCAGTTCGTGGTGAATCACGTGTGGCGCGGCGGCCGGCGGGTGTTCTGATGGCGGGACGGCTTATCTACCTGATGGGGCCGTCGGGCTCGGGCAAGGACACAGTACTGGAAGGCGTATTCAGCCTGATGGGCCACGGCTGCTACCTGGCTCCCCGCGTCGTGACCCGGCCCTACACCGATACCGAGCGCGGCTCGATACCGGTCTCGGCCAGCGAATTCGCCAGCATGGAATCCTGCGGCCTGCTGGCCATGGCCTGGCATGCAAACGGCCTGGCCTATGGCGTGCTGCGCGACATCAACGACAAGCTGGTGGCGGGCTGCGATGTATTGGTGAACGGTTCGCGTCAGTATCTGCCCGAGGCGCGCAAGCGCTACCAGGACCTGGTGCCGGTGCTGCTGTGCGTGGACGAGCGGCAACTGCTGCTTCGCCTGCATGCGCGCGGCCGCGAAAGCGGCGAACAGATCCAGGCGCGGCTGATGCGCAATGCGAATCTTGCCGTGCTGGACGACGCGCCCGGAGCGCGGCCTGTGGCGCTGATCGACAATTCCGGCAAGGCCGATGACGCCATCCGGGCCTTGTACGAATACTTGAACGAGTCCGGCACCGGCCGACGCGTGAACCCTTCAAGGGGAGGGCATAGCCATCGCCATGCGACTTAGCCTGCTGGGCACCGGCAGCGCTGCCCAGGTGCCTGTCTACAACTGCGGCTGCGCCGCCTGCCAACGCGCCCGAACGGCGCCGCAGCACCGCCGCGGCCCGTGTTCCGCATTGATCGAATGCGGGACGGGGCGTTGGCTGATCGATGCCGGCCTGACCGATCTGACGGAGCGTTTTCCGCCGGGCAGCCTTAGCGGCATCATTCAAACCCACTACCACGCCGACCATGCGCAGGGGCTGCTGCATTTGCGCTGGGGCAGAGGCTTGCGCATACCCGTACTGGGTCCGCCCGACCCGGAAGGCCTGGCCGACCTGTACAAGCACCCCGGCATCCTGGATTTTTCGCGGAAACTAAAGGCATTCGAGCCGGTGTCTTTGGATGGGCTGACAGTGACGCCGCTGCCCTTGATGCATTCCAAGCTGACCTATGGCTATGTGTTCGACGATGGCGCGCAGCGCCATGCCTACCTGACCGATACGGTGGGGCTGCCGCCGGACACCCTGGATTATCTGAAGCCGAGGCCGTTGGATCTATTGGTGCTGGATTGCTCGTATCCGCCCATGCCGGATGCGCCGCGCAACCATAACGATCTGACTCGGGCATTGGAGATTGTGTCTTCCATGAGCATAAAGAAAACCGTGCTGACGCATATAGGCCATGATTTCGATACTTGGCTGATGGAGCATGGCGATACGCTGCCGACAGGTGTTCTTGTGGGGGCTGACGGCGACGTATTTGGCTAGCTGATGACAAAAGGCACACACCTCCCACGAAATCCTATCCTTGATAAAATTCAGGTATCTGGATATATTACTGGTAAGGACAGGAGGTCATCTATGAGCACTTCGCAGAACCGCGCGATCCGCAGCTATCGGACTCGTCTCAGTGAACGCGGCCTTGCGCGTTTTGAGGTGTTGGGCCGCGATACAGACCGCGACCTGATCCGATCATTGGCGCGTCGACTGGCTCAGGATGGACCTGAAGCTTCACGGCTGCGCGCTGCTGTTAAGCGGACGATCACGGGCGAACCGGGACAGAAAGGCGGCATTCTGGCTGCCTTGCGACGCTCACCTCTGGTTGATGCGGATCTTGATTTGAGGCGTACACGCGAAGAAGGGCGTCCGGTTGAATTCTGATGCGCTATCTTCTTGATACCAATATCATTAGCAACGTCATCAAGCCAGCTCCGTCGGAATCGTTGCTTGCATGGATGTCGGATCAGCGTGACGAGGATCTCTTTATCGCCTCTTTGACGCTCGCGGAAATCCGCCGAGGCATACTGGAAAAATCTGGCGGAAAACGGCGCGATCAACTCGAAGCCTGGTTCTCCGGACCAGAAGGTCCGCAGGCGCTTTTCTCGGGCCGCATTCTTGCGTTTGATGAAAATGCGAGTCTTATCTGGGCTCGTCTGATGGCTCAAGGTAAAACAGCAGGACAACCGAAAAGCGCACTTGACATGATTATCGCGGGCATTGCCGAGGCAAACAATTGTATTGTAGTGACCGACAACGAAAAGGATTTTGCCGGTATCGAGATATTCAATCCTCTCAGGGCAAAAGCGTAGAAATGTCGAAATATTTTTTCCAATTGTGCGAGCCACGGCGTTCACTAGCGATGTTGCCGACTGGTGATTCCTTGATCCCGATGGCGATGAATTTGGCCAACTGATCCGTTTGCCTAACTCGGGATTTCCGAATTGGCGCATGGCTTGTGTGCGGGCACACTGCAATCCTGATTGTTTGCCGGGAGAGCATCGTGCACAAAGAACGCCATGCGCAAAGCGGACAGGGCATGACCGAATACATCATCGTGGTGGCGCTGGTGGCGGTCGCGGCCATTGCGGTCTATCAAATGTTCGGGCAGGTGGTGCGCTCGCAAACGGCGGCCATGGCCAAGGAACTCGCCGGCGAAGATGGTTCCGAGCAATCGCGCATGGCGCAGTCGGCGGCCGAGGCCGCCGCCGCTCAAACCGCCGCCAAAACCCTTAAATCCTTTACAGGCAATTCAGGGGCGGGCCAATGAGCGCCCCATCGCACCGGAATGCGTCGACCGTCGCGCAGCAAGGGCAGGCCATGGTGCTGGGCATGCTGCTGGCGGGAATCGCCCTGATCGCCTTCGTTCGTTACTTTTCAACCGGACAGGTGGTCGCCGCAAAGGCCAGGCAGCTTCATGCGCTGGATGCGGCCACCTACAGTGGCGCATTGATCCAGGCTCGAGCCCTTAACATGATGGCCTACATCAATCGCGCGCATGTGGGGCATCAGCTTGCACTGGCGCACCTGGTCACGCTTGGATCATGGGCCGCCCTGGGTGGTACGCAGGCGCGTCAGCTGGGTACCGGCAATCCGCCGCTTCATCTCATTGCCATGCTGTTCGGGCCTGGCCATGGAGCGGCCTACGCGGCGGCAAGCAAGGCCTATGGCCTGGAGCATCTTGCCGGATCCCAAGGCGGACTGGCACAGGCCTACTCCGCTCACGATCACGCCATCCGCAATGTATTGGCACGTGTCCAGGGCGACATCGCCCGCGAACTTCCGCAAACCCGGTGGGCGGGAATGCAAGCGGTGCTGGGCCACAATTATCCGGGCGTCGCGCCGGGCTCAAGCTTTGACCTGACTATCGATGACGACAACTGGCCAGGCTATGTGCAGGCATATTCGGGCCATGGGCCTTTGCGCGGCCTGGTGGACGAGGTTGCGCAGATGTACGGTTTCCTGTCGGCGCGCAATCACACTGCCTCCAATCCATGGATGGTGGATGGGCGCTGTCCCGCATCCAGGCATCAATTGCGCCGTCGCGGCGATACCCTACTGGATGCTCAAGGCCGATGGCAATCCATTGATACCGAATCCTTTCACGCCCTGCGATCCAACCGCTGGATAGGCTGTTACCACCGGGAATATGCCATGGGGTGGGGCTGGATTCCCAGCGCGGCATCACAGACTATGGATCAGCCTCATGTCGATGACCCTCCGGATGATTTCTCGGCTCAGGATTTCTGGCGTTGGGTCCAAGAAGCGACCGACTGGAACATCGCATCGGGCAACGCAAATCCATTGGCTAATTCAAAAGCCTCCGCCGCCCGGCAGCGTTGGCGGGGCGGCGGCCTGCCTGCCTACATCGATACGGCAGGCAACGTGATCGATCGGACCTTGCAGTTCAGTGTGAGCCTCAGGCATGCAGGCCCCCAGGACCTTGTCGTCACGGCACGCAGCGCCGCCGAGACGTACTATCAGCGACCCGAAGCGCGCGGCGACGGGCTTCGCGAGACGGGTAATCTGTTCCATCCCTATTGGCAGGCAAGACTTGTGGCGCATTACCGTTCGCCATGGCTGCAAAGGTTGCGGCCATGACAAGCTCTCATTTGCGCATACCTGCGGCTACGATCACCCGCCAGCCTCTTACCCCCAGGCAAAGAGGCCAGGCGATGGCGGAAGGCATTGCCGTGCTGGGCGTGCTGCTTTCCGCTTATGGAGCCATAGCGTGGCTGGGGCGCTTTCAGGATATGGCCTTGTCGGCGCAGCATGCCAGCCGATATGCCGCGTTCCAACAGGCGAGGGCCGGTACCGCGATCAAGCCAGGGGATGTCACCCAGCATTTTTTTTCCGGGCCGGCCCATCAGTGGGCCGATCGCCGTGGGCAGCTTGTGTTGGGCGATAAGGGCAACGGCGTCGGACTGTCCATCCGCCGGCAAGTCCTGGGCTCTTATGCGCAGCCGGGCGGGCAAAGCGAATCCGCTGACGCCTTGCGCAATGATTGGGGCATACAGGATTCCGGCGTACTGCATGTCGGTGTATCGCTGTCGGGCATTTTGCCGCTGTGGGACCATGATTCGGAAAAATCCGTCGGGTACCACGCTGATATCGGCTATCCGCCCATGAGCCGGCATACGGCCATCCTGACCGGTGCCGGTCATGCCTCCGGCGATACGCAAGTCCAACAGGTACTGGCGCAGTCCCAGCTTGCCTGGAGCAGCAGTGCCGACACCTCCTACACCACCGGCGGCAGAATTGCAGCCATCATGAACCCGGTGGACTCGGCTTGGGATCGCCCCGCGCCCGAGTTTGACTGGCTGGCTTCTTGGGCGGGACGGGTGCCTCAGCATCATCTAATCACTACAGGGAGGCAGCATGATCGATGATTCCGGCCCCCATGTCGGCCACGGCAAGGTGAGCTTCGAACGGCGGCGGCCGGCGGGTCGGAGGCTTCGCCTTGGCTTGCTGGCATGCATCTGGATGTCTCCCGCCGCCTGGGCCGTTCCAGCCGTGCCGGAGCGCCTGAATTCACTTGTCGTGCAAGGACTGCGCTGGGAGCCCGTTCAATCCATGTCCATGTCAGGTGTTCCCACGCACTTCAAGTCTTTTTCATCCGATGAAGCGATGCTTACGGTGGCTCGATCGTTGGCCGCTCACTCCGGTCTTTTCCAGCGCGTCCTGGCAGTCAAGGACACGATCATCTTGTCGGGATTGCAGGCCGATTGGCATTGGCTCGCCCAGGTAGATACCGTGGCGGCAGGTGCGGCGGGCTATGTATCGGCAATGCGCATCGGCCTGGATTCGATCAACGGCGGGCAGGCCGATGTTGAACCTGGATTCACATGGTTGCCGGCGCCGGCACAGCGTCGGTTTGCTTACCGCAGCAGCTCACCTTCGCCAACGGTGGCGCAGTATGTCTACAGCATAGGCTTGCCCATGCAGGCACTTACCGCCTATGTCCGCCGGCAGTTGCGCGCTGAAGGCTGGGAGGCCGAACCGACCATCGCCGGGCTGGCCGGCCATAGCGCCTGGCGGCGGTCAACGTCCCGCCTGATGTTGTTTCCGCAAGAGAGGCCTTCGGGTACCGACTTGTATATCCATCATGTTGAATAGATCACAAGGGAGATTCCATGCGGCTGTTCGTATTCAACCGGTCGGTGGCCATGCTGCTGTTTGCTCTGGCAGCCGGAGTGTGTTCAGCTTGGGCCGCAAGGCAGTATCTTCAAGACCGTGTCCAGCTTATCGAGGCCCGGGCCAAGGTCCCCATGGCCCAGCGCATCGTCGCCGCCCACGATCTGCCGGCGGGAACCCGTCTTGAGCCAGCGCATCTGGTGATACGGTCATTTCCAGCCGCTTTGGTTTCCAGCGACAGCCTTCCGCCCGAACGCTATACCGAACTTAGCGGCACAGTGCTCCGTACGCCATTGCGTTCGGGCGATCCGGTCTTGCCGGTTCATGCGGCGGCACACGAGGCGGGCGCGTTCTCCAGCTATCTGGCTTCGGGGCGGCGGGCCATCACGATGCCTGTAGATGCCATCAATTCAGTGTCAGGACTGCTGCAGCCCGGCGATCTCATTGATCTATATGTTTCGTTTGAATATCAACGGCGGCGGATTACCGCACCCTTGCTGCAAGGCGTCCTGGTTCTCGCCACAGGGGCTACCACGCAGCATGCACCGGGCTCTGGAAACAAACCGCCGGCTCCTTATGCCACGGTGACTCTCGACACCGCGCCCGAGGATGCTGTCAAGCTGGTGGCGGCCAGACAAAGCGGGGTCATTACGGCCGTATTGCGGCCGCCGCATGATGGCGAATCGACGCAGAAGGCGGTACGCGGCGATCTGGCCAGCCTGCTTGGTGTCAATCGGCCGCCGCCGGCGGCATCAAGAAAAGTTCCGGTCCTGTACGGCAACCAGGCCGTGCGCAGCGTACCCAGGCTGATTCCATCGGCGGCGGCCTCTCAGGCCGCTGGCGTATTCGATCTGCCTTATGCTCCGGAACTGGTCAGCGCATGGATGCGCGAGGCAGCCCAAGGGCCGATGCCTGGCACTCTGGCCGATGCAAGTTTGTCTGATCTGCGCAGCGCCCTCGACGGCGTCGTATCGGAATAGGGCGCGGTCATGATGCGCCCATCCCGATTATTTCTATGCTGTCTGCTGTTGCTGGCGACATCGATCTGTTCAGCGGCAAGGCGGGACAGTCTGCTCAGCTTGCAGGCAGGCGAAGTCAAGGTGCTGGCAATACCTGACGTGGCGCGGGTAGCGGTCGGGGATGGGCATGTAATCAATGCGGTCGCCACCGATGACAAGGAAGTAATTGTGTTTGCACGCAACGAAGGGTCCAGCACCCTGCAGATATGGTCCGAAACCGGGCGTCGGCATCATTACCAGGTCGATGTCACGCCAGAGGGCACGCGGCGGATCCAACAAGAGCTGCGCAGTGTCCTAGAACGTATCCCGCATGCCCGGATATCGGTGGTCGGCGAGAAGCTGGTGGTGGAAGGGGACGATTTATCCGACGGCGATAGGGAACGCATTGCTGAGCTTTCCAAACGCTACCCCTCATTGTTGGATCTCACTGGCCAGGTTGGCTGGGATCGTATGGTGTTGCTCGATGTTCAAGTGGTAGAGGTGCCACGGGTCCAGTTGCAAGAACTGGGCTTGCGCTGGAATACCGCTACCGCGGGCGGTGTAAGCACGGGGCTGGTCTGGGACGGGGGCAGCAAAAGATGGGCCGAGCGTCCTGGCGAGGCGACAATGCCTTTGGCGTTTCCCGCCACTGCGGCGGCGGGGTACTTCGGCGTGAATGCCTTGCTTTCGGCACAGATCAATGCCATGGCGCAAACCGGCACGGCCGTTGTCCTGGCCCAACCGCAGCTGTTGGCGCGCAGCGGCGCCACCGCTGAATTTCTCGCCGGCGGAGAAGTTCCTTACTCCACCGTCGATGCCAATGGCAATGCCAATACGGCATTCAAGCCTTATGGGGTCTCGCTGCGCATCACACCCAAAATCGAACGCAATGGCGCCGTGCGTTCGCGCATCGAAGTCGAGGTCAGTTCGGTCGACACGTCTTTGTCTGTGCCTAATGGCCCATCGCTCAAAACCCGCCGGGCCGCCACGGAATTCAATGTGCGCTCCGGCCAGACCCTGGTATTGGCCGGATTTTTGTCGCGCGAGGAGTCGCGCAATGTGGACAAGGTGCCGGGACTGGGCGATATCCCCATACTGGGTCCTTTGTTCCGATCGACGCGATTCCAGCGCAATGAAACCGAGCTGGCGATCTTCGTCACGCCGGTTCTGGTGGCCGCGGATCACCCTGATCTTGAGCAGCGGATCCGCAACAGCCGTGAAATTCTCGATGCCAGCTTTCCCGAGCCGCCACGGATGAACGTGCCGGTGTCTTCCCGCGGTTCCTTGCCGGATGCGCTCGTGCCGACGCTCCAGCATTCCTGGAACCCCTGGGCCGGGGAAGGTTCTCAGTGGGGCGAGGGGCATGCTTTGCCGTTTCCTGTTGTACAGGAAAGCATCGTACGGGTAGGTACGAACCGGCAGGCCTTTACGGAGTAGGCGATGCTAGACATGGAATTGCACTTTGAAGATGGACTTGTCCAGACACGCAGTGTCGCTTTGCCGCTGGAAATAGGACGCTCGGCCAGTGCCGGCTTATGCCTGAAGGCATGGCGGGTGGCGAGGCGGCATGCCCTGCTTGAAGAAGGCGAGGGCGGTATATTCGTCGAGGATTTCGGTGCGCTTAGCGGCACGCTGGTCAATGGCCGGCGGATAACCCGCTACGGCCCGCTACGCGCAGGCGATGAAATCGTCATTGGACCTTGCCTTATTCGCCTACGTGAATTGCCCAGTATGGCAACGGCCGAATGCGCTGCAGCGCAGGCATCCGGTCTCGTGGCGATATCTCCGGCGTTGAAGGACGACGAGCCCGGGCTTGCGCAGGTTTCGAGCAAAGCCGTGAGCGTGGCTTCAAAGCAGGACGATCCTTCTTTTTCTTTACAACAGCCTTCCGACGCCTTGCTCCATCATCGGCGGCGTTTGCATACGATTTTGCTCGAAGCGCTGGACTTGCGTCGCCGTGACATCGCCGCCATGAGCGACGATGCTTTACGAGGTGAAGCGATGGTCGCCTTGGGCGAGATCATTGCTCGGGACAGCGGCTTGCCGGATTCGGTCGATCGCGCTCAGATGCTGATGGACGTGGTGAACGAGGCTGTAGGACTTGGCCCACTGGAGCCTCTGTTGGCGGATCCCGCCATCAGCGAAATCATGGTGAATCGACACGATGAAATCTTCGTGGAATCCAATGGAAGGCTGTGCCGCCATCCTGCAGCGTTCAGCAGCGAACAAGCGGTGCTGGGCGTCATTGAGCGTATTGTTTCGCCCTTGGGTCGACGCATCGATGAAAGCTCGCCCATGGTGGATGCGCGGCTGCGCGATGGGTCGCGGGTGAATGCGGTGATTGCTCCGGTGGCCCTGCGCGGCGCCAGTCTGACGATACGTAAATTTCCGCAGGCACGTCCCGACATGGAAGATCTTCTGCGTGTGGGTGCGCTGGATTGCGCCATGCGCGATTTTCTTTGTGCTTCGGTGCTGGGCAAGAAAAATGTGATTGTGTCGGGTGGAACAGGCTCGGGCAAGACGACGCTGCTGAATATATTGTCCAATTTCATTCCGGACGGCGAGCGCATTGTCACCATAGAGGATGCGGCTGAATTGCGTCTGGACCACCGGCACCTGGTGGCGTTGGAGTCCCGGCCGGCCAATCTTGAAGGCCGCGGCCGGATCGATATCCGCGATCTGGTGCGTAACGCCTTGCGTATGCGGCCCGATCGGATCGTCATCGGCGAATGCCGTGGCGGCGAAGCCTTCGATATGCTGGCCGCCATGAATACCGGGCACGAGGGTTCGTTGACGACTTTGCATGCGAACAGCCCGCGCGATGCATTGTCTCGGCTGGAAACCATGATTCTCATGGCCGGTATGGATCTGCCTTTGGCGGCGGTTCGCGAGCACATTGCCGCCAGCATCAACTTTATCGTTCAGCAGGCGCGGCTGAGCGATGGAAAACGCCGCATTACCGCTATCGTCGAGGTAACAGGGATGGAAAGCGGGCGGATACAGACCCAGGAGCTGTTCCGCTATGTTCATGGGCCCGCACCGGCGTTCACCGGTTGCGGAGTTATTCCCGAATGCTTTACCGACCGGGCCGGCCAGCCCGGCCTGCCGGTTTCGCTATTCGATCAATATACTGAATTGGCCTTGACCGACGATATCGCCAGTTTCTAAGTTGCCTGAACTCAAGGCGGCGACGACGCCCCATGGGGCAAAGGAGCCTATGCATGATCGAACTGTTTATCATCGGCGTTGCCGTGGCGATGGCGGTGCTCAGCTGGTTTCTACAACGCTCATTGAGCGGTGCCTACGCGCGCTATCGGCAAGCCTTCAAACAGGAAGCCAGCGAGCGCATGGGGGAGTTTTTCCTTTTTTTGGATCCCTCGCAACTGTGGCTGGCCAATCTTGTCGTGTGCGCTCTTGTCGTTTCGGCCAGTTATGTCCTGCTTGGCGAAGGGTGGCTTTCCGCCGCCGCAGGCGCGGCTTCCCTGGCCGCGCCTCAATACGGCATTCGGCGCTTTAGGCTGCGACGCCTGAGGAACTTCGATCGGCAACTGCCCGACATGTTGATGGCGCTGTCCGGGGCGCTGCGCGCGGGATCGGGTGTGCAGGGCGCCTTGCGCCATATCGTGGCTCAATCGCCCATACCTCTTTCTCAGGAATTTGGCTTGATGCTGCGCCAACAGCGCATGGGGCTGTCGTTCGAACACGCACTGGGCGGACTATATCAGCGCATGCCGACTGAAGGCATGGGCCTGGTAGCGTCGTCTCTCAAGATCGCCGCCCAAAGCGGCGGCAATCTGGCGGAAACGCTGGAAGGGATAGCCGTCACTTTGCGGGCCAGACTGCATCTGCTCGGACGCATTCATGCCCTGACCTCGCAGGGCCGCCTCCAGGCTTGGATCATGGCCTGTTTGCCCGCCGTTCTGGCGCTGGTTCTGTATCGCCTTGACCCGGCCGCCATGGCGGTGCTTTGGGAGACGCCGCTGGGCTGGTCGGTGCTGGGCATTATTTTCTTGCTGGAAGCTATAGGCATCTTCTTCATACTTCGCATCGTCAGTATTCAGGTATAGGCAAAAAAGGGAACGGCATGTTTTTCTGGATCAGTTGCTTTGCGGCCGGGGTGTCGTTGTGCTCGGCGGTCTGGGTACTTACACGGCCTGTGGTTGTTGGCACGCCTGATGTGGAGCCGCGCCCGGCTGGTCTGCTTCTGCGGTCGGCATGGCCGTGGGTATTGGCCATGGCTGTTATGTGCGAGCCATTCATTTCCTGGCGTACAAGGTTATCCCTGCGCCTGCGCCTGCGCACCGCCGGACTGCCTACTTTCTGGAAGCCTGAACATATCGTTGCCTTGCAGATGTTTGCGTTCGCATTTTCTGCGCTTGCGGTAGGGATGTTATGCATGCGGGGTGGACTGAACCTTGCCCAAGGCCTGCTTATGGGCCTGATTGCGGGGGCCGCATGCATGTGGTGGCCGCTACGCTGGCTTTTCGACCTGGGACGGCGTCGGCAAGGGCAGATGCTGCGCGAGCTTCCCTTCCTGTTGGATATGGCTACCTTATGCGTCGAGGCGGGGCTTAATCTGCAAGGCGCATTGCAGCAGGCGGCCCAGCACGGCCCTGAAGGGCCTTTGCGTTCGGAGTTGCGGCATGCGCTTGCGGACATGCGCGCCGGCCTGCCGCGTCTGCAAGCGCTGGATGAGCTTGCCGAACGGACAGGCCTGGCGGCGGTGCGCAGCCTGGTGACGGCCCTGACGCAGGCCGATCAACTGGGCATGAGTCTGGGGCCGTTGCTGCGCTCTCAGTCGGAGCAGCGCCGAGCCGAACGCTTTCTGCGTGCCGAAAAGCTGGCCCTGGAAGCGCCGGTGAAGATGCTTTTTCCGATGGTGTTCTGCATTTTTCCATGCACCTTTCTGATCATCGGTTTTCCCATTGCCATCAAGCTGTTCGCGGTGGACTATTGATAGGCCATCCTGGCGGCCGGCGAAGACGCGGGACCGTCTGCGCCGATGTGGATACAGGCTGTCTACGCATGGCTGTTGCCGCCACCTTTCGCCAGCGCCTGCTGGGTTTGCATGCCTATCCAGGCCTGCCATGGCATGCCGGGCTTTGCATCATCCCCTGTAACGCCGTACATACTTTCGGGCTGAGGTATGCCATCGATGTGGTGTTTCTGAATCGGCATGGCAGGGTAATCCAGTGCATGAAAGATTTGCCACCCTGGCGCGCGGCGATCTGCCTGAGGGCGGCTTGCGTGGTGGAGCTGCCGGCGGGTTATTGCGCCGCCTATCCCGATTATCCGCGCCGCATCCGCCTTGCCTTGCGTGATGCACTGCATCACAGGGAAAGCCCGAGCTTGTTTTCCAGACGGTGCTAATGCATTGTTCAACCAAGCGCTTGCTCGGTTAAGCCGGAATAGGCCAAGGGCAGGCTACAAAAAGCACATAAGGGAGACTTTGTGGAGGCTGGCAACCCTGTCCTGCGGGTAAATGGGCTTACGCTGGCGTTCGGCGGCGTCAAGGCCCTGGACGGTGTCAGCTTCAGTGTGGCGCCCGGCTCCATTACGACGGTCATCGGCCCCAACGGCGCGGGCAAGACTTCGCTGTTCAATACCATTTCCGGCTTTTACCGCCCCAACGAGGGCTCGGTGCAGTTCAAGGGCCAGGACATATCCCGCCTGCCGGCGCCCAGGCGCGCTCGGTTGGGCCTGGCGCGCAGCTTCCAGAACATCGCGCTGTTTCGCGGCATGTCGGTGCTGGACAACATCAAGCTGGGTCGCCACTGCCACCTGAAGACCAATATTCTGCAAGGCCTGTTCTACCTGGGCCCGGCCCGGCGCGAAGAGATGGCCTTGCGCGCCGATATCGAGGAACGCATCATCGACTTCCTGGAAATCGACCACATCCGCCATGCTCCGGTGTCGGCCTTGCCCTATGGTTTGCAGAAACGCGTGGAGATGGCTCGCGCCCTGGCCATGCAGCCGCAGGTGCTGATGCTGGACGAGCCGGTGGCTGGCATGAATCGCGAGGAAACCGAGGACATGGCGCGCTTCATCCTTGATGTGCGGGCGGAGTGGGGCGTTACGGTGCTGATGGTGGAGCATGACATGGGGCTGGTCATGGATCTTTCCGACCACGTGGTGGTGCTGAACTTCGGGCAGGTTATTGCCGACGGCACGCCGGCCCAGGTGCAGGCGGATCCCGAGGTCGTGCGCGCTTACTTGGGCGCGGGCGATGTGGCCGATCTGCGGCGCCGGTTGCGCGGGCCCGCAGCGGCGGGGGCGGCCTGATGGATTGGCTGTTCCTGTCCGAGGTGACGCTGGCCGGCATAGGCAGCGGCGGCCTGTACGCGCTGGCCGGGCTGGCGTTCGTGATTGTGTACAAGGCGACCCGGGTGGTCAACCTGGCCATAGGCGAAATGCTGATGATGGGCGCGTATATCTTCTTCGCTTTCGCGTCGGGCATGCAACTGCCGATCTGGCTTGCCGTGGTGCTGGCCATTGCGGCCAGCGGGGCCATGGGCGGCATTATCGAGCGCCTCGCCATCCGGCCCATGCTGGGCGAATCGCCGATTTCGGTGTTCATGGTAACGGTGGGCCTGGGCTCCATACTGGTGGGCCTGGTAGAGCTTATCTGGACGGCCGACCAGCGGCGGCTGCCCGAGTTCCTGCCTTCCGAGCCAATTTTTCTTGGCGAGGCCTTCATTTCATCCAAGGTGTTCTACAGCTTCCTGGTGGCCGTGGGGCTGGTGGCCATTGTGGTGACGCTGTTTCGCTATTGGCGCGGCGGGGTGGCCCTGCGCGCCACGGCGTCGGACCAGGGCGCCGCCTACGCCATGGGCATCAATGTGCCCAGGGTGTTCTCGCTGGCCTGGGTGGCCAGCGCGGCGCTGGCGGCTGTGGCGGGCATCGCGGTGGGCGCCATAGGCGGACTGTCTTCGTCCATGGGCATATTCGGCCTGTCGGTGCTGGTGGTGGTGATCGTTGGCGGACTGGACAGCGTGGTGGGCGCCTTGCTGGCGGGGCTTTTGATCGGGGTGGTGGAGGCTTGGGCCGGCGCCTATCTGGGCGGGGAGTACAAGCTGCTGCTTACCTTCATTGTGCTGGTGGTGGTGTTGATGCTCAGGCCCTACGGCCTGTTCGGCACCCGTGAAATCGAAAGGCTCTGATCATGCGCATAGGCACGGCACGGCAGGACTACAGGGCGGACGAGGCCTTGTTCGACACGTCCACCCAGCGAGTATGGATGGCGCTGTTCCTGGCTGCCTTGGCCGTGTACCCCTTTCTGGCGAACGACTATTGGCTGTACT
The DNA here is from genome assembly GCF_048751585.1 of Pollutimonas rozaliensis. Taxonomy (NCBI): domain Bacteria; kingdom Pseudomonadati; phylum Pseudomonadota; class Betaproteobacteria; order Burkholderiales; family Alcaligenaceae; genus Pollutimonas; species Pollutimonas rozaliensis. The sequence continues at coordinate 255,573 of NZ_JAZHOB010000007.1, read as the reverse complement.
TGGCTTGCCTGGTGTCCATACACGCCGCCAGCGCCACGGGGTTGAACATTCTTACCGGCTATACGGGGCTGGTCAGCCTGGGGCAGGCGGCTTTCATGGGCCTGGGCGCGTACACCGTTGCGGTTCTGGAGCAGCGCTACGGCACGCCTTTCCTGCTGAATCTGTTGGCGGCGGGCGGGGTGGCCATGCTGGGCGGAATGGTCGTGGGCATTCCGTCGTTGCGGGTCAAGGGCCTGTACCTGGCCATCGTGACGATTGCCGCTTCCTTCATTGCGCATTTTATCTTTGCCAACCTGGGCTTCACTGGAGGGTCGGGCGGCATGACGGTGCCGCCGCCCCGGCTGCTGGGCCTTTCGCTGGACACGTCCTTCCGCATCTACTGGCTGATCGTCCCGATCACGCTGCTGATGGTGCTGGGCGCCGCCAATTTGTTTCGCACCCGGGTGGGCCGGGCCTTCATCGCCATACGCGACCGCGATATCTCGGCCGAGGTGCTGGGCATACCCCTGCTGCGCTACAAGCTGCTTTCCTTCGGCCTCTCTTCATTTTATGCGGGCGTGGCGGGCGGCTTGTGGGCCTATTTCTTTCGCGTGGTCACGCCCGAAAGCTTTCCCTTGATCCTGTCCATCTTCTTTCTGGCTGCGATTATCGTCGGCGGCATGGGATCCATACTGGGGGCCATTCTGGGTGCGGTGTTCATGACCATGGTGCCCGAGGTGCTAAGAATCGCGGTCGGCTGGCTGCCCATCGAAGGCGATACTTTGCGCTTTGTCTCGCCGGTGCGAACCATTGTGTTTGGCATGTTGATTGTTGTGTTTCTGATCTTTGAACCGCAGGGGCTGGCCGAAATGTGGCGAAGGCTGCGGCGTTTCTTTCACTTGTGGCCTTTTCGCAGTTGAAGCGGTGCGCGGCTGCTTTTACAACACCCAGGAGACAACCATGATTCATACGCTATCTTTGCCCGGCCTGGTCAGGCGGTTTGCTTTACCTCTGTCGATCGCGGCCGGCCTTGCGCTATCGGGCGGGGCGCTTGCGCAGCAGAAGGAAGATATTGTCATCGGCGGCTCCATCCCCATGAGCGGCGTATTCGCCTTCGCGGGCGTGGGTATACACGCCGGCATGGGCGATTACGTAAAAATGCTGAACGAGGCCGGCGGCATTGATGGGCGTCAGGTTCGTTATGTGCCGGAAGACACCGCCTACAAGGTGGATGTATCGGTGGCCGCATTCAAGAAAATCACCAGCCAGAACAAGGTCAGCTTGTATTACGGCGATTCCACCGGGTTTTCCAAGACCATCAATCCCGAGCTGAATCGCGTGGGCAATATCCTGATGACGGGAGCCTCGTTCGCCACGGAAATCAACAATCCCGAAAAGTTTCCGGCTCAGTTCCTGGTGGGTCCCGACTACACCGAGATGTTCGGCATCCTGCTGCGCTACATCGCCAAGGAAAAGCCGGGCGCAAAGGTGGCCTTTGTATATTCCGACACCGAGTTCGGCAAGGATCCCATCGAGGAATCGCGTGCGGTCGCCAAGACCCTGGGCTTGAACGTGGCGGCGGAAATCATGACGCCTCCGGGCAGCGTGGATGTATCCACCGAAGTGCTCAAGCTGCGCCGCGCCAACCCCGACTACACCATTTTTCATGGCTACGTGCTGGCGCCCATTCCGGAATTCATTGCGCAGGGCAAGCAGATGGGGCTGAAAAGCCGCTACATGGGCACCTTCTGGACCATGGACAATTCCACGGTAATGAAGATGGGAGAGAACGCCGATGGCTTCATGGGCGTGATGCCTTTCCGTTATTACTATGACGAAGAGGGCGATGCGCCGATGATGAAGAAGATTCGCCAGATGCGCCCGGAATATCAGAGCACGGCTTACACCCAGGGTTTTCTGGCCGCCATGCTGATGACCGAGGCGGTCAAGCGCACCCTGGCCGTCGGCAAGGAACTGACCGCGGCCAACATGAAAGCCGGACTGCAGTCGATTCAGGATTTCGATACCGGCGGCATCATCGGCATACCCGTCAGCATCAAAGGCAATTCGATTCCGGTGGGTCGCATCTACCGCGCCGATTACAGCCAGAAGAAGATGGTTCCCGCTTCCGACTGGATCAAGCTGGATTAGGCCCGTCATGACGACTGCTGCCGCGCATACGCCGGGCGCCAGCCCGGTTCTCGATATCAACAACATCGAGGTCGTGTACAACAAGGCGGTACAGGTCTTGCGGGGCCTGTCCCTGTCTGTGCCGGCTGGGCAGGTGGTGGCCTTGCTGGGCAGCAACGGCGCGGGCAAGTCCACGACGCTCAAGGCGATATCGCGGCTGCTGGAACTGGAGGACGGCGAACTGGTGAAAGGCCGCATCGCCTTCAACGGGCGCGATGTGGCCCGCTTGGCGCCGCAGGAACTGGTGCGCGGCGGCATGAGCCACGTGATGGAGGGGCGCCGGGTATTCGAAGACCTGACGGTCGAGGAGAACCTGGTGGCGGCCACCTATGCCTTGTCAGGCCGGCGCGCGGGGCGCGCCGACTTCGATCTGGTCTACGAGTATTTCCCACGGCTGTATGAAAGGCGGCGCGGATTGGCCGGTTACCTGTCGGGCGGCGAGCAGCAAATGCTGGCCATAGGCCGCGCCTTGCTGGCCAAGCCCGCGCTGATGTTGCTTGATGAGCCGTCGCTAGGGCTGTCGCCCATGCTGGTGGAAAGCATATTCACCATTATTGCGCGCATCAATATCGAGCAGGGCACGGCCATGCTGCTGGTCGAGCAGAATGCCTCGGTTGCCCTGGCGGTGGCGCACTATGGCTACATCATGGAAACTGGAAAAGTGATGATCGACGGCACGGCCGAGAAATTGGCACAGGACCCCGACGTGCGCGAGTTCTACCTTGGCGTGGGCGGGGGCGGCGAGGCGCGCGATTTTCGCAGCGTCAAGCATTACAAGCGCAGAAAGCGCTGGCTGTCCTAGGAGCGGGTCATGCGGTCTTCTTTCGCCCCCCTCCCCGAGCTGACTTTGCCGCAAATGCTGCGTGAGCAGGCTCTGCGCATTCCCGGCCGCATTGCCGTAAGGCAGAAGGACTTCGGCATATGGCAGCCGTACACGTGGCGCGATTACTGGCGGCGTGCGTGCCATGTGGGCATGGGGCTGCGCGCGCTGGGTGTGGCCGAGGGCGGCCATGTCGGCGTGCTGTCCGAAAACCGCATCGAATGGGTGCTGGCGCAAATGGGCGCGGGCGCGATGGGAGCCGTCACGGTTGGCCTGTATCCCACCAGCCCGGCGTCGGAGATCAGCTACGTGCTGCATCATGCCGATGTGGATCTGGTGGTGTGCGAGGATCAGGAGCAGGTCGAGAAGGTGCTGCAGGCCTTGCACGAGCTTCCACGTTTGCGCCGCATCGTGGTCATCGAGTCCAAGGGCCTGCGCGCTTACCCGGCCGATGCGCGGGAACTGATCTGTACTTTTGCCGAAATGGAGCGCATGGGGGCCGAAAGTCATGCCGCGCACCCTGAAGTCGTGGACTTGGCGCTGTCCCGCCAGACGCTGGGCGATATCGGCCTGATGATCTATACCTCAGGCTCCACCGGCAAGCCCAAGGGCGCCATGATTTCGTATCGCAACATTCGCGGCGTGGCTCCCGGCATCATGGACAGGCTCGGCCTGGATGCCAATGACAGCCATCTGTCGTATCTGCCTTTATGCCATGTGGCCGAGCAGATGCTGACGACCTTTGTGCCCATCTATTCGGGCGCTCAGGTGAACTTCGGCGAATCGATACGCACCGTGCAGGAAGACCTGCGCGAAGTGGCCCCCACCATGTTCCTGGGGGTGCCCCGCATTTGGGAAAAGCTGCATGCCGCCATTGCCATCAAGATGCAGGAGGCCAGGCCATGGATGCGCGCCTTGTACCAAGGCGCCCTGCGGGCTTGCGAACCCTTTGCCGGGAAATCGGCGCGGCAGCGCACGCTTGCGGAGAAACTTACCTATGCGTTCTGGTACTGGCTGGTATTGCGGGCGCTGCTTAATTTCATCGGCCTGCGGCGCGCGAAGATCGCGCTGACCGGAGCGGCGCCGATCCCGCCCGATATCCTGCGCTATTTCCGCAGCCTGGGCCTGCCGCTGGTCGAGGTATACGGTTTGACCGAGAGCAGCGGCATGATACTGGGGCAGCACCCCGATCGCATTCGCTTCGGCACGGTGGGCGAGCCGATATCGGGCGTGGAGTATCGCCGGGGCGATGAAGGCGAACTGCTGGTGCGCGGCGAAATGGTGTTCAAGGGCTATTACAAGAATCCGGAACAGACCGAAGCCGCGATGCAGGACGGCTGGCTGAAGACGGGCGACGTCATTGCCGAAGAGGATGGCATGCTGCGCATCGTGGACCGCCTGAAGGACATCATGATTACGGCGGGCGGCAAAAACCTGACGCCCTCCGAAATCGAGAACAAGGTCAAGGCCAGCGCCTATGTCAAGGAGTGCATCGTCATCGCCGATGGGCGCAAATACGTCTCGGCCCTGGTCCAGATCGAGTTCGATACGGTGGCCAAATGGGCCGAATCGCAGGGCATCGCCTTCACGCATTTCCGCTCGCTGGCCGAGCATGATGCCGTGCGTGCGTTGATCGAGCGGGAGATCGAAGCGGCCAACAGTCAGCTTGCCGATGTATCGCGCATCAGGCGCTTCCACTTGTTGATCAAAGAGCTCGATCACGATGACGGCGAAGTGACCGCCACCATGAAAGTGCGCCGCGCCAGCATATACCGGGGGTACGCGGCGCAGATAGAGGCCTTGTACACATGAGCGCGCCGGCAAGCTTGCGCGCCGCCGCCGCGCCTGGCGACGAAAGCCGTCGCACGGCGGTAATTCTGACTGCGGCCCGGCTGTTCCGCGAGCGCGGCTACGAGCGCACGACGGTGCGCGAGCTGGCCGATGCCGTCGGACTGCGTTCGGGAAGCCTGTTCCATTACTTTCGCAACAAGGAAGAGATACTGGTCGCGGTCATGGCCAACGGCATCCAGTCGGTCATCGACGAAGGCCGCGAGCTGATGCGCCGCCATGCACAGCCGGCCGACAGGCTTGAAGGCCTGTTCCGCCTGCATATGGCCAGCCTTATCAGCGGGGTGGGCGGCGATGCCATGCATGCCATGATCTACGAGTGGCGCAGCCTTTCGCCGCAGGCCCGGGTTCCCGTCCAGCAGCTTAGCGACGCCTATGAGCAACTGTGGCACAGGGCCATAGACGATGCGGCGGCCAGTGGATTGGTGCATGGGGATGCCGCTGTCATTCGAAAACATGTTCTGGGCGGAATGAATTTCACGGTCAGCTGGTACAAGGCCGATGGCCGACTGAATGCCGACGAGCTTATCGAACAGATGCTGCGCGCCGCTTTGCCCGGCCTTTTTCACCCTGTGGATTGAGCGGACATGACTCACGACACCTCTTCGCCCCTGTTGCTGGATATCTCGCACGGCATCGCGCGCATCTGTTTGAATCGTCCCGCGTCCCTGAATGCCGCCAACGTCGCCATGGCCCGGGCATTCAGGCAGGCCGTGTCGGCCATCGCCTCGGCGCCGGACGTGCGCGCCGTGCTGCTGCATGGCGCAGGCAGGTCCTTCATGGCGGGCGGCGACTTGTCGGAACTGAGCGTCGATTCGTCCCGCACGGCGGCAAGCATTATCCAGCCTTTGCATGCCGGGCTTGAGATGATGGCGGCCCTGCCTGTTCCCGTACTGGCCAGCGTTCAGGGCGCGGTGGCGGGCGCCGGCGTAAGCCTGATGCTGGCTGCCGACCTGGCCATTGCCGCCGACGATGCCAGCTTCAATATGGCCTATGCCAAGATAGGCGCCAGCCCCGATGCTTCGGCTTCCTGGCATCTGCCGCGCGTGGTCGGCCTGCGCAAGGCCATGGAAATCGTCATGCTTTCCGATACCGTCGATGCGAGCGAGGCGCTGCGCCTGTCCCTGGTGAATCGCATCGTTCCGGCAGGCGAGCTTCAGGCCGAAACCGAGCAATTGCTGCAGCGCCTGGCCAGCGGCCCCACCGTGGCCCTGGGCCGCATCAAGGCTTTGCTGCGCGCTTCGCAAGGCCGCGGCCTGCCGTCGCAACTGGCGGCCGAGCAGGCGGCCTTCCTGGCTTGCGCCCAGACCGGCGACTTTCAGGAGGGGGCGGCGGCCTTCCTGGAAAAGCGCCGCCCGTCTTTCCTGGGGCGATAGCTTTCCAGGCCCTTGTCCACTATTGGGAATGAACCATGAGCGAAGCCGTGATCATCGACGCCGTCAGGACGCCTTTCGGACGCAGGATGGGCGCTTACCGCAACGTTCGGCCGGATGCCTTGCTGGCGGGCGTGCTATGCGCGGTGTGGGCCCGCAACGAGCCGGCCCGGGACAAGATGGACGATGTCATCGCCGGTTGCGTAAGCCAAGCCGGGGAGCAGGGCGCCAATATCGCAAGGCTGGCCGTCATGCTATCGGATTTGCCCGCGTCGGTGCCCGGCGTATCGCTGAACCGCATGTGCGGGTCGAGCCAGCAGGCGGTTCATTTTGCCGCCCAGGCCATTGCGGCGGGCGATGCGCGCTATATCGTCGCGGGCGGCGTGGAAAGCATGTCGCGCGTTCCGATGTTCACCGACCTGACTCTGGGGCGCGACGATTTTCGAGGGTTCGATGGCCTGAATCCCGACTTGCTGGAGCGTTATCCGCTTATCCATCAAGTCGAAAGCGCCGAGCGCATCGCCGAGCGTTGGACTATTTCGCGCGCCGAGCTGGATGCCTATGCCAAGGAAAGCCATCGGCGCGCCGACCAGGCGGCGCATGGCAAGCGGCATGCCGAAGTGCTGCCGATGGCGGGCTTGGGGGCGGATGGAAAGGAATGCTTCATGACGCGCGACGAAGGCATACGATCTTCCATAGACGATAGCAAAATGGCAGCCATGGCGCCGGTTTTCCGCTCGCCTGAAACCGGCCGGGTTACCGCCGCGAACGCCAGCCAGATCGCTGATGGCGCCGCCGCGGTCCTGATCGCGGACCGCGATACCGCCGTGGCGGATGGGCTGCGGCCGCGCGCCCGCTTTCTTGCCAGGCAGGCCGTGGGGTCGGATCCCGTCATGCAATTGACGGGCGTCATTCCCGCCACGCACCTGGCTTTGTCGCGCGCGGGCCTGTCGCTGGACGATCTGAACTGGATAGAGATCAATGAAGCCTTTGCCAGTGTGGTGTTGGCCTGGGGCCGCGAGTTTCCGGCAGGCATGGACAAGGTCAACCCCTGGGGTGGGGCAATTGCGCACGGTCACCCGTTGGGCGCAACCGGTGCGGCACTGATGGGCAAGATGCTGGCCGGCCTGGAGGCCACCGGCGGCGAAATCGGCATGCAGCTGATGTGCATAGGGCACGGCATGGCGACGGCGACCATCATCCAGCGCATCTAGCGTTACGCCGGTGGGCGGTGTATGGCCGTCACTGCTCCGACGGGTGATTCGCCCCGAACACACTGACATAGGCCGGATAGAAACTGCAGTACAGCACGGCGGCCACAATGATGTTAACGGGCGTCAGCAGTATCTGCACCGTGCCCGGCGCCACGCCCATGGCGCTGATGAAGTTACCCGCCATCTGCACGGCAAAGAAGATCGCGGCCCAGCTGGCGCCGTAGGCCAGGAAGGGCAGTTTGTTGCGCCAGCAGGCCACCATGGAAAAGAACAGCGCCTGGCGCATGCGTATCTTGTGCCAGCCTATCAGCGCGGGCGCGTGCCAGAACAGCGCGGAAATCACCACGTACAGCAGGCCGAAGGTAATCAGCGGGCCCCGCATGGCGGCCAGCAGAGCTTGTTCGTCCAGCACGCCCTCCGGATTGATGGCGGTCATCAGGCTGTCCATGAAGGGCAGGGTGGCCAGGAAGCCGCCCATCATGCAGAAGGCCAGGTAGGCCAGGCCCAGGCCGAACAGGCGCCTGCGGGTTTCGCGGTCGCGCAGGGGTTCCAGCCACATGGACAGCAGCATGGGATGCCCGGCGGCCACATGGCGGCAGGCGCACAGGGTGATGAAGGTCAGTATCGGCGTGCCGGCGATCAGGGCCATCTGGCCGAACAGCGGAATCAGGTAGCTAACCGTGATCAGGAATCCGGTCATCAAACTCCAGAAAAACATGGCCATGGGCTGGCGCTTGAAGAGCTTGAATCCATCTTGTATCCAGATCCAGCCGGATGTGATGGGAAGGATGGCGGCTTGCATGCGATTGGAGTCCTAGATGGAAAGAGGGCGTGCCGGCGTGTTGCGGCGTTCGCGCAGTATGCGTTCGAAATGGCGCGGATCGTGCGGCTTCAGGGTTTGAGCGGGCCGGGGCAGGTAAAAGTCGAACAGCCGCGAGACCCAGAACCGCAGGGCGGCGGCCTGCAGCAGGGTCGGCCAGGCTTGTTCCTCTTCGGCGGTGAAGGGGCGCACGCGGCCGTAGGCGTCCAGCCAGGCGTGCAGCTTCTCGTCGTCGAACACGCCGGTGTTGCGTTCTATGCACCAGTCGTTGACGCTGACCGCCACGTCAAAAAGCCAGGTATCGCAGCCGGCGAAGTAGAAGTCGATGAAGCCGCCCATGCGCGGCATGTCGAAGGTGCCGTCGAACAGCACGTTGTCGCGGAACAGGTCGCAATGCGCCGGGCCCAGGGGCAGCGCCTTGTAGGCGGCGGTGGCCGCAAAGCGGGTCTGCTCGTCCAGCGTCTGCTGGATCAGCGCGGTTTGCGAACGGCTAAGAAAGGGCAGCACTTTGGGTACGGTTTCCTGCCACCAGGGCAGGCCGCGCAGATTGGGCTGGCGTATGCCGAAATCCGCTCCCGCAAGGTGCGCCCGCGCCAGGGTTTCCCCCGCCAGCGCGCAATGGGCCGCGCCGGGGTCGGGTTCGTAGCCGCCCGAAAGCCGGCTGACGATGGCGCAGGGTTTGCCGTGCAGCGTGGTCAGCCGGGTGCCGTCGCGCAAGGTTTGCGGATGCGGCACCGGTATGCCTTTCATGGCCAGGTGGTGCATCAGCTCGATGTAGAACGGCAATTGTTCATGGGTCAGCACCTCGAACAGCGTCAGGACGTATTCGCCCTGAGTGGTGGCCAGGAAGTAATTGGTGTTTTCGATACCGGCGGTGATGCCGCGCAGGGAAACCAGGTCGCCCAACATGTAGCGGGCCAGAAGCTCGCTTGCATCGCTGTCGCTGACGGGGGTAAAAACGGCCATAGGCTGCGGACTCTGCTTGTGTAAACCGTGGAAAATAAAAAAAGGCCCGAAAAGCCGGGCCACTGATTTTAGTCCAGGTTGGCGCCCCGTGCGGCGGGGCTTGCTATTCAGGTTGATGGGCTCATTTTTTAAGCAGCGGGCATGTGGAATCCTTGACCTGGGTGAAGGCTTCTTCGCCGGGAATGGTGGCGACGATCTTCATGTAGTCCCATGGCTTCTTGGATTCTTCGGGTGTTTTCACCTGCAGCAGATACATGTCGTGGATGTAGCGCCCATCGCCCCGTATATAGCCTTTGGTGTAGACGTCGTCGATTTTCATTTTCTTCAGTTCGGCCATGACTTTGTCCGAGTCGGTGGTCTTGACCGCTTCCACCGCCTTGAGATAGGTTGCCGTGGCCGAATAGGCGGCGACCTGGTGGGTGCTGGGCATCTTTTTCATGGTTTCGTAGAAGCGCTGCGAGAATTTCCGGCTGGCCTCGTTCTTGTCCCAATACCAGCTGTCCGTCATCAGCAGTTTCTGGGCGACGGGCAGGCCCAGGCCATGGATGTCGTTGATGGTCATCAACAGGCCGACCAGCTTCATCTTGTCGACCAGGCCGAAGTCGTTGGCTGCCTTGATCGAATTGATGGTGTCCGAGCCCGCATTGGCCAGGCCCAGTACCTGGGCTCCCGACGCGGCGGCCTGCAGTATGTACGAGGACATGTCCGGCGAGAACGGCGGATGCCGGACCGAACCGACGACAGTGCCGCCGTTTTCCTTGACCACCGCGCCTGTGTCCGCCTCGAGCGAGTGGCCGAAGGCATAGTCCGCGACCAGGAAGAACCACGATTTGCCGCCTTGCTTGATCACGGCCGAACCCGTGCCCTTGGCCAGGGCGACGGTATCGTATTCGTAGTGAATGGTGTAGGGGGTGCAGTCCTCGTTGGTCAGGCGGGCGGTCGCGGCGCCGATATTGATATAGGGTATTTTCTTTTCGTTGATGATGGTGTTCATGGCCAGGCCGGCCGCCGAATTGACTCCGCCTATCAGCAAGGTGATGCCTTGCTGATCTATCCATTCGCGCGAGCGCGAGGCGGCGATTTCAGGTTTGTTCTGATGGTCGGCCGAGAGTATTTCTATCTTCTTGCCCAGCACCTTTCCGCCCGCGTCCCGCACCGCCATTCTGATGGCTTCCAGTCCGCCCGAGCCGTCGGTGTCGGCATAGGGCCCCGACATGTCGGTGATGAATCCGATGCGCACGACGTCCTGGTTTCCCTGGGCCTGGGCGCTGCCGATGGCGCCGGCCAGGACCAGCGCCAATGTGCTTAGCTGCATAAATGATGTTTTCATGGTTTGTCTCCGTTGTTCCAGTGGGATGGCTACCGGTCTGGCTGCCGGCTTGTTCGCCTGTTTCGGTAAATTCCTTGCTTCGGTATTGCTTGTTGCCCGGCCAAGGCTATTTGGCGCCGGCCCGCCGTTGCTGCAGCAGTTGCACGGCAAGGTCGACGCGCACGTCCTTTTCCGCCACCATGGCCTGAACGACCCAGGCCACTTCGTCGCCTTGCGCGCCGGCGGCAAGCGCGATGTTGCGGGCGTGCAAAGCCATGTGGCCTCGCTGTATGCCTTCGGTCGACAGGGCGCGCAGCGCGGCCATGTTTTGCGCCAGGCCTACGGCCGCCGCTATCTCGGCCAGTTCCTGCGCGGTGCTTACGCCAAGAATCTTCAGGGAAAGCCGGGCAAGAGGATGCGTTTTGGTGGCGCCGCCCACCAGGCCGACCGGCATGGGCAGTTCCAGCGTGCCGACCAGATCGCCATTGCCGGCGATTTCCCATGTGCTCAACGAGGTATAGCGGCCATCGCGGCAGGCAAAGGCGTGGGCGCCGGCTTCGACCGCGCGCCAGTCGTTTCCGGTGGCCACAATGATGGGATCGATGCCGTTCATGATGCCCTTATTATGCGTGGCGGCGCGGTAGGGGTCGACGGCGGCAAAGGTATAGGCATCGACAATGCCGTTGACGACATCCTCGCCGCTGTAGTCCTTCGTGTGCAGTGTTTTGGGGGATATCCGCACACGGGCGCGAGCCAGGCGCAAATCGGCCAGGTTGGACAGAATGCGCAAGCGCACGCGGCCCCCCGTAATCTGCTCGATGGGCCCGGCCACGGCTTCGGCCATGGTGTTGACGGTATTGGCGCCCATGGCGTCGCGCACATCGACGATCAAGTGGGCAATCACCATGGGGCCGCGCGCGGTGTCCGGAAACACATGCACCTCGATATCGCGGCAGCCGCCGCCCAGGCCGATCAGTACCTGGTCGCGGCTGTTCGCGATGTCTATGATCTTCTGGCGGTTTTGCAGGATGGCGTGCCGCGCGCCGTAGGGGTCGGATACGTTGGTCACTTGCACCTGGGCGCGCATGATGGGGCCGGTGCTGGACGTCTGGAAACCGCCCGATTCACGCACTAGCTTGGCCATATACGAAGCCGCGGCGACGACAGAGGGTTCTTCCACCGCCATGGGCACCAGCACATCCTTGCCATTGACCTGGAAGTATCCCGCGATGGCGTAAGGCAGCTCGAACTTGCCGACGACGTTTTCTATCATGCCGTCGGCCGTGCCCAGCGGCAGGCCGCCGGCTTCGGCCAGCAGGCGGATTTCCTCCGCATTCAATTGCGTCTTTTCGGCGATATGCTGCAAGCGTCCGGCGGGCGATAGGGAACGGAAGTCGGGCAGGCGTGAATCCAGGTTCATTTTGCGTTGTCTCGGGTAGGTTTCGAATAATGATGTATGGGGATCAGTATAGGTAGGGCGGACTGCTATTCACATGTTATAAGTGCACATAAAAATATGATTTTTGTGTGTATGTTCTTATTTCGCACTTTTCAGGACAAGGCCGATGGCTTATTCCAGCGTTGAACGCGGCGGTGTGGCGCAGACAGCCGGGTCCGCCCCTTCCATAGAGGCTGAAATCGTCCGCTTGCTGCATCAGGATGCCCGCCGCCAGGAGCTGGCCGGCTTGCTGGACCAGGTCCGGCTTCTGCCGGACGGCCCCGAGAAAACCCGCTTGATCCAAAGCGTTGAAATGGGCGTCACCATCAAAGAGCGCCTCGATCAGCATCAGTTGCGAGAGCGCGGTTTGCTGGCCGTGATCGAAACGGCGCAGGACCTTACCGCCATCACGGACCTGGACAGAGTGTTGCAGGCCATCGTGCAGCGCGCCCGCAAGCTGGTGGGCTGCGATGTGGGCTATCTATCGATTTACGATGACGAGAACAGCGACTTCTATGTGCGGGCGACGGACGGGGCTTTTTCCGAACGGTTCAGGCAGATCAGGATAGGGCTGGAGGTGGGCGTTTGCGGTTTCGTGGCCCGCAACCGCACGCCTTACTCGTCGTCCAACTACGGCGCGGACGAACGGTTCATCCATACCGGCTTCATTGATTCCGCCATGGTCGATGAAAACATCAAGTCCATCCTGGGCGTGCCTTTGCTGGAAGGCGACAAAGTGGTGGGCGTATTGTTCGTGGGCGACCGCTACGTGCGTTCTTACGTGGCCTGGGAAATGTCCATCCTGTCGACGCTCGCGGCGCATGCATCCGTGGCCATCGGCAATGCGCGCTTGTTCGAGCAAGCGCAAAAGGCGTTGCGGCAGGCCAGTACGACGAACGCCTTGCTGACCCGCCAGACCGCCGATACCCGCGCCGCGGCCGAGGCGCACGAGCAATTGACCTCGCTGGTCGCGCGCGGCGGAGACTTGTCCGATATATGCCTTATGGTGGGCCATCGCCTGGGGGGCCACGTAATCGTGCGCGACGAGGTCGGGGGCAAGATCTGCGCATCGGCGGGCGATCCGCCGGGCTTTCTTGCATCGGCCCCCGCCCACCTGGATGGCGAATATTGGTTCGACGACAAGATCCATGCCGCGCTCGATGAAAGCCGCAGGTTGGGACGGTCGGTAACGGCATTTTCGCTGCCATCGCATGTATGCCGGGTTTGCGCGGTGGTGGGCGGCAAGGGCTTGCTGGGCGGCCTGGTCATTCATACGGAATCGGCGCTGAACGATGTGGCCGTTCGTGTTTTCGAGCGCAGCGCCATGGTGACCGGTGTCGTGCTGCTGCTCAAGGAACAGCGGGATTTCTCCATTCTTTCCGACGTGCCCGTTGTGCTGCATGGCCTGGTGCATCATCCCCAAGGAAATCTGGAAAAGCTGGCGCAGCAGGCGGCCGCCCATGGACTGGACCTGTCGCAAGCCATGCGCCTGATGCTGATCCAGACCCGGCCCGACCGCGGCGCCTATATGGTCAAGCAATTGCGGGCGCGGCTGAAAGCGACCGGTGCCTTGTTCGGCGAGGTGGGCGAGTCCCTGGTCGTCCTGGTCAACGACCATTCCCTGAACGGTTTGCTGGGGGCGGTCACGCAGTGCTTTAGCGGCCACCGGGGCGAATTCACCGGTGTCGTCTCGGAACTTGTCGCCATGCCTTCCGAATTCGTGCGGGCGTTTGAGACGGCGGGCCGATGCCTGCGGTTCTTGAATGCGCTGGGACGAAAAAACGCCATTTTTCAAGAACGCGAGCTGGTGCTTTACGCTTCCTTGTTCGACACATCGACCACGCAGAATATCGATGCTTTCCTGTGTTCGAGCCTTGGCGGGCTTTATCGGCATGGCGAACCTCGAAAGATCGAGCTCGCGAAAACACTGCTGGCTTATCTCGATCATGGCCATAATGCGCGGGCGGCCGCGGGAAAGCTGGATTTGCATATCAACACGTTCCGCCAGCGGCTGGAAGCGATCGATGCGCTGCTGGGCGCGTGGCGCGAACCCGGAAAGATGCTGGAGATCCACATGGGCCTGCGTTTATGGAGCTTGCGCGATCACAAGGCTTTTTCCGCCGGCGCTTAAAATGGTCGACAATACGCGCTGTTTTACCTATAGAACCTGCTTAACGTGATCCTGAATCAAGACAATACGCCCGTCGATGATTGGCGCCTTTGCGTGGCGCCGATGATAGACGTTACCGATCGGCATTGCCGCTATTTCCATCGCCTGCTGGCGCCGCGCGCCCGGCTGTATACCGAAATAATCACCACGGGCGCGCTGATGCATGGAAACGTGGCGCGCCACCTGGACTTCGATCCGGCCGAGGAGCCGGTGGCCCTGCAATTGGGCGGCAGCGAGCCCCAGGCGCTGGCCGACTCGGCACGCCTGGGCCGGCAATGGGGCTACAACGAAATCAATCTGAATTGCGGCTGCCCGTCGGAGCGCGTCCAGCGCGGAGCCTTCGGCGCCTGCCTGATGGCCGAACCCGATCTGGTGGCCGATTGCATCAAAGCCATGCAGGACGCCGTGGACATTCCCGTAACCGTCAAGCACAGGCTGGGCCTGGACTATAACGAGTCCTACGATTTCGTACGCGACTTCGTCGGCAAAATCCGCGACACCGGCTGCCGGGTGTTTATCGTGCATGCCCGCAACGCGGTGCTAAAGGGCCTGTCGCCCAAGGACAATCGCGAGAAGCCGCCATTGCGCTACGACGCCGCCGCTCGGCTGAAGGCCGATTTTCCCGACTGCGTATTCGTGCTTAATGGCGGCATTACCGAAACGGACCAGGCCTTGCAACTGATGCGGGAGTTCGATGGAGTCATGCTGGGCAGGGCCGCCTGGCACAACCCCGGCGTGCTGGCCGATATCAGCCGCAAGCTGCATCCGGATCTGGTCTTGCCCGAGCCCGCGCAGGTGGTTCATGCCATGGCCCGCTATGCGGGGAGCGAGATCGAAAAGGGCGTGCCGCTGCGCATGATCGCGCGCTCGATGCTGGGCTGGATGAGCGGCCGAGCAGGCGCCCGCCATTGGCGCCGCAGCTTGTCGGACCCCGCCTTGCTTAATCAGAACGACGCGGGACTTATCGAGCGGGCATGGTCGGATTTGATGTTGCGAACCGGCGACACAGGCTGCTAAGAACGGGCCGCTTCTTCGGAATCGGTGGGCCAGTCGCGTATGTAGGCCTTGAGCATGTTGTTCTCGAACTGCTGCGCGGCCACGATGGCTTGCGCCATGTCATAGAAGGAAATGACGCCCATGAGCGTGGGGCCGTCCATGACCGGCATGTAGCGCGCATGCTTTTCCAGCATCAGCCGCTGCACTTCTTCGAAGCCGGTATTGGGCGATACGCTGACCGGCGCATCGTCCATGATGCTGCGCACGGTGTTCGAACCGGTCATGCCCTGGTTGTCGTGCAGGTGGCGGATGATTTCCCGGAAGGTCAGCATGCCGGCAAGTTCGCCGTGGTCCATGATGACCAGCGAGCCGATGTCTTGCTCGCTCATGGTTTGAAGCGCTTGCAAAATAGGCATGTCGGGCGTGGCAGTGTATAGCGTGTGCCCCTTCACGCGTAGGATTTCACTGACTTTCAGCATGTTTCTTCTCCTGGGTGTTTCTATGCTCCGCGGTAAGGGTATTTTGCACCATATGCGGGCTTTCCGGTAGTGTTTCGCCTGGCCCGTCGAACAGGGCGGCCAGCCGTTGCGGGGTTTGTGTCAAAGAAACCGAAATCGCTTCAAGAAGTAAAGGTTCCAAGGCCAGTCCGGGCTGATCGCGGTCCAGCAGCAGTTCATCGATAAGCGGGCCTAGAGTGGCTTCGCGTTGATCGCAGGCCAGCACCCATTGGTCGGCATCGCCGTTTTCGGTGTTGACCGCATAGCCCAGTCGCTTAAGCGCCTTCATCACGCTGGAAAGCTCATCCTGGTGCAGTTGCAGGTGCGCGCATAGGAACCGCATGCTGCGGCCCGCCGGAAGCGCGCTTTGGGCATCCCACAAAACGCGCAGCACGCGCACGGCGTCCACGAACATGGCTCCCCGGTAATGCTGCAGGGCCCAGCGCCGCTGGCGCAGGGCCGGGAGCGTCGCCGCCACGGTGGCGCCCAGCAAGATGGCCAGCCACGACAGGTAGATCCACAGCAGGAAAATGGGCAGGGTGGCGAAGGCGCCGTAGATGACGGTGTAGGAGGGGAAGCGCGTCAGGTAGTAGGCGAAGCCCACGCGCATTATTTCCAGGACGATGGCCGTGCCCAAGCCGCCTATCACGGCGTCCTTCCAGAGAACCCGCCGGTTCGGAACGCCCACGAACAGCGCGGTGAAGCCCAGCCCGGTGGCGATCAGCGGCACGAAGGACAGCGCGAATCCGACCACGGCGGGCAGTTCGCCGATATTGCCTATGGATTCGCGCGCCAGGATGGAGGTGGCCCACAGGCTGGCGCCCGTCAGGACGGGACCCAGGGATATGATCGCCCAATACACCAGAATGCGCTGCCTGAATGGCCGTTGCCGTTCGACCTGCCAGATGTCGTTGAAGGCTTCGTCGATGGTCATGATCAGCATGACCGAAGTGACGATCAGAAACAGGCTGCCCACGGCCGTTAGTCCCGACGCCTTGGCCGCGAACTGATTCAAATACAGCATGACGTTATCGGATACCGCCGGCGGCATGAGGCTGCTGGTCAGGAAGTTCTCCAGGGCGACCCGGAATTCGGCAAACAGCGGAAAGGCGGTGAACAGGGACAGCACCACGGCGAGCAGCGGTACGATGGCCAGTACCGTCGTGAAGGTCAGGCTGGAGGCCACCTGGGTCAGTTTCTTTTCGCCGGCGCGCTGCAGGGCAAAGCGGGCTATCTTGCCGGCGTTCGACAAACCGGTTTGCGGGGTTTCGCCCGCTTCCAGCCTGGGCTCCTCGACCGGCGCCGGGGATGAGGCGACCGGCGCGTCCGAAAAGGAGTTTGCCGTGTCGGGGCTATCGTTTTTCGTGGGCATGATGACGATGAACCTTTACATTTCAGGGGCGCCGTTCAGGCGGCGCGCGCCTCTTTCGGGTCATAATACCAGCATGACTACGCAACTTAATCCCGTATTGCGCCATGGTGCATCCGTATCGCTGGTGGCGCTTATTGCCCTGTGCCTGCTTTGGGAGCTGAAAATAGCCCCTCTGCGCCCCGGCGGCTCTCTCTTGGCGCTGAAAGCCTTGCCCTTGCTGCTGCCCTTGCGCGGCGTACTGAAAGGACAGCTGTATACCCTGCAATGGGCGGCCATGCTTATCCTGCTTTATTTCATGGAAGGCGTCGTGCGCGCCTGGTCCGACCCCTCGCCCATGTCGGCCTGGATGGGCGGACTGGAAATCCTTTTTTCGCTGATATTCTACCTATGCGCCGTTTGCTATCTGCGGCCGGCCAAGCGGGCCGCCAAGCAGAATGCGGCTCGGGACAAGGCAGGGGTGATTTCATGAAGGACTCCATCCAGGACATCCGGGTCGAGAACTCGTTTGCCGATCTTCCCGCCGCCTTCTATACGCGCCTGTCGCCGCAGCCGCTGACTGAACCTCGCTTGCTGCACGCCAACGCCGATGTGGCGCGGCTGCTGGACTTGTCGCCCGCGGCGTTGACCCAGCCCGAATTTCTCGATGTGGTGGCCGGCAATCAGCCGCTGCCCGGCGGCAAGACGCTGGCAGCCGTGTACAGCGGCCATCAGTTCGGCGTGTGGGCGGGCCAGTTGGGAGACGGCCGGGCGCATTTGCTGGGCGAAGTCGTCAGCCCCTCGGGGCACTGGGAATTGCAATTGAAGGGTTCTGGGCGGACTCCTTATTCGCGCATGGGCGACGGGCGCGCGGTGCTGCGCTCCTCGGTCCGCGAATACCTGGCCAGCGAGGCCATGGCCGGCCTGGGCATACCCACGACCCGAGCCCTGGCGCTGGTCGTGTCGAACGATCCGGTCTATCGGGAAACCGTGGAAACCGCCGCCATCGTCACGCGCGTTTCACCCAGTTTCGTGCGTTTCGGTTCGTTTGAACATTGGTCCTCGTCCCCCGAGAACCTGGGCGCCTTGCTGAACTATGTGGTTGACCGCCACTATCCGGAGTGCCGCGACGCCGTGGACGGTGCGCCGGCCACACAGGAGCAGGTGGTCCTGCGCTTTGTGCGTGCAGTCACCATTCGCACGGCCCGCTTGCTGGCTGATTGGCAGACCGCCGGCTTTTGCCATGGCGTCATGAATACCGACAATATGTCCATACTTGGGCTGACCCTGGATTACGGTCCCTACGGCTTCATGGATGCTTTTCAGGTCGATCATGTGTGCAACCACAGCGACAGCCAGGGGCGTTATGCCTGGAATGCGCAGCCGTCGGTGGCCAACTGGAATCTCTACCGCCTGGCCAGCGCTTTGCTGGGTCTGGGTGTGGAAGCCGAAGCGCTGAAAGAGCAGCTGCGGGAATTCGAGCCGGCCTTTTTACAGGCGTATCGCGCCAACCTGTGCGGAAAGCTGGGCTTGCTGAACTGGACGGATGGCGACGACGATCTGCTGGACGACTGGTGGCGCTTGCTGCATACGCAGAAGGCCGACTTCACGCTCAGCTTCCGCTCCCTGGCCCAGGCGCCCCTGGACAGCACGGCATTTTTCCAGCGCTTCCACGACCGGGATCAAGCGAGCGCATGGCTGGATCGCTACCTGCAACGCCTGGCGCAAGACAAACGGCCGGACCCGGAACGCATCGAGCACATGAATCGCAGCAATCCCCTGTATGTGTTGCGCAACCATCTGGCGGAAGGCGCGATACGGGCCGCCGCGCAAGGCGATACCAGCCAGATCGATATCTTGCTTAAACTGCTGCGCGACCCCTATACCGAACAGGCCGGCTACGAGTCCTATGCCGCCGTTCCGCCGGAGTGGGCCGGGCGGCTGGAAGTCAGTTGTTCGTCATGAGCTCGGCGCAGCCCCGGCGAAGGCGGGCCGATTCATCTGTTCACAATGTTTAATAGAATCATGGCTGGGATGCGGCGAGCGGGAATGCCGCCATCCGGTTTATCGCGTATTCTTTCAATTCAACCTTAGATAAAAACTATGTCCGGCAACACTCTAGGCAAATTATTCTGCGTCACCAACTTCGGCGAATCGCATGGCCCGGCCATAGGCGCCGTGGTGGACGGCTGCCCGCCGGGGCTGGCGTTGTCCGAAGCGGATATCCAGTTCGATCTGGATCGGCGCCGGCCCGGCACGTCGCGCCACGTAACCCAGCGCCAGGAACCGGACCAGGTCGAAATCCTGTCGGGCGTATACCAGGGCGTGACTACGGGCACGCCCATTGCGCTGCTTATCCGCAATACCGACGCGCGCAGCAAGGACTACAGCAATATCGCCGATACCTTCCGTCCCGGCCACGCCGACTTTACCTATTGGAGCAAGTTCGGCGAGCGCGATCCGCGCGGGGGCGGACGCTCCTCGGCCCGCCTGACCGCGCCCAGCGTGGCAGCCGGGGCGATCGCCAGGAAATGGCTGGAGCAGAACCATGGCATCAAGGTACGCGGCTACATGAGCCAGTTGGGACCGATACCTATTCCTTTCCAGTCCTGGGACGATGTCCCGAATAATCCCTTCTACGCACCCAACGCGGCTATCGTGCCTCAGCTTGAAGACTATATGGATCAGTTGCGGCGCGACGGCGATTCCATCGGCGCGCGCATCGAAGTCGTTGCCGAGAATCCTCCGGCGGGCTGGGGCGAGCCCCTGTACGACCGCCTGGATGCCGACATAGCGCACGTCATGATGGGCCTTAACGCGGTAAAAGGCGTGTCGATAGGCGCCGGCTTCGACTGTATCGCCCAGCGCGGGTCCGAGCATGGCGACGAAATCACGCCCGAAGGCTTCCTGTCGAATAATGCCGGCGGCGTGCTGGGCGGCATTTCGTCCGGCCAGGCCATTACCGTGTCCATCGCCATCAAGCCCACATCCAGCATCCGGGTCGAACGCCGGTCCGTCAACCGCGCCGGCGAGCCGGTTTCGGTGCAGACTTTGGGACGGCACGACCCTTGCGTAGGCATACGCGCGACACCCATTGCGGAGGCCTTGCTGGCCATCGTGCTGATGGATCACGCTTTGCGCCATCGCGCACAGTGCGGGAAATGAACCTTGTTGCCTGAAAGGAGCTTTACTGCCATGAAGAAAAGAATCTCAACGATGCGCGGCATGGCCGCCGCCGGAGCGGTGTCGGCCTTGACTCTGCTGGCCGCCTGCGCCGCTGTCCAGACCACCGACTCGGGTACGGTGGGCGTCGAGCGCAAGCAGTATATGTCCAGCATGGTCTCCGAAGCCGCATTGCAGCAGGAAGCCGCCCAACAGTACAGCAGCCTGATTTCCCAGGCCAAGGCCCAGGGCGCGCTGGACGCCAACGCCGCGCAAACCGCGCGTGTGAAAGCCATATCCCAAAAACTGATCAAGCAGGTCGGCGTGTTCCGTCCGGATGCGGCCAAATGGAACTGGGAAGTTCATGTGCTCAACTCCGACGACGTCAACGCCTGGTGCATGCCCGGCGGGAAAATCGCCGTCTATACCGGCCTGATCAACCAGATCAAGCCGACCGACGCCGAGCTGGCGGCGGTCATCGGCCACGAGATGGCGCATGCCCTGCGCGAGCATGCGCGCGAACAGGTGTCCCAGAAGATGGTCACGAATATGGGTCTGTCGGTGTTGTCGGCGGTGACTGGCGCGGGCGCCACGGCCGACCTGGGCAGCGCGCTGAGCGAAGTCATGTTCACCCTGCCGAACAGTCGCACGCACGAGGCCGAAGCCGACCGTATCGGCGTGGAGCTTGCCGCAAGAGCGGGCTACGATCCGCGCGCCGCGGTCACGCTGTGGCAGAAGATGGGTGCGCTCAGCCAGAGCAGCGCGCCGCCCGAGTTCCTGTCCACCCACCCATCGGCATCCAGCCGCTCGGCCGACCTGACCGAGGCGGCAAACAAGGTCATGCCTCTGTACCAACAGGCTGGCGGTAAATAGCTAACAAGCAAGAAAGGCGCCGGCATAGCCATGGCCATGGCCGGCCGCCAGTTGCCTACCGCGGTTTGTAGGCGGTCACGTCGATCTCGACTTTGGCGTCTATCATCAGGCGCGCCTCGGTCGTGGAACGGGCGGGGCGGTGCTCGCCGAAGCACTCCATGTAGACGCGGTTGAAGCTGCCGAAATCGCGGGCATCGGCCAACCATACATTGGTTTTGCATACGTCCTCCAGTGTGCAGCCGGCCAAAGCCAACGCACGCTTCAGGTGCTGGAAGACCTGGCGTGTTTGCGCTTCGATGCCGCCGGCGACGACTTCGCCCTGTTCGTCCGTCGGTACCTGGCCGGATACGAATACGAAATCGCCCGCCCGTACCGCGGGCGACAAGGGCCGCGCCAGGCGGTCCGAACTGACGGGTGATTGGCCCAATAGCTCTATGGTCGACATTTATCCCTCATTTATGTAAAAAAATTACAGGAAAACCCTGACATGCAGTCTATTGACGGCTGTATTGTGGGTATATAGCATCTTATTTGTAATTTTATTACTACATGGTGCCATCATGCAATTATCCTGTCTTAACGGTAACCCGGTGCTTGTTGAGCGCCACAATCCCTTGCGCCGAAAGGTATTGCTTGCGGGCGCCCTGGGCGCGTCGACCGTGGCGCTGGGAGGCAACAAGGCATTCGCCGCCGGCGGCCAATCGGCCAGCCTGGCCATGATAGGCGATCCGCAAACCCTGGATCCCATGCTGACCACGGCGGACCTGGTCGGCACCATCATGCAGCATGTCTACGAGCCGCTGTATACCTTCGACGCCAACTGGAATGTCGTTCCCATGCTGGCTTCGTCCATGCCCGCGATTTCGGACGATGGCAAGGTATTCGAGATCGAGCTGCGCGAGAACGTTCCTTTTCATGATGGTTCCATCCTGAGCGCCGACGATGTGATTGCCTCGCTGGAGCGCTGGACCCGGATATCGCCGCGCGGCAAGGCGGTTGCCAAGGAGATCGCGCAAATCGCAAAGGTCTCGCCTTCGAAGATAGCCATACATTTGAACAACCGGTATGCGCCTTTGCTGGCTCAATTGGCGTTTCCTTCCGGCATGGCGGCCATCATGCCGAAAAGCACCATTGCCGACCAGATGGCCAGCTTCATAGGAACCGGGCCTTATAAATTGAAAGAGCGGCGCCCGGACCAATACACCATACTGGATCGCTTCGATTCGTATGCCGCCCGCGGGGAAGAGCCCAGCGGCTTCGGCGGACGGCGCACGGCGGCCATCAAGGAGCTGCGGTTTGTGCCCGTGCCCGATTCCAACACGCGTGTGGCGGGCGCCATGGCGGGGCAGTTCGCCTATGCCGATTTGCTGCCGGTGGAATCCGTGGGGCGACTGGAGCGTGCCGGAGAAGGCATCGTTCCCATCATTGCCAAGAATTTCGGTTTTGCCTACATGGTGTTCAACACCAAGGAAGGCACCTTGCAAAGCCAGGCCATGCGCCAGGCGGTGCAAACGGCTATCGGCGCTGAAGAGTTGATGGCCGCCGCCTTCGGCGATCCCCGCTTCTTCATTGTGGAGCCCAATTTCTTCCCCAAGGGCACGCCTTATTATTCCGATGCCGGCGCCGGCCGTTACAACAACAACGATCCCAAGAAGGCGGCGGAACTGGCCAAGAAGGCCGGCTACGACAACAAGCCGATACCGATTCTTGCCAGCCGCCAGTACGAATTCCACTACAACATCGCCATGGTGCTGGTCGAACAGTTCAAGCGCGCCGGCCTGGCCGCCGATTTGCAGGTGGTCGACTGGGCCACTTTGCTTCAGCGCCGCAACGACCCGAAGGTATGGGACATCTACATAACCCACTCCGGCCTGTTTCCGGAACCCATCCTGTCGCCGCCGCAATTGGGATCCGACGCGCCGGGCTGGTGGGAATCGCCCGAAAAAGCTGCCGCGATCAAGGCATTCAATGAAGAGGTGGACCTGGCCAAGCGCGGGCCGCTGTGGGGGCAGGTGCAGGCCGTGGTGTACGAACAAGTGCCTTTTGTCGAGCTGGGCAAGTTCAACAGCCTGTCGGCGCGCTCCAGCCGCTTGCAGGGTTTCATGCCCAGCGCCTGGCCGTTCTTCTGGAACACCAGGCTGGCCTGAGAGAAGCTGCCCGAATGCTGTCCTCCATCAAGATACTGCTTGTCCGACTGCTGGGCGCATGCGTCGTGTTGCTGATCGTGGCCGTGCTGGTTTTCCTGCTGGTGCATATGGCCTCCGGCGATCCCATTGCGGTGCTGCTGGGCGACCAGGCCACGGCGGCCGACATCGCCCAGGTGCGTGCGCGGTACGGCCTTGACCGGCCTTTGCCCACGCAGTTCTTCCTGTGGCTGGGCCAGGTTCTTGCCGGGAATTTGGGTACATCCATTTTTCTTCAGCAACCAGTGGCCGAGGTCTTGCTGGAAAGGGCGGAACCCACGATATTGCTGGCCTTGTTTTCCGTTGCGATCGCAAGCTGCATAGGCGTGCCTTGCGGCGCGCTGGCGGCCGTTTGGCGGGGTTCGCGGACGGACCAGGCGGTCAGCGCCATCGCCATGCTGGCGGCCAGCGTGCCCAGCTTCTGGATGGGCCTTATCCTTATTCGCGTCTTTGCCGTTCAGTTGGGCTGGTTCCCCGCTTCAGGCTACGGCCCGCCCGACGCGGGCCTGGCGCAGCGCATGGTGCATCTGGCATTGCCGTCGGTGGTGCTGGGCGTACTGAATTCGGCGCTCATCATCCGTTTCACGCGTGCCTCCATGCTGGACACGCTGGGCGAGGATTATGTGCGCACCGCCAGGGCCAAGGGTTTGTCCGAGACCGTCATCATGGTCAAGCATGTCATGAAGAACGCGCTGATTCCCATCGTCACGGTCATCGGACTGACGATGGCGCTGATGATAGGCGGCACCGTCGTCACCGAAACGGTATTCAATTTGCCGGGAGTGGGCGGGTTGGTGGTGCGCGCGGTCCTGCGCCGGGACTATCCAGTTATCCAGGGCACCTTGCTGGTGGTGGCATTCATCTATGTGCTGATCAATTTTTTCATTGATTTTTTATATACGGTAATCGATCCTCGGATCAGGTTGCGAAAGTAGGCTTGCGATGTCTTCCATTCTTCCGGACGCCGGCATCCGGCCGCCACCCAGCCGATTCAGTTATCTGGCCGGCCGCTATTTTTCGCGCCGCATCGTGCTGGCGGCCAGTGTGGTGCTGATTGCCGTCGTCGCGGTGTCCGTGGGCATCTCCTGGTTTTCGGGGGCGGACCCCAGCGCGGTTTCCATCATGCAGCGCCTGAAGGCGCCATCGCTGTCGCATTGGGCGGGCACGGACCATCTGGGGCGGGACGTATTCCTGCGCATGGCCTATGGAGGCCGCTATTCGTTGACCATAGGCGTGGTGACCGCCCTGGGCGCGGTGATCCTGGGTACGGTGCTGGGCATGGTCGCGGGCTACTTTCGCCTGGCCGATGCCCCCATCATGCGCGTGGTCGACGCGATGATGGCCTTTCCCGATATTCTGCTGGGCATCGCGCTGGTGGCAATACTGGGACCGTCGTTGTGGAACGTGGTGCTGGCGCTGGTCATCGTCTATACCCCGCGCGTTGCCCGGGTGGCGCGCGCTTCGACGCTCGTCTTGCGAGACCTGCTGTATGTGGATGCCGCAAGGGCGATCGGGACGCCGACCTGGAAGATTCTTTACATGCATATCCTGCCCGGCTTGATCTCGCCCATCCTGGTCCAGTTGACCTTCATATTCGCCTACGCCATCCTGGCCGAAGCGGGGCTTTCCTTTCTGGGTGTGGGCGTCCCGCCCTCCATTCCCACCTGGGGAACCATGATTGTCGGCAGCCTGAACTATTCGGACCAGGCTTTCTGGACCATTGTCTATCCCGGCCTGGCCATCGTCATCACGGCGCTTTCGCTGCAGCTCGTGGGCGATGGCATACGCGATTGCCTGGATCCCAAGCTGAAGGCGGCGGTATGACGACGCGGGCCGATACCGGCATACCTCGCATACAGGTCGAATCGCTGTCGACCTCCTTTCTATCCGACCGTGGACGCATACAAAGCGTGTCCGACGTATCGTTTTCGATTCCAGCGGGCACCACGCTGGCGCTGGTCGGCGAATCCGGATCGGGCAAGTCCGTGACCAGCCTTAGCCTGATGGGCCTGCACGCCAAGACCTCGCATCCACACGTCGGCGGCAAGGCGCTATTTCTGCGCCGCAACGGCCAACGCGTCAGCCTGTTTGATTTGTCGGAGCGCGAGTTTCGCGCCTTGCGGGGCAATGAGATGGCTATGATCTTCCAGGAACCCATGACCAGCTTGAATCCCCTGTTGACGGTGGGAGAGCAGATCGCCGAGTCGACGCGGCTGCACTTGGGGTACGGCCGCGCGCAGGCCTGGGCGCATGCGCAGCGCATGCTGGACATGGTCGAGATACCGGCCGCCTCGCGGCGGGTCGGAGAGTATCCGCATGAGCTTTCAGGCGGTATGCGCCAGCGCGTGATGATTGCCCTGGCCATGGCCTGTTCGCCTACGCTTTTGATCGCGGATGAGCCGACCACGGCCCTGGATGTGACGATACAGGCCCAGGTACTGGCCCTGATAGGGCGCCTGCGGCAAGAGACCGGCATGAGCGTCCTGTTCATCACCCACAACCTGGGCGTGGTGGCCCAGTATGCCGACGAGGTGGCCGTCATGTATGCGGGCAGGATCGTCGAGTCGGGCAGTGTGGAGCGCCTGTTTGCAAGGCCCGCGCATCCCTATACGCGGGCCTTGCTGGATTGCCTGCCCGCGATGGCCAGGAAGTCGAGCCGGCGCGACGGGCCGACAGGGCGGCGGCTTGCGGCGATAGCGGGGCAGGCTCCAAGCCCCTACGACATGCCCTCGGGTTGCGCCTTCAGCCCGCGTTGCGCCCTGGCCGATGAATACTGCCGCAGCTCCGCGCCGCCACTGGAGCCGCTGTCCGGCGAAGACAGCGTGCGCTGCTTCAAGGCCGGGGGAGGGGGCCTATGAGCAAACGGAAAACATTGATCGAGCTGCGCGGGCTGAGCAAGACCTTTGGCTCGTCCGCGTCGCCGATTCAGGCGGTCAGCGGCGTCGGCTTTTCTATACTCAAAGGCGAGACCGTTGGCCTGGTGGGCGAATCGGGGTCGGGCAAGACGACCATAGGACGCATGCTGAGCCGGTTGACGGATCCCAGCGCGGGACAGATGCTTTACTACGGCGGCCCGGAGGAAGCGGATCTGGCCACGCTAAGCCAGCGCCAGTATCGGCCCTTGCGCGCGCAGATACAGGTCGTATTCCAGGACCCCTATGCCAGCTTGAATCCGCGCATGCGCGTACGCCGTATTCTTGCCGAGGCCCTGGACGCGCATGGCCTGGCCAGAGGCGCCGCGCGCCTGCCGCGCATTTACGAGCTGTTGCGGCAGGTAGGCCTGAACGA
This sequence comes from Pollutimonas rozaliensis, assembly GCF_048751585.1. Lineage (NCBI taxonomy): Bacteria > Pseudomonadati > Pseudomonadota > Betaproteobacteria > Burkholderiales > Alcaligenaceae > Pollutimonas > Pollutimonas rozaliensis. The sequence continues at coordinate 229,099 of NZ_JAZHOB010000007.1, read as the reverse complement.
GGAGCAGGCGGAGCGCTTTCCGCATGAGTTCTCCGGCGGGCAGCGCCAGCGCATCGGCATTGCGCGGGCGCTGGCGGTCGAGCCGGAGTTCATCATTGCGGACGAACCGCTTTCGGCGCTGGATGTATCGATACAGGCGCAGGTCATCAATCTTCTGGGCGAGATCAAGGAACGGCTCGGCTTGACGATGCTTTTCATTTCGCATGATCTGGATGTGGTGGAATACCTGTGCGACCGTGTGGTGGTGCTTTACCTGGGCCGCGTGGTGGAGATTGCGCCGACCCAGGCACTGTATGCGCAGCCCCGCCATCCATACACCCAGGCTCTGTTGGCGGCCTCGCCCGTGCCCGACCCGCGGGCGCCGCGCCCGGCGAACTTGCTGGAAGGCGATTTGCCCAGCCCCGCCAACCCTCCATCCGGTTGCGTGTTCAGGACGCGGTGTCCACTGGCCGAGGCCAGGTGCGCCCAGGCCGGCATGGAGCTGCGCCAGCACGGTGAAGGCCATTGGCAGGCATGCTGGCGCAGTTATTGAGTAATCCGAAAGTACAAGGCAGAACGAACATGAAGCAAAAGAACTATCTGGATTCCGGCAACAAGGGCTACCCGCCCAGTGCGCCGCCTTGCCTTGCGGATGAAGTGGGGCAATACGGCTGGAATCTGTTCGACGACGACCTGCCGTATCCCATGGCGGTCATCAGGCAGGCCGAGCTGGAGCACAACCTGAGGTGGATGCAGGCCTATGCGAAAGAGCAGGGCGTGTTCATCGCGCCGCATGGCAAGACCACGATGTCGCCGCAACTGTTCCAGCGTCAACTGGATGCGGGCGCCTGGGGGCTTACTTTTGCGACGGTATTCCAGGTGAATGCCGGCCTGGAGGCGGGTGCGCGGCGCATTATCATCGCCAACCAGGTGGTCGGCGACGCCGACCTGGATGCCTTGCTATACATGCGGACCCGCGACCCGGAACTGCGCATATGGTTTCTGGTGGATTCTCTGGCGCAGGTCGAACAGATCGAGTCATGGGCGCATCGCCGCCAAACGGACATTGCGTTCGACTGTCTGCTGGAGATCGGAATTTCCGGTCAGCGTACCGGGTGCCGGACGCTTGAGCAGGCGGTCGAGCTGGCCGGGCGCATCAAGGAGTCGGATTCGCTGGTCTTGGGCGGGATAGAGTGCTATGAAGGCGGCCTGGCCCGATGCGACAGCGTGCGTGATAGCGAAGAAGTCGGCGCGCTGATGGAACGGGTCGAGCGCATTGCCCGGGATTGCGACAGGCTGGCATTGTTCGAGGATAAGGAGATCATTGTTAGCGCGGGGGGTTCCGCGGTGTTCGACCTTGTCGTGCCGGGCCTGAAGCTGTCCTTGTCCAAGCCGGTGGCGGGCATCCTGCGTTCGGGCTGCTACGTGACCCATGATCATGATTTTTATTCCGGGATGCTGCGCAAAGTCGAGCAGCGCCAGGGCCTCAGGGCCAGCCTGATGCCGGCGCTGGAAGTCTGGAGCATGGTGCAGTCGGTGCCCGAGCCCGGCCTGGCGATACTCAGCTGCGGCAAGCGCGATGTGTCTTACGACCTCTCCCTGCCAGTGGTGACCCACTATTCTCCGCAGGGCAGCCATGCCAGGACCGTTGCGCCGGTGGGCTGGGCCATATCGGCCCTGAATGACCAGCATGCCTACTTGAAGATATCGGCCGGCGCCCCTCATCCCAAAGTCGGGGACAGGGTCATCCTGGGTATTTCGCATCCCTGCACCACTTTCGACAAATGGACGTGGTTGCCGCTGATCGACGAGGCGGGGCGCGTTGTCTCCGCCGTGACCACACGCTTCTAGGAGGCCGCATGGCAACGCCATCTTCTTCTTCCGGCTTGCTGCGCCAGTTGCACGAGGCGCTGGAACATGTATCCAAGGCGCAGCAGCGCGTCCTGCTGGTCATTCTTAAAGATCCCGCCGCCATCGTGAATGGCACGATAGAACAGATTGCCACAGCGGCCCAGGTATCGATGCCCTCCGTCATACGGACTTTCCGGCACTTCGGCTACGGCAGTTTTCGCGACTTCATGGTGGCGCTGGCCCAGGACCTGGCGGTGTCGAACCACCATTTTCATCGCAGCGTTTCGATCGGCGATTCATCACCCGACGTGGTCAGCAAAATCGTGCGCAGCGCGATTTCCTCGCTCGCCGAACTGGGCCGCCATCTGGACGTGGACGTCCTGGACGGGGTGGCGCGGAAAATCGTCGACGCCAGCCGCGTCGATTGCTATTCGGTCGGCGCCACCTCGGCCTTCATGTCCCAGGAACTGCAAACCCGTTTGTTCCGCCTGGGAATCAATGCCAATGCATTCTCCGATCCTCATCAGCAGTTGATCTCGGCCAGTTCCCTGGACGAGAAAGGGATCGCTTTCGTCATTTCGCATGTGGGCAGCATGCCTTTTGTGCTGGAGGCCGCGCAGCTGGCCAAGAGCCGAGGGGCCACGGTGGTGGCATTGACTCAGGCCGGCACGCCCCTGGCGGTGAAGGCCGACCTGACGATAGCCGTGTCGGTGCCGCAGGATGCCGTCATGAGGGTCAGCACCGAGGCCTATCTGGCCCATTTACTGGTGATCGAGATATTGACGGTGTGCGTTGCGCAGAAGCTGGGACCCGACACCATCGAGAAACTGAAGCAGATCAAACAGGTGCTTGAGCAGCATGGCATAGACAGCGCGCTGCATACGGATATTTATTGAGTTCAAAGGTTGTTATGAGTTTGACGCAAGCGGATGGCGGAGCCGGCCGTATCGATGTACTGCGCAACGGAATGGTGTATGACGGGTCGGCGGCCGATGGAGCGCCGGGCGACGTCTGGATACAGGGCGGCAGATTGCTGGCCGTCCTGCCCTCGGGGGCTCCTCCTCTCTTGCCGTCGGAATCGGCCGGGGCGGCAGACCGCGTCATCCACGATTGCACCGGCATGGTGATCGCTCCGGGTTTCATCGATGTCCATACGCATGATGACGCCGTCGTCCTCGACCATCCCGACATGCTGCCCAAGCTGTCGCAGGGCGTTACCACGGTGGTTACTGGAAACTGCGGTATTTCGCTGGTGCCCATCGTGACCGACAGGCCGGCGGCCCCCTTGTCCCTGCTGGGCGCCCGGCAGTTCCGCTTCGAATCGCTGCGGGCTTATCGCCAGGCCATAGACCAGTCCCCGCCCGGCGTCAACGTGGCTGCCCTGATCGGCCACACCGCCTTGCGCATGCATGCCATGGACAATCTGGACAGGCCGGCTTCGGCCGCCGAGACGGCCGCCATGAGCCGGATGCTGGACGACGCCATGCGCGCGGGCGCCCTGGGCATGTCCTCCGGCGTGTTCTACCGGCAGGCATATGCGGCCGATATCAACGAGCTTTCCGCGCTGGTCAAGGTCGTGGCCGGGCACGGCGGGGTTTATGCCACCCATGTGCGGGACGAATTGCGCGGCATCGTCCAGGCCATCGAGGAAGCGGCCCTGACGGCGCGCATGGCCGGCGCCCCGCTGGTGCTTTCGCATCACAAGTGCGCGGGACCGGAGAACTGGGGCCGCACGGACGAGACCCTGCCGCTAATCGAGCGTCTTGCGCGCGAACAGCCGATAGCCATGGACGTGTATCCGTATACGGCGGGCTCCACCGTCCTGCGGGAAGACCTGGTGGATGGCGTGATCGATATCCTGATAACCGGCAGCGAAGCGCACCCGGAAATGATAGGCCGCTATCTGAAGGATGTTGCCGCGCTTTGGGGCATCACGCAGAAGCAGGCCTGCCAGCGGCTGCAGCCGGGCGGCGCCTGCTATTTCCAGATGCGCCAGGATGACGTCGATCGCGTGGTGACGCATCCGCTGTCCATGATCGGGTCCGATGGCCTGCCGCATGACACGCATCCGCATCCCCGCCTGTGGGGCGCCTTCCCCCGGGTGCTGGATCAATACTGGCGTATCAAGGGAACCTTGCCCATGGCGCAGGCCATCCATAAAATGACAGGCATGTCGGCAAGACGCTTCGGCCTTGGCGGGCGCGGCTTTCTGAAGCCCGGCTATTTTGCGGACGTGGTCGTCCTGGACCCGGACAAGGTGCGCGACCTGGCCACCTATGCCGAACCGGCCCAGTTCAGCCAGGGAATCGAACAAGTCTGGGTGAATGGCCGTCTTGCTTTCGTCGGCCGTGATAAAACCATCGCTGCAAGAGCCGGTCGATTTGTGGAGCGCAGCAACATGAAGGTCGCCAATTGAAATGTCCCACGCCACGCATTTGATCGCCCTGGATTGGGGCACCACATCGCTGCGCGCCGCCTTGATGGACGGCCAGGGCAACATCGTCGCTCAGGCCGATACGGACGACGGCATCATGGCCGTGGCCGGACAGGATTTCCAGGCGGTGTTCGATAGGGTGGCGGGCGCATGGCTGCGGGACCATCCCCAGGCGGCGGTGATGGCGGCGGGCATGGCGGGCAGCCGCCAGGGCTGGCGCGAGACGCCGTACCTGCCGTGTCCGGCAGGATTCCAGGAATTGGGCCAGGGGCTGGTCTGGTCCGCCAGGAATGGCGGTTCCATCGGTTTCGTGCCAGGCTTGTCCACCCGGCATGCCGGCGGCGCGCCCGACGTGATGCGGGGCGAGGAAACCCAGGTTTTCGGCGCATTGGACGCCCTGGGGGTCGACAACGGGATCTTTGTCCTGCCTGGCACGCACAGCAAATGGGTGCAGGTGGAAAACCGCCGCATCCGCGATTTCCATACCTATATGACCGGCGAGGTCTTCGCCTTGCTCAGGCAGCATTCCATCCTGTCGCGCACCATGCCCCAGGGTCCTCCGGTTTCATGGGAGGAAGGGCGGGCCGGTTTTTCCGCCGGCTGCGCGCTGGCGGCCGAGGGCGCCTTGCTGCACAATCTGTTTTCCGTGCGGGCGCGAAGCCTGCTTGGAGGGCTGGCCAGCGAACTTGCTCCGGACTACCTGTCCGGCCTGCTGATCGGAGAGGAAATCCGCGAGGCTCTTGCCTTGCTGGAAGCTGATGCGCCGCAGCATATCCACCTGGTGTGCAAGCCGGTATTGCTCGAGCGCTACCAAGAGGCGCTTTCCGTTTTCGGGCTGACGGGCTCGGGCTGTCCTGAACAGGCAAGCTATCTTGGCATGCTGGCCATAGCGCGCCATCTGGGCCTGACGGCCTGACGGCGCAAGCGCGCAATCCTTTACTGGAATGAAGATGCAAATAGACGCTTATCTGGACGAATTCCCGCTGATCGCCATTTTCCGCGGCGTCACCCCCGAAGAGGTGGTGTCCGTGGCCGAAGGCGTGGTGGAGGCCGGCTTCCGCATTCTTGAAGTGCCCTTGAATTCGCCGCGCCCGCTGGACAGCATAGCGCTACTGGCCGACAGGTTTCCCGATCTGCTGGTGGGCGGGGGGACCGTCATGTCGCCGGTCGACGCCATGGCGATCGCGCAGGCGGGCGGCAAGCTGGTGCTGATGCCGCACAGCGATCCCGCGGTCGTGCGCCAGGCCAAGCAGTCGGGCTTGCTGTGCGTACCGGGGGTGGCGACGCCGACCGAGGCCTTCGCCGCGCTGGCCAACGGCGCCGACGCCCTTAAGCTTTATCCGGCGGAGCAGATTGCGCCGTCCGTGGTCAAGGCCTGGCGCGCGGTCCTGCCCTTGAATCATCGCTTATTGCCTGTGGGGAGCATACGGCCGGACACCATGGCCGATTACCTGCGTGCCGGCGCGAACGGCTTCGGCCTGGGCTCCGCCCTGTATAAGCAGGGCATGCCGGCCCCCGAGGCCGCCCGCAATGCCCGGGCCTTCGCGCAAGCGCTGGCGGAATTGCGCACGCAAGGCCTGTTGCCCGGGGGCGGCAAGGCCGGATAATTGGAAGACTACTGTTCCTTCGGCTCTATCTTACCCAAGGTTTCGATACGTTTTAGCCAGTGATCAAAACGTGGGCATTCGGCTCGGATGGTGGCCACACCAATCTCAATAGCGGCCAGCGACCCGTGTAAAGGCTTCTCATATCCTTTGTACAAGGCCTGAATGCGCTTTCCGGGAGCTGTGTTGGGGCTGTCGTTGATGTCTTCGGGTGTATCAAAAGCATTACGAATGCGCTGGAACTGCCCCTCTAAAGCAGGTTGGTTGATACCCAACGCAAGGTGATTCGGAGCGCTAAATAACAAGCCTTCGAATTCATACATTTGAATGTATGGAATAAAACGGCGCATTGCTTTTGACCCCAACTTTTCTTGCAATTGAGCCGTCATGGCAGTCAGCAGAGCATCCGCTTTTTCATTCATCGAGCTCTTGGTTCTCGCTTCCATCTTGCCGGGAAACTCTTCTGGAAGTCCGTAAAAGTCGAAGAATGTAGTGCAATAGGCTTGCTGGTCACCCAATAATCGGTTTCTTACGTCCGTTAATAAGCGTTGGAAACGAAAATTACCTCCTTTGTGTCCCGGTTTTCCGATGAGGGCAGGGTTCAAATAGATATTTTTCTTCTCTAAAGACTCTGCAAGCACTTCTTTGATAAACATCTCTTCAGTCTGGCCTTCGCAAATAACATGAACGCGTATCATCTGCGCGGCCTCCCACCGAAGATATTCTTCTCCCAAAGCTCACCGATGGAATAGTCTTCCAGCCAAGTTTCGAATTCAGCTTCTTCCAGGCGTTGAAAAACGGTATCGCCGTCTTTACGATCAACGATGATGAGTTCATCGACGGAGAACTCGTTTACCAGCGGTACGGATTGCGTGGAAACAATGACTTGCATGCGGGTCGAGGCCGAACGCAGCAACGAACCTAGCAAAGTAATGGCGTAGGGATGCAAACCCAATTCCGGTTCGTCAATAATGATGGTTGAAGGAGGATCGGGTTGCAGCAGGGCCGCGACTAGACATATAAAGCGAATTGAGCCATCCGACAACTGGCTGGGCCAAAAAATATAATCGCTGTCTTTTTGCCGCCAAGTCAAGTTGATGACTTCCTCCTGGGTTTTCAGGGCAACAGGCTGGAGACGGAAATCATCAAAAAAAGGAATTGCAAGCTGGATGGTTTTGCGAATTTCGTTGTAGATGTCCGGCTCTTCATTAAGCAGCCGGTATAGATAAGCCGCTAAGTTGGATGCGTCTGGGCTAAGGTGTTTATTGATATGTGCCGGCCCATATCTTTTAACGCCAGCTTGATCGCTGGTGTCATGGAAATGGAAAACCTTCCAACTTGAAATCGATTCATAGCAATAGGCTGCAGTGTCATTTTTCCATGAGGCACTGAGGTTTTTTGATAGGTAATAGTCTTTCAGCTTGGATTCTGTGTGTCCGCTGCCCAGATTGACCCAGCTTTCCCCATAATACGGGCCGTCGAAGAAGAGTTTTTCATTCGTGAATACGAAATCGCCATCGACTGTTGTCTCTAGTTCAAACTTGTAGCCATTCAAGCCGAATGTAATGAATGATTCGACTTTGTCTGTTTCTTTTATGCCAAAACTGACGATACGGTCCGCGGAACCCTGTTGAGTAGTCCATTTCTGTAGACGTTGCTCCATCATTTGGTTGAGCATGCTGAAATAAGACACAAAACTACTCTTCCCGGCTCCGTTGGCACCGAGCAATACATTCAGTGCGCCCAGATTAAGGGTGTTTAAATTCCTGATCGATTTGAAGCCTTTGATGGTAAGGGTGTCGATCCTGGTCTTTTTACTCATCGGGTTTTGTCCCTTGCACTGCATTTCTTTTGAGTGTGAAGTGGTGGTAGTTAATATGATCACCTACTTTACCGCCGTACTGCTGTCCTGGTTCGTACCGTAGGATGGATTCGACATGCTTGTTGCGATCTTTATCCTATAAACGGATTCTTGCCGAGCCAATCATAACGCACAGCCAGCCTACAAGGTGTCACTGTGTATACCAGTATAAGCACTTGTCTTGTACCGGGTTAACAAGGTGGCATAATTGATCCAAGGCTTTTCCGTTTACTTCTCCTAAGGGCTCACCATGGCACAAACCCTGTACGACAAACTTTGGGATGCGCACGTTGTGCATCAAGAGTCGGACGGCACCTGTTTGCTGTATATCGACCGTCATCTGGTTCACGAAGTCACCAGCCCTCAGGCGTTCGAAGGCCTGACTCTGGCCGGGCGCAAGCCATGGCGGATCGGAGCCAATCTGGCCGTGGCCGACCATAATGTGCCGACCACGGACCGCAATCAAGGCATACAAGACCCCATTTCGCGCCTGCAGGTCGATACGCTGGACGCCAATTGCGAAAAATACGGCATTACCGAATTCCGCATGAACGACTTGCGCCAGGGCATCGTGCACATCATCGGTCCCGAGCAGGGCGCGACCCTGCCGGGCATGACGGTGGTTTGCGGCGACTCCCACACCAGCACTCACGGCGCGCTGGGCACGCTGGCTTTCGGCATCGGCACCTCCGAGGTCGAGCACGTGCTGGCCACCCAGACGCTGCTCATGAAAAAGAACAAGAACATGCTGATCAAGGTCGAAGGCGAATTGCCTTTCGGCTGCACGGCCAAGGACCTGGTCCTGTATGTCATCGGAAAGATAGGCACGGCCGGCGGCACGGGCTATGCCATCGAGTTCGGCGGCAGCACGGTGCGGGCCTTGTCGGTGGAAGGACGCATGACGGTCTGCAATATGGCCATCGAAGCGGGCGCCCGTTCGGGCATGGTGGCCGTCGATCAGAAGACCATCGATTACTTCCGCGGCCGCCCGTATGCGCCATCCGGCGCCTTGTGGGATCAGGCCGTGCAGTACTGGAGCACCCTGCATTCCGATCCGGGCGCCAAGTTCGACCGGGTGGTCGAGATCAATGCCCGCGAAATAAGCCCCCAGGTGTCATGGGGCACTTCGCCTGAAATGGTCTTGTCCGTGGAAGGGCGCGTACCCGATCCCGACAAGGAAAAAGACGACGTGCGCCGCGGCGGCATGGAACGCGCCCTGCAGTACATGGGCCTGAAGCCCAATACGCCGCTTACCGATATCAAGGTGGATCGCATCTTCATCGGTTCCTGTACCAATGCGCGTATTGAAGACCTGCGCGCCGCCGCCGTGGTGGCGCGCGGCAAGCGCGTGGCCTCGTCGGTCAAGCAGGCCATGGTGGTGCCCGGTTCGGGCCTGGTCAAGCGGCAAGCCGAACAAGAGGGCCTGGACAAGATATTCCTGGAAGCTGGTTTCGAATGGCGCGAGCCTGGTTGCTCGATGTGCCTGGCCATGAATGCCGATCGCCTGGAACCGGGCGAACGCTGCGCGTCGACCTCGAACCGGAATTTCGAAGGCCGCCAGGGCCAGGGCGGACGCACGCATCTGGTCAGCCCGGCCATGGCCGCGGCAGCCGCCATCGCGGGCCATTTTGTTGATGTACGAAATTTTCGATAGGAAGCCATCATGCAAGCATTCACCACCCATCATGGCCTGGTCGCGCCGCTGGACCGTGAAAACGTCGACACCGATCTGATCATTCCCAAGCAATTCCTGAAGTCCATTCAGCGTACGGGCTTTGGCCCCAACCTGTTCGACGAGCTGCGCTATCTGGATCACGGCGAGCCGGGCATGGACAATTCCAAGCGTCCGCTGAATCCCGATTTCGTGCTCAATCAGCCGCGCTACCAGGGCGCATCCATTTTGCTGGCCCGCAAGAATTTCGGCTGCGGCTCCAGCCGCGAGCATGCGCCCTGGGCTTTGACGCAGTACGGCTTTCGCGCCATTATCGCGCCGTCCTACGCCGACATCTTTTTCAATAACAGCTTCAAGAACGGTTTGCTGCCCATCGTGCTGCCCGAACTGCAGGTGGCGCGGCTGTTCGATGAAGTGAAGGCCTTTGCCGGCTACAAGCTGCGCATCGATCTGGAGCGCCAAGTGGTCATCGCACAAGACGACCGCGAACTGGCATTCGATATCGAACCCTTTCGCAAGCACTGCCTGCTCAACGGGCTGGACGAAATCGGGCTTACGCTGCAAAAAGCCGACGTTATCCGGGCTTTCGAGGCCGAACGGCTGGCGCGCCATCCATGGCTGGAAGCGCGTCCCATCGCCTAAGGACCGCCCGGTGCCCGCCGGGCTTCATTGATATCGACAAGGGCCGCGGCAACGCAGCCCTTTTTCTGTGTATGAGCCAGAGCCATGCACAACACTTATTCAGGAAAATCCATGACTTACAAGATTGCAGTATTGCCAGGCGACGGAATCGGCCCCGAGATCACTGAACAGGCCCTGCGGGTGCTGGGCGCCCTGGGCCTGGACCTCGATGCGCAAACCGCGCCCGTGGGCGGCGCCGCCTATGCCGCGCAAGGGCATCCGCTGCCGCCAGCCACGCTGGATCTGGCCAAGAACTCGGCGGCCATCCTGTTCGGCGCCGTGGGCGACTGGCAGTACGACAGCCTGCCGCGTGAATTGCGTCCCGAACAGGCCATCCTGGGCCTGCGCAAGGCGCTGGGCCTGTTTGCCAATCTGCGCCCGGCCATTTTGTATCCCCAACTGGCCAATGCCTCGTCCCTGAAGCCCGAGGTGGTCGCGGGCCTGGACATCCTGATTGTGCGTGAACTGACCGGCGACATTTATTTCGGCCAGCCGCGCGGCGTGCGCGAGGTGTCGGAAGGGCCGTTCAAGGGCCAGCGCCAGGGTTATGACACCATGCATTACGCCGAGTCCGAGGTTCGCCGGATTGCGCATGTCGCATTCCAGGCGGCGCAAAAGCGCGGCAAGCGGCTGTGCAGCGTGGACAAGGCCAATGTGCTGGAAACATCGCAGTTCTGGCGCGACATCATGATAGACGTGGCGAGCGAATACAGCGATGTTCAGCTGTCCCACATGTATGTGGACAATGCCGCCATGCAATTGGTGCGCGCTCCCAAGGAATTCGACGTCATCGTCACGGGCAATCTGTTCGGCGACATCCTGTCCGACGAAGCCGCCATGCTGACCGGCTCCATAGGCATGCTGCCCTCGGCCTCGCTCAATGCGTCCAATCAAGGTCTATACGAGCCCAGCCACGGCTCGGCGCCCGATATCGCCGGCAAGAACGTGGCCAATCCGCTGGCGACCATTTTGTCGGCCGCCATGCTGTTGCGCTATTCGCTGGACCAAGCCGCCCAGGCCGCCCGCATCGAGGCCGCCGTCCAGGCTGTTCTGGAGCAGGGTTTGCGTACCGCGGACATCTATGAAAGCGGCACGACCAAGGTTTCCACCAGCGAAATGGGCGACGCCGTCCTGAAAGCATTAAAATAATATTTCAGGACTTGATTTTTTACTTTATTTTTATTTAAGCGACTTAACATGAGCCAAGCAGTAGGTTTAGTCGGTTGGCGCGGCATGGTGGGTTCCGTCCTCATGCAGCGCATGCGCGACGAGAATGATTTTTCCCTTTTCCAGCCGGTGTTCTTTTCCACCAGCAATGCGGGCGGGGCGGCTCCCGCCTGGGCGGACGGCGCGGGCGCCTTGCAAGACGCCTACGACATCGAAGCGCTGAAAAAGCTTCCCATCATTCTTACCGCCCAAGGCGGCGACTACACCACGGCCGTGTACCCCAAGCTGCGCGCCGCCGGCTGGAACGGCATCTGGATCGACGCGGCCAGCACGCTGCGCATGGCCGATGACGCCATCATCGTGCTCGACCCGGTCAACCGTCCGGTGATCGATGCCGCCCTGAAGCGCGGCGTCAAGAACTACATTGGCGGCAATTGCACGGTAAGCTGCATGCTCATGGGTCTGGCTGGCTTGTTCAATCAGGACCTGATCCAGTGGATGAGCAGCATGACCTACCAGGCGGCGTCGGGCGGCGGGGCGCAGCACATGCGCGAACTGCTCACCCAATTCGGCCTGCTCAACAGCTCGGTCAAGCACCTGCTGGACGATCCAGCCTCCGCCATCCTGGAAATCGATAGGGGCGTCTTGCAGGCGCAGCAGGATCCCGGCCTGCCCCAGCAGCAGTTCGGCGTTCCGCTGGGCGGCAACCTGATTCCCTGGATCGACAAGGATCTGGGTAACGGCGTATCGCGCGAGGAATGGAAAGCCCAGGCTGAAACCAACAAGATCTTGGGACGGGGGGAATCCTTCGGCACCGCCGCGACGCCTATCGATGGCTTGTGCGTGCGTATCGGCGCCATGCGCTGCCACAGCCAGGCGCTGACCATCAAGCTCAAGCGCGACATTCCGCTGGACGAGATCACCGGCATTTTGCGCGAAGGCTCCAAATGGGCCAAAGTCATTCCCAACGAACGCGACGCCACCATGAAGCAACTGACCCCGGTTGCCGTGACCGGCACACTGGATATTCCTGTCGGCCGCCTACGCAAGATGTCCATGGGGCCGGAATATCTAAGTGCTTTTACGGTAGGAGATCAGCTACTATGGGGGGCGGCCGAACCGCTGCGCCGCATGTTGCGGATTACTTTGGGTGAACTCTAAAAATGCATATGTCCCGCTGTGTGTCGTCGTCTTCTGCGTTAGTCGTAAATACTAAACCTTTGGTCGGGGCACTGGCGGCGGCATTGCTGGCATGCTCCACATCGTATGCGGCAAGCTTCGGGCATTCGCGCGTCGTATCCGCGCTGGGCCAGCCCCTGCGCATCGATGTGCCCATCACCCAGCTCAGCCCCGACGACTTGCGCTCGCTGGCCGTAAGGCCGGCACCGGCGGCCGATTGGAAGCAGGCCGGACTGGTTCCGCCAGTCGATCTCGCCTCCTTGCAACTGCGGCTGATCGACGGCTACACACCGGGCACCAAGGTCTTGCAATTGCGCTCCAGCCAGGTCTTCGACCGTCCGGTGGCCGATTTGCTGCTGGATGTGCGCACCGCCTCCGGCCAGCAGCGCTATCAGGTCAGCCTGCTGACCCAGGCCGGACCGCAATCCCTGGCCGCGCAGCGCAGTTCGGCTTTGCGCGCCTCCGGCCAATCCGCGGGGGGGCAAGACGGCATTCAGCAGGTTCCGCAAAAGTCCATCCACGTCAAGCCGGGCGACACGATGTTCGCCATTGCGTTGCGCAATGCGGTCCCCGGCGTAAGCGTCTATCAGATGATGATCGCTCTTCAGCGAGCCAACCCGCAGGCTTTCATCCAGAACAACGTCAATCTGGTCAAGGCCGGCGCCACGCTTTCCATGCCTGGTATGGCCGCTCTCACGGCCATTTCCGACAAGGAAGCCCGCCGCATCTTCCAGAAGCAGGCGCAGGCCTTTGCCTTGTATCGTCAACGCCTGGCGGGCAGCACGCCCGCAGTTGGACAGGAAGCCGGCGCAGCCGCGTCGGGCACGGTATCGGCGGCCAGCCAGCCTTCGAGGCAAGAGCCCGCACAGGGACCGCAAGATCAATTGCGCCTGTCGGGTAGCAGCCAGGCCGCCCAGAGCGGGCGGACGGCCAACGCCGCGGCTGGCGGCTCGGGTTCCACGGGGGCCGCGGGCGATGCCGCCGCGCGGGCCGACGATCGCGTCGCCACCCGTAAAGGCATACAAGATTCCGAGCAGCGGGTTTCGCAGCTCGAAGAGAACGTCAAACATCTAAGCCAGGCACTGCAATCCCAGGGCGGAGCCGCGACGGACCTCGTCATTGGCGGCGCCAAGGGCCTGGGGCAGACGTTGTCCGATGCGGCCGACGCGGTAACTGGGTCCTCGTCCGGCACCTCCACGGCGAACCAGCCCGATGCGGCGGCCGATAAGGGCAAGAGCGGCGGCGCGGCCGGCACTTCATCGGAAGGGCAGGCGGGGCCGGGCTCCGGTACGGGCAATGGCGCTTCAAATAACGCTGCCCAAGAGGGCAGCGGGGCGGATAGCGCGGTAAATACGGAAAATGGCGCGGCGAACGGGTCTTCGACTGGCCAGGCCGGTTCCCAGGCGGCTGCGGAATCCGCCGGCGGCAAGAGCGAAGGCGATAAGGGCAACGGCATAAGCGCTGCAACGGACGGTTCGTCTTCGGCTGACAATGGCGCTGCCGCTCCGGCCGGATCGGGCCAAGGCGGGCCTGCGGCAACGGCCAGTCCGCCGGCCGGCCCGCAACCGGGCGCTCCGGCGGACGGCAAGGCCTCGCCGGGCGCCGCAACTGGCGGCCAGGCAGGAGCTTCGGCGGATAGCGGCTCGTCGGGCGATAAGGCAGGAAACGCGGCCGGCGCAGGGCCGGGCGCCGCGGGTAATACGAACAACGGCGCTTCGGCCGGCACCGACGGTGCGAATGGAGCGGCGCAAACCGATACAACAAAGGCGGGACAGACCGTGTCGTGGTTTCAAGAGCATATGCTGGGTGTCATCACCGGCATACTGGCATTCATTGTGTTGATCATCGCCTGGCTATTGCGCCGCGCCAATACCGGACGCGACGACGATAATCACGGCGTCATTACCGAGACCATGGTCAAGGAAAAGCTCGAGCAGATCAATCTCGATCTGGAGCAGGACCCGTCCCCAGGCTCTCGTTCAGGCAGAAGCTAGGGCCCGAATTATGCCGCGCGTGGCGTTAGGCATAGTCTACGAAGGCTCTCAATGGCTAGGCTGGCAAACCCAGCGCGGCGGGCACACGGTTCAGGATACGCTTGAATCGGCGCTGGGCCGCTTTCTGGCGCGGCCCACCGGCACCATTTGCGCGGGACGCACGGACACCGGCGTGCATGCGCTGGGACAGGTTGTGCACCTGGATACCCCTGTTGAAAGACGCGAGGAATCGTGGGTAAGGGGCCTTAACGCCTTGCTGCCGGACAGCATTGCCGTGCAGTGGGCGCAAGCCGTGCCGGACGAATTCCATGCCCGTTTTTCTGCGCTGTCGCGCAGCTACATCTATGTGGTGCGAAATGCCCGGCAGCGTTCGCCGTTGATGCACGGCAGGGTGGGCTGGGTCTATCATGCGCTGGACCTCGCGCGCATGCGCCGGGCCGCCGCCAAACTGGTGGGCGAGCATGACTTCAGCAGCTTCCGCTCGTCGCAGTGCCAGGCGGCCAGCCCCGTTCGGACTTTAAGCCAGCTTGACATAGTGCGGCATGGCGATTATTTCCTGTTCACCTTCAAGGCGAATGCCTTTCTGCATCATATGGTGCGCAATATTATGGGTGCCCTTCTGTATGTCGGGCAGGGCCGCCAGGAAGCCGCCTGGATGGACGAATTGCTTGCCCAGCGCGACCGCCGCCGGGCCGCGCCGACGTTCGCGCCGGACGGCCTGTATCTGGCGCAGGTGGAGTACCCTTCCGGCTTTTCACTGCCCATCGCCGACCCCGCCATGGCATTGTTTTCACATCTGGGCGTATCGCCGCCCGGGATGACCGGGGGCTTATACCGAGAGTAAAGCAGGCCGCTATCGTATAGAATTCATCCGTTTCCGCCTGATACATCCCGCATGCGCAAGCCGACATCCGCCCCTCAGACATCGGCGCCCCCGCGTGATTTGCCGGGCATCATCATTACCCCTAGTTTAGTGGGACCCATGAAATTCCTTCTGTCCTTATCGAAAGCAATTGACGCCATCAATGTCCGGGTCGGGCAAGCCGTTATCTGGCTGACCCTGCTGGTGGTCCTGGTCAGCGCCACCAACGCCGTGGTGCGCAAGGTATTCAGCGTAAGCTCCAATGCCTGGCTCGAATTGCAATGGTATCTGTTCGGCGCCATATTTCTGCTTGCGGCCGGCTATACCTTCTTGCGCAACGAGCACGTCCGGGTCGATGTCCTGTCCCAGAAATTCTCCAAGCGCACCCAGATAAAGATAGAAATATTCGGCATCCTGTTTTTCCTGTTCCCGGCCTGCATGCTTATTTTCTGGCTGTCGCTGCCTTTTTTCTATGAATCCTTCGTGCTGCACGAGCTGTCCTCGAATACCGGCGGACTTATCCGCTGGCCCGCCAAGCTGCTCATACCGGTCGGATTTTTCCTGCTTATCCTGGCCGGGTTCTCTCACCTGATAAAGTGCGTGGGTTTTTTGCGGGGCGCATGTCCCGACCCGCTAGCTCGTCAGCATGCCAGGACAGCCGAAGAAGAACTGGCGGAAGAAATCCTGCGGCAGGCGCAGTTGGACGCCTCCGAAGCCGCCAATAACAACAACACAGCAAGCAAGGGCCGTTAATCATGGAGTTTTTTGTCGATAACCTGGCCCCGATCATGTTCATCAACCTGATCGTGTTCTTGCTTCTGGGTTTTCCCGTCGCGTTTTCCCTGGCCGCCAACGGCATCCTGTACGGGCTGGTCGCCATCGACCTGGGCCTCATGCAGCCGGCCTTGTTCCAGGCCTTGCCGCAGCGCGTCTTCGGCATCGTGGCCAACGATACCTTGCTGGCCGTGCCTTTCTTCACGCTTATGGGCCTCATACTCGAACGTTCGGGCATGGCCGAAGACCTTCTCGAAACGGTGGGACAGTTGTTCGGTCCCATCCGCGGGGGCCTGGCGATTGCCGTGGTGCTGGTGGGCGCCATGCTGGCCGCCACCACCGGCGTGGTCTCCGCATCGGTGATTTCCATGGGGCTTATCTCGCTGCCCATCATGCTGCGCTACGGCTACGATCGCAGGCTGGCCACGGGAGTGATCGCGGCGTCGGGCACTTTGTCGCAAATCATTCCTCCTTCGCTGGTCCTCATCATCCTGGCCGACCAACTGGGCCGTTCCATCGGCGACATGTACCGGGGCGCGATGATACCGGGACTGCTGCTGGCGAGCTCCTACATCGCCTATGTTGTTGCCGTTTCCTTCATCCGGCCCTCCAGCGCTCCCGCGCTGCCCGAAGAGGCCCGCATCTATGTCAAGCCCGATGGCAGCCGGGGCTTGCGCTCGCTGCTGGTGCTGACCATCATCGCCTCCACGGTGTCGTATTTCGCCACTCAGCATTATTTCAGCGAGCATACGCAGGTACCCATCGACGAACGCGTGGTGATCAGCCTGATGGCCTGGGGCATCACCGCGCTGGTGATCGCGCTGGCCAATAAAGTGCTGCGATTGGGCCTGCTGTCCGAAATCGCCGAGCGCGTCACCTTCGTCATGATTCCGCCGCTGTTTTTGATCTTCCTGGTGCTGGGCACCATCTTCATCGGCGTGGCAACGCCCACCGAAGGCGGTGCCATGGGCGCGGTCGGCGCGCTGGTCATGGCGGTCTCGCGCGGTCGCTTCTCCTTTGCCTTGCTCAAACAAGCCATGGATACCACCACCAAGCTGTCCTGCTTCGTGGTTTTCATCCTGGTGGGTTCGACGGTATTCAGCCTGAGCTTCCGGGGCGTGAACGGCGATCTTTGGGTGGAGCACCTGCTGATAGGACTGCCTGGCGGTGAATGGGGCTTCTTGATCGTGGTCAGCGTGCTGACCTTCTTCCTGGCCTTTTTCCTGGATTTCTTCGAACTGGCCTTCATCATCATTCCGCTGCTAGGGCCCGTGGCCGACAAGATGGGCATAGACCTTATCTGGTTCGGCGTGCTGCTTGCGGTAAACATGCAAACGTCCTTCATGCATCCGCCTTTCGGCTTCGCCCTGTTCTATTTGCGATCCGTGGCCCCCAAAGAGGATTATCATGACCGTGTGACCGGCAAACTGATTCCCAAGGTCACCACCGGCCAGATCTACTGGGGTTCGGTGCCGTTCATCTGCATACAAATACTTATGGTGGCCGCCGTCATGATATTCCCCGGCATGGTCACGCACTACAAACACGAAGGCACGGGCGTGGATCCCTCCACCGTGCAGTTTGGCACCAGCAACGCTTACGGCTCCGATTCCTACGGCGGCGACGGCGGCGGAATGGGCGATGCCGGCGCCGCGTTCAAATAGCATGAAATATTCAGGATGACTCCATCGCTACGCACCCGCGTCAAGATTTGCGGCTTGACGCGACTTGAAGATATCGATGCCGCGGCGCAAGCCGGGGCCGATGCCATTGGCTTCGTGTTCTACGGCGCCAGCAAACGCTGCGTCGATATCCAGCGGGCGCGCCTGCTGCGGCAGTCCGTGCCGGCCTTCATCAGCGTCACGGCTTTGTTCGTCAACGCGCCTGAAGCCGACGTGCGCGCCGTCATCGAGCAGGTGCAGCCCGACCTGCTGCAGTTTCACGGAGACGAGACTCCCCAGTATTGTGAAAGTTTCGGGCGGCGTTACCTGCGGGCGTTTCGCGTGGGCGGGCCGGGGCTGGACACGCCATCGGCGGTCCTGGATGCGTGCCGGCCTTATGCGTCGGCCAGCGCATGGCTGTTCGACAGCTATAGCGCTGGCTATGGCGGCAGCGGGCTTGCTTTCGATTCCAGCTTGCTGCGCGATGTGCGGGCAGCGACCGACAGCAGGCCCATGGTGCTGGCCGGCGGACTCAAGCCCGAATCCCTCGGACAGCTTGTCCGGGAAGTCAGGCCTTATGCGGTCGATGTCAGCAGCGGAGTAGAGACCGCGCCGGGAATCAAATCGGCCGAAAAAATAGGCGCTTTCATGCAGGCGCTGCGCGCGGCATCGGAAAACCTTTAAGCCTATAATACTTCGGTGCAACGACCGCTCGAAGGAGGGTTCGATGACGAACCGTGAAGCTTGCCTGGCCATGGACCAGAACGATGGCCTGGCCTCGCTCAGAAACGAATTCGTCCTGCCGGAAGATGTGATCTATCTGGATGGAAATTCGCTGGGGGCGCGACCCAGGGCCGCGCTCGATCGTGCCCGCCAAGTCGTTGAACAGGAATGGGGCGTAGACCTTATCCGCAGCTGGAACAAGGCCGGCTGGTTCGATCTTCCCGTCAAGCTGGGCGATAAACTGGCGCCGCTTATCGGCGCGGGACCAGGCGAAGTCGTGGTCAGCGATTCGACCTCCATCAATCTGTTCAAGGCGCTTGCCGCCGCCTTGAACATCCAGGCCGGGCAAGACTCATCGGCGCGGCGCAAGGTCATCGTTTCCGAGCGCGGCAATTTCCCGACCGACCTGTATATCGCGCAAGGGCTGGCCAAATGGCTGGATCGCGGCTACCAATTAAGGCTCGTCGACGCCCCCGATGAATTGCCATCCGCCATCGATGCCGATGTGGCGGTGGTCATGCTGACGCATGTCAACTATCGCAGCGGCCGCCTGCTCGACATGCGCGCGGTGACCCGCCATGCCCATGAACAAGGCGCGCTGACGGTTTGGGACCTGGCGCACTCGGCCGGTGCGGTGCCGGTGGATCTTGCCGGCGCCGATGCCGATTTCGCTGTGGGATGCACCTATAAATACCTTAACGGCGGGCCGGGCGCTCCGGCTTTCATCTGGGTGGCGCCTCGCCTGTTGCCGCGATTCTCGCATCCCCTGTCGGGCTGGTGGGGGCACGCCAGGCCCTTCGCCATGCAGGCCGGCTTCCAGCCTTGCCCCACCATACGCAGCGCCTTGTGCGGCACGCAACCCACCGTGTCGCTGGCGCTGGTGGAGTGCGGTCTGGACCTTTTTGCGCGGACCGACATGCGGGCGCTGCGCAAGAAATCGCTGGCCCTGACCGACCTGTTCATCGATCTGGCCGAACGCCGTTGCGCGGCTCATCCGCTGACGCTGGTCACGCCGCGCGAGCATGCGCAACGAGGCAGCCACGTCAGCTTCAGCCACCCGCATGGCTACGCCATTGTCCAGGCGCTGATCGAAAAAGGCGTCATCGGCGACTACCGCGAGCCGCACATCATGCGCTTCGGATTCACGCCCCTGTACCTTCGCTTTGTGGATGTATGGGACGCGGTCGATACGCTGGCCCGCATACTCGATCGGCAAGACTACGATGTGAATGCCGTTGCGCAAGCGGTAACTTGAGGAAATCCGGGCGCCAAGGCGGATTTTCATGCAAGGCAATCGGCCGGTGTTTATCCGGGTGCTTCAAGCCAGTGCAGGCTGAATAAATCCGCTTCGTCCGTCCAGGCCGCTGTCGGCCGGAAACCCGCTTGCCTGGCCATGGACCGCAAGCCTTGCAGCGTATATTTGTACGAACACTCGGTATGCAGCGTTTCCCCCTCGTTCAACACATAACATTCCGATCCCATGCCGATCTCTTGCGTGCGCTTGCTCATCAAGTGCATTTCCACGCGCTGCAGCGGCGCATTGTAGAAGGCGTAATGGGCGTACTGCCCGATATCGAAATTCGCGCCCAGCTCGCGATTGGCACGCGCCAGCAAATTCAGATTGAAGGCGGCCGTAATGCCGGCGCTGTCGTTGTAGGCGGCATGCAGGATGGATGGATCCTTGATCAGGTCCACGCCCAGCAGCAGAGCGCCGCCGCGCAGCAGCCGCCGGGCTTGCCGCAGGAAACCCAGGGCTTCTGGCGGGTCCAGGTTGCCCAGGGTTGAGCCGGGAAAAAATCCGAAACGGCGACCCGCGCTGAATGCTTCCTTGGGCCATGATATGGCTTCGGTGTAGTCGGCCGCAATGGGGCGCAGCGCCAGGCCGGGGTAATCGGCCTTGAGCTGCGCCGCCGACGCAGCCAGGTGCGCGCTGGAAATGTCGATTGGCAGATAGCGCGCCGGCCGTTCAAGGGCATCGAGCAGCAGGCGGATTTTCTTCAACGAGCCGGCGCCGAATTCGATGATCTCCGCGCCTGGCCCCATCCGCCGTGCGATCTCGGCGGCATGGCGGGCAAGCAGGGCCAGTTCGGTCCGGGTGGGGTAGTATTCGGGCAGTTCGCAGATACGGTCAAAGAGCGCCGATCCTTTTTCATCATAGAAGTGCTTGGGCGACAGTCGATGAGGCCGCAAGGCCAGTGCATGGCTCATGTCCCTGAAAAAGTCGCCGTTTGCCTCCGCCTGGCCACTGGCTGACGGCATCGATTTACGCAAGGCCTGGGACGGCGTCATTGTTTACCGTCCTTGGCCAGCCGCAGCCCGGCAAACTGCCAGCGGGCGGCGGGAGGAAAGAAATTGCGGTAGGTGATGCGCGCGTGGCTCGAAGGCGTGGCCCGGCTGCTGCCGCGCAGCACCATCTGGCCCACCATGAACTTGCCGTTGTACTCGCTTGTCGCACCCTGGGCTGGACGAAAGCCGGGGTAGGGGTCGTAAGACGAGCGGGTCCATTGCCAGGCCTCGCCCAGTGTCTGGCCTATTCTTGGATCGGCCGCGGCCGCTTCCCACTCGAACTCGGTGGGCAAGCGTGCACCGGCCCATTCCGCATAGGCAGCCGCCTCATAGAAGCTCAGGTTGATCACCGGGTCGGAGGGCTTGAAGGGAAGGGCGCCATGCAAGCCGTATATCCGCCAATCCCGCGGGGAAGATCCCTTCGGCGTGGACCAATAGATGGGCGCCCGCCAGCCCTGTTCCTGTACCATGGCCCATCCGTCGGACAGCCATAGTTGCGGATTTCGATAGCCTCCGTCGGCGATGAAGTCGGCGTATTCGCCGCAAGTCAGCAGCCGGTTGCATAGGCGGTAGGGCTGCAGCAGCGTCGTGTGCCGCGGGGTTTCATTATCGAATCCGAACAGGTCTTGCCCGCCCGCCTCGTACCCGATGGATGCGAGGCCGCCCGGAAAGTCTATCCATTGCGGCGGCTCGCAGGCCTTGTCCGATTCATCATGAACATCGCCGGTGGGCGCCTGGTAGGCGGGCTGCAAGGGATTGCGCCACAGGGCGTGAACGATATCGGTCAGCAGCAGCTCCTGGTGCTGCTGCTCATGGTTCAGGCCCAGCATGACCAGCGGGCGCAGGCGCGTCCAAAGACGGGAGTCCGACTGCTCCATCAATTGCTCCATACTCGTGTCGACGTGGCGGCGGTAGGCGTACACCTCGTCCAGGGCGGGGCGACTGAGCAGCCCGCGCTGAGCCCGAGGCAGATGGGCGCCCAGAGCGTCGTAATAGGAGTTGAAGAGATAGTAATAGCGCTCGTCGAACGGCCGATACCCAGGCAGGTGAGGGCGCAGCAGCATGGCGTCGAAAAACCAGCTCGTATGCGCCAGATGCCATTTGGTCGGGCTGGCCTCCGGCATGGACTGTATGCATTGGTCTTCAGAGGACAAGGGCGATGCGCGTTTCAAGGTTTCGCCACGTACCGCCCAGTACAGCACCTGCATGCTGCCGCGCGCCTCGTCCAGGCTGGAAGGCGCGATGGCAAGGGAAGAGGTTCTGGGCATCCACCCACCTATCGTTCAGTTGTAACCGCAATGGGCCAGCAAGCGGCATGCCCGCGCCGGCCCTGCGAAAAGAATGCGGCGGCAAGCGCCGGGTCGGCATGTTCGGGCCGCTTTTGACAAACCTGAAACAAGTACGCTAGAATCTCGTTCTTTCTAGGCGGTTAGCTCAGTTGGTTAGAGCGCTACGTTGACATCGTAGAGGTCGCTGGTTCGAATCCAGTACTGCCTACCAAATACCGAAAACCCGCAATGCGTGATGCCTTGCGGGTTTTTCATGCGCGTTCGGTTGGAGATAAGGGGTTTTTTTGCAACATACCGCCGTGCCATGACGGGTGGATAGCGTTATTTCCAGGTGGCTGGGACCGCCGGATTGCCCGCAGGTGTTACACTGAAGCAACGAATTATTATTTGATGATAGCCGATACAAGCATGGACTCTACGCGAACTACGACCTGGCATTTCTAGACGTCGCCGCGTACTGTTTTTCAGCTGACCAGCAAAATCAACATACCCAAAACGCGGCACTGGCCGCGTTTTTGCATTTTCAGGATGTCTTTATGGTTCAGATCACTTTGCCCGATGGTTCGCAGCGCGAATTTCCCGGTCCCGTTTCCGTCAGCGATGTTGCGCATTCCATAGGCACCGGCCTGGGGCGCGCCGCGCTGGCCGGACGTGTCGCGGTGGATGGCGCGGAACCCCGGCTGGTCGACACCAGTTTCGTCATGGAGCGGGACAGCCAACTGGCCATCATTACGGCCAAGGACCCCGATGGCCTGGATCTGATCCGCCACTCGACGGCTCATTTGCTGGCCTATGCCGTCAAATCCTTGTTTCCCGATGCGCAGGTCACGATAGGCCCGGTCATCGAAAACGGCTTCTATTACGACTTCTCCTATAAAAGGCCTTTCACGCCCGAGGACCTGGAAGCCGTCGAAAAGAAGATGGCCGAGCTGGCCAGGAAGGACGAAACCGTAAGCCGCGAAGAATGGCTGCGCGATGATGCCGTCGAGTATTTCAAGGGCATAGGCGAGCATTACAAGGCCGAGATCATTGCGTCGATTCCATCCAACGAGCCCATCAGTCTGTATCGCGAAGGCGACTTCATCGACCTGTGCCGCGGTCCTCATGTCCCTTCCACGGGCAAGCTCAAGGTATTCAAGCTGATGAAGGTGGCCGGCGCCTATTGGCGCGGCGACAGCAAGAACGAGATGCTTCAGCGCATCTATGGCACGGCCTGGGCGACCAAGGAAGAACAGGCCGCCTACCTGACCATGCTGGAAGAAGCCGAGCGGCGCGATCACCGCAAGCTGGGCCGCGAGCTGGACCTGTTCCACTTCCAGGAAGAGGCGCCGGGCCTGATCTTCTGGCATCCAAAAGGCTGGACCCTGTGGCAACAGGTTGAACAGTACATGCGTACGGTCTACCAGCAAAACGGATATCAGGAAGTCAAGGCGCCGCAGATTCTGGACTTGTCGCTGTGGAAGAAAACCGGCCACTGGGACAACTACGCCGAGAACATGTTCACCACCGAGTCCGAGAACCGCACCTATGGCTTGAAGCCCATGAACTGTCCCGGCCATGTGCAGATATTCAATGCGGGACTGCATTCCTACCGCGAACTGCCGATACGCTATGGAGAGTTCGGGCAATGCCACCGCAACGAACCTTCGGGCTCGCTGCACGGCATGATGCGCGTGCGCGGTTTCACTCAGGACGATGGCCACATTTTCTGCACCGAGGATCAGTTGCAGGATGAATGCGCGGCATTCACGGCCTTGCTGCAGAAGGTGTACGCCGACTTCGGGTTCACCGAGATTCTGTATAAGGTCGCCACCCGCCCCGACAAGCGCATAGGCTCGGACGAGGTCTGGGACAAGGCCGAGCAGGCGCTCATGGAAAGCCTGGACCGTACGGGCTGCAAGTACGAGGTGTCCCCCGGAGAGGGCGCATTCTATGGCCCGAAGGTGGAATACACCTTGAAGGACGCCATCGGGAGGCATTGGCAATGCGGCACGATACAGGTCGATTTCTCCATGCCGCAGCGCCTGGGCGCCGAATACGTGGATGCCGCCGACCAGCGCAAGACGCCGGTCATGCTGCATCGGGCCATCCTGGGTTCGCTGGAGCGCTTTATCGGCATGCTGATCGAGAACCATGCCGGCGCCATGCCGGCCTGGCTCTCTCCCGAGCACGCGGTGGTGTGCTGCATTTCCGAAGCCTCGGCGTCTTATGCCGAGGAAATCGCCCTAAGCCTGAAAAAACAAGGGTTTAGAGCCGGTTCCGATTTGCGTGGTGAAAAAATCACCCGTAAAATCCGTGAACACAGTATGCAAAAAATACCGTACATTCTGGTGGTGGGCGAAAAAGAACGCGAAACCGGCCAAGTGGCGGTACGCGGGCGTGGCGGTGTCGATCTGGGCGTGATGCCGTTGAACGACTTTACCGCGCGCCTGCAAAACGAAATCGATTCCCGTCATAATGGCGGGGAAGCCGGACAGGCCTGATTTTTTTATCAATTCTAGGAGTCTTAGACATCGCAACCGAAAAACCACATCGCATCAATGGTGAAATCCGCGTCCCCGAGGTGCGACTTATTGGAGTAGATGGCGAGCAGCTAGGGGTGGTTAAAACCTCCGATGCTCTCCACCTGTCAGAACAGAACGAAGTGGATCTGGTCGAAATTGCACCCAATGCAGAGCCGCCAGTTTGCCGCCTGATGGATTACGGCAAGTTCAAGTATCAAGAACAAAAACGCCAGCAAGAAGCTCGCGCCAAGCAAAAAATCATCCAGGTCAAGGAAGTCAAATTCCGTCCCGGAACCGATGAAGGCGACTACCAGGTCAAGCTGCGCAATCTGCGCCGCTTCATCGAGGAAGGCGACAAGGCCAAAGTGACCCTGCGCTTCCGCGGCCGCGAAATGGCTCACCAGGAGCTGGGCATGCGCGTGCTCGAGCGCGTGCGCGACGACCTCGTCGAACTCTGCCAGGTCGAAGCCATGCCCAAACTGGAAGGCCGTCAAATGGTCATGGTCCTTGCGCCGCGCAAGAAGGCGACCCCGGGCAAGACCGGCGAATCCGCCGGCTGACCCGACTCCCACACATCCGATCCATCGGTCCGGCCCGATGGATCGGATACACGCAGGTGCCTTATGCACGTATTGTTCATTATCGATCCCTTGCCCGCCCTCAAGGCCTACAAAGATTCGTCCGTGGCCATGATGCGCGCGCTCGCATCCCGCGGCCACACGCTCAGCGTGGCCTACCAGAGCGGCTTGTTCATTGACGAAGGGGTGGTCAAGGCGGCGGCGACGGGAATCGATCTCGTGGCCGGCGCCGACTTGCACGGCCATGCGTGGTGGCGCGAAAGCAAACCGCGCCGGGATGCGCTCTTGTCGGAGTTCGATGCGGTGCTCATGCGCAAGGATCCGCCTTTCGACATGGAATACGTGTACGCCACGCATCTGCTCGAATATGCGCAGGCCCAAGGCGCCCGGGTATTCAATTCCGGCGCCGCCATACGCAACCATCCAGAAAAACTCGCCATCACCGAATTCGCCGAGTTCACCTCGCCGACCTTGGTGACCAGCGACATGGCCCGCTTGCGGGCTTTCCATGCCCAGCACCGCGACGTCATTGTCAAGCCGCTGGACGGCATGGGCGGCACGGGAATATTCCGCCTGCAGGAAGTCGAGCCCAATCTCGGCGCCATCCTGGAAACGCTGACCGACAACGGGGCGCGTACCATCATGGCGCAACGCTATATTCCCGAGATCGTCCATGGCGACAAGCGCATCCTGCTCATTGCCGGTCAGCCCGTGCCTTATTGCCTGGCGCGCATCCCGCTGGCCGGGGAGACCCGCGGCAACCTGGCGGCGGGCGGCAGGGGAGTCGCACAGCCTCTGACCCCGCGCGACCTCGAAATTGCGCAGGCTATCGGTCCCCGCCTGCATGATCGCGGCCTGCTGCTGGTTGGCCTGGATGTCATCGGCGACTACATCACCGAAATCAATGTCACCAGCCCGACCTGTTTCGTCGAGATCACCGAGCAAACCGATTTCGACGTGGCCGGCCATTTCGCGGCGGCGCTCGAACAGGCGGTAGGTGCTTGAATGGCCCGCATCGTATTGGTCATGCATGAACCACTGGGCTTGGCTTTTGCGGCCTGCGCCGAACACGTGCTGGGCCACAGCGCCGAACTGACCGTGTTCGACGTCGCTCCCGATGCGGACCCCGAGTCGCAAGTCACTCTCCTGGCCAGGCAGTTGCTGGGGACTCCCGACGAGGCCACGCTGGTGCTTTGCGATATATTCGGCGCGACGCCGTTCAATATTGCCAAGCGCGCCCTTAAGCTGGCCATCGAGCGAGGCTTGACCGCTCATCTCATTACCGGTACAAATTTGTGTATGGTCCTGAAGGCGCTTACGGAGCAACAGGAAAATCCCGACAAGCTCAGCGAAAGCGTCCGGCTGGGAGCATTGCGAGGCATTGTCAATGCCGACCAGACCTGCTGATCCGCAACGCTGGTTTTTGCATCTCAAAAAAAGTAAAGAACCCTATGCCCTCCGTCGACATCGTCATCAGCAACAAACTGGGCCTGCATGCCCGCGCCGCCGCCAAGCTTACCCAGCTGGCGGGCCGGTTCAATAGCGAAATTTTCATCGCGCGCGGCGCGCAGCGCGTCAATGCCAAGAGCATCATGGGCGTCATGATGCTGGCCGCCGGAATGGGTGTTACCGTCAAAGTCGATGCGCAGGGCGCCGATGCCGAGCAGGCGCTGCTCGATATCCAGTCCTTGTTCGAGAACAAGTTCGGCGAACAGGAATAGCTTTTTCCTTCGGATTGCGCCGCCCATGACCCTCAATACTCTTCTTGAACCGCCGGGCCTCTGCGCCATGCTGTGCATGCAGGGCCAGGGGGTGGTCAAGGGTTACGCCATAGGCAGGGCGGCGGTCATGAGCGCCGCCGCGCTGGAGGTAGCCCATTATCGCATTGCGCCCGAAGACGTCGAGCCCGAATGCGAGCGCCTGAAAAGGGCGCTGGCGACGGCCAGCGAGGATCTGCAGCTTATCGCCAGCACACTTCCCGACGATGCGCCGCGCGAGCTGGGCCCTTTGCTGACCGTGCACAGCATGCTGCTGGACGATCCCATGCTGTTGCAGCAGACCTGCGCTCTCATTGTCGAGCGGCATTACAACGCCGAATGGGCGCTTACCAGCCAGGGACAGATATTGGCCGAGCAGTTCGGCATGATGGAAGACGAATACCTGCGCGAGCGGGGCGGCGATATCCGCCAGGTCATCGAAAGGGTGTTGCGCGTCCTGTCCGGATCCACGGCTTTGCTGCCCAATTTGTCAGCCGGCGACTCCAACGATCCGCTTATTGTCGTGGCGCGCGATATTTCGCCGGCCGATATGCTGCGCCTGCGCGGCGGCCGGTTCGCGGCTTTCCTGACCGACCTGGGCGGGCCCACGTCGCATACCGCCATTGTGGCGCGCAGCATGAACGTGCCGGCTGTGGTGGGACTGGGGCACTTCCGCGCTCTGGTGCGCGATGGCGATACGCTGGTGGCCGACGGCTTTTCGGGGACAGTGCTGGTCAATCCGCCGGAAAGCGTGCTGCGGGAATACCGCGAACGGCAAGCCGAGTATGCGCGCGAACGCGCCGAGCTTGCCTTGCTGCGCCATGCCCCGGCCGTTACGCTGGACGGCATCGCCATCAAGCTTGAAGCCAATATCGAGTTGCCCGAAGAAGCCGCCGCCGCGATGGAAGCGGGCGCCGACGGCATAGGCTTGTTCCGCAGCGAATTCCTGTTCATGGGCCGCCACGACCTGCCTACTGAGGAAGAGCAATACCAGGCCTATTCCTCGGTGGTCAAGACCATGGCGGGCCGGCCCGTCACGATACGCACGCTGGACCTGGGCGCCGACAAGAATCTGGATGGCGACGTCACCGTGGCGACCAATCCCGCCCTGGGGCTGCGCGCCATACGGTATTGCCTGGCCAATCCCGAGATCTTCGCCACGCAGTTGCGGGCGCTGCTGCGCGCCTCGTTGCATGGGCATGTGCGCATCCTGATTCCCATGATTTCGCATATCCACGAAGTCCATGCCACGCGCGTCGCCATCGATTCGGCCTGCGCCGAGCTCGATGCGCGCGGCGAACCTTATGCCCGCAATATTTCCCTGGGCGCCATGGTCGAGATTCCCGCCATCGCCATTGCCATCGAACCTTTTGTCGAGACGCTGGACTTCCTGTCCATAGGCACGAACGACCTGATCCAATACACCCTGGCCATCGATCGGGGCGACAGCGAAGTGGCCGATTTGTACGATCCCATGCATCCGGCCGTGTTGCGGCTTATCGCGCATACCATCAACGCGGGCGAGCGCGCGGGCAAGCCGGTGGCGGTCTGCGGCGAGATCGCCGGCGATTCCCGGGTCACTCGCATGCTGCTGGGTTTGGGCCTGACCGAATTCTCCATGCATCCGCAGCAATTGCTCGACGTCAAGAAAGAAATCCGGCAGGCCCATTCGAATGCATTGCGAGTCAAGGTGGCGTCGGCGCTGAACCGGGCGGAACGCATCGATCTGGCCACCTTGTCGGGTTAGTCAGAATGCTCCTCACTTCGCAGCGCAGCGCAGCGGGCGATGCGAAATCAACGACAGCCGGTACGCTCCTAGCGACTATCGAAGGCGGATATCAAGGATAAGCTAAAGCGGAAAACACTTCGCGGCTTAGCTGTAGAACTGGCTCGATGTACCAGGATGTATCGCCAAGACGGTGAATCAGGATGATGGGCGAGGTAGCGCGTTCTTCCTGTACTTCACGGTAGATCACATCGGTACGGATGCGTGCCGAAGAGGGAACCAGGCATACACCGCCTTCGGCGGCGACCAAGCCCAGCGCGGTCTGTAGTTCGCGTACCTCGATGACTTCCTTGGGTCGGATGGAGTCATCTCGCAACATGCTGATCACGTAGTCCGCAAAGCTGGGCCTGGGCTCCTGCGGGTAAACGATCAGGCTCTGGCCTCCTAGTTCAGCTAGGCTTACTGCGGCCCTCGATGCCGCCAAGGCGTGACCGGGCGCTGCGGCTAGTACTAGTTTTTCCTCGCCCAGCACAATGCGTTCCACGGAATCATCGGCGCTGCGGATACGCCCCACGCCAATGTCAATGCGCCCGGCCTGCAATACGCTCACCTGTTGCAAGGACGTAGTCAGTTCCACCATTTGCAAATCAATGTCGGGAATGCGCTGGCGCAACTTGCGGATGAGGATAGGCAAGCCACCATATAACACAGAAGGCACGAAACCGATGGCAAGCCGGCGGCGCTGATTCGCACTGCTTTGTTGTGTGGCCGATTTCATTTGTTCGATGCGCGCCAATACCTGGAGCGCTTGCTCATAGAACACGCGACCGGCCTCGGTCAAACGTACCGGCCGACTGTTACGCAACAGCAGCGTCACACCCAATTCCGCCTCCAGCATCTGAATTTGCCGACTCAGCGGCGGTTGGGCGATATGCAATTGTTTGGATGCAAGGGTGAAGTTGCGGCATTCAGCGATGGCAACAAAATAACGCAGTTGGCGCAGTTCCATGCGGGATCCTTCCATTGAGGCAGATTCTGAAGTGCTCAGCGAGCAGCTGAAAAATCGCTTTTTGTTTTTTGCAGTTCATGATGATGCCAAACTTGACCAGGCACCGACGCTATTGGGGAAAACGATAGCTTATTCATTTCAATCAGCTCCAACACATTGATATCGGTAGAGAATTCAAATAATTATACCTTTTTGGTATCAAACAATATTGAAACAGTATTGGAGGCCGGAATGGCGTCGCGCTTAAATGACGCTCGTGTTTCAAGTATCGGTCCGTCTGCCATTGCTACCTGAGCGGACTAAAGATTTCAAATATAAAAAAGTCGATCATTCACTCGCAGGAATCATCAAAATGAGTAAGCGATTTAGAGGGAAGGTGGCTATCGTTACCGGTAGCGCCCAAGGAATTGGTGCAGTTCTGGCTGGAAAGTTTGCACAAGAGGGAGGAACCGTCGTGCTTGCGGATCGTTCCCCTTTAGTCCAGGAAGTTGCTCAAAAAATTCAGGAGTCCGGCGGCACGGCATCTGCGGTTGAGGTGGATCTGGAAACCTATAGCGGCGCCGAGGAGATGGCGCTTCATGCAATTAACACTTACGGTCAGGTTGACGTGTTGTTCAACAATGTTGGCGGAACAATATGGACCAGACCGTTTGAAAAGTACGAACCATCACACATCGAGGATGAGATCAGACGATCGCTTTTTCCAACATTGTGGTGCACGAGGGCCGTTCTGCCGTTTATGGTGGAGCGCGCAAAAGGCGTGGTGGTCAATGTTTCATCCATAGCAACCAAAAGCATTTATCGAGTTCCATATGCCGCGGCAAAGGGCGGGGTCAATGCATTGACTGCTTCGCTTGCCATGGAAGCTGGCTCGAAGGGCGTGCGTATTGTGGCAGTCGCTGTTGGTGGGACTGAAGCCCCTGTCAGGCGAGTTCCTCGCAACCCACTTGGAAATCCGTTTGAACTTCCGAAACAGGATCAAGTGTGGTACCAGGAAATTATCGATCAGACCACAGAAAGCACATACCTGGGCAGGTACGGAACGTTAGATGAAATGGTCGCGCCATTGCTATTTTTTGCTTCCGATGAAGCTTCCTATATCACTGGATCAGTTTTACCCGCAGGAGGGGGGGATCAAGGGTGATATCCCCGGGATCCTCGCACTAATCAAATTTATTAATGGATAGACAAAATGAACGATTACACTCCATTCGATCGGTTCTTGCTGCAAGTCGGAAAGATCCCAGGCGCCCTGATGATCGTGCCGCTCTTTCTTGGGGTGGTGGTCAACACCGTGGCCCCAGAAGCACTCATGATAGGTAGCTTTACCACTGCACTATTTAAGAATGGGCTCGCCGTTCTGATCGGGCTGTTTTTTCTTTCGGTGGGATCTCAGATCAGCTTCAAAGCTGCGCTTCCGTCCGTGGAAAAAGGCTTGGTCTTGTTATTGGCAAAGTTCGGAATAGCTGTATTGTTTGGCCTGTCCGTCGCTTTCTTTTCCACGAATGGCGTTTTCCTGGGGATGCTTCCGCTGGCCATCATCGCTGGGATGTCGAACTCAAACGGCTCTTTATACGTAGCGCTGACAAGCCAATTTGGAAACAAGACCGACAAAGGCGCAATCTCGATTCTTTCGATCAATGACGGCCCGTTTCTGACCTTAGTGGCTCTTGGGGTTGCAGGCTTGGCGGCTTTCCCGATGATGGCCCTTTTTTCCGCCATTTTTCCAATGATTTTTGGGTTTATCCTTGGAAATATTAGTTCCATTGCTCGAAAATTTCTCGAGGCTGGCGAAAAACTCATTATTCCGTTTGCCGCATTTGCCATCGGAGCCAGCATCAACTTGCAGGTGCTCGTTGGAGAAGGTTCCGTCGGAATCCTGCTGGGTCTGGCAACGGCTGTGTTTTCAGGCGGAGCTGCCATTGCATCGCTCTATGTGTGGCATATTGTTCGGCGTCACCCCGCATCAACAAGAAACATGGTCAGCGCTGCCTCCGAAGCGAGCGTGGCGGGAAATGCCATTGCAACACCGGCGGTGGTTGCTGCGCTTGATCCTAGTTATCTTGCCGTAAAAGACGCTGCGACTGCTCAAATTGCCGCCGCAGTCGTGGTCACTGCATTCGTGCTTCCCTTCTTTGTCGCTTGGCTCGCCGGCTGGCAAAAGCGTCGGGGTGTGACACCCGAGAACGAAGAGGCCATGTACGAATCCAAAAGCACCGGGGCTTCTGTAGGCGGAGCGGCTGCCACTGCTCGGTTGTAATTATCTACCGATTTCCATGTCTCGATCTGGCGGGTCGTGCCGACACAAATGGTTCAGACCTATCCAAATCGAGACGGGTTACAAAATACCCCGCTCAAACATTGCCAACTTGCCCGTCAGGTGCATGTTGGGTATGAAGGACGTTATGCTACAAAACACTATTTCGCTGAAAACCGGCTCCACAGTTATTGAACGGGTTGAAACCCTGCTGCTGGATTTACCAACGATCCGACCCCATCAGCTCTCGATGACGATCATGCAGAGCCAGACTTTGATGTTGGTGCGCATCTACTGCTCGGATGGCAGTATAGGCGTAGGCGAGGGCACGACAATTGGCGGCTTGGCCTATGGCGCGGAATCGCCCGAAGGTATGAAGCTGGCTATCGATACTTATTTCACGCCTTTGCTTACAGGCGCTGATGCCGATGCGGTGCCGGCCGTGATGGCCCGCATTCACCACGCTATTCGCGACAATCGTTTTGCCAAATGCGCGGTGGAAACCGCCTTGTACGACGCACTTGGCCATCGGCTCGGTTTGCCGCTGTCACAGTTGCTGGGTGGGCGTCAGCGCGATCAGTTGCCGGTGGCCTGGACGCTCGCCTCCGGCGATACGGGTCGGGACATCGAAGAGGCGGAACAGATGCTGGCTGAGCGCCGCCATCAGATCTTCAAGCTTAAGATAGGTCGCCGTAGCGTGCAGCAGGACGTGGCCCATGTGGCCGCCATCAAGCAATCTTTGGGGGACCGCGGCAGCGTGCGCGTGGATGTGAACATGGCCTGGTCTGAGCTCCAGGCGCGCCAAGGTCTGGCTGCGCTGGCCAATGCGGGTTGCGAGCTGGTAGAGCAACCTGTGGCTTCAGCTGAGGCGTTGGCGCGGCTGCGCGGCCGTTACCCAATTGCTGTGATGGCGGATGAATCCCTGACGGGCCCGGCCTCGGCGTTGGCGCTGGCGCGCGCTGAAGCGGCCGATGTGTTCGCCATAAAGATAGAGCAGTCCGGCGGCTTACAGGCGGCCCAGCAAGTAGCCGCAATTGGCGATGCCGCGCAGATTGAGTTATACGGCGGCACAATGCTGGAAGGCCCCATTGGCACAATTGCCTCGGCACATGTATTTTCCACGTTCCGCAGCTTGCAATGGGGCACTGAGTTATTCGGCCCTTTACTGTTGACGGAAGAGATCCTGCAGCAGCCACTGGAGTACAAGGATTTTCAGCTTACTGTGCCGCAAGGCCCGGGGCTAGGCATTACATTGGACGAGGAACGCGTGCAGCGTTTCAGGCGTGACCGTACTCAGGGCGCCTCCGTAAGCGTATCGGCAGCGGCTGTGAAGGCTCACTGACCCGTCCTATAGAAATTCCCATATGGTTTTCAATTCTCGCTGCCACTGAGTGCAGCATAATTCTTCCCGGAAGCTGAAGGAGATATCATGAGCGTCAAGATTTTTAATAACCAAGAGGTGCAGGATCTCCTGCGCACTGCCGCAGGCCTGACCAACGAAGGAGGCAGCCCGCGAGCCAAAGAGATCGTGCACCGCATTATCTCCGATCTGTACAAGGCCATCGACGACCTGAACATCACCTCGGATGAATACTGGGCCGGCATTGCCTATCTGAATAAGTTGGGCGAACGCGGTGAAGCAGGCCTGCTGTCCCCAGGCCTGGGCTTTGACCGCTTCCTTGACATGCGCATGGATGCGGAGGACGCGCAACGTGGCGTCGAAAGCAAGACTCCACGCACCATCGAAGGTCCGCTGTATGTTGCGGGTGCGCCAGTGGAGCAAGGATTCGCCCGGCTCGACGATGGCACCGACAAGGATGGCCATCCGCTTATCATGCACGGCACGGTGTTTGCTGCTGATGGCAAGCCAGTTCCTGGAGCCAAGGTCGAGGTTTGGCATTGCAACACCAAAGGCTTTTACTCGCACTTCGACCCCACTGGCGAGCAGCAGCCTTTCAATATGCGCCGCACAATAATCACCGATAATCAGGGCCGCTATAAATTCCAGAGCATCCTGCCCAAAGGTTACGGTTGCCCGCCCGACGGTCCTACACAGGCGCTGTTGAACGAACTTGGTCGCCACGGCAACCGCCCCGCGCACATACATTTCTTCGTGGCGGCGGATGAGCACCGTAAGCTGACTACGCAGATCAACATCGATGGCGATCCGCTGGTTTATGATGACTTCGCTTATGCCACGCGCGAAGGCCTGGTCCCGCCGCTGGTGGAGCGTACCGACGAAGCCAGCATCAAGGCCGAAGGATTGGAAGGTCCATTTACGGAGATCGTGTTCGACTTCCAGCTCACGGCTCTGATCAATGGCGCGGACGACCAGCTCGTGCATCGCCCGCGCCTGGTAGCCTGAATACGATTGACAAATGCGTCGACAGCGTAACCCAGGCATTGGCCGGGTTGCCTGACGGCGCGACCATCGCATAGGCATAAAGGATTATCGATGACTGACATGCGTATCTTGGAGACGCGTAACGGTGCTTTCCGTATCGCGCTGGATGGCGCTGCCGATGCGCCGCTGTTGATGCTAAGCAATTCGCTGGGAACAACGCTGGAGATGTGGGATCACCAGGCTCAGGCGCTTTCCAAGACTTATCGGGTGTTGCGCTACGACACCCGTGGTCACGGACAGAGCGTGGTCACGCCCGGGCCCTACAGTTTTTCGCAGCTGGGTGACGACGTGCTGGCAATTCTCGACGCCTTGCAGATTGAGCGTGCGCGCTTCTGCGGGTTGTCGATGGGTGGGCATACCGGCCTATGGCTGGCCATCCATGCCGCAGCGCGTTTTGTGGGGGTTGTGGTTTGCAACAGTGCTGCCAGGATTGGTACAGAGCAGGGCTGGCAAGAGCGTGCAAGGCTCATTCAGAACAATGGCGTCAGCGCCATGCGGGCGCTCGCCGATTCAGGCCCCGGGCGTTGGTTCACACCGGCTTTCATCAGCACCGAGCCGCAGGTCGTACGTATCGCGCAGCAGTGGCTCGCCAATACCGACCCCGAAGGCTATGCGGCCAGTTGCGAAGCATTGGGATCCTCAGATCTGCGTCCGGCACTCGGGCAGATTCTTGTTCCGCTGTTGGTGCTTGCCGGGGAATACGATCCTGTTACTACGGTGGATGATGCGAAAGCCATGCAGCAATCGATCGCCGGGGCTAGATTGACAACGATAGCGGCCTCGCATCTTTCGAACCTGGAGGCGCCCGATGCGTTCGAGGCGGCACTCTCAGGCTTTCTGGATGGCTTGCCTGCTGAGGTATGACGTGCCGCGTACATTCATTTTCAACACAAACTTGCTCAAAGGCTGAATCATGCTTTTTCTTGTTCACATGATCGTCAATATTCCCGCCGATCTTCCCGAAGATACGGCCAACCGCATCAAGCTGCGTGAGAAGGAATATTCTCAGGAGCTGCAACGGTCGGGGAAATGGCCACATATCTGGCGTGTAGTGGGCGAATATGCCAACTACAGCATATTCGATGTGGAAAGCAACGACGAGTTGCACACATTATTAAGCCAATTGCCCTTGTTCCCATACATGCAAATTAAGGTTACGCCTTTGGCCAAGCACCCATCGGCAATCTGAAGCATGGTCATCGGCGCGGCGGACATTCAAACTTTATCGAGGGCTGGGCAACAGGCCGTGCTGGCAGTATTGCCATACCAGGGCCGCGAAATTGCAAGATTAGCCAGATTGTCGGATCCGGCCGGACGGCGCGAGTTGCCGGTAGTGACCGTGGTCGGAAAATATAACCATGGCAAGAGCCGCTTGCTCAACGAGTTGTTGGGGGACGATGCTTTCGTTGTAGCGGATCGGCGCGAGACTGCTACGCTCTCGGCTTACCGTTGCCAGGGCGTGCGCTGGCTGGATGCGCCAGGCCTGGACGCCGATGTCAACAGTGCCGACGATACCCTGGCCGAACAAGCGGTGTGGTTATGCTCAGATGTGCGGCTATTCGTGCATGCTGCCAAGGAAGGCGAGTTGGATGCGGCTGAACGGCGGTGGCTCGCTGAGCTTTGTGATGATGCTGGACGTAGCCGTCGCCTGACACTCTTCGTTATGACGCAGGTGGACCAGTTGGCTGATGATGCGCACTTGCGGGATATCCAAGAAGCGCTGCGCACGCAGCTTCAGACGCTGGAGGTGGGGCCGGTATTCGCGACGTATGCGGTTTCGGCGACACGGCATCGACGGGGGGTACAGGAGGATAAGCCTTTACTTGTGGAACGTAGCGGTATTCCTGAGCTGCAAGCGGCTATCTCTCAGGCCGTGGCGGCGGTGCCGGCGGCACGACGCCATGAACACGCCCTACTGCATGCCAAACTCGCGGACGAATGCGAGTCCTGCGAAAAGGCGGCTTCCAATGCTTTGACGGAATGTCAGGCCAAGCAGCGCCAGCAGCGCAAGGCCTTCAAGGAGGATCTTGCGGCAGTGCTGCTCAAGGTGGGCGAGGGGCTGCAAGAAATACTGATCGGCAGCGGTCCGGATCGTGCGCTAGAGCCGGATTCTTTTGCCACTATGTTCAAGGCCAGCGCCGGCAAACGCGAGCGCGCACGGCTGCAGATTGCTTATTCTCGTGCCTGCATCGAGATTGGCGGTGTGCTGATCAAGCACGGTTTGACCAGCCTGCCCAAAGCTCAACATGTCGAGGCGCAAAGCCTAAACAGCTTGGTGGTGGCGGTCATGGGCGTGTCGGTGAAGTACCGGGAAGACTTGCGCAAGATGTTCTCCGAAGAGGCCGGAAGGGCACGGCTGCAACGCGCGTTCGCACGCTATTTCATGCCCTCGGAGGATCAGTGCGCTTTGGCAAACCGGATCACACAGTGTGAGGCAGATCTCGCCGCTTGCGAAGAGGCGCTGGCTGTACTGAGAGCCTGGAAGCCTGAAGCGTGAACGAGGCCTCGCGCATGGCCGGTGAGCAGAGCTTAATCCGCGCATTGGGCGGCTCCTTTGCGCCCGCAAGCAATCTTGAGTGCATTGTGGACGGGATGTGGAACTGGCTGACGCAACTGCAGGCCATCCTGGACGAGTGGATGCCAGACGGAGACGAGTTGCGTGGCGATAGCGCGCTAGCCATGCAATTGCGGACCTTGCGAGCACTGGCGCAAGAGATTATCGACGAAAGGCAAGCGCAGTGGGGCGAATTACAGCTTGCGAGATCGCTTGCGGAACGCTTTGACGATAGGTTGATGCTGCTGATCTTTGGCAAATTCAATGCCGGCAAAAGCTCATTGTGCAACTTCTTGGCCGAGCGACTGGCCATTCATGGCTGGAATATTAAGCACTTCCGGCTTGACCACGGGTGCATTGTTCACACCGACCGTGGCTTTGCCGAAGGCGCAACCGAAACGACGGCCAGCGTCCAATGCGTGGAGATAGGTGACCGTCTTGTGCTGCTGGATACGCCAGGCTTGCATTCAATGACCGCCGAGAACACCGAATTGACGCTCCGCTTTACCGACTGTGCCGATGCCGTGCTGTGGTTAAGTAGCTCTACCTCGCCCGGCCAGGTGCAGGAACTCGATGAGCTCGCGCGCGAGCTGCGACGTCGCAAACCTTTATTGCCTGTGATTACACGGAGCGATATGTTCGAAGAAGACGAAATCGATGGCGAGATATGCAAGGTTTTGCGTAACAAGACTGACGCAAATCGCGTATTGCAAGAGCAAGATGTCGGCGCGCGCGCGCACGCCAAGCTCAAGCAACTCGGCGTAGACACCATGCTGCTGCGGCCGGCGCTTTCGGTATCGGTGCATATGGCACGGGGCAAAGGCCGGGATGATGAAGCCAGCCTGCGGGAGGCGGGTTTTGAGCGGTTGTTCGCTGCGCTCGAGGAGTTGGCTACGCCAGCGCTGGCATACAAGCGACGCAAGCCTGCAGAAGTGCTGCTGCACCATCTGCAAGAGCATGTGCAAACCCCGCTTGAGCAGCGACTGTTTGTAGAGTTGGCAACACTGCAGAACATGTTGCACGCAGAACGCGTTCGGATGCATGCCTGTCCAGCCAATGTAGGCAAAGCTGTTTGGCGTAGCGTTATGCCCTTATTGCCCGGCTGGATTGATGCTCAAATGCGTAACGATCAAACACTAGCCAGGCGCGACCAGGTTCAAGCAGTGTGCGCACAGCTGTCACAGGCGTTGGATAGCGCCTTACAGGCACAGTTGGCAAAACAACTGGCATCCTGGCGGCCTATGTTGATTTTGCAGGCGCAGGGGCTTGAAAGCCGTATGGGCGGAGCGTTATTGAGCGCACAAGAGCTGGAGCAGGCTGATTGGGGCGAGAAACTATATTTTTGTCTTAGCGAGATCGTGCAGCAGTACTTGAGCGATTCGGAGCTTGGCCTTCTGATTGATCCTTGTTGCGCAGCCGTGGATCGCTTGCTGAATGCATGCGTGCATTTGCAGACCAGCTTGCAAATGCACGCCCAAAAACTGGTTGCATAGGCAGTTCTTTGGGTTGTTTGGCGTCGAACCAGTAACCATAAGTCCTTGGGCGGCGGTTGCCTATGCTTTTTTGTGCAGCTCGTGAAATTTGCAGGCTAGCGCTGATACGCGGTCTCGCCATGCGAATGAATATCCAGGCCCTCGCGCTCCATATCGGCGGGAACCCGCAGGCCGCACACCTTGTCGGCAATGAAGTAGGCAATGAAGGCCACCACGGCGGACCACACGACGGTGATCAGCACGCCTTCCAATTGCAGCCATACTTGATGCGGAATGGCGCCCAGGCTTTCCAGGCCCGGCCCGCCCAGCGGGCGCGCATTGAAGATGCCGGTCAGAAGTGCGCCGACGATGCCGCCAACCCCATGGATGCCGAACACGTCCAGCGTATCGTCCGCGCCCAGCATGCGTTTCAATCCATTGACACCCCAAAGGCAGACTGCGCCCGTGACGATGCCGATGATCAGCGCGCCCCCCGGGCCGACCAAGCCCGCCGCGGGCGTGATCCCCACTAGGCCGGCAACCGCGCCCGAGATCGCGCCCAGCAGGGACGGCTTGCCCTTGTACTTCCATTCGACCAGCACCCAGGCCAGGATGGCGCCCGCGGTGGCGATTATGGTGTTGAAAAAGGCCAGGGCGGCGGTTTCGTTGGCGCTCAGCGCCGAACCCGCATTGAAGCCGAACCAGCCCACCCACAGCAGCGACGCGCCTATCATGGCCATCGGCAGGTTATGCGGCTGCATCGATTCGCGGCCGTAGCCCACCCGCTTGCCGATGAAATAGGCTCCCACCAGAGCGGCCACTCCGGAATTGATGTGGACCACGGTGCCGCCGGCAAAATCCAGCGCGCCGCGCTCCAGCAGCCAGCCGCCCGGTCCCCACACCATATGGGCGATGGGTATGTAGGCCAGGGTCAGCCAGATGAGGGTGAAGAGCAGTACGGCGGAATAGCGCGCCCGTTCCGCGAAACCACCCACGATCAGCGCGCAGGTGATGCCGGCGAATGTCGCCTGAAAGGTGGCGAAGCTGAGTTCCGGAATGCTGCCCGCCAGCGCGAATTTCTGCGTGCTCAAATCGAGCATGCCGCTGAACAGCACGCGGGAGAATCCGCCCAGGATGGCGTTGCCTTCCGTAAAGCTGAGCGAATAGCCGTAGACAAACCATATGACCAGCGCCAGCGCGAAGGTGGAGAGCACCTGGATCAACACGGACAGGACGTTCTTTGCCCGGACCAGGCCGCCGTAAAACAGCGCCAGGCCAGGCACCACCATGAGCAATACAAGCAGGGTCGAAACGCTTACCCACGCCAGATCGGCTTTATCCATTTTCTTACTCCAGAAGATCAGTAGGGCGCCAGGGCGATGCCATATCGGCCGCCGCGACGCATGAGCTTGTTATCAAAAGCCTGCGATTCCCGTGGCCCTAGAGGGCGTTTTCACCTGATTCGCCGGTACGTATGCGTATGGCCTGCTCGATGGGGGTGACGAATATTTTGCCGTCGCCGATCTTTCCCGTGTGCGCCGCCGTGCACAGGTTTTCAATGGCTTGCTCGACCATATGCTCGGATACGGCCATTTCAAGGCGCAGCTTGGGCAGGAAATCGACGGTATATTCGGCGCCACGGTACAGTTCCGTATGGCCCTTCTGGCGTCCGAAGCCCTTGACTTCGGTAACGGTCATGCCTTGTATGCCGATGTCGGACAGGGCTTCGCGGACTTCATCCAGCTTGAAAGGTTTGATGATGGCGGTAATCAGCTTCATTGTGGTTCCTCGTGAGGTTGACGACGAGGTTTACGCAATTAGCATGCCAATTTTCATTCCTCTGCCGTCCTCCTTGCGGGAATCGCCCATGCACGCGGCAAGAGCGGCAATCGCCGCTTACGGCGCTATCCGCGGTCCGTGGTTTGCGCCATATCGGTGCAGCGCGATTTGCCCCGCACCAATATGGAACGCCGGTCGGGATCCGCACAAATCTGTAACAAAACATCGGCCAGGCGGAGGGTTTGTATCTATGTGTATGGCTCAAGGGCGCGGGCCGAAAAGCGTAAGCCCCGATGCCAGAAGGTATTCCCGCCAAAATCCGCCCGAATAAAAAATATTATTGAAATCAGGATTTACACTAGGTTCGCTTGTCTAGCGGTTTCTGTGGCTAACATTGTTACCAAGCCAGTTGTAACAAGCTCGCTGCTGGATCGTTAGTCGCACCGATGCCAGCTAAGAAATATCCGCGACTCTGCATAAGAGAGGAATATCATGGAAAAGACTCGTACACATCTAGCCCTTATCGCTATGGTTGCTTCAATGAGTCTGCTAGCCGCATGCTCGAAGGGCGAGGACACGAATCCACCGGCGGACGGCGCGCCGGGCATGGAAACCCCGGCCCCGGCCCCCGCGCCGGCTCCTGAACCCGCGCCCGGCACATCGCCCAGCGGCACTCCCGCTCCCGCACCGTCCTCCAGCGAAGGCAGCACAATGAAAGAGTCCGCCAAGCAGGCGGCCAACACCATCTCCGACAAAGCGGTCGAGTTGAAGGACAGCGCTGCTGAAAAGGCCGGCCAGATGGGCGATGCCATCAAGGAAGGCGCGGCCAAGGCCGACCAGGCCATTCAGGATTCGATCGGCAGCAAGCAGGCCGACGGGACCACAACCACTCCGTCCACCGAAACCAAGCCCTGAACGGGTTTGCCTGACATGATGCGTCGCGATTGCGGCGGATAGACGGCAAAACGAGCCTTCAGGGGCTCGTTTTTTTATTACACTACAGGCTGACGTCCACGGAGAGTGCCATGATTAACCGCAGCGATTGGTTTGAAGACTTTCAGAAAAACATGTCCGAGCTCATCGCCAAGAGCCCGGCCGCCGATATCGAGCGCAATGTCAAGGCCATGATGGCGCAAACCTTCGCCCGCATGGACCTGATCACCCGCGAGGAATTCGACGTCCAGGCGCAGCTATTGGAGCGGGCCATGGCACGGATCACGGCCCTGGAGTCCAGGGTCCAGGCACTGGAAGGCCGGCCCGACACGCCATTGCAAGCCGGCTCCACCACCGGT
Organism: Pollutimonas rozaliensis; assembly: GCF_048751585.1. Lineage (NCBI taxonomy): Bacteria > Pseudomonadati > Pseudomonadota > Betaproteobacteria > Burkholderiales > Alcaligenaceae > Pollutimonas > Pollutimonas rozaliensis. The sequence goes on along the minus strand of NZ_JAZHOB010000007.1, from coordinate 187,750 downwards.
CCGGTCTAGGCGGGACGATCCGGCGGGCCGGCAGCCGCTTGCGATCAATCCATCGGCAAGCCGGGCCGGCCGGTACAAAATTTGCTTGCCCTTCAGGTTCGATCCTATTCAAGCTGGAGGAAGGCGGTGGACATCACTGATCAAGCATTGCCCAGGAGGCTGCGCATCCTGACCTGGCATGTTCACGGGAATTATCTGTATTCCTTGTCGCAGGTGCCTCACGATTTCGTGATTCCCGTGCGCGGTGACGGCATGCCGGGCTATTCGCCGCTGGGGGGAAAAATTCCCTGGGGCAAGAACATCACGGAGATCCCGGCCGAGGAAATCGCCACGCAAGAGTTCGACTGCGTTATCTATCAGTCCAGAACCGCCTACGAGGAAGACGCGCCCCTGCTGCTTACCGCCGCGCAACGGGCTTTGCCCAGCATTTATATCGAACACGATCCGCCGCGTCCCTACCCGGTGGATACCGTGCATTGCTTCCGGCATGATTGCGGTGTGCTGGTGCATGTGACGCACTACAACGCCCTTAATTGGGACGCCGGCGACATGCCGACGCGTGTGATTGAACATGGCGTGCCCGTCGATCCCAGTGTTTCATACACCGGCGAGCGGGCGGCGGGCATCACGGTGATCAACGGCTTGCCCGGACGGAGACGGCGCATGGGAGCGGATCTGTTTGCCTGGAGCCGCCAGCGCGTTCCGCTGGACCTGATCGGCATGCAGAGCGAACAGATGGGCGGCCTGGGCGAAGTCTCCAATTTGAGTGTCGCCGCGATGATGGCGCCATATCGGTTTTTCTACACGCCTATCCGGTACACCAGCCTGGGCCTGGCACTGGTGGAGGCCATGCTGATCGGCATGCCTATAGTGGGCGTTGCGGCAACGGAGCTGCCCACCGTCATCGTCAACGGCGAAAACGGTTTTGTGCACACGGACAAGGATTTGATCGTCGATGTCATGCGGCGGTTGATAGCCGATCCGGAGCTTGCACGCCGCTGGGGCGAGGCGGGGCGCCAGACCGCGATGCGGCGCTTCGGCATGGACCGATACATTGCGGACTGGCTGGACGTGATAGAGCAGGTGACTGCCGGTCGGGGTGTTATGGCCGCCACCGCCGCCGCGCCGTAATCACCTCCCCAAGTGCGGCGCATTCCGCAGGGTAGTAGCCGCCTGCGATCAATCCATCCTCGGAGCCTTCCCCGCACAAGTTCCAGCGCCATACTGGCGGCTGATGGATACTTGGCGGGGTGTTTCATGTCTCTAGCGGTCTTGGCAAGCCGGGCGCTGTGCGGCCTTCAGGCTTACGCGGTGCGCGTCGAAGTCCACGTCGGGCATGGCCTGCCGGCATTCCATGTGGTCGGCTTGCCCGACGCGGGCGTGCGCGAAAGCCGCGAGCGGGTGCGTTCGGCCATAGTCAGCAGCGGCTTCGAATTTCCCGCCGGCCGCATCACGGTCAATCTGGCGCCGGCCGACCTGCCTAAAGAGTCCGGGCGCTACGATCTGCCCATTGCGCTGGGCGTGCTCCTGGCGTCGGGCCAGGTCCAGCCCGATGGCGCGGCCGGCTCTCAACCCGACTTGCAGGACTATGTCTTTGCCGGCGAGCTTTCGCTGACCGGCGCCATTGTTTCGGTCGGGGCGCCTTTGGCCATCGCGCTGGCCGTCGCGCGCGGCGAGCCAGGCGCCATCCTGGTGCTGCCGGCCGATTCCGCCCCGATGGCTGCAAGAGTCCCCGGCCTGACCGTTCTGGCGGTGGGCAGCCTTGCGGATGCCGTAAGCCATTTCGCGGGCGGTCAGCCCTTGCCCATTGCCGTGCCCGCGCCGCAGCCCGCGGCGGGAAGCGCCGCTCCCTGCCTGTCCGATGTGCGTGGACAGTCGGCGGCGCGCCGGGCGCTGGAGATCGCTGCGGCCGGAGGGCACAGCCTGCTGATGTCCGGCCCGCCAGGTACGGGCAAAAGCATGCTGGCGCATCGGCTGCCCGGCCTGCTTCCGCCGCTGGATCCAGAGCAAGTGCTGGAGGTCGCGGCGCTGGCGGGCCTGGGCGGGCGGGATCAGGTCTGTTCCGATCTGCCGCCTTTCAGATCCCCCCATCACACGGCTTCCGTGCCGGCGCTGGTGGGCGGAGGCGCTCACCCCAGGCCGGGGGAAATCAGCCTGGCGCATCACGGCGTGCTTTTTCTGGATGAACTGCCCGAGTTCCAGCGCCGGGTGCTGGAGTCTTTGCGCGAGCCGCTGGAAACCGGCTGCGTATCCATAGCCAGGTCGTCGCGCACTTTGACCTTTCCCGCGGCCTTCCAGTTGGTGGCCGCCATGAATCCCTGTCCTTGCGGATGGCTGGGGCATAAACGGAAGAACTGCCGATGCACACCCGACATGATCGAGGCCTATCGCAACAAGCTATCCGGTCCCCTGCTGGACAGGGTGGATCTGCAAATAGCCTTGCCGCCGGCGGAGCCGGGCTGGATGGACCTTCCTCAAGGCGAAGCCTCCGAGCCCGTCCGCATCCGCGTTCAACGCTGCCGCGCCCGGCAGTGGAAGCGGCAAAAAACCACCAATGCCCGGCTCGGGGCTGATGAGATACGGCATTACTGTCCGTTGGACGATGATGGCAGAAAGCTGCTGGGCCAAGCCATGGAGCGCTGGAGCTGGTCGGCGCGCGTCATGCATCGCAGCTTGCGCGTGGCGCGCACCTTGGCGGACATGGCGGGGCAGGACGGCATAACTGCGTTGCATATCGCCGAGGCTATTCAGTACCGGCAGCCCTGGGGCTGATTCCGCCCGCTTGCCCGATATTGGCGCATCCGCCCGGAATCGGGCGCGGCTCGCCTCATTGCGAGGCGTCAAGGCGGGCATAAGGGGCGCGCAGGCTTTGCCGGGGGATGTTTCGATCCTTTGAAATCTGGCATGGGATTTGCGTTTGGAAACATTGATCCACTGTCCGTCAATGTCATCCAAGGAGCATTTCATGGTTCGTTCCACTCTTTCGCTATCGGTAGTCGTCCTGGGTCTGCTCGCCGCCGCCAATGCGGGCGCGCAAGCGGCCAATGACCCCGCGGCCGGCACTCCCGCGCCTCAGTCCGATTTCACCCTTAGCGCCAACGTGTCGCTGGCCAGCCAGTATCGCTATCGCGGACTGATGCAAAGCAACAACAAGCCGGCGATCCAGGGTGGATTCGACCTGAAGCATGCCAGCGGCTTCTACGTGGGAAACTGGAATTCCAGCATAAGCTGGCTTTCCGATGCCGATCCCGATGTGTCGTCGTCGGTCGAAATGGATTTCTACGCGGGATACACGCGTCAAATCTGGGGTGATTTGTCCGTCGATGTCGGGGTGTTGCATTACTATTACCCGGGCAGCTATCCGTCCGGATTCACCAAGCCGGACACCACCGAGGGCTATCTGGGATTGGGCTACGGGCCGGTAACGTTCAAGTATTCCCATTCGTTCACGAACCTTTTCGGCGTGCCCGATTCCAAGAATAGCCAGTATTACGATCTTTCCGGCAGCTTCCCCACCGGCGTGTGGGGGCTGGCGCTGAACGCGCACGTGGGCTATCAGAAGGTCAGAAATCTGGACGATGGCTCGTACACGGATTGGTCGGTGGGCCTCAAGAAAGAATGGGATGGTGGCTTTACAGCAACACTGGCTTATGTGGATACGAACGCCGACCGAAACGTCTATACCAGCGCCAAGGGCAAGTATTTGGGGCGCTCCGCGGCGATCCTGACCCTATCCAAGGCTTTTTAGGGAGGAAGGGCGCGTCGCTCCTTCAGCGTCCCGGCCTGGGCTGGCCGTTTCCGCCTGGCCGGAGGGCGGCGCTTTGGGCGCCGCCTTTCCATACCCGGGCCTCTACGCGCGTTAGACAAACGCCGGGAATTCATCATATAATCAAGGGCTTTTCCAGCTTCCCCCAAGCGGGGGACTTGAGTAAGCGGTGGCGGGCCACAACAAAACCGTGGTGGCGCCACAGTAGTACAACCAGAAGTGGGTGTCGGGTCTTGCAAGCGCAGCCAGTATTTTGCCGCCAAAGCCAGGTGTTTTGGCCGGTTCGGGTGCCACCTGCATTCATAATTTAATAACAGAGTTACATCATGCCTAAGATGAAAACCAAGAAAGGCGCTGCGAAGCGCTTTAAGGTTCGCGGTAGCGGGTCTATCAAGCGGGGCCAAGCGTTCAAGCGCCACATCCTCACCAAGAAAACAACCAAGAACAAGCGCCAGTTGCGCGGTTCTGCCGCGGTGCACGACGCAGACGTCGCCTCGGTCAAGGCAATGATGCCTTTCGCTTGATTACCGGAGATCTACTATGCCTCGCGTAAAACGCGGCGTTACTGCCCGTGCTCGTCACAAAAAAGTTATCAAAGCAGCAAAAGGTTATCGCGGCCGCCGCGGTAATGTATTCCGCATCGCCAAACAGGCGGTAATGAAGGCTGGGCAATATGCCTACCGCGATCGCCGCAACAAGAAGCGCACCTTCCGCGCTCTGTGGATCACCCGCATCAACGCGGCCTGCCGCGAGCTGGGTGTTTCGTACAGCGTGTTTATCGCCGGCACGAAAAAAGCCTCGATTGAACTGGATCGCAAAGTACTGGCCGACATGGCCGTAAACGATAAAGCCGGCTTCGCAGCCGTGGTTGCCCAAGCCAAATCCGCTTTGGCTGCTTGATCGAATTCGATTCTGTATTGCTGCAAACGGGGCTCTTTGGGGCTCCGTTTGTATTTGGAAAAGCGACACTATGACTCCTCCGGTTGACGACCTGCTTGCACAGGCCAAAGAACAGTTTGCCCAGGCCAGCGACGCCGCGGCACTTGAAAACGCCAAGGCGAAATTTCTGGGCAAGCAGGGCGCGTTGACCGCCTTGCTCAAAGGCCTGGCGCAACTGGGCCCCGAGCAGAAGAAGGCCGAAGGGGCCCGCATCAATCAGTTGAAGCAGCAGATCGAAGGCCTGCTGAACGATAGGCGCGCCCAGATGGCGCAAGCGGAGCTGGACAAGCGCCTGGCCGCCGAGACCATCGATGTCAGCCTGCCCGGCCGAGGCCGCGCTTTCGGCGGCATCCATCCGGTCATCCACACCTGGCAGCGTGTCGAGGCCATTTTCCGCTCCATCGGTTTCGACGTGGCCGACGGCCCCGAAATCGAAAACGACTGGACCAATTTCACCGCCCTGAACAATCCCGAGAACCATCCCGCGCGTTCCATGCAGGATACCTTCTACGTCGATATGCAGGACGACAAGGGGCTGCCTTTGCTGCTGCGCACGCACACCAGCCCCATGCAGGTGCGATACGCGCGCATGCACAAGCCGCCCATCAAGGTCATTGCCCCGGGGCGCACTTATCGCGTCGACAGCGACGCCACCCATTCCCCCATGTTCCACCAAGTCGAAGGGCTGTGGATAGCCGAAGACATTTCCTTCGCCGACCTGAAGGGCGTGTATACCGATTTCCTGCGGGCGTTTTTTGAAACGGACGATCTGTCGGTGCGCTTCCGTCCCTCGTTCTTCCCGTTCACCGAACCGTCCGCCGAGATCGACATGATGTTCACCTCGGGCCCCAACCAGGGGCGCTGGCTGGAAATCTCGGGCTCGGGCCAGGTGCATCCGGAAGTCGTGCGCAATTTCGGGCTGGATCCCGAACGCTACATCGGCTTCGCCTTCGGTTCCGGCCTGGAGCGCCTGACCATGCTGCGTTACGGCGTCAACGACCTGCGCCAGTTCTTTGAAGGCGACTTGCGTTTCCTGCGCCAGTTCAACCGCTGAACCCTATTTAGAAAGCGGGCGGCGCCGACTTCCGGCGGCGGCCCGCTTAGCCGCAACACGAATCCGACGAGTACATTATGCAATTTCCCGAGTCCTGGCTACGCGCGTTTGTCAATCCCGATCTGGATACCGATGCCTTGTCGCATCGCCTGACCATGGCGGGTCTGGAAGTCGAAGAGACCGAATCGGCCGCTCCGCCGTTCAGCGGCGTGGTGGTTGCGCATATTGTCGAAATCGAGCCGCATCCCAATGCCGACAAGTTGCGCGTCTGCAAGGTCGACGACGGATCGGGCGCCTTGCTGCAGATCGTGTGCGGCGCGCCCAACGCGGCGGCGGGCCTGAAGGTGCCGCTGGCCCGCATCGGCGCGCAGCTGCCCGGCGGCATGAAGATAGCCGCCGCCAAGATGCGCGGCGTCGAATCGGCGGGCATGCTGTGCTCGGCGCGCGAGCTGGGCCTGTCTCAGGATCACGCCGGCCTTTTGGAGCTGGACGGCGATGCGCCGGTGGGGGCGTCGCTGCGCGATGCGCTGGATCTGGACGACACCCTGTTCACGCTCAAGCTAACGCCCAACCGGGCTGACTGTCTGTCCATCCTGGGGGTCGCCCGCGAGGTATCGGCGCTGACCGGTGCCGCGCTGACGCTGCCCGCCTACGAGCCGGTTCCGGTCTCGCTGGACGACCGTCTTGCGGTCAAGGTGCAAGCTCCCGATCTGTGCGGCCGTTTCGCCGGCCGTATCCTGCGCGGCGTGAACGCCAGGGCGCAGACGCCTTCCTGGATGAAAGACCGCCTGGAGCGCGCGGGCCAGCGCCCGATCTCGGCACTGGTCGATATTTCCAATTACGTCATGCTGGAGCTGGGTCGGCCGACCCATGTATTTGACTTGAAGCGCATACAGGGCGGCCTGACCGTGCGCTGGGCCAAGCCGGGCGAGCAACTGGAGCTGCTGAACGGCCAGACCGTCCAGCTGGAGCCCGATGTGGGCGTGATCGTGACCGGAGATGCGGTGGAGAGCCTGGCCGGCATCATGGGCGGGGAGGCCACGGCGGTTACCCTGGACACGACCGACATTTTCCTGGAAGGCGCCTTCTGGTGGCCCGAGGCCATCATGGGCCGCGCCCGCCGCTACAAGTTCAGTTCCGAGGCCAGCCATCGTTTCGAGCGCGGGGTGGACTTCCAGTCCATCACCGAGCATCTGGAACGCATGACCCGCTTGATCATCGATATCTGCGGCGGGCAGGCCGGCCCGCTGGACGACCAGATCGTCAACATGCCTGAGCGCAAGCCTGTGAACATGAGGCTGGACCGCTGCCACCGCGTCCTGGGCGTGCCCGTGGCGCGTCAGGAGGTGGAAGAAATCTTCACCCGCCTGGGCCTGCCGTTTACCGTCAAGGACGATGTCTTCACCGTCCAGCCTCCTTCGTACCGCTTCGATCTGTTCATCGAGGAAGATCTTATCGAAGAGGTGGCGCGCGTTTACGGCTTCGAACGCATTCCGGACCTGCCTCCGCGGGCGCGCGCAACAATGCGCGTCGATCCGGAAACACTGCGCGGACCGCATGCCTTGCGCGGCCGCATGGCCAGCCTGGATTACCAGGAGGTCATCAATTTCGCTTTTGTCGAAGAAGCCTGGGAGCGCGACCTGGCGGGCAATACCGACCCCATCAGGCTGCTCAACCCCATTGCCAGCCAACTGGCGGTGATGCGCTCCAGCCTTATCGGCGGCCTGCTGGCCAATATCGTCCATAACGCCAATCGCAAGCAGAGCCGTGTGCGCGTTTTCGAGCTGGGACGGGTATTCGCGCGCGACGCCGCTGTGGCCGACGGCCCTCTTGCGGTTGCCGGTGTGCGCCAGCCGCAGCATCTGGCGGGCGCCGCCTGGGGGCCGGCGCACGAAGAGCAATGGGGCGTGCCCACCCGGCAGGTCGACTTCTATGATGTAAAAAAAGATGTGGAGGCCTTGCTTGGCGAGCAGGCGCGCCGGCTGGCGTGCATCGCCGCCGCGCACCCGGCGCTGCATCCCGGCCGCTCGGCGCGGCTGGAGCTCGACGGCAAGGCCATTGGATGGATAGGCGAGCTTCATCCGCGCTGGGCCCAGCAGTGCGACCTGGCGCATGCGCCGGTGGTATTCGAGCTGGATGCCTCGGCCGTTTCCATAACGGACCTGCCGGCGCCTGCCGAACTGTCCCGCCAGCCCATCGTGATACGGGACTTGGCGGTCTGGGCCGGCCCGGATGTGTCGTATGGGGATTTGTTGGCTACACTTACGCAAACGATTCAATCTAATGCTACTCTTGGTATCGTCAAGGACATTAAACTATTCGATGTGTGGCGCGACAAATCGGCGCAAGCCGCCGAGAAAAGCATGGCTTTCCGTTTCTGGTTGCAAGACCGCGATGCCACGCTCGACGATGCCAAGGTAGAACAATGCCTCGCCCGGCTGCTGGAGGCACTGGTGAGCGCTCATGCAGTGCGCCAGCGCGCTTAAGGAGTAAAGACATCATGAATCCGGATCGCACCCTGACCAAAGCCGAGCTTGCGGAATTGCTGTTCGAGCGCGTCGGCCTGAACAAGCGTGAAGCCAAAGATATCGTCGATACCTTTTTCGAGGAAATACGCGATTCCCTGGCGCGCGGCGTCGAAGTCAAACTGTCGGGCTTCGGCAACTTCCAGGTCCGCGACAAGCCGCCTCGTCCGGGGCGCAATCCCAAGACCGGCGAAGTGATTCCCATTGCGGCGCGCCGGGTGGTCACGTTTCATGCCAGTCAGAAGCTGAAAAGCGTCGTCGAATTCGCCGGCAAGCCGGCCGCCGTTGCAGAATAGGAAAAACCTTGTCTTTTAACCGGCATAGAACCCGTCCATGAGCACTAGCGATAATCCTGTCACCTTGCCCCCCATTCCCGCCAAGCGTTATTTCACGATAGGCGAGGTCAGCGATCTATGCTGCGTCAAGCCCCATGTGCTGCGCTACTGGGAACAGGAGTTCACGCAGCTCAAGCCGGTCAAGCGCCGCGGCAACCGGCGTTACTACCAGCATCACGAAGTCCTGCTTATCCGCCGCATTCGCGATCTGCTGTACGAGCAGGGTTTCACCATCAGCGGCGCGCGCAACCGTCTGGGCGACTTGCACGACGTTCCCCATGATCAGGACGCGGCCGTGCGCCTTTCAGGCACCGAGCTGCAAGCCTTGCGCAACGATCTGGACGCCATACGAAGCATGCTGGCCGACGCATTGGGGAAAACAGGCTCCGAAACCGGGGAAAACGGTCAGTTCGATCTCTCCTGAATTCCACAAATTATTTCGCAACGTCAAATATAGTTAACGCGGCGCTAAAAGCTTGGACAAATCCGAGCCGCGAATTTACCGTAATGGGTACGAGTTTTAGGATGCGGGCCAATTCTGGCTTGTTTTCGATGCCTACCCTTTATGTCTCTAGTGCCACCCCTTACCGAGGCCGACGAGTCCGCTGATCAGTTTCTGATACGGACGGCCAAACATTATCTTTCCGCCAGGCTGGCGCAGCCGCCGCAGATGGGCGAGCTGGCGCAGGCCTTGGGCGTCAGCAAGAAGCGCATATCGGACGCGTTCCGCAATTCGCTGGGATTGACCGTGACCCAATTCCTGCGTGAAGAGCGCATGCGCATGGCGCGGCGCCTGTTGGTGCAGACATCCCTGGACATACAGACTATAGCGCTGGAGCTGGGCTTTTCCAGCTCCGCCAATTTTTCCAATGCCTTTCATGCCCATGTTGGCATGTCGCCATCGGACTTTCGCAAGACGGCGCCGCTGGAGTCCATTACGTCCCTTCAGGGCTCTTTGCAATGGAGTTCGCCGGGAGAGCTTTAGATTCATCGGATGTGGCGATAAAATCGGCGCATGCCCGCCGGTTTCTCTCGTTCGGGGGCGGGGTTTTACCGAACAGAAAAACAGGCACTCCATCATGACGCTCTCGGTATTCGATATTTTCAAGATAGGCATAGGCCCCTCCAGTTCCCATACTGTCGGTCCGATGCGCGCGGCGCGCAATTTCGCACGCACCTTGCAAGCCCGGAGTCTGCTGCCGCGCGTGACGGCGTTGACCGTGGACCTGTACGGTTCATTGGCGGAAACGGGACGCGGCCATGGCACCGACATGGGCATCACGCTGGGCCTGATGGGCGAGGCGCCCGATACCGTGGTGCCGGCCAGCATTTCTCAACTAATGGAACAGGTTCGGACCACCAAGCGGCTGCGTTTATGGGGATCACACGATATCGCCTTCGATCCGGAAAAAGCCTTTTCGTACCGGATCCGGCCCATGGCCGAGCATCCCAACGGCATGCGCTTCCAGGCCTTCGACTCCTCGGGCGCGCTATTGATCGCGGAGCGCTATGTGTCCATAGGCGGAGGCTTCATCCGTGCGCTCGATTCCCAGGAAACCGACGAGTCCGTGCCGCAGCACGAGCCCATGCCTTATCCGTTCTCGACCGGGGCGCAACTGCTCGAGTCCTGTGCCCGGACGGGCCTGTCCATTGCGCAGTTGATGATGGCCAACGAGTCTGTGCTGGCGCCCGCGGAACAAGTTCGGCGGGGTGTGTTGCATATCGCGGATGTCATGAATGCCTGCATCGATCGCGGTTGCGGCCGCGATAACGATCAGGCCGACCAGCTCCTGCCCGGCGGCCTGAAGGTGCGCCGCCGCGCGCCCGCCCTGTATCGCGAACTGCAGCGCGATACCGCCCGGAAAGACGTGCTGCATGCCATGGATTGGGTCAACCTTTTTGCCATGGCGGTCAACGAGGAGAACGCCGCCAGCGGGCGGGTGGTGACCGCGCCGACCAACGGTGCCGCCGGATTGCTGCCGGCGGTGCTGCGGTATTACCAGACTTTCATTCCGGAGCAGTCCGACGACGGCCGTGTCGACTTCCTGTTGACGGCGGCGGCGATAGGCTTTCTGTACAAGCAGAACGCTTCGATCTCGGGCGCCGAGGTCGGATGCCAGGGAGAAGTGGGGGTGGCCTGTTCCATGGCGGCGGCGGGGCTGGCGGCGGTCCTGGGCGGCACGCCGCAACAGGTCGAGAATGCGGCGGAAATCGGCATGGAGCATAACCTGGGCCTGACCTGCGACCCGATAGGAGGGCTGGTACAGATACCCTGTATAGAGCGCAACGCCATGGGTGCGGTCAAGGCCATCAACGCGGCCAGGCTGGCCTTGCAGGGCGATGGGCAGCACCATGTTTCCCTGGATGCCGTCATCGAGACCATGCGCCAGACCGGCGCGGACATGCGCAGCAAGTACAAGGAAACGTCGCGCGGCGGACTGGCGGTGAATGTGGTGCTTTGCTAGGCCGCTATCTGCTTTGCCGATGAGGCCCGGCCATGACGGGACACTAAGAGCTTCCCGCGGGCGGGGCGCTTGCACCCGCCGCGGGGCTGGGCGGCGGCCGCTTTCCAAACGTGACGACGCGGCCTATGAACAGGATGGGGCCGGTGGGGGCCGCGGTGGGCGAGCCCCCCGCCGGCTCCAGCGTCATTTCAAAGATCTGGTCGGGACTGACCTGGCCCATGAGCGCCGCCGGCACGGTGACCGGCTTGTTCGGATCGATAAGCCCCAGCGATCTGGGTTGCGGAAGATTCTTGTTATGGGTCCACAGCTGCACCGAGGCGTCGGCGGGAATGTCGCTGCGTACTTGCGGGTCCAGCAGCACATTCTGCTGCGGATCGATGGTCACGGTCCAGCCGGGCGTGGAGCTTTGGCCGGGCGCCTGCAATATGGCGGCCTGGGTCGGCGCGAGCTCGACGACGGTGACGGGCGGAGGCACGGGCTTGGCCGGCATCAGACCCAGGGCCAGCGCGATGGCGGCAAAAACCACGCTGGCGGCTCGCCATATCCAGATATTTCCCTGGGATATTCTTTCACGAGGCGCCGTCCTGGCTGGTGCCGCCGTCTTGGCAGCGGGGGCCGCCATGGCGGCGACAGTGTCCGCGGCGGGAGGAGGGGCGGCGGGGACTGCGCTAGTGCCGGCCGGTCCGGCGGCCATGGCGGTCAGGCTGCCGGTATTCTCCGGTGGCGGAAGAGCTGCGCTGGCCGTTGCCGGCGGCGTGTCGCTGGCATCGGGCTCGGATGGGCTGTCGGCCCTTGGAGCGGCCGATAGGCTGGGTTCGCTGCGTATCCGTTCAGTGGCTTGTTGCGCTTTTCGCTTCTTTGGCGCCGTCGTGTGGGCGTTGGGGGGTGGGGGCTCGCCGGGCGGGTTGTGCGCCGGCTTGCGGTATAGGCTCGATGGCCTTGGCGTAGTGTCGTGCCCCAGGCTGGTCTGTATCTTGGCCAGCAGCAGGGGCGACGGGTCCACCGGCGCCAACAGATCGGTCAGTTCCAGGAAGCGGCGTTCCCAGTCCAGGGCCTGCACGACGGCTTCGGCGTCCTGGCCCAGCAAGGCGTGCGCTTGCGCCATTTCTTGTGGATTCAGCAGGCCCAGCGTGTACTCGGCAATCAGTATGCCTTGGTCGTTGCGTGTCATGCCTGTTGCCGCTCCTGCATCGATTTCAGGGCGTCTTGCGTATGCTGGCGGACTTGTCCCGGCGAGGTCTTCAGGCGCGCAGCGATCTGTTCGTAGTTGTAGCCATTGTAGAAGGCCATGAGCAAGGGTTTGCGGCGTGATTCGTCCAGTGATGCGATGGTGTCCGCCACGCTGTGAGGTTCGGCCGACGCTCCGTCGCCCGGCAGGGTATCCGTCCATGAGCTGTCGCTGGAGCGCAGGCGGCCAGCCTGGCGCAAACGCCCAAGGGCGCGGTAGCGCGTGATGCTGTACATCCAGGCGCGAGCGCTGCCCATGATCGGATCGTAGCTGGCCGCGTTTTTCCAGATCAGGATGAATGCGTCTTGCACCAGGTCTTCTGCGCTGGAGCGTTGGCCAAGCATTTTAAGGCTCAGCGCCAGCATGCGCGGCGCCTCGTGCCGATACAGATTCTGGAACGCGTTCTGATCGCCGGCCGCGCAGGACAGTAGCGCGGCGTCGTAATCGAAAGGTGGAACAGCCATACATTCTCCGGTTTATCCCTTGCGGGCACGTTATTGTATTAGGTGTTCCGGTAAACAAAAGTTCATGGCGCGCGGATAGGGGTAACAGGAGTTAACCCCCAGATAGCCCCGCTACCCGGAGACCTGAAAGCCCAAGCCGTTACGAGGGCTCAATGCCCGCCTTCTTGATGATGGCGCCCCATTTTTCCGTTTCCTTTTTTTGGAAATCGGCAAGCTCGGCCGGCGTGGATGTCACGGGCTTCGTGCCTGTCTGTTCGTAGAACTGGACGGCGGCGCTGCGTGTGGTGGCATTGACCAGCAGATCGTGCAGCCGGGATACCACCGCGGCCGGCGTATTGGCCGGCACATAGGCGCCGAACCAGTAGCCCATTTCGTAACCCGGCACGCCCGCGCTGGCGATCGTGGGTATGTCGGGAGCCAATACCGAAGGCTGGGCCATGGTTACGCCAAGCGCGCGCAGTTTGTTGGCCTTGACCTGGGGCAGGCCGGTGGCCATGTCGGCCATCATCATGTCGATCTGGCCGCCCAGCAGGTCGGTGATGACCAGGGGATTGCTTTTGTAAGGCACGTGCAGGAGCTTTACGTCGGCCATCTGCTGGAACAGCTCGCCCGCGACCCGGCTGCTGGAGCTGCCGCTGCCGAAGCTGAGCTTTTCGGGGGTTTCCTTGGCCAGCTTGATGAAGTCGCCGACCGTCTTGGCGGGAGAGGCGGGGTTGACCACCATGATTTGCCCGCCTGTACCCAGCAAGGTGACCGGCTCGAAATCCTTGACGGGATCGTAATTGAGCTTCTTGTAAAGATGCGGGTTGGCCGATTGCGACGTATTGGTGGTGATCAACACTTTATAGCCGTCGGGCTCGGCGCGCGCCACGTCGCTGGCGCCTATCATGGCGCTTGCTCCGGGCTTGTTCTCGATGACGACCACTTGCTTGGTCTGTTCGGTTATGCCTTGGCCGATTGCGCGGGCTAGCTGGTCGGTGGCGCTGCCGGGTCCGAAAGGCACCACAAAGGTAATGGATTTGCTGGGGTAGTCTTGCGCATGCGATGGCGCGGCAAGAGGCAGGCATAGGCCCAGTGCCGCAGCCAATAATGTTTTTTTGATTTGACCCGGGTTCATGGGTTGTCTCCTTTTGGGTGGGTTGGTCAGGGGGTGATGTCGGGCAGGGTGGCGGCCAGGCCGCTGTTTACCCGGATCGGAAAATCCAGCAGATGGAACGACAGGGCCTTGCCGTGGGTATCCAGGTTGAGCGCGTCGTTGACGCCGCCGTCCAGGATGCCTTCCAGCACGAAATTCATGGCGTCTATGGATTCAATCAGGTAGCGCCGCACGCGCCGGGGCTTGCGGAATTCAAACCATTTTTCCAGGGCCTGTTCGGTAAGCTGCTCTTTCAGTATGGGAAAAAGCTCGGCAGTCCAGGCGATCACGCTGATGTTGGATATGTCCCCCTTGTCGCCCGTGCGGCTGTGCGCAAGGCGGTATAAGGGAACGAGGACGAGGTTATCTGTGGCGGGCATGAATTCATTCATCCGTGAAAGTCCAGCTTGCCGGTGCCAGGTCGCGGGGGACGGCACTGGACAGGCTGTTCAGGCGGGGCCGCAGAGCCGTGCGGACTCCGCCGCCGCCGGCGGGGCCGCAGGTATACAGCGCGGTGACCTCGTGCAGGACGCGTGCGGCGGTTTCCTTATCGGGATGCGCGGCCGCGACGCGCAGACGCACGTCCCTGGCCTGACCGGCCGCCTGCTGGCGCAGGTAGCGGCCGTCGTCGTCGCCGAAAATGCTGACGGCGCCGATCAGGTCTATGCGCAGCTTCAAATGCGCGCCTATCCGCTTTTGGACAATGTCCGCCGCCAGGCGCGCGCGCGCCTCGGCCTGCAATCCGGCGTAGGAAATCTCGGCCTCCGCCAGCCAACCGCCGCGATAGCAGATATTGACTTTCAGGGTGTCGGGCCTGGGGTGGCCGGTGACGCCCCGCACATCGACCCTGTCGGGCCCGTTTTGCGCGACACGCACCTGGCTGATATCGGCGATGACGTCGGGCGTCAGGTAGGCGGCGGGGTCATGCACTTCGTACAGCAGTTGCTCTTTGACGGTTTGCAGCGTGACGGCGCCGCCCGTGCCGGCCGCCTTGGTGACCGAGAACGCTCCTGAACCATCGATGCTGGCAATCGGAAAGCCCAGCGTGTCCATGTCCGGCACTTCTTTAAGGCCGGGTATGGCGAAGTAGCCGCCGCTGACCTGGGTACCGCACTCCAGCAGGTGGCCCGCCATGGTGGCGCAGCCCAGCCGGTGCCAGTCGTCGTGCCGCCAATCGAAGTGCGCCAAGGCGGGTCCCAATACCAGCGAGGGGTCGGCCACCCGTCCCGCAACCACGATGTCGGCCTCGGCTTGCAGGGCCTGGGCGATTTCCACCGCGCCCTGGTAGGCGTTCACGCTGACGATATCGAGTCGGTCGAATTCGGGCCCCAAACGCTCGCGCAGGTAAGCCAGCTGTTCGGGCCGGGTCAGTTGGTCGCCCGACAGCACGGCGATGCGCGGCGCGCGCAATGCCAGCTCCCGCGCGAGCGATTGAATGCGCCGGGCGGCGGCGGGCGGGTTGGCCGCGCCGAAATTGCTGATTATTCGTATCTTGTGCTTCAGGCAATCGGCCAGCGCGGGCCGCAGCAACTCGGCCAGCAAGGGCTCATAGCCGAGTTCCGGATCGCTGTTCTTGGCCAGCTGCGACAACGCCAGGGTGCGCTCGGCCAGCGTTTCGAATATCAGCGCCTGGCCGCCGCTTTGGATCAGCGTGTCGACGACCGGCCGCACGCCGTCGCTGCGGTCGCCCGAGAACCCTGTGGCGCAGCCTATGGTAAGTGGTGTCGTCTCCATGCCCGTATATGCCTGTTGTGTGTTTGCCGCTGTACTATAGAATTGCTAAATTGATAAGTTAAATAGAAATATCTTATTTATTGATCCAACATTTTTATGAATCTATCGTCCCGCCAATTGCGCGCCTTTGTGGCTCTTGCCCAGGAACGGCACTTTACAAAAGCGGCGGAGCGCTGCCACACCACCCAGCCGGCATTCAGCGCCCTGATCAGGACGCTGGAGGACGCCGCCGGCACCCGGCTGTTCGACCGTACGACACGGCGGGTGGAACTGACGCCCGAGGGCAGGCTGTTCAACGAGTCGGCCTTGAGGCTGCTGAACGATCTGGACAGCGTCATGGAGGACATCCATGACCATGTCGCCAAGCGCAAGGGGAGGGTTGCCGTTGCGGCCTTGCCTTCGTTGGCCGCCGGCTGGCTGCCCGGCATCTATGCGCAGTTTCTGGCCCGCTATCCCGGGGTTGAGCTGCAGTTGCACGACGCCTTGCTGGAGCCTTGCCTGGATCTGGTCCGGCGGGGTTCGGTCGATATCGCCGTGGCGGCCAAGGGACGGGACATGGCCGGCCTGGCCGCCGAGCCGCTGTGCGAGGACTACTTCCATTTGGTGTGCCGCAACGATCATCCGCTGTCGCAGCGGCCGGCCGTGCATCTGCGCGAACTCAAGGGAAGCGCCATCATCCAGCTTGGCAAGGCCAGCAGCATTCGCCAGAGCCTGTTGCGCAGCAACGTGTTCGCAGGGCTGGACACCTTCCTGGAAGTCGATCACCTGGCAACCGTGACGGGTCTGGTGGCGGCGGGGCTGGGCGTCAGCCTGGTGCCTTCCATGACCTTGTTCCAGTTCCGGCATCCCGGCATCGCGGTGGTGCCGCTGGCGGGAAAGAGCCGCCTGAAGCGCTCGCTCTACCTGATACGCCGCAGCGAAAAAAGCTTGTCCAGCGCGGCGCGGGCCTTTTACGAGTTGCTTCAGGAGCAGCGCGGCAGCCTGCCTGAAGGGTAGCGCAACGTACAATGTCGGACGCCGCCACTTCGATCGCATCTTCATGAGATTCACCCACAGGGGCCCGGCCCCAAGCCGTCGCAACGATATTCAGACCATCAGATCGCTTTTGCCTTTCGTCTGGCAGTTCAAGTGGCGCGTCATGGCCGCCCTGGCCTGTCTGGTGGCCGCCAAGGTGGCCAGCGTTATCCTGCCCTTGTACCTGAAAGAGGTGGTGGACAAGCTCAGTGTGCCGGCCACGCTGATGGTCCTGCCGGTTGCCGCCTTGCTGGGCTATGGTTTTGCCCGCTTGGCCAGCAGCGTGTTCGGCGAGCTGCGCGATGCCTTGTTCGCACGCGTGACGCAAGGCTCAATACGGCGCATTGCCACCCGGCTTTTCAAGCACCTGTTTGCCTTGTCCCTGCGCTTTCACATGCAGCGCCAGACAGGCGGCCTGAGCCGCGATATCGAGCGCGGCACCAAGGGCATAGGCTTCTTGCTGAACTTCATGGTCTTCAATATCTTGCCGACCTTGCTGGAGATCGGCATGGTGGCGGCCATCCTGCTGTGGCGCTACGATTTCATGTTCGCCATCGTGACGATAGGCACCATCGTGGCCTATATCGCATTTACCTTGCTGGTGACCGAAAAGCGCATGGTGTATCGGCGCAGCATGAACGAACTGGACAGCAAGGCCAACAGCAAGGCCATTGATGCCTTGCTCAATTACGAGACCGTCAAGTATTTCGGCAACGAAGGCTACGAAATCGATCGCTATGACCGCAACCTGGGCAAATGGGTGGATTCCGCGGTGAAGAACCAGGTGTCCCTGAATTTTCTGAACATGGGACAGGGCTTCATCATTACCATCGGCATCACCTTGTTGCTCTGGCTGTCGGCCCAGGGAGTGGTCAGCCAGACCATGTCGGTGGGCGATGTGGTGCTGGTGTCGGCTTACCTGACGCAACTGTATGCGCCATTGAATTTCCTGGGCTTCGTGTATCGGGAGATCAAGCATGCGCTGGCCGACATGGAGCGCATGTTCAGCCTGATGGAGCAGGGCCAGGAAGTGGCGGACGGGCCCGATGCGCGCAAGCTGAAGGCGGCCCAGGCCAGCATCGAATTCGATAGGGTGGATTTCGGCTATGAGGCCAATCGCCAGATACTGTTCGACGTCAGTTTCACGATACCGGCGGGCCGGACGCTGGCCGTGGTGGGATCGTCGGGCGCGGGGAAATCGACCTTGTCGCGCCTGATGTTCCGCTTCTATGACATCGATGCCGGCGCCATACGGGTCAACGGCATCGACATTCGCGACCTGACTCAGGCCAGCCTGCGCCAGCACATAGGCATCGTGCCCCAGGACACGGTGTTGTTCAATGACAGCATCCTGTACAACATCGCTTACGGCAATCCGGCGGCCAGCCACGAGGAGATCGTGCAGGCCGCCAAGGCCGCAAGCATCCATGATTTTGTGACGGCCCTGCCCGAAGGCTATCAGACGCAAGTCGGCGAGCGCGGCCTGAAACTGTCCGGCGGCGAGAAACAGCGGGTGGCCATTGCCAGGACGCTGCTGAAGAATCCGCCCATCCTGATCCTGGATGAGGCCACCAGCGCTCTGGATACCCGCACCGAAAGGGCGATCCAGGAAGAGCTGAGTCTGATCGCCAAGGACAGGACCACGCTCATCATCGCCCACCGGCTATCGACCATCGTGGATGCGGATGAAATCATCGTGCTGGATCATGGCCGTGTGCTGGAGCGCGGCTCGCACCGCGATCTGCTGTTGCAGGGCGGACGGTATGCGCAAATGTGGATGCTGCAGCAAGCCGGCGGGGATGAGGAACCGACTTGACTCATATAGTACCAAAGCGGTACTATATGGCTAATGAAGTGATTCGGAGGCGCAGGTGCTGCGTATCAGCAAGATAATCGATTACGGGACGCTGTTGTTGACCCACATGGCCGGGTGCCCGGACCGTGTGTTCAGCGCGGCCGATCTGGCCGCCACATTGGGTCTTGGCCAGCCCACAGTCAGCAAGATACTCAAGCTGCTGGGCCAGCGCGATTTGGTCAAAAGCAGCCGCGGCGCCCGGGGCGGCTACACGCTTGGGCGGCCCGCCGACCAGATCAGCGTAGCGCAGATTATAGACGCTCTTGAAGAACAACCTTTCGGGCTGACCGAATGCACCGCTACGCCGGGTGCATGTTCGGTCGAAGCGGGCTGCCATATCCGCACGAATTGGCAGCGCATCAATGCCATTGTGCGGCGCACGCTCGAAGACGTCAGCGTGGCCGATATGGTCCGTCCGACCCCCATTGAATTTCCCTTGAATGCGCAGCCGGTGCCCGAGTCGAAAGCCAGGACCAAAGCGGCACGTCCCACGACATGGAGTATCCATAAATGAATTCTCTGACAGAACCCGGCGTCACGCCTCGAGCTGAACCGGGCGTTACACCCCGAGTCGATCCCATCGAGTCCTTCCTCGATCGCGAATACTCGGCCGGCTTCGTGACCGAGATCGAATCGGTAACGATACCCAAAGGCTTGTCCGAAGACACCATCCGGCTGCTTTCGTCCAAGAAGGGCGAGCCGGAATTCATGCTGGAATGGCGTCTGGCCGCTTATCGGCATTGGCTGACCATGGACCTGCCCGAGTGGGCCAAGGTCAGTTTCCCGGCCATCGATTTCCAGGACATCAGCTATTACTCCGCTCCCAAAAGCAAGAAGGACGGCCCCAAAAGCCTGGACGAAGTCGATCCCGAGCTGCTGCGCACTTATGAAAAGCTGGGCGTCCCTC
This sequence comes from Pollutimonas rozaliensis, assembly GCF_048751585.1. Classification (NCBI taxonomy): domain Bacteria; kingdom Pseudomonadati; phylum Pseudomonadota; class Betaproteobacteria; order Burkholderiales; family Alcaligenaceae; genus Pollutimonas; species Pollutimonas rozaliensis. Next base: position 168,329 of record NZ_JAZHOB010000007.1, on the reverse strand, counting down.
TGCACGAGCGCGCCAGGCTGGCGGGCGTGGCGGTCGATGCCGTGTTCGACTCGGTGTCGGTGGCCACCACCTTCCGCAAGCAATTGGCCGAGGTCGGCGTCATCTTCTGTTCGTTCTCGGAAGCCGTGAAGGAGCACCCCGATCTGGTGCGCAAGTACCTGGGTACCGTGGTGCCTCCGGGCGACAACTTCTATGCCGCGCTCAACTCCGCGGTGTTCTCCGATGGTTCCTTCGTATTCATTCCGAAAGGGGTTCGATGTCCCATGGAACTGTCCACGTATTTCCGCATCAATGCGCAGGATACGGGGCAGTTCGAACGCACGCTGATCATTGCCGAGGAAGGCGCTTCGGTCAGCTACCTGGAAGGCTGTACGGCGCCCATGCGCGACGAAAACCAGCTGCACGCGGCCGTGGTCGAACTGGTTGCGCTGGACGACGCCAAGATCAAGTACTCCACCGTCCAGAACTGGTATCCCGGGGACAAGGACGGCGTGGGCGGCATCTACAACTTCGTGACCAAGCGCGGCGACTGTCGCGGGGCGCGTTCGCGCATTTCGTGGACTCAGGTCGAAACCGGCTCGGCCATCACCTGGAAATACCCCAGCGTCATCCTGCGCGGCGACGACTCGGTCGGCGAATTCTATTCGGTGGCGCTCAGCAATCATCGCCAGCAGGCCGACACCGGCACCAAGATGATCCACATGGGCCGCAATACCCGCAGCACCATCATTTCCAAGGGGATATCGGCGGGGCATGGCAGCAACGCCTATCGCGGCCTGGTGCGCATCACGCCCAAGGCCGAGAACGCGCGCAACTACACGCAGTGCGATTCGCTGCTGATCGGCAGCAAGTGCGCGGCGCATACCTTCCCGACCATGGAGGTGCAGAACCCCACGGCCAGCGTCGAGCACGAGGCGACAGCGTCGCGCATAGGCGAAGACCAGTTGTTCTATGCGATGCAGCGCGGCCTTTCGGCCGAAGATGCCGTGTCCATGATCGTGAACGGATTTTGCAAGGAAGTTTTCAAGGAATTGCCCATGGAATTCGCAGTCGAGGCTCAGAACCTGCTCGGCGTAAGTCTGGAAGGCAGCGTAGGTTAAGGAGAAGTAGTAATGCTAAGCATCAAGGATTTGCACGCCTCGGTCGAAGACAAGGCGATTCTGCGCGGTTTGAACCTCGAGGTTAAAGCCGGCGAGGTCCACGCCATCATGGGTCCCAACGGATCCGGCAAAAGCACGCTGTCGCAGGTGCTCGCCGGCCGCGAGGATTACAAGGTGGAAAGCGGGTCGGTGCAATGGCAGGGCCAGGATCTCCTGTCCATGCCCATTGAAGAGCGAGCCCGTTCGGGCCTGTTCCTGGCCTTTCAATATCCCATCGAAATCCCCGGCGTGTCCAATGCCTATTTCCTGCGCGCGGCCGTGAACGCGGGCCGGCGCCATCAAGGGCTGCCCGAGCTGGATGCCATGGACTTCATCAAGCGGGTCAAGACCGAAATGAAAGCCGTGGGCATGAAAGAGGAATTCCTTTACCGCTCCGTGAACGAGGGGTTTTCGGGCGGCGAAAAAAAGCGCAACGAGGTCCTGCAAATGACCTTGCTGGAACCCAAGCTGGCCATTCTGGACGAAACCGACTCCGGCCTGGATATCGACGCGCTCAAGGTCGTTGCCGACGGCGTCAATCGCCTGCGTTCGCCCGAGCGCGCGCTTATCGTCATTACCCACTATCAGCGCCTGCTGGATTACATCGTGCCCGATTTCGTGCACGTGCTGGCGGGCGGGCGCATTGTCCGTTCCGGCGGACACGAGCTGGCGCTTGAGCTTGAAGAGCGGGGCTATGGCTGGGTCAAGGATCTGGCAGCTGAAAACAAAGGGGCCGCGGCATGAGCACGGTGCAAACGTGGGTGACCGGTTTTACGGCTCATGCGCGCAGCTCTGCCGGTGCCCGGCTCCCCTGGCTGTCGTCCATGCGCCAACGCGCCATCGAACGATTTGCCGCCGAAGGCTGGCCCACCACTCGCCAGGAAGCGTGGCGCCACACCTCTCTGGCCGTGCTGGAACAGCAGTCTTTTCTTGAGGCCGGCAAGCCGTCGGCGGCGCAGCTCGCCGGGCAGTTGCGCGGCGAAGAAGCCGGCCATTGGCTGGTCTTCGTCGATGGGCGCCATGTGCCCGAGCTGTCCGATGTGGGGCCTTTGCCCCAGGGCGCCCGGGTTCAGTCCCTGTCCGAAGCTCTGGAACAGGTTCCCGAACAGGTTGAAGCCGTTTTCGGCAATGAGCTCGAGGGTTCCAGCACCGCCGCGCTGAACACCGCTTTGGCGGCCGACGGCGCCTTCATCAGCCTGGCCCGGGGCGTTGCCCTGGACCGGCCGGTGCACCTGTTGTTCATTGCGGCCAGCCAGCAGGCCGCCAGCTTTCCGCGCAATCTTATTGTCGCCGAGGCCGCGGCGCAGGCCGTTGTCGTGGAACATTATGTGGGGCAGGGCAGCGGCGCCAGCCTGACCAACACGGTAACGCGGGCCAAGCTGGCCGCGGATGCGCACGTCACCCACCTGAAGCTGCAGCAGGAAGACCCGCAGGCCTTCCATCTTGGCGCGGTCAGCGTCGAGCAGGCCAAGGGGTCGATCTATAACTCGCATTCCATGTCCTTCGGCGCGCGCCTGGCGCGCCACGATATCGCCACCCGCTTTGCCGGCGATCATTGCGAAACCCTGCTCAACGGCCTGTACTATGTCGACGGCCGCCGGCATGTCGACCACCACACCTTGATAGACCATGCGCAGCCGCATGGCGTCAGCCGCGAATTCTATCGGGGCATACTGGACGATACGGCGCGCGGCGTATTCGGCGGCCGCATCCTGGTGGCCCCGGGCGCCGACAAAACCGATGCGGTCCAGCGTTCCGACAGCCTGCTGTTGTCGCGCATGGCCAAGGCGGATGCCCGGCCCGAGCTGGAAATCTACGCCGACGACGTTAAGTGCGCGCACGGCGCCACCGTCGGCCAGATCGACGAGGACAGCATGTTCTACCTGCGCTCGCGCGGCCTGGACGAGGCGCATGCGCGCAACGTGCTGACTTATGCATTCGCGGCCCAGGCCGTCGGCCGCATCGAGCCTGAAGCGCTGCGCAGCAAGGTGGCTTCCGCCATACGTTCGCTGGTGCCGGGCGGCGCCGCGCTGGGAGAGTTCTAGCATGAATGCACCGATACGCATGGCCGGCGCGCAGGGCTTGCTGGATTGCGCCGCCGATTTTCCCATCCTGTCGCATCCCGTAAAAGGGCGCCGGCTGGCCTACCTGGATAATGGCGCCACGACGCAAAAGCCGCTGGCGGTCATCCAGGCAGAAAGCCGTTATTACGAGCATTCCAACGCCAACATCCATCGCGGCGTGCATTGGCTGTCCCAGCATGCCACCGATCTTTACGAGCAGGGGCGCGAGAGCGTCCGGAAATTGCTCAATGCCGCGCGCAGTCAGGAAATCGTTTTCACCCGCGGCACCACTGAGGCCATCAACCTGGTCGCCTACAGCTGGGGCAGGGCGGCGCTGAAAGAAGGCGACGAAATCCTGATCACCGGCATGGAGCATCATTCCAACATCGTGCCCTGGCAACTGCTGTGCGAGCAGACGGGCGCGCGATTGCGCGTGGTTCCGGTGACGGACAGCGGCGAACTGGACATGGACCAATATCGCGCCCTGTTGGGGCCGCGAACGAAACTGGTCGGCGTGGCGCATGTTTCCAATGCGCTGGGCACGGTCAATCCGGTTGTTGAGATCACCCGTCTGGCTCATGAAGCCGGCGCCAAGGTATTGATAGACGGCGCGCAGGCGGTGGCGCACCAGATGGTCGACGTGCAGGCGATCGATTGCGATTTCTATGCCTTTTCAGGACATAAGCTGTACGGTCCCACCGGCATCGGCGCCTTGTATGCGCGTTACGACATACTTAAAGACATGCCGCCCTGGCAGGGCGGCGGCGACATGATCTACACGGTCAGCTTCGAGCGCAGCACCTATGCCGATGTACCCCAGCGCTTCGAGGCGGGCACGCCGAACATCGCCGGGGTCGTCGGCCTGGACGCGGCGATTCGCTACGTTCTGGCTATCGGCCTGGAGGCCATTGCGGCGCACGAGCATTTCCTGCTCGAGCAGGGCACGCAAGAATTGCTTGCCCTGCCCGGGGTGCGCCTGATCGGCACGGCACAGCACAAGGCGGGGATCCTGTCCTTTGTGGTCGACGGCATTCATCCGCACGATCTGGGCACCATTCTGGATACGGAAGGCGTGGCCATACGGGCGGGCCATCATTGCGCCATGCCATTGATGACCCGTTTCGGCATTCCCGGCACGGCGCGGGCGTCGCTGGCGCTCTACAACACGCAGGAAGACATAGCCGCCTTGGCCGCGGCGCTGCGCAAGGCGCAGAAATTGTTTGGAACAGGGCATCAATGAGCGATCATCACAGCGATTTGCGCGAGCTTTACCAAGAAGTGATTTTCGATCACAACCGTCACCCGCGTAATTTTCATGCCATGGCGGATGCCAGCCATACGGCCGATGGACACAACCCCTTGTGCGGCGATCAATTGACAGTCTACGCGCGGGTGGAAGACGGCATCGTGCAGGAAGCCAGTTTTGTGGGTCACGGCTGCGCCATATCGACCGCTTCGGCGTCGCTGATGACCGAAGCGGTCAAGGGTCAGCCGGTGGACCAGGTCGAGGCTTTGTTTCGCGACATGCATGCCATGCTGACCGAGGCGCATCCGGAAGAGCGCGATTTCGGCAAGTTGGAAGTCTTGTCCGGCGTGCGCGAATTCCCCGCCAGGGTGAAGTGCGCAACGCTGGCCTGGCATACCTTGCATAATGCGATTACGCAGGCCAGGGATACGGCGCGTACCGAATAAGTAGAGGCACATTATGAGTTATACACGTCAAGACGTGATCGTAAGCCGCGACTGCCCCGCAGTGACGGTGCCTTACGGCTCGCCTGTCACTATTGAAAAGGGCTGCGAAGCCACCATCACCCAGCAATTGGGCGGCAGTTATACCGTCATGGTCGAGGGCAACCTGTACAGGGTCGAGGGAGCCGATGGCGATGCCCTCGGTTTCGAGCCCACTGAAGCGGCCACCCATATGCACGACGGACCGGTGACCGCGCAAGCCGTCGAGGATGCGGCCTGGAGCCTGCTGTCCACCTGCTACGACCCGGAAATCCCCATCGATATCGTGAACCTGGGCCTGGTATACAGCTGCAAGGTCATGCCCGCGGCCGACGAACAGTTCCGGATCGAGGTCCAGATGACGCTGACGGCGCCCGGTTGCGGAATGGGCACCATGATCGCCGACGAAGCGCGCAACAAGCTGTTGTCCATCCATGGCGTTGATGAAGTAAAGGTAGACTTGGTCTGGGATCCGCCCTGGAGCCGCGAAATGATCAGCGAGCCCGCCCGTTTGCAAATGGGCTTGCTTTAAGCGTTCCGGCCCCGCCGGCCCATGGCCGGCTTCCTTTTGCGGCTACCGCTCAGGCTTCGGCGCTTTGCTGAGGCCCTCCGATCGATGGCCAGCCCAACGTGGCGCCGCGCGATACCGCTTCGTAGACGGCGGCGTTGCGGTTATGCACATCCAGGCGCTGATACAGGGTTTCAGTATGCGCTTTGGCCGTTGCGACGGAGATATTCAAGTATCGCCCAACCGTCTTCATGGGATAGCCCCGCGCCAGCAGGACCAGCACTTCATATTGCCTGGGCGTCAGGCCCAGCATTTCGGATTCGGGATTGGCGTTGGCCGCCTTGGTTTTTCTTTCGTTATCAATTTGCCAATTGACCGGCTTGAAGTGAGTCAGCAGCGATTGTTGTGAGTTGGCAACGTTCGGTCGCATGGGGAAGCAGGATCCGCCCGCCAGCACCAATCGAACCGAAGCCTGCAGCACTTCGGGAGGAGCATTCTTGGGCACATAGCCGGCAACCGAGGGAGGCAGCCCCTGTACGGAGTGCGGCATATCGCTGCTGTCGGACAAAAGCAGCATGGCCTTGGGGGCAAAGACGCGCTCGGTGGCCGTCGTCAATGCGTGCACGTCTTCAAACGAGGAAATGGAAAGCAAAACCAGGTCGGATTCATCGGTGCACGGCGTGTCGCGCGCGATGCTGGAATAATCCTCGCCTTTCAGCGAAGAGCTGGGCTCGACATTGGACAATAATTGCAGGATACCCAGCCGGATCAACGGGTGCGGTTCGATGACGGTAATGAGAGACATGCTTTGTTCTTCCCTTGTTCGATGTTCGCTTGTTGCGAGCTTCGTAGTGGCAAGCTGCCGGGAAGACAAAAGCCTGTACCCTGATTTCGTTGTCACAGGGCGTTCAATATCGGCGTCTACCCGCTGAATATCACTTAGCCTACTGTCCGGTTCGCACTCAGCGAAACAAATTGTGATCTTAATTGATCCCAACTACCTAATATGGTATTAACTCATGATCTTTGTTGCAAGTAAATGTTTACCTTAGTAAATCAGCGTAAGTTGTTGCTGTTACACGGTAAATTCTTGTAAAGATGCCTATTCCGGACAGGCAAAGTGGTAATTGCGCTGGGCCTCGCCATTTTCGTTTAGCGTCAAATCGATGCTGCAGGCGTCCCGGGCGCTGTAGTTCAGGGACATTCGACCCAAGGCTGTGGGAGTATCCGCCGGCACCTGCAGCGTACCTCCCTGGCCCAGCACGGAACGTCCCCCCGGGCCGTCCTTTACCGCCCTGAGCCTGTAGCCCAGGGTTTTATTCTCCGTGCTTTGCACGTATGGAATTATGACAACGGGTTGGGTCCTAGCCATGGTTTCCAGCCAAACCTGAATATCGGCATCTGCGTTCATTTCCGGCCTTTTTAATGGTCATGCGGCGTACTCGCCCTGGAGGGGCCGCAGGCAAACAGTGATGCCTGCGGACGCCCAGTGCTTATTTTTTTATCAGCGCTGGTTCACGTACGCGTTGTTCGCGTACCCAACCTGCGTGACGGTTGCTGTGTATCCCGATCCCTTCTGGAGAATGATGGCATCGTTCTTGGCGCCGGTCTGATTGATGGTCGCCATCAGGTTCGCGCCGTTCTGTTGAATGTAGCCATCATTGAATGCACCGGTCTGATTGATGCGCGCTGTAACATATTGGCTGCCGCCGCCGTCTTGTTCAACGCCGGCCCGGTTCTTGTAGCCGTTTTGATTGATGATCGCGTCGGTGTTGTCGCCGGTCTGGGTTACCCAAGCCACGTTGCCCCAACCGCCGTTCTGGTTGATGACCGCGTACTGGTTGTTTCCTTCGCTGGAGTGGCCATGGTGATAGCCGTAGCTCCATCCACCGCTTTGGTTGATGGTGGCGTCCCCTGCATCGGCGGCTTGATAGATGGTCGCGTTGGTATTGTTGACGTTGTGCTGGTTGATGACCGCATCATTGAAGTCGCCAAAAGCCGAGATGGTTGCGTTGGCGATATTGTTGCGTTCCTGCTCGATGTAGCCGTCGTTGAAGTTGCCGAAGGACGTGATGGCGGCGCTGGCGTTTTCGTTCGACCATTGTTCGATGACCGCGTCGTTGTGGACGCCGTTCTGGTCGACCGTGGCGACGTTGGCCGCCATGGCGGCGCCTGCCCCATAAGCCAGAGTAATACCCAGGGCAATAACAGACAGTTTGATGCTCATTGCGTTTCTCCTCAAAATAAAGACCTGGATTTATCTGGCAAGCCCGGCGGTCTCTGTTCCGGGCTTGCCATACAACGCTGCTACGGATTCGAAAAGGAATCGCTTGACGTTGCCGGGGCGGCTTCCATGGCCGCCGCGCCGCCCGCAGGCAGGTCGGCGACATTGATCGCATACGTATTGCCTTCCTGGAGATAGGCCTGGATGAGGGGGGAATTCCAGTCGTTCTCATCCCTGAGCAGCCAGTTGCGGTCTTTCAAGCCCTGCACAGTCAGATGGATGACCGCGGCCTCGATGGCTTCCTTGACGCAAAGCTGGGTGGGTTCGTTACTGGTCACGCCGCCTTCGATTTCCAGCAAATCCTTGAAATTCACAAATTTGTAGACGCTGGGCCGGACCTCATAGGAAAAGATGGTCTTGGTCGTGGAAACGGCCTGCAGCACGCGGCCCGATCGTATGTCGACGCTGCGCAGGCTGACGGTGACCTGGTCCATCCGGTATTGGGTGGAAAGGCCTACTCCCAGAAAGCGCGCGCCCAGCCCGCCGGTGCGGACATTGCTTTCGTAGGCGACGATGCCGCCGTCTATCAATATGGAGGCGGGCATCAGGGCGGGGATCTGTATATTCGGCGCCGCTTCGCCCTGGGAGCCGTCCAGCGCCCGGACGATCCGGCGCTCCGTCAGCAGCTCCTGCAAGCTTTCCCGCTCCACTGGAGTGAACCAGCCCGAGTCCTTCAGCGCCTTGACCAGCATGGAAGACGCGCCCTGGGTCACAGAGGTGGAAAACGAGCTATCCGGTGCGGGCTTGTACTGGCCCGTCTGGTCCCGGAAGCCGTAGACCGCCACGGTGACTTTCCCTTTTGGAGGGGGCAGCTTGACCAGGTCGCGCGTGGAAGGCGTGGCTGGCGTCAAGTGCGCCGGCGTGGCGACCTCCGCCGGCTTGTGCGGCACGGCGCAGGCGACCAGCGCCAGGCAGACTGCGGCGGTAAGAAGAATCTTCAGGCCGCGCTGCGCGGTGTCAGGCCCGGTTTGGCTCTTATGCATGGTCATTTGCCTACTTGGAATGTGGTTATGCCGCCCGTGAGCTTGTCTATGGTCGTTATCGACAAAAAGCCGTTGCCCAGGTCGACCACATTTATGGTGAAACTCTCGGTCTCGAGCGTGCCAGGCATGAATTGCCCATCGGGTCCGACGATCTGCGAGCTGGCCGCGGATGCCAGCCGGCTCAGGATCGAACGCTCCAGCGTTTCGTTGAAAACCTGCAGGGGGGTCTTTTCCTCAATCCCGAATTGATCCTGGCCTATGTCCGGATCGGTGTGCCGGTTGGTGGCCAGCGCGGAGTTCAGCAGCACGGGGCCGTTCAGCGGGCTACCGCCGAACGAAGGGTTGAAGGGGTAATAAACCAGTTCCGTGGCCGCAGCCTGGCCGGCAAGCGTCCATGCGCAGCAGGCCGCAATGCCATGCAGCAGAAACCTTTTTTTTATCGACATGTCTGCTCCTTTCATTTACATCTCCTCGGGCCCTAGGTCCGGGCTGCGGACCAGGATGCGTTCGGCTTCGCTGTCGGCAATGTTTTGGTAAACCAGTTCGACGGCCACGGCGCTGATCTTTTTTGTTGCGGCGCGTGCCGGCGGCAGAAATACGTGAAACATGTTTTTTTGCCGGAATTGAACCCAGATCTCGCTGCCGAAACGGGCGGAGGGCCTTTCGTAGATGGAGATCGAAAACTTGTTGCTGATGTCTTTCTGGCGCCATAACGCCGTAAAGTCCTGGTAGAAATCATTGCCCAGCACGGTGACGGTCCGATTTACAACCACGCCGCCCAGCGGGTCCTCGAATACGCTTTTCTTCGCCTGCCCGTCGTCCAGCACGGTGGGCGGCAGGCCGTCCTTGGCCAGCGGCAGGTCCTGGCCCCGGGCCAGAGGGGAAGACGCCGCGGCGGCAAGCGAAATCAGCCAAACCATGGAACAGCGCATTTCGGGTTTCCTCCCAGTCCTTGATCGCACAACGGATGAGTGCGGTGTTATCGCTGCGCCGGCATCTTCCGGCTTTTTCCCCAGCATGAATTTTTTGCTGCTTTTTCTAACGTATGGAAACGGACTGCATGAATACATGATAGAGACGGCGCGGCCTGGAAACATGCGGCATATGCCGTAGGCCGCTCTCCGCTCTTTTCCGTAGCGGCGTTTATCCACCTCGGCCAAATGGCGGAAGCAGGCGCCGGCACACGGCCGCGGCTGTCAGGCTGCGCGCACGGCGTCGTAAATAGCGCTGTTTCCGGCGGGCTGCATGCGCAGCTGATCGGTTTCCAGATGAGCGATATTGCCCTCATCCGAGTGGTAGATGACGGTTACCCGGCTACCCTGTATTTCGTGCAACTGATTGCTGGACAGGTGGAAATGCGTGGCCACCGTTTCGTCATCGATCTTGCTGTCGGCTTCCCTTCGGTTGAGCTTTCTGAAGAACAGCTTGCGATAGCGGCCCCACAGCACCACCAGCGTGGCGTTGAAGGCGGCCACCAGCGCGTAGAGCGCCAGCGTATGCGCGGTGGGCCATAGCTGAGTAATGAAGGGGGTCGATGGGCTGTCGTAGCTGCCGTCCATGACGGCGACCACGCCTTTGGTGAACAGGTAGAAGAAACCTATCCATCCCAGTGCGGTAAGCGATGCGTCGATAGCCAATGCGATGGGCGAGCGTTGCGTTGTGATGATCATGTCAACTCCTTGATGCCCCGATCCGGGCTGCTCCAGCGCGCACGCTGGCGCCGGATGCGAAGCATGACTTTGGGAAAACTGAAGAGAGTGGTGAAAAGATTGATGATCCAGTAGGCGAAGGGATACCAGATGATCCAGTACAGGGCGCGGGCCAGCTTCGGCTCGTAGCGCCTGTCTATCAGTATGCTGACCAGGAACTGCATCAGGCATACCATGGCGAGCACCATGCCGGTGAACGACGGCGGCATGAGTATCGACACCTGTATATTGGGGGGCAGCACGATAATGTGGCCCAGCGCCCACAGCGCGATCGACAGGGCAAAGGCGAAGGCCCATCCCGTCGAAAGGCAGAATTCGAACATCAGCAGCCAGAGCCGGCGATGCTTCCAGCTCCAGATGGTGATCAGGTTTTTAAGGAATACCTCGGCGCCGCCCTGGGCCCAGCGCAGGCGCTGCTTCCACAGGCCGCGCAAGGTCTCCGGCATGAGTATCCAGCACAGCGCCCGGGGCTCATAGAAGACCGACCATTGCGCGCGTTGCAGCTTCCACGTGATGTCGATGTCTTCCGTGATCATGTCCAGGCTCCAGTAGTCCACTTCGTCCAGCGCTTGCCGGCGAAAGGCGGTGCAAACGCCCGATACGGTGAACAATTGGCCGTAGACGCGCTGTGTGCGCTTGATCAGGCCGATGATGGATGAGAACTCGCCCACCTGGATGCGGCCGATCAGCGTAGACCGCGTGCGGACCCGGGGGTTGCCGGTAACCGCCCCGACGCGCGGATTGTTGACCAGCGGCGCAACCAGATAGCTGACGGCATCCGGGTCGAGCAGCGCGTCGCCGTCTATGCAGACCAGGTATTCGCTGCGGGCCGCCATGGCGCCCATGCGCAGCGCCATGGCCTTGCCTTGATTCTGGGCCAGGTGAATGACACGCAGCCGGGGATGCAAGGCAGTCAGCTTGTCGAACATCACCGCGGTGCCATCGGTGGAGCCGTCATTGACGGCAATGACTTCGATGTTGGGATACTCCTGCCCCAGCGCGGCCAGTATGGTCTGTTCACCGTTGTCCGCCTCGTTGTAGCAGGGGATCAGTATGGTGATCAGCGGTTCGTCCGGAAATTGCGGCGGACGGTAGGGACGCCAGTTCCATTTGCGCTCCCAATGCAGCCAGAAGTACAGGCCTCCCGCCATCCAGATACCCGACATGAACAGCGGATAAAAGAAAACGAAGTTCAGCAAGACATTGCTGGTCAGCGCCAGGGTCAGGCCGAAAGGCGCGCCAAGAACGATGCACAACACCAGAAAGGCGATCAGTCGGTCTATCATTGGAATGGGTACCAGGCGTTGGAAATGGCCGGCCGGATGACGTCCAACCGGGGCTGATTCTGCGTGAAATCATCGGGGTAGTAGCCGAAGCTGCGGGCGCCGCGCAGTTGCAGGCGTTTCATCCAGTGCGCCATCACGGCGGAATCGACATGCCCCGAGTCGCCGTTGGCGCTGGAGGGCCGCCAATCCCGGCCCTGGACTTCGAACACGGTCTTGTTCAGCGCTCCCGGCCGCGACGCGACGGCGTCGACCAGGCTGTCCAGCCAGGCATCGGCGCCATCGTGGGGCACGTTTTCCATCCAGGGCATGGCCATCGGCGCGGTCCAGTCGTAAGCCTCCAGGAAGTCATCCAGGTTCTGGGCGAACCAGGCTTCGCTTTCGGGATGAAGCACGGGCTGGGCGTAAATATTGCGCGCCGTCCTGATTTGCGGGCCGCGTATGGTGCGTACATGATCGGCAAGGACTTTGGTGAAATCGACCAGATAGCGGCTTTTGAAGCGCGTCCATCGATGCAGGGTATCGGGATCGGCGCGCAAGGCTTCTATGCTGTCGGGCAATCCGGCGGCGCGATAGGCCGCCAATGCCGGCGGACTTGCATCCTCGAAATCGGACAACAGGGCATCATCGTGGAAAAGAATGCCGGCGAATATGGCATGCCGAGCCAAGTCTTCATACAGGTCGATGATCTGCTGGCGCGCGGCGGGATCGAAGGGAGAGAGCCGGCGGTACTGGCCGGGATCGACCGTCGCCGTATGCTGTTCCGGATCCCATTTCATAACACGCGCCAGCTTGGGATCCAGATCGAAACTGAGCACCGGCATCCAGGCATACACATCGACCATGGCGCGGCTGCGCAGTTGCCAGGCGGCGCGGTTGAACAGGTTGGCGCGCATGGGAAGATGGCGATTCGGAAAGTACACCGACTTCACCAGTCCGTCGCCTTCGGGATCGGCAAAGGCTTGCAGGAAGACCGTGGTTATCCGCATGTCGGCAATGCGCTGGACCAGATCGCCCAGATTGCGTTCCATCTGCTCCGGGTCGGGATCGTACACGTAGTCCAGGTCGACGTGGGCGACCCGCATGACAGTGTTGTTTTCCATGACCATGCTGATGCGTGCGAAGTTCTGCAACTGGGGATCATTGGAGACCAGTACGCGGGGGACATTGCTCAGGTCATCCACTTTGCCCAGACCGCTATCGAGCGTCAGCACCATGGAATAGCCTTTGGACTGGACGATTCTTAGCGCGTCGCCGCTGGCCTCGCCATAGGGCCATACCCAAACGCGGGGCTTTTTTCCGGTTTCCCTGAGTATTTTCTTTGTGACCCGATCCACGTCGGCTGCGACACGCGTTCGGTAAGCCTGGTCGGTTTCATAGGTATCGGTGGCGGGATCATAGGCGCGGGAGGCGGCGGCCGGCTCTAGATTGCCCTGGGGATTGGATAGGATGCCGTAGTGCAATGCGTCGGTATGGGCACCTATCTCGACCAGGCCGGAACGCGATACCTCACGTATCTGCCGCCAGGTCAGAAAGCGTTCGCGATCCGTGGGCTTTCCTCCGAAATCCACGGTTTGATCGTCGGGCGTGTCCACCCAGGAGGTGACCGGAGCCAGAACGGCCGGCCAGTTGTATGCCTTCAGCAGCGGAAACACACGGGTATAGAAGCTGCGGTAGCCATCATCGAAGGTAAGCAGCAGGGCTCTTGGCGGCAGGGGTTTGCCACCTTTGCTGGCGGTCAGTATCTGATCCACAGTAACCGGCTGATAGCCGTTTTCCCTTAGCCAGGCGAACTGTTCGATCAGATGCTCGGTGCTGACGCTGACATAAGTCTGGTCCGGATCCGTGTCCTCGACGTCGTGATAGGCCAGCGACAGGAAGGTATTCTCTTTCCAGGGGTATTGGGAGTTATGCATGGAGCGTTCGCTGGGTGGAACAAAGGCGGGTATGTCCTTGGCACAGCCGCCAAGGAACAGCAGGGCGCATAGCAGGATCGCGAACAATGGGGTGCGTGAAATGTAGGCAAGCATGGCGTCTCTTCTAAAAGCGGAATGACATGTCGAGCATGAAGCGCACTTCGCGTTCGCGTATGCCGTCATAGGGCCTGCTGATGCCGAGTACCGTCGCGCCGATATCGAAGGCGTTGTTGTAGCGGTAGCGCATTCCATAACCTGCGACGGCAATGGCGCCGGTACCGAAGTCCTGTTGCTTGTAGGCGCCGATGCCGAGAATGAAGGTCTGCTCCCATACTGTTTCGTAGCGGCGGTACAAGGTATGGGTCAGATTCAGCGTGGGCAGCACTTCAAGATCGGATCGGGGGTTGAAATAGGGGCCGCCTTCTTGCGAGTTGCGCGTTGCGGCGATGTTGATATTCAAGTCCGCCTTGAGGTGGGGGCGGGTGTAGATACGCTCGCGGCCGGACAAGGTGGCCGCCAGCCTATTGTTGCCATCGCTGAAATGCGAGGGCGCCAGCGAAAAGCGCCATTCCCGGTGATCGCTTTGCCGCCATCTGGCATAGACGCCCGCGGCATTCGATGAGATGTCGTTGCGCAAGGCACGCAGGGGGGTATCGCGCGATCTCAGTTCGGCCGAGGCGCCGACCTGCCATTGGTCGCTCAGGTCGTAGGCGACCGACATCCGGGCTCCGGGTTTGGTGCCATAGCCGTAGTTATGCGTCGATGCTTCCATCTCGGCGGTCATATCCCGTCCGCGCCATTCCGCGCCGGTGCGCAGCCATCGGTAATTTCCGCTGCCTTCATCGAAATCGCCGTTTGCGTAGCCGGCTCCACCGAAGACCCGCCAGTTGTGGTTCAGCGGCGCGGAATACAAAACGGTTTCGATGCCGAAATCGCCGCTGCCGGTTACCGGACTGTCCGAAGCGATGCCCCGGCGCGCTTCGACGCGCAGCTCGGCCTTGTTGTGCAGCGCCCATTCTCGTTGCAGGTTTTGCGTGGCAAGTTCTTCGGGAAACCGGGTGGCAAGGTCCTGCGTCAGTATCTCGGCCTGCCGCCATTCCTGAAGCTTCAGGGCCGTCAGTCCTTGGACCGCCTTGACCTCCACGGCTTGGGGCTCCAGCGCTTCGGCGACTTTCAATTGCTTCTCCGCGCGTCGCGGCCAGCCCCGGCTGGCATAGACGTTGGCCAGCGAAGTTCGAAGGCCGACGTTGGTCGGCGCGCGATCGACCAGATCTTTCAGCCGCGCCTGGGCGCCGGCCGTATCGTCCGTATAGAACAGGCCAAGTGCGGCGGTCTGCTCTGAATACAAGTGCAAGTCATTCGGAACACGTTGGGGCACGCCCTTGATGTAGCGCCATGTCGGCTGGCCGGCACGCGCGGCCTGGATGACATTTCCGGCTTCGTCAAACTGTTCGCTTTCAATCAAGGAGTAGTACAGGCCGGTTTCGTTGCTTAGCCGTTCACTGGGATTGTCCCTTTGGCTGCCGTCGCCCATTACTTGGCGGTAAAGGTCCTGGGCTTCTTCGGGCCGGCGAAGGTATAGATATGCGGAAGCGACATCGTTCAATACGTAGCGCGGCACGCTTATTCCGTCCGCGACCAGGCTTTCGTAGCCATCCACCACGTCCTGCATGCGCGATCGGGCATGCAGCGCCTGCAAGCGATCGGCGCGCAGGCGCGTGACGTCCGCGCTGGCGGCCGGGCCCAGGGCCTCCCAGGCGGGGATGAGACGCTCATAATCCGCCAGGGCGCGGTCCGCGGTGGCGAACCGTTCCGATTCCAGCCGGTATGGCATGGCGGCCAAGCGTGTTACTTCCGCCAGGTAGTCCGCTTCCAGCTGGCGCATTTTTGCGTCATTGAGCAGATCGGGATGTTCCCGAGCCACGGTCAATGCGGCCTGGGCTAGACCCGCGTGCTGCAAAGCATCTATATATTCCCGTGTGACATAGGTTTTTCGCGGCGCCAGGGTCCTGGCATGGTCGGCTTCCTGAAGTACAGGATAAGGAGACGGGCGAACCTTGTAGGCGTAGCTCAGTGCCAGGCGCGCGTCGGCATCGTCCGGAATCTCATCGATCAATTCCTTGCCCAGCGCGATGGCCTCATCGGCACGCCCGGCGTCGGCCAGCGTCATGATTTCACCGACCGCGAAGGACGACTGGCGCGGAAACAGCCTACGGCCCTCACGGTAATGGTCCAGGGCGTAATCCCATCGCTGGGTGTCCCGGTAAGCACGGGCGAGTGCGATCAGGACATCGGCCGGCGGGTGGTTGGGGGCGGGCTGTATGGCCTCGTAAGCGGCGATCGCTTCGTCATTGTTGCCGGCCCACGTGGCAATCAGGATATGGTCGTAAGCGGCACGCAGATCCATGGGGTGTTCCACGCCATGCTGGCGCAGCATGATCAGCGCCGGCTCGTAGTTTCCCGCCCGGGCGGCCCGTATCAGCGCATCGTATTCCGCGCGCGATACGGCGGCGGACGCCGGGGTGCTCAACAAGCCGGCAATCACCAGGCAAAGGAAACCGAGTGGCATCGATGTATTCATGATCGTCCGTTCGGCGAGAAACAGACGGCGTCCGTCGTTTTGCTGGACAGGTGCATGGCATTAGCTCCCTTTTCTATGCGCATCCGGGCTTCTTGTATCGACGACAGCCTGAGCCGGTTCTCGCGCAAGAGGTCTTGGACCTCCGCAGCGCTATCTCATGCTTGCTACGATTTTTAATGTCTGGATACAGACTCGATGGAAGGGATCATAGAGAGGAACAAGAGCCAGCAAAATGCGGCATACGGCTTACGCTGGGGCTAGACGAGCGTGGTAAGCCGTTTGGTCGAGTCGCTGAATAAAGCAGTGAAGCCAGGCTGTGTATCGCCCGGCCTCAGGCCTTCATCGCTGGGGAGTTATTGAACGTTGAGGGGTGTTTTGCCCGCGTTCGGCGCTTTATCGCCCCCAGGGCTCAAATGCTCGACGAATAGCCGAGCGGCGGCCGGCAGGGATTCGAACGAACGTACGCCTATCAGTATCTTTCTGCGCGCCCAGGATTCCTTGATAGGGAGAATGCGGATACCGAACATCTTGGAATAACGCTTGGCGATGGCCAGCGGCAGGACGCCTATTCCCAATTCCGAGTTGACCATGAAGCATAAGGCGTCGAAGCCAGTGACCTGCACCTTCAGCTTTATCGTGCGCTTCAGTTCATCGGCGGCCCTGGACACAATGCGATTGATGGCGCTGCCCGTATGCAGACCGATAAACTCGTAGTCCAAGGCGTCCACGAAACGGAAACCGGCCTTGGCGGCCAATGAGTGCCCGGCAGGGACAATAAGCGCCAGCGTATCCTCCCTGTAGGGAAGGGTCTCGATGCCCTGGTCCAGGGGCGTGTCCGAGAAAATTCCGATATCGGCAACGTTCTCCGTTATCGATTTGATGATGGCGGGCGTCACCTGCTCCTCGAGATCGACATGGATGTTCGGGTAGGCGTTCGTGAACGATTTGATATCCTGCGGCAAGAATTGCGTAATGGCCGAAATGTTGGCGCATACCCTGACCAAGCCGCGCGCACCGTCCGAGTATTCCTTCATGCGCAGCGAAATTTCGTCCAATTCGCGCAAGACGCGCCTGGCCATGGCCGACAAGGCAATGCCCGCCGGCGTGGGTCTTATCCCCTTGTTGGTCCTGACCAGAAGGCGGGTTTTCAATTGGGCTTCCAGCTCGCTGATTCTCTTGCTGACCGCCGCCGCGGCGATATGCTCGCGTTCGGCCGCGCGCGCGATGGTTCCCTGTTCGAGGACGCTGATGAACAGCTTCAGTGAAATGGGGTCCAGATGCATGGCGGTCACGGTGAGCGTTGGGTGATGTCCAGTATAGCCTTTCGGTGCTTGGCCATCGCATTTCGCGATGGCGGCATCGCTAAGCAATTCTTCGGCGCGGGAGGATTGCTTGATAGACTGCCTGCGACAGCAGAGTAGAGCTATTTCACGAGGAAATCATGAGCAAACCATTGACGGGCATCCGCGTTCTGGAACTGGGGCAATTAATAGCCGGGCCTTTTGCAGCCAAGATGCTGGGCGAATTCGGCGCCGAAGTCATCAAGGTGGAGCCGCCCGTCAAGGGCGATCCTTTGCGCAAGTGGCGCCTGATACACGACGGCACCTCGGTGTGGTGGCAGGTCCAATCGCGCAACAAGAAATCGATAACGCTGGATTTGCGCCAGGCGGAGGCGCAAGAGGTCGTGCGTACGCTGGTCAAGGAAGTCGATGTCCTGATCGAGAATTTCAAGCCGGGCTGCCTGGAAGGGTGGGGACTGGGCTGGGAAGACCTGAAATCCATCAACCCCCGGCTGATCATGCTTAGGGTGTCCGGCTACGGGCAGACAGGGCCGTACCGGGACTTGCCCGGCTTCGGCGTGATTGGCGAGGCCATGGGCGGCCTGCGGCATTTAAGCGGCGAACCCGGACGCACGCCAGTCCGGGTCGGCGTGTCGATAGGCGACTCCCTGTCGGCCCTGCACGGGGTGATAGGCGTGTTGTTGGCCTTGAGAGCGCGGGATCAGGAAAATGGCCAGGGCCAGATGATAGACGTGGCCTTGTATGAATCCGTCTTCAACATGATGGAGAGCCTGTTGCCCGAATATTCGGTGTTCAACGAGGTCCGGCAGGCTGCCGGCAGCAGCCTGCCCGGCATCGCGCCGAGCAATGCCTACCGATGCAAGGACAATAAATATGTGCTCATTGCGGGCAATGGCGACAGCATCTTCAAACGATTGATGTCGGTCATCGGCCGGGATGATCTGGGCAATGATCCCGCATTGGAAAACAATGTCGGCCGGGTAGGGCAGGTGGCGATGATCGACGAGGCCATCTCGCAGTGGACGGCCCGGCATGGCTTGGACGAAGTGCTGGATAGGCTCAATGCGAAGCAGATTCCGGCGGGCAGGATCTACGATGTGGCCGACATTGCCGCGGATCCGCATTATCAGGCCCGCGGCATGATACTGGATTCGGTGCTGCCCGACGGGACAGGGATCAAACTGCCGGGCATCGTTCCCAAGCTCAGCGCAACCCCCGGCGAAGTGCGCAGTGCCGCGCCAGCCCTGGGCCAGCATACCGACGAGATATTGGCGGGCATCGGCATCGATGAAGGCACCCGCCAGGCATGGCGGCAACGCGGAATCATTTAATTAATTTATTCAGGGCCGGCGAATGTTGAATGAGAAATCTCGTTCTGGATTTATCCGGCCCTGAACCGAGGGTTCAAAATGAACGGCAGAAAGAAGCTATACATTCAAGAGGTCGCAGCTCGCGACGGTTTTCAGAACGAAAAGCAATTTATCGATACTCATGACAAGATCGAGTTCATAAATCGGCTTTCCGGCAGCGGCTACGCCAAGATCGAAGCGACTTCCTTTACGTCCCCCAAGGCCATTCCGGCATTGAAGGACGCGGACATGGTCATGCACGAAATCCGGCGCCAACCGGGCGTCATCTATACCGTGCTGGTGCCCAATGCGCGAGGCGCGGAGAGGGCGCTGGCCTGCAATGTGGACGAGGTCAATCTGGTGATGTCGGTCAGCGAGACGCATAACCGGGCCAACCTGCGCATGACGCGCGAGCAGTCGTATGCGCAGCTGGCGGACGTGGTTGGCGCCGTGCGCGGCACCGACACCGCCATCAACGTTTCGCTCTCCACGGTGTTTGGCTGCCCCATGGAAGGCGATATCGCCGCCACCGAGGTTTTTGGGCTGATGGACCGGTTTGCGCAATTGGACGTGGACGGCATTACCTTGTGCGATACCACCGGCATGGCCTACCCATCGCAGGTTGAAGAAATAGCCCGGCAAGCGAAGACCCGCTTTCCGCAACTGGAACTGACCATGCATTTTCACAATACCCGCGGCATGGCGCTGGCCAATACCTTATCCGCAATAAGCGTGGGCTGCGATCGTTTCGATGCTTCCCTGGGCGGCTTGGGCGGATGCCCGTATGCGCCTGGCGCCAGCGGCAATGTGTGCACTGAAGACCTGGTGCACATGCTGGAGCTTATGGGATACGACACGGGCATCGATCTGGACGCAATCCTGGATATTTCGGGTACGCTTCCGGGCCTGATAGGCCATGACGTACCCAGCCAGATTCTAAAGGCCGGGCCGCGCCTGACCCTGCATCCGGCGCCTGTCCAGCCGGCTTGATGCGCATTTTCCCCGCCACGCCCCGGTAACCATGAACCTAGCCAGATTCGACCTTGTAACCCTTGCGCTGTTCATTGCCGTGGCCCGGCAGGGAAGCATATCGGCCGGCGCGCGGCAGTCCCACCTGGCTGTGGGCGCCGCCAGCAAGCGTATCTCGGATCTCGAGGTGGCGCTGGGCACGCCCCTGCTGTATCGCCACGCGGGCGGCGTCGAACTGACCGAGGCGGGCGAGGCCCTGCTGCATCACTCCTTGCGGGTGATCCACGAGATGGACCAGATGGCCAGCGCCTTGTCCGACTATGCCTTTGGCGTCAAAGGCCATGTTCGTCTGGGCGCCAATACGTCGGCCATCACGCAGTTCCTTGCGGACGATCTTGCGATTTTCATGCGCAACCATCCAGCCATACGCATCAGCCTGAAAGAGGAAAACAGTACGCGCATCGTCAATGCGGTCATCAATAACCAGGCCGATCTGGGCATCTTCGCCGACCGCACGCCATGCGTAGGCCTGACGACATACCCTTATCGCGACGACGAGCTCGTTTTGATGGTGCCTCGCCACCATCCGCTGGCCACGTGCAGCCAGGTCAGCTTTTCCGATACGCTGGCCTACGACTACATCGGGCTTTCAGAGGCGACCTCGCTGGCCTTGAGGCTGAAGGAGGAAAGCGAGCGCCTGGGCAAACTCCTTAAGCTGCGCATCCAGGTAAGGGGGTTCGATTCCATCTGCAAGATGGCGGTGGCCACCCAGTGCATCGGCATTTTGCCGCGCCTGGCGGCGGCGACCCATGCGCGCGCCATGGAGCTGAGCCTGATTCCGCTGACCGACGAATGGGCACGCCGCAAGCTCCTTATCGGCGTGCGCGATCCCGACGCGCTGACGGCGGCTGCCAGGCTGTTGCTGGCACACGTACAGCAGCACACTCCGCCCGACGCATGACGCGTGTCGTGCGCGGGCTTTCGTGTTTCGCGATAACCCGCTTGTCGCAATAAGGAAGGCGGGTGCAAGGCGGCGGTGGCATACTCGATGCGTCGCGCACAGCCGCTTCGGCGCCGCAAGGGCGGTTGCCTTAAGGGCCGGCTATATCCATACCAACAGCCGGCGCCGGCCGTCGTGTTTTATTCAATCCAGGAGACCATAATGCTATCCAAAATAAAATTGAAATACCCCCTGGCCGCATTGGCTTGTGCTGCGGGCCTGTCGATGAATGTGGCCCCGGCCTCGGCACAGGCCGGGAATTATCCCGACCGCCCCATCAAATTGATCGTATCGGCGGCGCCTGGCGGCACCACCGATCTGACCGCGCGCATGATCGCCGAGCCGCTAGGCCGCGCATTGGGCCAGAGCGTGGTGGTCGACAATAAGCCGGGCGGGGCGGGGACCATAGCGGCGCAACTCGTTACCCGTTCGGAAGCCGACGGCTACACCCTGCTTTTGCAGTATTCGGGCTACCAGGTCATCACGCCCCTGATTACGCCCAATCTAAGCTGGGACCCCATCAAGGATTTTGCTCCGGTGGCCAATGTGCTGTCGGCGCCGCAAGTCCTGGTCGTGCGCTCCGATTTGCCCTACAAGACGCTCAAGGAGCTGGTCGCGGCTGACAAGAAGGAGCCCGGCAAGCTGAACTATGCATCGTCGGGTGTGGGTTCGCTGCAGCAGGTGTCCACCGAATTGCTGAACCAGATGGCGGGAACCAAGTTTACGCACATCCCCTATAACGGCACCGGGCCGGCAATGAAGGACTTGTTGGGCGGGTCCGTGGATATGACCATGACCACGCCCCCGCCGCTGCTGCCCCAAATTGCCGCCGGCAAGCTCAGGCCGCTGGCGATGACCGGCAAGAGCCGTTTGCCCAGCCTGCCCGACGTGCCCACTGCCGCTGAAGCCGGCTTCCCCGATCTGCTCGTGTCCTCGTGGTTTGCCATGTACGCGCCGGCCGGCACGCCGCCCGAAGTCGTCAATAAGCTGACCAAGGAAATCGAAGCCATCATGAAGACTCCGGAGTTCCGCAAGAAGGCGGAATCCCTGGGCGCCGAAGCCCAGTACATGGGGCCGGCCGAACTGGGCGATTTCACCAAGCAGGAACTCAAGCGCTGGGATACCGTGGTCAAGGCCGCGAATATTTCGGTGCAGTAATTGCGTATAAAAAAGCCGCCGCATCCGAAATGATGCGGCGGCTTTTTTTGCTGGGGTTTTTTGTTTGCTCTTATAAAGCACAAGGGCTTGCAGATTTCTTCTGCAAGCCCTTGATTTTGTTGGTCGGGACGGCGGGATTCGAACTCGCGACCCCTTGCACCCCATGCAAGTGCGCTACCAGGCTGCGCTACGCCCCGAAACTATCGGCGAAAGCCTTTGATCAGCTTTGCCTTTAGTCGTCTCGCTGATGGACCAAACCAAGATCAGCGAAGAACGAGATTCTAGCATAGTTTTCAACCTACCTGGAACTCGGTTTCCGGATAGCGCACGCGGCTGCGTTTTTGCGTGGCAAGGCTGTATACCAGGGTCAATGGACCGAGCCGGCCTGCGAACATCAGCAAGGCAAGCAAGAACTGGCTGGGCGCGGAAAGGTTATGGGTCAGATCCCGGCTTAGCCCGGTGGTGCTGACGGCCGAGACCACCTCGAACAGAATGCTGATGAAGGGCGCTTTCTCGAATATCGTCAAGAACAGGACGCCCACGAAGATCAGCGCGCAGGTGACCAGAACCAGCGCCAGCGCTTTCTGAACCGTATCGGGCGATATTGAACGCTTTATCAGCACGACTTCCTTGCGATGGAAAATATAGGAATAGACGGCGGCAAGCAGGACGATGAAGGTCCCTATCTTGATGCCGCTGGCGGTGCTCAGCGAACCGCCGCCGATGAACATGAGCAGGATGACCACCAGGGTGGAGCTGTCGTGCAGTTGGGTGATGTCGATGCTGGTGAAGCCGGCGGTGCGGCTGGTTACGCTCTGCATCCAG
Organism: Pollutimonas rozaliensis; assembly: GCF_048751585.1. NCBI lineage: Bacteria > Pseudomonadati > Pseudomonadota > Betaproteobacteria > Burkholderiales > Alcaligenaceae > Pollutimonas > Pollutimonas rozaliensis. The sequence goes on along the minus strand of NZ_JAZHOB010000007.1, from coordinate 145,533 downwards.
GCGGCCAGTGCCTGCCCATGGATCGATAGGCTTCCCAGGGTATCGGGGTTGTTGAATTCCAGCGCCCAGATGGCAACGAAGCCGATCAGGTTCAGGGCCAGCGTACCCAGCAGTATGGCCTTGGTGTAGGGCAGCAGGGTGGCCCAACGCTTCTTGTGTCCGACATCGCTCAGCACCGAGAAGCCGATGCCGCCCAGGATGATGGAAAAACTGATCGTCAGTATGACGGCGGTGTCTTCCGCGAACAGCGCCAGGCTGGACGGAAACAGCGAGAATCCGGCGTTATTGAAGGCGGCGATGGCATGGAACACAGCCCGGTATGCCGCGGTGGCCAAGGGGTAGTCGCGCCACCACCATAGGGCCAGGATGATCGCCGCAATGGCTTCTATGCCCAGCGATATCTTGAAGACGGAAAACGCGGTGCGGCGGATCTTGGACACGCTGGTCTGATTGAAGGCTTCCAGCGCGAGCGCCTGGTGCTTCAGGCTCATCTTCTTGCCCAGGGTGATGGCGGCGACCACGGCGAAAGTGACAAAGCCCAGCCCTCCCAACTGCACCAGGCAAATCAGCACGATCTGGCCGAAAAGGCTGAGCGAAACGGCCGGATCGATAGCGGTCAGGCCGGTGACGGTAACCGCCGAGGTCGCCATGAAGAAGGCCGTGAACAGGCTGATGGGTTCGCGGCCCGCGATGGGCAGGGCAAGCAGAACTGTGCCCAGGGCGATAAGCGCCAGGAAGCCCGCGGCCAGCACGATGGGCGGGCTGGCGCGCAACAGCCCGGTGCGCCGTATCCGTTGGTACGATTGATAGCTATAAAGCGGCAGCCAGTTGCGCATGGCTCAGGCAAGCTTGGGCGCAATGGCCTTCAGGGTGCTCAGTTGTCCCAACAATACCAAGGTGTCTTTGGCCTCTAGCGTGAAATCGTCCGAAGGATGGACGAAGATCTGGATCTTGCGCTTGACCAGCAGCACATGGATGGTGTCGGGCACGCCCTGCAATACCTGGCTTAGCGGGATGCCTTCCAGGCGATCGCTGACGTCGATCTCCACGACGAACTCGCCATTGCCCATGGAGATGTAGTCGTTGACCATGGGATAGCTAAGCGCCTGGGCCACCCGTATACCCATTTCTTCTTCGGGATGCACGATGCGATCCACCCCGAGCTTGCTCAGGATGAGGTGCTGGGCATGCGAAGTGGCCTTGACCCAGATGGTCGGTATTCCCAGGGACTTCAGGTGGACGACGCAAAGCAGGCTGGCCTGTATTCCTTCGCCTATGGCGACCAGCACCACATCGTAGTTGTCCAGGCCGAGTTCTTCCAGGGCGGCGCGGTCGGTGACATCGGCGATGACCGCATGCGTCAGCTGATCGGCATATTTGTCGATGACTTTACCGTCGGTGTCGACGCCCAGCACCGAGTGGCCCATTTTCATGAGTTCCAGGGCTGAGGCGGAACCGAAACGGCCCAGGCCGATAACGGCGAATTGTCCCATGTGCTTCCTTGCTTTTTGTATTCCGGCGAACGGCTTACTCTACGATAGTGGATTGCGGGGGTGGCGCAAATTCTGGTAAAAACCCTAATGGACATATGCCTGTCTGTGCGGCTTCTGTTATTTTCAGGCACACTGACTAGGGTTAACCTTGATTTGAGTAGCAGTATTAATGATGACTAGCTTGTTCGACCCCATTCAATTGGGGGCTGTGGCATTAAACAACCGTATTGTAATGGCTCCGCTTACCCGGAATCGCGCATCGGATGGACGTGTGCCGAACGACTTGATGCGCAGTTATTATTGCCAGCGTGCGACGGCTGGCCTGATCTTGTCGGAAGCCACATCGGTGTCGCCCCAAGGGGTCGGCTACCCCAGCACCCCTGGCATCTGGAGCAGCGCCCAGGTGGAAGGCTGGAAGAAGATCACCCAGGCCGTGCACAGCAAGGGCGGAAAAATCCTCCTGCAGCTATGGCATGTGGGACGCGTTTCCGACCCCGAATTCCTGAACGGCGAAATCCCCGTGGCGCCCAGCGCGGTGGCTTGCCAAGGCAACGTCAGCCTGTTGCGCCCCAAGCGCCCCTATGTGGTGCCGCGCGCCTTGCACATCGAGGAAATCCCCGGCATTGTCAACGATTTCGCGCGTGCGGCCCAGAATGCCCGCGAGGCCGGCTTCGATGGCGTGGAAGTGCATGGCGCAAACGGCTACCTGATCGACCAATTCCTTCAGGATGGCGTGAACAAGCGGCATGACGAGTATGGCGGTTCCATTGAAAACAGGGCGCGCCTGCTGCTGGAAGTGGTCGATGCCTGCGTGGGGGTATGGGGCTCCGGCCGCGTGGGGGTGCATCTTTCACCGCGCGGCGACGCGCATTCCATGTCCGACTCCAATCCGCGCGAACTCTTTTCCCATGTGGCCCACGCTTTGGGCCAGCGCGGCATCGCCTTCATCTTCACGCGGGAATCCCTGGGCGAAGACAGCCTGACGGCGGAGATCCGGCGGCAGTTCGGCGGTCCGGTCATCGTCAATGAAAACTACGATATCGCCACGGCGCATACCATGGTCGCCAAGGGGCAGGCCGATGCGGTGGCGTTCGGCAAGGCCTTCATCGCCAATCCGGATCTGGTCGCGCGCCTGAAAGCCGGCGCATCGCTTAATGATTGGGACCCCAGCACCTTTTATACGGCCGGGGCAAAAGGCTATATCGACTATCCGTCCTTGTCCAGCGCCGCCGCGCCGCAGAAAGAAACCTGCTCCTGAGGCAGAAAAAAATTCCAATTGCCGCTTGCGGCGTGATAACTTTCCAGTTGACGCGGGCAGATGCACGGAGGAACGGTGAAAGCGCAATTGATCGGTATCGTGACAGCGGCACTGCTGTCGGGCTGCATCGCCGGAATACAGCCGGGCGATGAGTCGCCCACTGTATCCTATACGGTTCCCCGCAGCTATCAGATCGTATACCTTCGGGCCCAGAATCAGGCTGATGAATGCCTGCGCGGAAAGAAGCACTACGATGTCTACGCGCAGGTGGATCCGGCCATGCAGGCGGGCAGCGTCGCGGTTCGCAGTCCTTTGGGCGGGCTGGAAGTGGCGCGCACCGATATCAAGGCCGTCGATGCCAGCCATACCCAGGTAACGCATACCGTCTGGGGGCACTCGCCCTGGGATGCGGGCGCCCTGAACGCCATGCGGCAGTCCATCCTGATGGATACCTCGGTTTGCGTGGCCTATCGCTAAGCCCCTATCCAAATCAAGCGTGCATTTTGTCGGCTTCGCTTGCCTTACGCCAGTAATGTCTGCGCTTCGCCTTCGCGTTCACGCTTGATTTGGGATTACATCAAGCGCGCTTTGACCTGGGCGGATACCGCCGACATGTCGGCGCGGCCGGCCAGGGCCGTCTTGAGTATCGCCATGACTTTCCCCATGGCCGGCGCGCCCGTCACACCCTGGCCGCTTACGTCGGCAATGGCGGCGTCGATGGCGGCATCGATTTCTTCGGGCGCGGCCTGTTGCGGCAGGAATTCCTGCAGGATGGATAATTCGGCTTTTTCCTGATTGGCCGTTTCAGTGCGTCCGGCCTGCTCGAAGGCGGCAATGGATTCGCGTCGCTGCTTCACCTGCTTTTCGATGATGGCCGTGACGTCGGCATCGTCCAGGTCGCGCCGTTCGTCGACTTCTTTTTGCTTGATCGCGGCCTGCAGGAAACGCAGGGTGCCCAATCGGGCCGAATCCTTGGCGCGCATGGCGGTTTTTACGGTATCGGCCAATTGCTGTTTTAGCGTGTTGCCCATGATTGCATCCTGATCAAAGGGTTCATTTTAATGGAAGTTCCGGCTGCGGGTGGGCAGGGAACCCAACAAGCCGCTCAGGTCGACAAGCCGGCTGGCCAACAGGTGATTGATGCCCTGGTGGCGCTGCCAGACACCGTAGACGCCCATCAGGCTGGATTGCACCAGCGCCGCCCGCTGGCGCTGGGCCAGCTCGGCATGGACGATCACGTTGACGTTGCCCGTTTCGTCTTCCAGGGTGACGAATACCGTGCCCTTGGCGGTCTGGGGGCGCTGTCGCCCGGTCACGATGCCGCAGGCCCGGGCCAGGCGCCGGTCGGGATAGTCGTCGGCCAAGGTCGCCGCCGGCACGAATCGCCGCGCCTCCAAGGTGGGCCGCAGCAAGGCCACGGGATGGCGTCCCAGGGTCAGGCCCATGGAGCGATAATCGGCAACGAGGTCCTGGCCTTCGGTGGGCGCGGACAGCGCAGGCTGGGCGGTTTCGTTGATGGGCGCGCCATGCAGCAAACCCTTGAGCGGCTGGGTGGCGGCCTGCCAACGGGCCTGGCGCCGATGCCCGCTTAGCGGCTGCAAGGCATTGGCGGCCGCCAGGGCATCCATCTCGTGGCGGCTCAGGCCGGCGCGGCCGGCCAGATCCTGCACCGTGTCGAAAGGCCTTGGCCGACGGGCGGCTTCGATGCGCAGCCCGGCGTCCCTGGACAGGCCTTTGACCTGGTTAAGGCCCAGGCGCACGGCGGGGCGCCGGCCGTCCGGCTCCAGGCCGGCCTCCCAGCAACTGGCTTGAATATCCACGGGCAGTACCTTGACATCGTGGTGCCGGGCGTCCTGCACCAGTTGGCTGGGCGAATAAAAGCCCATGGGCTGCGAATTGAGCAGCGCGACCAGGAAGGCTTCGGGTTCGTGGCATTTGAGCCAGGCGCTGATGTAGGCCAGTTTGGCGAAGCTGGCCGCATGGCTTTCGGGAAAGCCGTATTCCCCGAAACCCTCCAGTTGCCGGAATATGCGCAAGGCGAATTCTTCCGGGCAGCCATTCTGGATCATTCCGTCGATCAGCCGCTTGCGGAAATGTTCGACGCCGCCCTTGCGCTTCCAGGCCGCCATGGATCGCCGCAATTGGTCGGCTTCGTCGGCGGTGAAGTCGGCGGCCGCCATGGCGATTTGCATGGCCTGCTCCTGGAAGATGGGAACGCCCAGGGTGCGCGACAGCACTTTCTCTATGGCGGGGGTGGGGGCTTCTATTTCTTCCGGGTGCTGCCTGCGCCGCAGATAGGGATGGACCATACCGCCCTGGATGGGGCCGGGCCGCACGATGGCCACCTGGATCACCAGGTCGTAGAAGATGGCGGGCTTCAGGCGGGGCAGCATGCTCATTTGCGCCCGCGATTCGATCTGGAACACGCCTATCGTATCGGCTTGCTGGATCATCCGGTATGTGGGCTCGTCATTGTCTTTGATATCCTGCATGAGCAAGGGCTTGCCGCGCCGGCGGCCGGCCAGGTCCAGGCAGCGATGCAGCGCCGACAGCATGCCCAGCGCCAGGATGTCGACTTTCAGCAGGCCCATGGCATCCAGGTCGTCCTTGTCCCATTGGACGATGCTGCGTTCGGGCATGGCGGCGTTCTCGATGGGCACCAGCCGGCACAGCTTGTCGCGCGCGATGACGAAGCCGCCGGGGTGCTGCGACAGATGCCGGGGAAAGCCGGACAGTTCCTGTGCCAGCTCCGCCCACAGCCTGGCAATGTGCGAGCCGCCTTCCAGGCCGTGCGCGGCGATCCTGTCCAGAAGGTTTTGCTTGCCATCCCAATAATGAAAGGACTTGGCGACCCGGTCGACCAGTTCCGGATCCAGGCCCAGCGCCTTGCCCGTGTCGCGCAGGACGCTGCGTGTGCGATAGCTGCTGACCACCGCCGTCAGGGCCGCCCGATGCCGGCCATATTTTTCGTAGATGTATTGGATGACTTCTTCGCGGCGCTGGTGTTCGAAGTCCACATCGATATCGGGCGGCTCCTTGCGGGCCTGGCTGATGAAGCGGGCGAACAGGGCGTTGCCGTTCTCGGGGTCGACCTCGGTGATGCCCAGGCAATAGCAGACGGCGGAGTTGGCCGCCGAGCCCCGCCCCTGGCAAAGGATGTTGCGTCGCCGGGCAAACTGCACGATGTCGTAGACCGTCAGGAAATAGGGCTCGTATTCCAGTCCGGCGATGATGGCCAGCTCGCTTTCCAGTTGGCTTCTGATGGAATCGGCGATGCCATTGGGATAGCGCCTGCGGGCGCCGGCATAGGTTTCCTGGCGCAGGTAGGCCGTTGCGCTCATGCCGTCGGGCACGATTTCCCGGGGATACTGGTAGCGTATCTGGTCCAGGCTGAATGTGCAGAGCCCGGCCACGACCTGGGTTTCCTCCAGTGTGTGGGCGGGATAGGCATTGGCCAGGCGCAAGCGGCTGCGCAGGTGGTGTTCCGCGTTGGGCTTCAGGACGTAGCCGCAATGCTGCACAGCCTGCTTAAGACGTATGGCGGCCAGGGTGTCGTGCAGGGGCTGGCGCGAGCGCCTGTGCATTTCCACCTGGCCGGTGGCCACCAGCCGGATCGAAAAGTGCCGGGCTGCCCATTCCAGCCTGGCAAGGTGCTGGGCGTCGGCGTGCTGGTATCGCAAGCCCAGGCCCAGCCAGAGGCGCCCGGCGAAGATACGCAGCAATCGTGCCGCTTGCTCGTGCAGCAGTTGGGGGTCGACGTCGTAATCCGGCTTGAATATGCACAGGCAGTCGGGCAGGTTTTTCAGATGCTCGCCGCCCGGCGGCGGCGAGGCGATGTCTTCCAGGCTCAGCCGGTATTGGCCTTTTTCGCTGCGCCTGCGCGCCAGGGTGATCAGTTCCGACAAATCTCCATAGCCTGTCTTGTTGCGCGCCAGGATGATGATTTCCATGCCGTCCACCTTGAAGCGGCTGCCGATAATCAGTTTGATGGACTGCTTCCGGGCTTCGGTCCAGGCGCGCACCACGCCGGCCAGGGAACACTCGTCGCAAAGAGCCAGGGCTTCGTAGCCCAGTTCCGCGGCGCGTTCCACCAGCTCCTCTGGGTGCGAGGCGCCTTTCAGGAACGAAAAATTGGACAGACAGTCCAGTTCGGCATAGTCGGGAAGCAAGGCGGCTTTCATGATGAGGCGTAGGCTGGCAAGAAGGATTCAGCCGAAAAAGCCGTGCAGGAACCAGCCCAGGCCCCCGGCTTCGCGCTGTCGATAGATCCAGTACCGCGCGCCCGACTCGTCCTGCGCAATGAAGTAATCGCGCTGTTCGTGTCCGGCGGCGTTCCACCAGCCGGTTTCCACACGCTCGGGCCCCTGGATCAGGCGCAGGCTGTTGCGCCTGTATGCGGGACGATCATTGCGGACATCCAGTCGTTCTGGTTCGGGCAGGAGCCAGAATGGGCGGGAATGTCCCGAGAGGGCAGGCGGCATGTCCGCCGCGCAAGCATGGGCATCGGCGGCCAGCCACTGGTTAGCCTGCTCGGGACGGTAATCGGCGCTGGGACAGGCGCGCAAAACGCGATCCTGCCCCAGTCGGGCCTGCAAGAGATCGAGCATCCGGTGTTCCTGGCGCAGCCACTGCGAGGGCTCGGGGAACAGGCTAAGGCTGGCCGTAGGCCGGGAGAGCGTTTCAGTAACGGAAAGCTCCAGCGAAATGACCGGCGCATCCAGGCAGAGCGATTGCAGGCGTTCCCTGAGTACGGTGAGGAAATTTTCAGGCAGCCAGGCGTCTTCCGACAGGCGCAGCACAATGCAGGTGGGGGCCCTGGCCTGGCGGCCTTTTTCGTGGTGCAGCCGCAACTCAAGTACACGGGCGGCTCGTTGCCGCGCATGCAGCCAGCCGCACAATTGTTCGATCAGGCGGCCTGCGACCGCAAGGACGGCGTTGTAGTGCTCCAGGTGTTCGTCCAGCTCATGGCGCAGCTTGAAGCGCTCGGGAGCCTGGAACCAGGGAAAGCTTTGACGGCCATCTCCGTAGGCATCGTCCAGTTCCTGTAAAAGCAGGGGGCTGCTGCGCTGCTGGAGCCCCTTGCGGGGCAATGAACGCAATTGCGCAAGGCTGTGGCACGCTATGCCGTCCAGCCAGTCGTCGAAGGGACGGGCGGCGGGCAGGCTGTGCGTGGGCAAGGGGTCGAGCCGGCGCCGCAGCGCCTGATGGCTTATCACACGGCGGGCCCCAGGCTGGCTGCGGCAAGCAAGCATCCAGGCGCCCAAGGCGGTGGGCGCCATGCCGATACGAGCCCGCACGCCCATGTTGTCCAGGCTGGCCCGGATGCGTGCATGCAGGCGGCGCACTCCGTGGAATAGGCTCAGGCTTGCCCCGACCTCCAGAACCAATGCATGCTCGTCGAAAAAGGCTACATGAGGTGTGTATTGCAATAGGCACAGGGCGATTTCCCGCAAATGGTCATGCCGCGCCTGCGCCTGATCGGCGGCCAGCAAAATGCCGGGGGCCAGTCCCAGCGCGGTGCTGGATCGCATGCCCGGCCTGATGCCTTTGGCCTGCGCCGCCGGAGTGCAGGCGCAGACCCGGTCCTTGAGCAAGACGGCGGCCAGCAGTGTTTTAGCCGACCAGTGCGGGAAGTGGACGTCCAGACTGTGCGTGGGCAGATGCAGGCTGAACCAGAGAGGCGTGCTGTTCATGGCATTCAAGGCACCCGGCTGTGTTGCGCGCGGGTTGAAAAACAAGGGATACCGGCTGGTTGCAGGAAGGGCCGCGCCGCTTCAGGATGAAGGCTCCGATGCCCTGGGAGAAAGGCGTCAGGCGCAGGCGCAAAGGCGCGGCGCTGGCATGCATGGCCGCGGTTTGCGGACGCAGAAGCACGAAGAGCGTGTCGCTTTGCTGTGCGACAAGATGCAGGCGGCGCACGCCGTCCGGCTGCGGGGTGGCGGCCCAGCAAAGCAGGGCGGCGCAGGCATTGTGTTTCAGGATTTGCTCGGCGGCCCACAAGGCGTCGCCCTGGGTTTTCGGATTGACCCATAACAGGCGCCGGCTTTGAAGCCGCCAATCGACCCAGCAGTGGAAGTACGGTTCGCAAGGGGGATGAACCAGGATGACGCTGCGCTCGGAAGAAAGATTGGCCAGGGCGGGCCGCAGCAAATGTATTTCGCCTATTCCCGGCTGGCTGGGCAGGAACTCGATGAGCGAACCCAAAGGCCAGCCTTGCCCGGGAAGCTCGCGGTCCAGGGCGGCGAAGCCGGTGGAAACGACGGGGCGGCGCGCATGGGCAAGCTGGGTCCCCCGCCAGAGGGCCGGGTGGATGTGTTCGGGGTGTTGCAGGGAAAAAGCGCGCATTGCCGGGGCCGGATTCTTGATACTGTATAAATATACAGTAAAAATCATGGCGTTCCTAATCAAACGGCTTTCCTATCTGGCGTACAATTTTCGAAGTTTCAAGCAAGGCCAGGCTTTGAGGAGATCACGATATGGCGATGAAGCCGGACTTTCCGGATCCTTTTATTTTCATACCCAAGACGGAAAAGCCCGAACTGCTTTTTGTACTGCTGCATGGCGAGTCGGCGGACCCCCGGCAGATGTTTCCTTTGGCCGAAGCCATCAAGCGCGCTTTTCCGCGAGCGATGGTGGTGCTTCCTTATGCTTTTGAAAACATCCCGGCCGGCAATCCGGCATCCGTTGCCGATCGGGAAGGCATAGCGGGCTATCACTGGATCGATCCGGTTGGCCTGCGCGAAAGCAATTATGCCGAACGTGTCGCGCAGGCTCTGCCGGAACTCATTGCACAGATTCGCCAAATACAATCCAGCTACGGCTTGTCGGGGCAGCAAACGGCGCTGGCGGGATTTTCCCAAGGAGCCTCGATGGCGCTGGAAGCCAGCCATGCCCAGCCTAATCTGGCCGGCCGCGTCCTGGCCTTTTCGGGCTTGTATGCGGCCTTGCCCAGCACGGTGCCGCCCACCACCATGCTGCATTTTTTTCATGGCGCCAACGATCAGCAGGTCTCGGTCGAAGACGTTGAATCCACGCTGGTCCGCCTGAGCGAACTGCAAGGCGATGCGACGCTGGATGTGGCTTCCCGGATAGGGCACGAATTGCACGATGCCCTGATCAAGCAGGCCGTCGTGCGCCTGCAGACCTGTGTCCCCTTGCGCAATTGGGAAGATGCCCTGGGGTCGCTGCAAGAAGGGCAGGCGTCCGACGAGGTCCCGCCTTCCGGTAGAACCTTGCACTAGAACCTGTTCAATCGGGACCCGAGGCCGGCCTGTTCCAGGTAAACGTCACACGAGTCGTTCCTGCCGGAGCGATGGTGATTTCCTTCGATTGCGTCTGGCCGTCGTAGGTGGCGAAAACCCGATACGAGCCCGGGTCCAGGCGGGCCAGAAAATACGGCCCGTCGGATGCGACATTCAAAACCGTTGCATCGCTTGCGTTGCGGATCACCACCTGCACTTCGCCGGCATAGGCGGCCTTGCCGTCCACCTGGCTGGCAAAGGTCAGGGCCAGAGGCCACTGATCCATGGCCTGCTTCAAGGCCGTGGATTCATCCTGGCCGAAGCCTCCGCTGATGTATTCCGTACTGCCCTGTATCTGTGTCGCGGGCAGCTCCGCGCGGGACTGGATATACAGGCCGCTGGCCAGCAATATGCCCGTCGCCAGGGCTATGTTCAATACCGCTTTCGATGGCCGGGTGCCAAAGATGGAAGCATTCATGGCGCACTCCTTGGAACAAGGGAAAAAGGCCAGTCGTGCCGTTGGGTGGACCGGCCGGATTCATCGTAGCTCACTTCGCTGAAGAACACGCGGCCGCTGGCGTGTGCGGCAATGACCGTGGAACAGCGGGTGCCGTAGTCGGGGCTGACGATGAAAGGGCTGCTAAGCAGCCGCTCGCGCTCCAGCGTCAGGCCGGTGCTGGGCAAGGCGTGATCCTGGGCGGGCGTGTTGTCTTTCAGTATCTCGAAGATGGGCGTCAGTGATTGCTCCAGCCCATCCAGCGAAAAGGAATCAAGCGCGGTCCTTAGGCGCTCCGCCTTGGGCCAGGGCGTATCCAGCAAATGGTTGGACACAATGTAGCGGCCCGGCTGCAAGGCCTGGGGCGCGGCTTGTCCGGCCTGGTTGCCCACATAGCAAGCGGCGTCCGGGTCGCCCACGATCAGGTTGAACCCGTTATAGGCCGGGCCCGCGGCGTGTATGCGTTGCGCGTACGATGCGGGCGATTCCTGGCTCGTCAGGTATTGGCTGACCAGTTCGCCGCGCGATGGCGCGTCTGGAACAAGGCGTGAGGGGTCGCGATAATTGGTCAGCAGGGCAAAACGGCCTTGCCGGGTCATGCCCAGCCAGCTTCCCTTGCCCAGGCAATCTATGCCCGCAATGACGTCGGGCCGATCAGGCCAGGGCGCGGCGGGCAGGCTGGCCCGTTGATGGAATTCGTCGCGATTGGCCGCAATGAACAAAGGCCATCGAGGATGCGCGAAGATGGACAGGTAGGCAATGCACATGGTCCGGGCGCGATCGGGGTAGGGTTTAGAGCATCGCCACGTTGCTGTCGTTTTCAACCAGGTTGCGAATGCGCACGGCGTCGCCGATGCGTGAATAGCGTCCTGTGGAATTGAGCAGTACGATGGCGACATCGCGGTTGTCGATCCGGGTCAGCATGACCAGGCATTCGCCCGCTTCATTGATGAAGCCGGTTTTGGATATCCGGATGTCCCAATCGGAATTCTTCACCAGGCGATTGGTATTGTTGTAGACCAGTTGCCGGCCCCGGCCGACATCGACCAGATAACTGTCGTCGGTGGTGTAGCGATGGATAAGCGGCTGTTTGCTGACGGCGCGCAATAGCTTGACGAGGTCGCGCGGCGAGGAAACGTTTTCGCTGGACAGGCCGGTGGGCTCGACGAAGTGCGTCTTGCGCATGCCCAGGGCACGCGCCTTGTCGTTCATGGCGCGCACAAAGGCGGGCATGCCGCCTGGATAATAGCGGCTCAGTGCATGGGCGGCGCGGTTTTCCGAAGACATCAGCGCCAAGTGCAGCATGTCGGCGCGGCTAAGCTGCGTGCCGACCCGCAGGCGTGAACGCGAATGGCGCAAGCGGTCGACGTCGGCATCGGAAATTTCCAGGACCTCGTCCATGGGCAGGCCGGCTTCAGCGACCACCAGCGCGGTCATAAGCTTGGAAATGGATGCAATCGGGCGGACTTCATCGCCGTTCTTGTCGTAAAGGACATGGGAGCTTTCAAGATCCTGCACGAAAGCGACTTCGGAGCGCAGCATGGCCTGGCGGGTGTCCAGTCCTGTTTCGGGAGTTCCCGCTTGCGGAGGCGCGGCTTCCTGGATGAGCGGGGCGTAGCTGGCCTTGCGCAAGTTCTGGCGTCGTACGATATGGGACTTGCCGGCGCTGGCCGGGCGGGCCTTGGCAATCTTGCGCTTGGCGGTTTTTTTGGCGGCCGTTTTTTTAGGAGCGGGTTTCTTGGCCGAGGCGCCGGCTTTCTGTGTTTGAGCGGTTTTCGTCTGTGTTCGCGCCTGGGCCGGAATGCTGGTGCTTAGCGCGAAAACGAAGCATACCGGCAGCAGAGCCAATAGGGAGAAGCGGCGCAAGGGTGTGTTCCGGATAGCAGACATGTCGTGGGCGCGAGGACGTATTTTTAATTGAAGTGATAGTATCAGAAAAAACGTCTTTATATTAGGTAGTTACAACATTCTTTTAAGTTTTTTTTTAAGTCATTTGCAAGCTTGATGCCATTCTGGAAAAACCACTGTATATGAATCCAGTAAAACAGGCCGCCTGATCATATGATCGGCGGCCTGTTCTTTTCCAAGCTGGATGCCAGGTTTTGTAGCCCGATATTCCTGCTTCAATTAACCGTTATGTTGGCTTTTTTGATGACTTGGGCAAACCGCTTGGTGTCGTCGTCGATCTGTCTGGCCATCTCCGCACGCGAATTTCCTATGGGCTCGGCGCCGATCTTGGACATTCTGTCGCGGAACTCGGCCGACTTGATGACCTTGACCATTTCCGTGTTCAGCTTGTCCAGGACGTTTGCCGGCGTACCCGCGGGGGCCAGCACGCCGAACCAGGTTCCAAGGTCGAAGTCATGCATGCCCGATTCATTCAAGGTCGGCGTATCGGGCAGCACGGACGAGCGCTTGGCGGTTGTGACGGCCAAGGCGCGCAGCTTGCCGGCCTGGATATGCGGCAGGACGGGCGTGACTGTGTCGAAAGACATAGTGACCTGGCCGCCGATAAGGTCGGTGGTCAGGGGGCCGCTGCCCTTGTAGGGCACATGCAGCAACTCAATGCCGTTCTGCATGGCGAATTGTGTGCCGATCAGGTGTTGCAAGGTGCCATAGCCATTTGACCCATATGCCAGGCTGGTCGCCGATTTCTTGGCCAGCGCGACCAGTTCCGCCGGCGTCTTGGCGGGGGTGTTGGCGGCGTTGATGACCAGCACGTTGGGAACCAGGGCAACCGTCGTTATGGGTTCAAAGCTTTTCTGGAAATCGTAGGAAAGCTTTTTATAGACGCTGGTGGCAATGGTGTGGTGTACCGCCCCCATGAGCAGCGTATAGCCGTCGGGTTTGGCGCGCGCGACAATGTCGGCGCCCAGCGTGGCGCCCGCTCCCGGCTTGTTTTCAACGATCACGGGCTGTCCCAGCGATTTGGACAACTGATCGCCCAGGGCGCGCGCCAGGACATCCGTGGTGCCGCCCGCCGCGAATGGCACGACCAGGCTGACCGGTTTGTCGGGCCAGGCTTGCGCCATGGCAAGGGAGCTGGACAAGGCGAACACGGCCAGCGCGCCAACGCCCGCCTTCGCAAGCCCGGCCGCTTTTCTTCCCGTTCCATTGATTTGATTTTTTTTCATGCTTGTCTCCTGTTTTATATGTAGGCGCCGGGGTGGCGCCGTATTGCTGCGCTGTTGATCAGGCTTGTGCGATCCGGTCGCACATGGCCTTGGTAACGGCGGCGGTCGTGGCGCTGCCGCCCAGATCGCCGGTATGCAACTCGGGGCGGGAGGTTATATATTCCAGGGCGCGCATGACGCGCTGGGCGGCGGCGGTTTCGCCCAGGTGCTCCAGCAGCATGACGACCGACCAGAATGTGCCGACCGGATTGGCCAGGCCCTTGCCCATGATGTCGAAGGCCGATCCGTGGATGGGTTCGAACATGGATGGATAGCGCCTTTCGGGGTCGATGTTGCCGGTGGGCGCAATGCCCAGGCTACCCGCCAGCGCAGCGGCCAGGTCGCTCAGGATGTCGGCGTGCAGGTTGGTGGCGACAATGGTGTCCATGGATGCGGGGCGGTTCACCATGCGCGCGGTGGCCGCATCGACCAGTTCCTTGTCCCAGGCGACATCGGGAAACTCCGCCGATACCTGCTTGGCGATTTCGTCCCACATGACCATGGCGTGGCGCTGCGCGTTGGACTTGGTGATGACGGTAAGCAGCTTGCGGGGACGCGACTGGGCAAGACGGAAGGCATAGCGCAATATGCGCTCCACACCGGCACGCGTCATGATGGAAACGTCGGTGGCGGCTTCGATGGGATGCCCTTGGTGGACTCGTCCGCCCACGCCCGAGTATTCGCCTTCCGAGTTTTCACGGACGATGACCCAGTTCAGGTCTTCGACGGCGCAGCGCTTGAGCGGCGCATCGATGCCGGGAAGAATCCGGGTGGGGCGGACATTGGCGTACTGGTCGAAACCCTGGCAGATTTTCAGGCGCAGGCCCCATAGCGTGATGTGATCGGGAATGTCCGGGTCACCGGCGGAGCCGAACAGAATGGCGTCCTTGCCGCGCAGGGCATCCAGTCCGTCTTCAGGCATCATGGCGCCGTGCTTGCGGTAGTAGTCGCCGCCCCAATCGAAGTTTTCGAACTCGAAGGCGAAAGAGCGGTCCGCCGCGGCCAGTGCCTGCAGCAGTTCCTGGCCAGCGGGTATGACTTCCTTGCCGATGCCGTCGCCGGGAATCGTGGCGATGCGATATGTTTTCATCCAATGCTCCTCTTGCAATGCTTGGCTTTGCTTGAACTATAGGAGCAATTCAGTTCAAAATAAGGGGCTGGCGGTGAAACCACTGTTAACTTGTATTCAATAATCAAAACGCATACGCATGACTTCTGGAACCCATCCGTCCGAGCTCGCTTTTTTTTCGGTTCTTGCCGCATCGGCGGGGCTGGGGGCGGCGGCGCGTACCCTGGGTGTTACCACCCCCGCGGTCAGCAAGCGTCTTGCGCAGATGGAGGCCCGTCTGGGGATACCGCTTGTCATACGCACGACCCGGCGCATGCGGCTGACGCCCGAGGGCGAAATCTATTTGGCTCACGCCCGCCGCATCCTGGCTGAAATCGACGACATGGAGCAACTGCTGGCGGGATCCGGAGCCGCGCCCAAGGGGCTGTTGCGCGTCAATGCATCGCCGGGGTTCGGGCGAAGCTATATCGCGCCGCTGGTGTCGCGTTTCATGCTGAAGTATCCGGACGTGCAGGTCCAGTTGCAGTTGTCGGTCGACCCGCCCGCCTTCAGCAGCGATGCTTTCGATGTGTGCATCCGCTTCGGAGAACCACCCGACGGCCGCATCATGGCCCGGCGCCTGGCGGCCAACCGCAGGCTGCTGTGCGCCTCGCCCGCCTATCTGGCCCGCCATGCGGCGCCCGCCACACCCAAGGATCTGGAAAAGCATAACTGCATAGGCATACAGCAGGGCGACGAAGCCTATGGCGTCTGGCGCCTGACCACGGAGCAGGGCGGCGAAAAAACGACTGAAGTCGTCCGGGTGCATGGCACACTGAGCACCAACGATGGGGAAACGGCGGTGAACTGGGCACTGGATGGCCATGGCATCCTGATGCGCGCCGAATGGGATATTTCCCGTTATCTCGATAGCGGCCGCCTGGTGCAGGTATTGCACGATTACCAGACGCCCGATGCCGATATCTACGCGACCTACCTGCAAAGGCATCAGCTCTCGACGCGCGTGCGCGCCTTTGTGGATTTCGTCGCGCTGTCGTTTCGCGGCTAGGGCCGCCTAACGTCAAGGGTCAATGGGATCCGGCCTGGCGGTTTATGCCCTCATGGGGACGCCTGCCCGACCCGGCCCCCGTTTGGCGCGGTACAACAGGAATCCGATGATGCTGATGTTCAGTGCGTTCCAGGCCAGGCCGTTGACGAAGGCGGCTTGGTAAGAGCCGCTAAGATCGTAGATGGCGCCCGACATCCAGCCGCCAAGCGCCATGCCGAAAAGCGTGGCCATCAGCACGGTTCCGACGCGCGCCCCGGCTTCCTTGGGCGTGAAGAATTCGCGGACGATCAATGCATATGCCGGAACGATGCCGCCTTGGAACAGGCCGAACAAGCCGGAAATGACATACAGCGAAACCAGGCCGTTGCTGGACAGGAACATAAGCAGGGCGACGCCCTGAAGCACCGAACCCAGAAGCAGGGTGCGCAAGCCGCCGATATGGTCGGAAATCCAGCCCGACACCAGGCGGCTGACGATGCCAAGGCCCAACATGAGCGCCAGCATTTCGGCGCCTCGGGCGGCGCCGAAGCCCAGGTCGCCGCAGTACGCCACGATATGGACTTGCGGCATGGCCATGGCCACGCAGCAGGCCACGCCGGCGATGCAGAGCAGCACCTGCAAGGCGCCCGGCGTCAGGCCCAGCGGCCGGGAAGGGTCGGAGCGGGCCGCTTCCAGGGCGAATCGCGCCTTCGGCCTGGATTGGCCGCCGGCCGCCGACGGTTGCGTCGATGGCGGCCGGCGGCGATAGACCAGCGCCAGCGGAAGCATGGACAGCAGACAGAACATGCCTATGCCCAGGTAGGTCTGGCGCCAGCCTACGGTATCGATGAAGTGCTGCATGATGGGCGGCCAGACAGCCCCGGCCAGATAATTGCCGCTCATGCAAATGGCCAGCGCGATGCCGCGCCGGCGTGTAAACCATTGGGAAGTGTCCGCGACCAGGGGCGCGAAGCTGGCCGCCGTGC
The DNA here is from genome assembly GCF_048751585.1 of Pollutimonas rozaliensis. NCBI lineage: Bacteria > Pseudomonadati > Pseudomonadota > Betaproteobacteria > Burkholderiales > Alcaligenaceae > Pollutimonas > Pollutimonas rozaliensis. The sequence continues at coordinate 128,790 of NZ_JAZHOB010000007.1, read as the reverse complement.
CCATGAGTCCGATAAGCAGGCCTTGCGCCAGATTGAATTGCCAGAGGCTGCCGGCCGAACCGGCCAGCATGAATCCCGAACTGATGCCCAGCGTGCCCACCACGATAGGGACGAATACGCCGAAGCGATCCGAGAGGCGGCCCATCAGTATGCCGCCCAGGCCGAAGCCGACCATCGTCAGGGTGTAGGGCAGCGAGGCGTCCGACCGGCTTACGCCGAACTCCGCCTGTATTTGCGGCAGCACCACTGTCACGGAATACATGCCCGATCCGCCGATGGTCATCAGCAGCAGCGACACGATGAGGCGTGTCCACGCATAGGGCGATTCAACATCGCCGGAGGGTTGGGTGTCGATCTTCATGAGCGGTATTGAACACCATAACTTGCCTCTTGTGTTGCTTGCACCGCAGCCGCTTCGATATTTCGTTCATTTATGCATATTTGCGGTTTCAAGGCCCTGATGGGAGCAGGCATATGGGTACAAGCGCTTGAGCCGCTCGGCATAAAAGAAGGGGGCTTTGCGGCGGCATGGGGCTTGCTGGTGTATTGCGTTTGCATTTCGACCACCCAAGGAGCCTTCCATGCATGTATTCTCCCTTCACAAGCTTTGTTTTTCCCTTGCGGTGTGCGCTGTATCCGGAGCGGCCTTGGCCGCCGGCGTCGGCAAAGCCGATATGACCTTCATGACTTCGGCGGCGGCGGCTGGCAAGCTGGAATTGGAGGCCAGCGCCCTGGCGGATAAATCGGCGCAATCGGCGCAGGTAAAGTCGTTCGCGCAAAAAATGCTTGCCGATCATGGCAAGGCGGACACCGAACTGCAAGCCCTGGCCAAGGCCAAGGATGTGCAACTGCCGGCGTCCATGAATAAAAAGCAGCAGGACCAGCTTGCCAAGCTGGGCAAGCTCAAGGGCGAGGAGTTTGACAAGAAGTACGCCCAGGAAATCGGCGTGATAGCGCATGAAGAGGCGGTCGCTCTTTTTACCAATGCCTCGAAAAATGCCGCTGATGGCGATGTGAAGGCATTCGCTTCCAAGACCCTGCCCGTATTGCAGGGCCATTTGCAGATGGCCAAGCAGTTGCATGCCGGACTGCATAAAGCCGAATGAGAAGCCGGAGGGCGCATTATGATGGAAGACAAGGAACCGTTCGCATCGGGCAGCTTCTTTGCCGATCAACGAGCCGCCCGCGAGGCGGTCGCCCTGGTTTTACCCATGGTGGAGCAAGGCCTGCTGCAACGCACGATAGGCGATAGCGGCTTCCTTTATATTGTGATCATGGATCCCGCGCTGGGCCCCGAGGCCAGTGATTTCGATCATGCGGTTCTTTATGAGCATGCCGTGGGAGACCGCTCCGCCTGGGATGCCGACTATGCCCGTTTTGCACGCGATAAAACCCGGGTTGCATGGCGGACGGGCCGGGACGGGCATTTCGTACGGCAATTGGCCCCTCATTTGTTAAAGGGTTCGGATACCGGCCTATGGGGCAGCGCATGCGTCGACGGCATCGTCGTCGGAGTCAGCGGAGCCCTGCCCTGGTTCGACGAGGCGATCGCGGCCAGCATTGCTCATTGCCTGAAGGCACTGGCCAAGCAAAGGGCCGCTTCCATCCCGGAGGCGCCGTCGCTGGGCCACGACAGGGCGATACCTTGAGGCAGGCTGCCCGATGGCACGGCACACCATGACGGCAAGGGCATTCTTCGATCTGGTGAAAAGCTCGTTTCTGGCCTGGAAAGAGGATTACGCGTCCAGCCTGGGAGCCGCGCTTGCCTTCTACACGATTTTCTCGATTGCTCCGCTATTGATCATCGTGATCGCCGTGGCCGGTTCCGTGTGGGGGGAAGACGCGGTAAGAGGGGAAATCATTCGCCAGCTGGGCGGCCTGGTTGGACCCGAAGGCGCCTCGGGCATACAAAGCCTGATTAAAAGCGCCGACAAGCCTGCTCAGGGCTTTTTCGCCACGCTGGTCAGCGTCGTCATTCTGGCGGTGGGCGCGACCCGCGTCTTTGCCGAATTGCAAAGCGCGCTGGACCGGATATGGCAGGTGCCCAGCAAGCAGAAAAGAGCGGGCCTATGGGCGCTGTTCCGGGCCAGGCTGCTTTCATTCGGATTGGTGCTGGGCTTGGGATTTCTTCTTCTGGTGTCATTGGTCGCCAGTGCGCTGCTCGCCGTCCTGGGGCAATGGAGCAGCGCATTCTTTCCGGGATGGGAGGCGGTGCTTCAGATCGCGAACGCGGCTTTCTCCCTGACCATGACGGTGGTGCTGTTCGCCGCCATATATAAATTCATGCCGCAGGCCACCATAGCATGGCGCGATGTATGGATAGGCGCGGCCGTGACGGCCCTGCTGTTCGAGATCGGCAAGGCCGGCATTGGCCTGTATCTGGGCAAGAGTTCGACCGTATCGTCGCTGACCGCCACAGGCTCGTTGATCGTCGTATTGATTTGGGTGTATTACGCGGCGCAGGTTTTCCTGCTTGGCGCCGAGTTTACCTGGTGCTATGCAAACCGCTACGGGTCGCGCTCGCATGCGCCTGCGTCCCGGCCTGTGGATCCCGCCTTGTCTTGACGCTCCTGGGCGGCATGGAAATTGCTCTGCAGGTGCTGCCGGACACAAGCGCCGGGACACGCCTAAACAGCTTTGCACACAGGAGCGAACATGAATAAATCGGAAATTCCCGCGGCCCAGAAGGCGGCGTTGAGTCTATTGCTGGACGACCATCGGAAGGTCAAGAAAATTTTCAAGGATTTTGAAAAGGAGAAGGATGTCGCTGCTCGGCAAAGGATGGTGGAGGAAGCCTGTACGGAGCTGACCGTGCATACGAAGATCGAAGAGGAGAAGTTCTATCCCTATCTGCGGGACCAGGATCCCCAGGCCTTCGGCGAACTGCTCAACGAAGCGCTGGTGGAGCATGCCTCCGCCAAGGAGCTCATCACCCAGCTTCAGGGCATGGACCCCGAAGACGATTTGTACGATGCGAAATTCACCGTGCTGGGAGAATACGTGAACCACCATGTCACGGAGGAGGAGGGCGAGCTGTTTCCCAAGGTGATTTCCAAGAAAATAGACCTGAAGGATCTGGCGCAGGAGATGGAGTCTCTCAAGCAGGATCTAGTACCGTCCGCCGCCATGTCCTGATTTCGTGCAATGCATGAATGATGAACGATGAAGGATGCGTCCGATGTATCCGAGGTGGCCGAAGGCGGGCGGGGATTGGTTTACTCCACCGATGCGGAACCGGGAATAGCGCGTAAAAAGGCGGGCAAGGGTTTCCGGTATGTCGATGCGCAGGGCAAGGCGATTCGGGATGCGAGTGTGTTGAACAGGATCAATGCCCTGGCCATCCCGCCCGCTTACGAAGACGTCTGGATATGCCCGGATCCGGATGGGCATATCCAGGCTACCGCCCGGGATGCGAGAGGACGCAAGCAATATCGCTATCACGATCAGTGGAAGGAAATCCGGGATGCCCACAAGTACCGGCAACTGGAGCAGTTCGGCGCCGCCTTGCCGCGCATACGCCGCCGGGTGGAGCGGGATATGCAATCGAACGCACTCACTATCCGGAAGATCACCGCTCTTGTGGTCAAGCTTTTGGACCTGACGTTGATTCGCGTCGGTACGCGCGAATATGCCAAAAGCAATAAATCCTTCGGCTTGACGACCTTGCGGCGCCGGCATGCCACCGTCATGGGCAGCCGGATCCGTTTCCAGTTTCGCGGTAAAAGCGGTGTACGGCACGACGTCACCATCAATGACCGCAGGATCGCCCGGGCCATAAGGCGTTGCATGGAGATTCCCGGCCACGAGCTGTTCCAGTACCGCGATGAGGAAGGAAGCACGCACCGTATCGATTCGGGCTGCGTGAACGATTATCTGAAAGTAGCGGGCGGCGGCGATTTCACCGCCAAGCACTACCGTACCTGGGGAGCATCGGTATTTGCTTTCAAGCAACTGCAAAAGCACGGAGGCGGGACGCGGGTCTGCGGCAAGGCGGCCTTGGGCGATGTTTACAAGGCCGCCGCGCAAATGCTGGGCAACACCCCCGCCATATGCCGCGACTGTTACATACACCCGGCCGTTACGCAGGCCTATCTGGCCGGACAGCTTCCGCCGCGCGCCAGCCTGAGTGCTCCCGCCGGCCTGCGCGCCGATGAAAGACGCTTCCTGGCTTTCCTGCGGGCATGCTAATTGCCGCCATCCCGGGGTTGCGAACCGTGGATAGAGATCGTACTGATGGAAAGCGCTGATCAGGGTATTCGAAATGGCCGCAGGCCGGATAAAGGCGCGGGCTCGGCCATCCTGGCCCGCCGGGAAATTCTAAGGACGGTCGCCCAGGTACTGTGGCGATTCCGGCGGCGGGCGGGCGCAGCGCTGGCTTTGCTGGTCGTTGCCAAGCTGCTGGCGGTACTGGTGCCGGTCGCCTTGAAAGGCATCGTCGACAGCCTGGAGGCTGGACACGGCGAGCTGGTGCTGCCGGTGTTCCTGCTGCTGGGCTATGCGCTGCTGCGTTTTGCCTCCGGCCTGTTCACTGAACTGCGCGACCTGGTGTTTGCGCGGGTGACGCAAACGGCGGTGGCCGATTTCACCGTCAGGATGTTCGACCATCTGCACAGCCTGGGCGTGAAGTTCCACGGAGGCCACCAGACAGGCATGTTTTCACGCGACGTGCAGCGCGGGACGGCGGGTGTCGGCTTCCTGCTTGGAACGGCGCTTTTCACGGTCCTGCCAACGCTGATCGAAATCGTGTCGGTGGTCCTGATCATGATGTTCGCCTACCGGCTTGGATTTGCCGGCATCGTGGCGGCCACCTTCATCGCATATGGCGTATATACAGTCATATTCACCGAGAGGCGCACTCCCTATCAGCGCCGGCTCAATGAGTTGGACTCGTCGGCCGCCGGCCATCTGGTCGACAGCTTGTTGAACTACGAGACGGTCAAGTTCTACACCAGCGAGACGTTTGAATCGCAGCGTTTGCGCGATACCATGAAGAAGTGGATAGGGGTGGGAATAGACAATCAGAAGGCGCTGTCGATTCTGCATGTGGGCCAGAGCGGCATCATTGCGCTGGGGGTGGCCGCCGTCATGATCCTGGCCGGCCAGGAGGTGGTGGAAGGCAGGATGGCGGTCGGCGATCTGGTGCTGGTCAACGCCTATGTCATCCAGGTCTGCCTGCCCTTGAGCGCGCTGGGACTGGTGTTTCGACAGGCGCGCGAAGCGCTGATCAATGCTGAACGCATGTCCGATCTGCTGCGGTATCCACCCGAGACGGATCCTGGGCAAAGCTTGCCGCCCCTGCAATTGGGCGACGGGGCGGTGGCCTTCAAGCAAGTCGATTTTTCCTACGAGCCGGGACGCCAGATCCTGCACGAGGTCGACTTCCGCATCGAGCCGGGGGCGACGGTGGCGGTGGTGGGCGGCAGCGGTTCGGGCAAGTCCACGCTGGCCAGGCTGCTTTTGCGTTTTTATGATGTGGACGGCGGCAGCGTGGAGGTCGATGGCCAGGACGTGCGCGCGGTCAGCCTGAAGAGCCTGCGCGCCTCGATAGGCGTCGTGCCTCAGGACTCGATCCTGTTCAATAATACGATTGCCTACAACATTGCCTATGGGCGCGCGGGGGCGTCGCTGGCGGACGTCATCGAGGCCGCCAAAGCCGCCCGCATCCACGAATTGATCCAGAGCCTGCCGGCTCAGTACGGCACTTTGGTGGGAGAGCGCGGGGTCAAGCTCTCGGGCGGCGAGCGCCAGCGCATTGCCATTGCGCGCGCCATACTGAAGAATCCGCCGCTGCTGGTGTTCGATGAAGCGACCTCGGCGCTGGATACGCGCACCGAGCGGGCCATCCAGGGCGAGCTCGAATTGCTGGCTCAGGGCCGCAGTACCTTGATCATTGCCCACCGTCTGTCGACCATCATCGATGCCGACCTTATTCTGGTCATGGACCATGGCCACATCGTGGAGCGCGGCACGCATGCGCAGCTGCTGCGGGCCAAAGGCACGTATTCGCAGATGTGGGATCTGCAGCGTCAACAGAATGAACTGGATGAATCGGGGACCCGCCTGAGCGCGCAGCCGATCAATTTGACCACCCTGGTCGCGGGTGTCCTGGACGCGATGCGTCCCCAGATCGATGAAAAGGGCATCGTGCTTTATACCTTGATCAGTCCGGATTCGCTGCGGGTGACCGGCGATCCCAGCGCCTTGCAGCAGGTGTTGTGCGAGGTATGCGAAAACGCCATTGCTTTCACGCCGCCGTCGGAGCGCCTTGAGTTGCGCGTGGAACGCGACGGCACCGATGCCATGGTAGCCGTGACCGACCGGCGCCTGGCGCCGCCAGAGCCTCTGGACGCGGCTGACGGCGGGACGGCGCAAGCCGCGGCGGTTCCGGTGCTCGACCCGTTGCGGGTGAGCAGCGTGCTTGAACAGATGGGAGGGCGTCTGCAGGTACGTCCGTCGGATGACGGCGGCGGCATGACGTTTTCCATGCACTTGCCTCTGCGGGCGGTCGCCTCGCTGGCGCCTGCCGCGCCCAAGGAATGGACGGATGGCGGCAGGCTGAGGGGCCTGACGGTATTCATCACCGATGACCAGGAAGAGGCCCGGGAGCTTCTGGGGGACGTTCTGTTGGATCAAGGCTGCGAGGTGGAGCTTTTTTCTTCCGGACTGTCGCTATTGTCCGCCTTGCGGGAGCGCACCCCGGACCAGTGGCCCAATGCGCTGATTTGCGATATTTCGCTGGGCGAGCCCGATGGCTACGAGGTCATAACGCAAATCAGGAATATGGAGGCGCAACGCAAATCCTCCCTGGCGCAGCGCCTGCCCGCCATCGCGCTGTCGGGCTACACGGAGCGTGAACACAGGCTGCGCGCTTTGCTGGCGGGCTTCCAGGTGCATGTGTCCAAGCCGGTGGATCCTCGCGAGCTGTTGGCGACGGTATTGGCCGTGGCTCGGCCGCCCGTCATTTCCGATAAGGCAGAACACTGATGTCGCCGGCTTCCTCCATATATGCGCGCCTGACTTTTTTGATATCGTCGATGCCGTTCTTACGTAATTCCGCCATCAATTCGTCTTCCGTTATGTATTCGCGGCGCATGCCGCGGCGCTGTATCTGGCCATCCTTGACCAGGCACAGGCGGTTGGCCTCCAGAACGACCCGCGCCGCGGGCACGAAGTAGCATAGGCGGTCGACGAGCACACTCCAGAACACCAGGGTGGCGATCAGGATCATGCCTTCCGTGATGGTCTTGTAGTCGCCCGCCATGCCGTTTTGCGCGGCGTCCGCAATCATCACCAGAAGCAGGATGTTGGCCATGCCCACCGATCCGAAATCGCGCCGGCCCGCCAGCCGCAGCAGCGCGAAGATGAACCAGTAGGTTATGGTGCCTCGCACGATGAGTTCCCAAGGGGACATGGTCAGTTCGAAAAGGGATCCCCAATCTGTTTGCATTGCCGTTCTCCATGAGCCGATCCATTTATGAAGGGATACGCGATTCGCCGATTCACCCTGGACTGGAATGCGCCGGCATGGCCGCATGGCGGTGTGCCGCGAGCGGCTTGCCCTGGACCTTCTGGCCGATCCGGAAATGCCGCAACTGGAAGCGGGCCAGTTGCTCGGGGCGATATAGGTTGCGCCCGTCGAAAACAGCCCCGGATTCCAGGCTGCTGGCCAGCGCCGAGAAATCGGGTTCGGTGAATTCCTGCCATTCCGTCATGACGACCAGGACCTCGCTGTGCCGGCATGCCTGGGCCGCCGAACGGCTCAACTCCAGCCCGGGCCGGCCTGCCAGCTTGGGGATCGAAGCGCAGACCGCCGGGTCGTAAGCCCGCACCGTGGCGCCGGCGTCGATCAGCAGACGTATGAGCGCCAAGCTGGGCGCCTCGCGGACATCATCCGTGCCCGGCTTGAAAGCCAGCCCCCAGACTGCGATGCGGCGTCCCCATAAACTGCCGCCGAAGTAGCGCTGTATGGAATCGAACAGCAGTCTGACCTGGCGCTGGTTCACCTCCTCCACGGCGCGCAGCAAGGGGGCGGATTCCTGGCATTGCTCCGCCGCGCGGATAAGCGCGCGCAGGTCCTTGGGCAGGCAGGAGCCTCCGTAGCCGGCGCCCGGGCGCAGGAAATCAGGGCCGATCCGATGGTCCGTGGCAAGGACTTTGCAAACGGCCTTCATGTCGGTCTGCAATTTTCCGGCGATGTTGGCCAGTTCATTGACCAGCGATATCCTGGAAGCCAGCATGGCATTGCAGGCGTATTTCGCAAACTCGGCGCTACGCACGTCCATGCGCAAAGTGCGCTGGCCATCCGGATCGAACCGGGCATAAAGCCTGGACAGCGTGTCTCCGGCTTGCGCCGTCTCGGCGCCAATGACTATGCGGTCCGGCTTCCTGAAATCGTCGACGGCGCGGCCCTCGGCCAGGAACTCGGGATTCGAGGCCACCTCGACGCGCGGAGCATCCGGCCTGAGGCCTTGCCGCGCTTTGAAGAAGGATTGCACCTGCTCGCAAGTGCCCACGGGAGCGGTCGACTTGATGGCAAGTACGCATGAATGATCCAGCGTGTCCGCCAATGCCTTCGCGCACAACAGCAGGCTGTCGACATTGGCGCAGCCATCGGCCGCCGAAGGTGTGCCGATGGCCAGCATGACAACCTGGGCTTGCCGGGTCCCGCTGGCCAGATCGGTTGAAAAGCGCAGTGTTCCGCCATGCAGTTGCGACAGCACGATGGCCTGCAAGCCGGGTTCGTGGAAGGGCAGCCTTCCTGCCCGCATATGCTTGATTTTTACCGCATTATTATCGATGCAAGTGACAAAGTGGCCAGCCTCGGCCAGGCATGCGCCCGTAACGAGGCCGACATAACCGGTTCCGACAATGGCGACGTTCATGTGCTCTCCTCAGGATCGCGGAGAGGCGCCGGTCAATCGCCTTGCCCCTCCGTTCGTCCCGAAGAAGCAAATGCCATGCCCGTCGGGCTTCAGAACACGCTTTCGGCCATATTGTGGTGGGCGATGAGTTCGTGCAGCGAATTGCCCTGCATGGGCTTCTGCTTGTGCTTGTGCTCGCCGGCGAAGGCGCATTCCTTGCTGAAGTGCTCCGCCTGGCATCCGCTCATCAAGGGGCAATGCTGGAAGAGCTCGCTTATCCAGTCCACGAATACCCGGACCTTGGGAGACAGGTGGCGGTTCTGAAGATAGGCAACTGAAATCGGCATGGGTGGAGGTTTCCAGTCTGACAGCACTTCGATCAACGCGCCCGATTGCAAATGAGGCGCGACCATGTAGCGGGAGGGCTGGATGATGCCGAATCCGTTCAGGCCGCAGGTGACATAGGCTTCGGCGTCATTGACGGATATGACGCCTTTTACGGGAACATCGGTCGGCTTTCCGTCAACCATGAAGCTCCAGTCTATGACCCGTCCGCTGCGGCTGGAAAAATAATGGACGGCCTGGTGGCCTTCGAGCTGTTCGATGGACTTGGGCATGCCGTGGCGCTCGAGATAGGACGGCGCGGCGCAAGTCAGGCTTTCAAATGTTCCGATCCGCTTTGCCACCATCGAGGAATCCTGCAGTTCGCCCACCCTTATCACGCAGTCGACCGCCTCCTGCACCATGTCCACCGGCCTGTCGCTCATGCCTATGGCCAGCTCGATATCGGGATAGCGTTCGTGGAAATCGCAGAGCGCCGGAATCAGGATGAGGCGGCCCATGGAGGGCGGGACGTCTATGCGCAGGCGGCCGCGCGGCCCGCGTGTGACATCGTGGAAGGATGACTACTCGGCCTCTTCGACATCGGCCAGTATCCGCACGCAGCGCTCGTAGTAAGCCGCGCCGTCCGGCGTCAGGCTAAGCCGGCGGGTGGTCCGATTCAGCAGGCGCACTTGCAGTGTGCGCTCCAGGCTCTGGATGGTGGTGGTGACAGTGGCGCGAGGCAATCCCAGGGTGTCGGCCGCCAGAGTGAAGCTGTTGGCATCGACGACCCGGGTAAAGACCTGCATGGCTTGAAAACGATCCATGGCTCATTCCGAAAGATCGGCAATCGTCGCTCCGGAAAAGGAGGATGACTGCCGGTAAAAAAAATGATTGTTCGCGAAAAATGAATAGTGTTAGCGAAAAATGATTATTTATCTGTTTTCGCAAAGAATCAATAATACTCCCACCTTTCCATTTTTCCTACGGCGTTTTGCAAACGGACACAGCTTGCCCTCGCGGCGCTGCTCCCGCCCTGGTGAAGAGCAACTTATCTATTCAAGGAAGACCATGTTTTTACTGCGTAAGCGCTACGCTATGTCGGCGGTTGCCGCCGTGTTGCTGGCCGCCGGCATTATTGCCTTGCGGGTCGATGCCGGCGCCGTTCAAAGCGCGGGGGCGCCGCCAGCGCCCGCCGTCGATGTCGCCATCGTTGAAAAACAAACAATCACCGACTGGCATGAGTTTTCGGGCCGGCTGGAAGCGATAGATCGTGTGGAGATCCGGCCGCTGGTATCCGGTACGCTGACTGCCGTGCATTTCAAGGACGGCAGCCTGGTGCAGCGGGGCGACCTGTTGTTCACCATCGATCCGCGTCCCTACCAGGCGGCGGTCGATCAGGCCAAGGCCCGTCTGGCGGCCGCCCAAGCCCGCGCCGCCTATACGGCCTCCGATTTGTCGCGCGGCAGCCGCCTGCTGGCCGATAACGCCATAGCCAAGCGTGATTACGAGGAAAAGCGCAACGCCTCGCGCGAGGCGGCCGCCAACCTTCAAGCGGCGAAGGCCATGCTGGAGTCGGCCGAGCTGGACCTTGAGCACACCCGGATAGTGGCGCCGTTTCCGGGCCGCGTGTCGCGCGCGGAAGTCACGGCGGGCAATGTCGTGACCGCCGGTGCGAGTTCCCCCTCCTTGACATCGCTGGTCTCGGTTTCCCGGCTGTATGCGTCTTTCGATGTGGACGAGCAAAGCTTCCTGAAGTTCGTGAACCCGGCGCGCTCCGCCGACCTGGCGGCGCAGGTGCCGGTTTTCCTGGGCCTGGCCAATGAAGACGGCTATCCGCGCCCCGGCCGTCTGGCCTCGGTCGACAATCGCCTGGACACCTCGTCCGGAACGATACGCGTGCGGGCCGTGTTCGACAACGCCGATGGAACCCTGGTTCCCGGCTTGTATGCGCGCATACGCCTTGGCGGCGGTGCGCCGCACGACGCCGTGCTGATCGACGAGAAGGCCATAGGCACGGATCAGAACAAACGCTTCGTGATCGTGGTCGACGACAGCAATAAAACGGCGTACCGCGAGGTTCGCCTGGGAGCGAACCAGCAGGGCGGCAGGGTGGTGGAAGCCGGCTTGAAAGTGGGCGAGCGCATCGTCGTCAACGGCCTTCAGCGCATCCGGCCCGGGGACCCCGTCTCTCCCCATCCGATCCTGGCGGCCGGCGAGGCGGGCGGCGGCACGGCCGGCTCCGACGCGGACGCGGCCGCCCGCCGTATCGCGTCGGCAAACTGATTCCAAGAACAACGCTGGATATTCATGAACATTTCCAAATTCTTTATCGACCGTCCGATCTTTGCGGGCGTGTTGTCGGTGCTGATACTGCTGGCCGGAGGGCTGGCCGTCTTTCAGTTGCCCATTTCCGAATACCCGGAAGTGGTCCCGCCATCGGTGGTCGTGCGCGCCCAGTATCCGGGCGCCAACCCCAAGGTCATCGCCGAAACGGTGGCCGCGCCGCTGGAGGAGTCCATCAATGGCGTGGAAAACATGCTGTACATGCAATCGCAGGCGAACAGCGACGGCAATCTGGCGGTAACGGTCAATTTCCACCTGGGGATGGACCCGGACAAGGCCCAGCAACTGGTCCAGAATCGTGTGTCGCAGGCGCTGCCGCGATTGCCGGAAGATGTGCAAAGGCTGGGGGTGACCACGGTCAAGACATCGCCCACCCTGACCATGGTCGTGCATCTGCTTTCTCCCGACGATCGCTATGACATGACCTACCTTCGCAACTACGCCGTCCTGAACATCAAGGACAGATTGGCGCGTATTCCGGGCGTGGGCGAAGTCCAGATCTGGGGTTCGGGCAACTATGCCATGCGGGTGTGGCTGAATCCGCAGAAGATTGCGGAGCGCGGCTTGACGGCGAACGATGTCGTGGCGGCCATACGCGAGCAGAACGTGCAAGTCGCGGCCGGTGTCATCGGCGCGTCGCCTACGTCGTCCGATGTCGCCATGCAGTTGTCGGTCAATGCCCAGGGCCGCTTGAGCACCGAGGAGGAGTTCGCCGATATCGTGCTGAAGACTTCCGCCGATGGCGGTGTGACGCGCCTGGGCGATGTGGCGCGCATCGAGCTGGACGCGTCGGAGTACGGCTTGCGCTCCCTGCTGGACAACAAGCCGGCGATCGGCATGGGTATCATGCAGTCGCCGGGGGCCAATGCCCTGGCGGTATCCGATCAGGTGCGCGCCGTAATGAAAGAGCTTTCGGCGGACTTTCCATCTTCGGTGGAAAGCCGCATTGCCTATGATCCGACCCAGTTCGTGCGTTCCAGCATCAATGCCGTTGTCGTGACCCTGCTGGAAGCGATCGCCTTGGTCGTGCTGGTGGTCATCCTGTTCCTGCAGACCTGGCGCGCATCTATCATTCCCTTGCTGGCCGTGCCGGTATCCATTGTGGGCACCTTTGCCCTGATGCTGGCTTTCGGCTATACGATCAACGCCTTGTCCCTGTTCGGGCTGGTGCTGGCAATAGGGATTGTGGTGGACGACGCCATCGTGGTGGTGGAGAACGTTGAACGCAATATTGCCGAGGGCCTGTCGCCGCGCGATGCGACCTATCGAGCCATGCGCGAGGTCAGCGGGCCCATCGTCGCCATTGCGCTGACGCTGGTGGCGGTATTCGTTCCCCTGGCCTTCATGACCGGACTGAGCGGACAGTTCTTCAAGCAGTTCGCCATGACGATAGCCATATCCACCGTCATTTCGGCCTTCAACTCCCTGACGCTGTCTCCGGCGCTGGCCGCCTTGCTGCTGAAGGGGCATCACGAAAAGCCCGACTGGCTGACGCGCGTCATGAATCGCTTCCTGGGAGGATTCTTCCAGCGATTCAACCGTTTCTTCAACCGCTCCTCCGAACGGTACGCGAAAGGCGTGTCGGGCGTCATCGGCCGCAAGGCTTCGTCCATGGGCGTATACGCCGTCCTGCTGGCGCTGACCGTGGCCATTTCCTACATCGTGCCCGGCGGTTTCGTGCCGGCGCAGGACAAGCAATACCTGATCAGCTTTACGCAGCTTCCGAACGGAGCATCGCTGGACCGCACCGAAGAGGTGATACGCCGCATGACCGATATCGCCCTGAAGCAGCCGGGGGTGGAAAGCGCAATCGCCTTTCCGGGTCTGTCCATCAATGGCTTTACCAACAGTTCCAGCGCCGGCATCGTATTCGTCACGCTGGATCCGTTCAAGGAGCGCAAGGGGGATGCCTTGTCGGCCAACGGCATAGCGGGCGCGCTCAATCAGCAGTACGCCGCGATCAAGGATGCTTTCATTGCCGTGTTTCCTCCGCCGCCGGTCATGGGCCTGGGCACGGTGGGAGGCTTCAAGCTGCAGATCGAGGACCGCGGCGCGGTAGGCTATGCGCAGCTGGACGCCGCCGCGCAGGCTTTCATGGGGGCGGCGCGCAAGGCGCCTGAGCTGGGCCCCGCGTTTTCCAGTTTCCAGATCAATGTGCCGCATCTGGACGTGGACCTGGACCGGGTCAAGGCCAAGCAACTGGGTGTGCCGGTCACCGACGTGTTCGACACCATGCAGATCTATCTGGGTTCGCTGTACGTCAATGATTTCAACCGCTTCGGGCGGGTGTATCAGGTCAGGGCCCAGGCCGATGCCCCGTTCCGCTCGCAGCCCGAGGATATCCTGCAATTGAAGACGCGTACCCGCTCGGGCGACATGGTGCCCTTGTCGTCGCTGGTAAAGGTGACGCCCACCTACGGGCCCGAGATGGTTGTCCGCTACAACGGCTACACGGCCGCCGACATCAATAGCGGGCCGGCGCCGGGGTATTCGTCCGATCAGGCCCAGGCCGCCGCCGAGCGCATCGCCGCCGAAACACTGCCGCGCGGGGTGAAGTTCGAATGGACCGACCTGACCTATCAGCAGATATTGGCGGGCAATGCCGGAATCTGGGTGTTTCCCATCAGCGTCCTGCTGGTGTTCCTGGTGCTGGCCGCGCTATACGAAAGCCTGACCCTGCCGCTGGCTGTGATTCTTATCGTGCCCATGAGCATACTGGCGGCCCTGACCGGTGTCTGGCTGACCGGCGGCGACAACAACATCTTCACCCAGATAGGCCTGATGGTACTGGTGGGCCTGGCTTGCAAGAACGCCATCCTGATCGTGGAATTCGCCCGCGAGCTCGAACTGCAGGGCGCCGCGCCCCTCAAGGCGGCCATCGAGGCCAGCCGCCTGCGTTTGCGGCCCATCCTGATGACCTCGATCGCCTTCATCATGGGTGTCGTTCCGCTGGTGACATCGGCCGGAGCCGGCTCTGAAATGCGGCATGCCATGGGGGTCGCCGTATTCTTCGGCATGCTGGGCGTCACCTTGTTCGGCCTGTTCCTGACGCCGGTCTTCTATGTATTGCTGCGCTCGATCGGCGGACGTCCCTTGCGCTCCGCAACGACGCATGAAGCGCCGGCGCTGGCCGCGCACGCCGGACAATAAGTTTCAAGGATTATGGCTATGATCAATTCTTTACGTTTCACTCTTTCGATGGGCGCGCTGGTCCTGCTGCTGGCGGGTTGTGCCGTGGGGCCGCAGTACCAGCGCCCGGCGGCCGATGTGCCCAAGGCCTTCAAAGAGGCGACCCTGTCGCCCGAGGCCGCCCAGCGCTGGAAGGCGGCCCAACCCTCCGACGATATCGCCCGTGGCAAGTGGTGGGCCGTGTTCGACGACGCCGAGCTCGATGCCTTGCAAGAGCAGGCTCTGGCGGCCAATCAGGACTTGAAGGCCGCCGCCGCGCGGGTCACGCAGGCGCGCGCGTTGCAGAGCGGTGCGCGTTCGGAGTTCTTTCCGCGGCTGGATGCCGGCTTTGGACCGACCCGGCAACGGGCATCCAATGCCGCGCAGGGACTGCCGGCCGATGCGCCGAACAGCCCCGCGACCTTGTGGCGCGCGCAAGCGGGCCTGTCGTACGAGGTCGACTTGTTCGGACGGATCGCATCCGACGTCGATGCCGCCACGGCGGATGCCCAGCAAAGCGCCGCCCTGTTCCATTCCGTGCAACTGGCATTGCAAGCCGATGTCGCGCAGAGCTACTTCCTGATCCGGCGGCTCGATGCCGAGCAGGAGCTTTACCGCAGCACCGTGGAGTTGCGCGGCAAAACCCTGGACCTGGTTCAGCGGCGCTATGCGGAGGGCGACATCAGCGAACTGGATGTGGCGCGGGCCAAGTCCGAGTTGGCCTCCGCCCAATCGGAGTCGCTGGGCGTTGCGCGCTTGCGCGCCGTGGCGGAGCATGCGCTGGCGATTCTGATGGGCAAGACGCCAGCGGAGTTTTCGATAGCGCCTCGCCCGCTGCAACGTGTGGCGGTGGGCATACCCGCCGGCCTGCCATCGTCCTTGCTGGAGCGCCGCCCGGATATCGCGGCCGCCGAGCGCGCCATGGCCGCTGCCAATGCACGGATCGGCGCGGCTCAGGCGGCATTCTTCCCGCGTCTGAACATTACGGGCGCATTCGGCTACGAGTCCTCGCAGTTGGGCGATCTGTTCCAGTGGTCCAGCCGCAGCTTCCTGCTGGGGCCCCTGGTCGGTACCATGCTGTCCCTGCCCATTTTCGACGGAGGGCAGCGCCAGGCCGGCCTGGATCGTGCCCGGGCTCGCTATGAGGAGGATGTCGCCAAATATCGCCAGACGGTGTTGAGCGCATTCCGTGAAGTGGAGGACGGCCTGTCCAGCCTGCGTATATTGGGCGAGCAATCGCAGGTTCAGGATGCCGCCGTCATGTCGGCGGCCAGGGCGGCGGAGCTTTCGCAGATACAGTATCGCGAAGGCTCGGTCAGCTACCTGGATGTTATCGATGCCGATCGCATGGTGCTTCAGCAAAGGCGGGTGGCCGTCCAGCTCGACGGCCAGCGGGCCCATGCCGCGGTGGATCTTATCCGGGCGATAGGCGGAGGGTGGGACGGTCTGGGAAAACAGGCTTCGGCATCCCAGGCATCTTGATCCTGAACTTGTCATGTGTTCACGGCTTTTCATGCTAATGTTGCGGACAAGGAAAGCGCCGCCTGAGCCATGGTTGCTTATGGCAAGGGCGTGCCATAGCTTGCATCCACGATAGGACACGCACGATGGCCGGAGCCAGTTTGCTTGCATTGTTGGACGACATAAGCAGCGTCCTGGACGATGTCGCGTTGATGACCAAGGCCGCCAGCAAGAAAACCGCCGGCGTGCTGGGCGACGATATCGCGCTCAATGCCCAACAGGTCACCGGCGTGGTCGCGGAGCGCGAGCTGCCGGTGGTTTGGGCGGTGGCCAAAGGGTCCTTCGTCAACAAGCTGATCCTGGTGCCGCTGGCGCTGGCCATAAGCGCTTTCCTTCCGGTCGCCATCATCCCCTTGCTGATGCTGGGCGGCATCTATCTGTGCTACGAAGGCGTCGAGAAAATCATCCATTCGCTTTTTCATGGCGGCGAATCCGCCCACCTGGATGACGCGCCTGTCGGGCCGACGCCGGAACAGGCCAAGATCAAGGGCGCCATACGCACCGATTTCATCCTGTCCGCCGAAATCATCGCAATCACCCTGGGCACCGTGGCCAGCGCGGTCTTTCCCGTGCAGGCGGCCGTCGTGGCCGGGGTTGCCCTTGCCATGACGGTAGGCGTGTATGGCCTGGTCGCGGGCATCGTGAAGCTGGACGACGCAGGCCTGTATCTTGCTCAGCGCAGAGGCCATGCCGTTTTTGCCGTCTTGCTGCGCGCCCTGGGGGCAGGCATTCTTGCCATGGCGCCATACTTGATGAAAGCCCTTTCCATTGCCGGCACGGCTGCCATGTTCCTGGTGGGCGGGGGAATCCTGCTTCATGGGATACCGGGCGCCGAACACTATGCCGGCGAACTCATGGGCTTTGCCTCGCCGCGGGCGAATGGCTTTCCCGCCGCCGCCTGGAAGGCGCTGGGACCTTCCGTAGCGGCTGCGTTGACTGGCATGGCCGCCGGCTTTGCCGCGCTGGCCGTGGTAACCCTGATCAAGCGGATGCGGGCTTAGCCGCGTTCCGCCCGCAGCCTATTTCTGCTACTCTCATCGCCAACTCGGACCTCCACAGAGCGATGCAGATGCCCCAAGATCAGGCGCACAAACCGGACAGCCTCGTTGCAATGCGCAAGCGCGTGAGCGACAGTTTCGACCGCCAGGGCCTGATGCGCCATCTGGGCGTTTCCATCGAAAGCATCGAGCCCGGCGAGGTCAGGCTGAAACTGCCTTACCGCGCCGAACTGACTCAGCAGCATGGTTTTTTCCATGCCGGCGCCAGCAGCGCGCTTGCCGATACGGCGGGCGGCTACGCCGGATTCACCTTGTTTCCAGATGGCAGTTCGGTGTTGACGGTGGAGTTCAAGATCAATCTTGTCGCGCCGGCCCGGGGCGATTACCTGCTTGCGGTGGGCAAGGTGTTGCGCTCGGGGCGGACGCTTACGATTTGCCAGCTGGAGGTCTTCGGCGTCACGCCACAGGGCAGGGATCTGGTCGCCGTAGGGCAGCAAACCTTGATGTGCATGCATGGCAAGCCCGACACGAATTGAAGTTCGGACAACATTCCGTGATATTGTGAAAACCTTGCGTATCTTCCGGATGCCTTCTCTTCAAGTTTGAAAAGCCCATCATCTTATGCACCCTGTATTGCCTGCTTTCCTGATCGCCCGGTGGCTGCTGGTCCTGCTGGTCCTTACCGGACTCTATTTCCTTAGCGGCTTCCTGGTACCCGTGCTGGCGGCGCTGATCATCTGCCTGGCAAGCTGGCGGCCCTATCAGCGCCTGCTGCGCCGTTGCGGCGACCGCAATGCGCTGGCGGCCACCCTGGCCCTGCTCATCGTCATCCTCGTGCTTATCGTGCCGCTGTCGCTGGCATTGACGTATGCGATTCAGGAAGCCAGCAGTTTCATCGCCTGGGCCCTGGCCGCCAATCGCAATGGCGTGCCCACACCAGAATGGATATTCGCGCTGCCCGTGGTGGGCGGACGGCTGGCCGAATACTGGACGACTTACCTGGGCGAGCCACATGCCCTGGGAACAGTGGTCGAGATCGTCAGCGGCGAGCATCTGGGCAACATCTATCGCATGATGCTGTCGGCCACCGGCAATATCTTCCAACTGTTGCTGACGGTCGTCTTCATGCTGATCACCTTGTTTTTCATATACAAGGACGGCGCCCGCATTCTGGGACAACTGGATATCGTGGGGGAACGCATACTGCCGGACCGCTGGCAGCGGTTTTCCCGCGTGGTGCCGGCCACGATCAACTCCACGGTGACAGGCATGGGCCTGATCGCCTTGGGAGAGGGCGTGGTGCTGGGTATTGCTTATTGGGTGGCGGGCGTGTCGTCGCCGGTATTGCTGGGCGTCATCACGGGCTTCATGGCCTTGATTCCCGGCGGCGCGCCGCTTTCGTTTTCATTGGTTTCGCTGTATCTGGTCGGTTCGGGGCACCCCATGGCCGGCCTGGGCCTGTTCTTGTGGGGCACCGTGGAATTGTTCATCGTCGACAAGACATTGCGCCCGCGATTGGTGGGCGGGCCCGTCAAGCTGCCTTTCCTGCCGACCTTCTTCGGCCTGGTCGGCGGCGTCAAGACCATGGGCATCGTGGGCCTTTTCATAGGCCCGGTCCTGATGGCCCTGCTGGTGGCCATATGGCGCGAGTGGATACATGAAGAAGAACAATGACGCCGTAACGGCCGAATTGGTGGCGGTGCTGGTCGCGGTCAGCGGGGGAGAGCCCCGAGTGCTGACGCGCGATTGTTCGCACGCGCTGCCCGCGGGGCCGTTCGAGTCGTCGCACCGCTCATTGCAGGCAGGCTTGCGGGCCTGGGTGGAAGCCCAGACGCACCACCCCATAGGCTATGTCGAACAGCTTTATACCTTCGCTGACGGCGATCGGGCCAACTGGCAGGGCCAGCGCATTATCTCGGTCAGCTATCTGGGGCTGACGCGGGAGTCCGAGAACCTGGATATCGATTCCGTGGGATGGCAGGACTGGTACCGTTATTTTCCCTGGGAGGATTGGCGCGAGGGCTGTCCGGAGATCATAAGCCGGCGGATATTGCCCGCCTTGCGCGGCTGGTGCGCCCAGGGATCCGGCATCGCGGCAAGGCGTCAGCGGCGCCAACGCGTCGATCACACTTTTGGACGGGATGCCGCCGCGTGGAATGAGGAATTCGTTCTACAGCGCTACGAGCTGCTGTTTGAAGCGGGCCTGGTGCCCGAGGCCGCCAAGCGGCTGGGGGCCGATGCCGTAGCCCCATTGCCCGGCGAGCCCATGCTGCACGATCATCGCCGCATTCTGGCGACGGCCATGGCGCGCCTGCGCGCCAAGATACGCTATCGTCCAGTGGTGTTCGAGCTCATGCCGCCGGCCTTTACGCTGCTCCAGTTGCAACTGGCTTTCGAGGCCCTGGCCGGACGCCGGCTGCACAAGCAGAATTTCCGGCGCGTCATCGAGCAGCAGGCGTTGGTCGAGGAGACGGGCCGCATGATACGCGGCGCGGCGGGCAGGCCGGCCAAGCTGTTCCAGTTCCGTGGCGATGTCATGCAGGAACGCGCCATCGCCGGCAGCAAACTGCCCCTGTCCAAATAAATGATTGCAATGAGGGCCGGCTTGACGTTTAATTGTGCTAGATGTGAGCATAATTAAACGTTGAACTTCGACGCCGGGCGGGGAAGGGAAGTGCGATTTCATGCTTTCCCCATAAGCGATGGTGATTTTCCCAATTTTTTACCTTACTAATACTCATTATGAGCATAATTGAACTGGCACAACGCACTGAAACGACTTTCCATCCGTCATCCGTCGCCACGGCTGCGCATCCGATTCCACCCTTGCCGGGCGTGATGCTGGAACCACTGGTCAAGCGCGCGCTGCGCGAGGACCTCGGCCGCGCCGGCGACCTGACTTCAGACGCCATCATTCCCCCGGATGCCCGGGCCCGGATGCGGCTGGCGGCTCGCCAGCCCGGTGTGCTGGCCGGCCTGGATTTGGCCCGGCTCGCTTTCCGGCTTATGGACGCGGGCGTCGATGTGCGCGTGCAGCGCGAAGATGGCGCGAGGCTGCGGCCGGGCGATGAGATCGCCACCATCGAAGGCGGCGCGCGCGCTATCCTGGGCGCGGAGCGCAGCGCCTTGAATTTCCTGTGCCACTTAAGCGGCGTGGCCACCGCAACCGCGTCCATCGCCGATGCCATAAGAAGCTACGGCACACGCGTCACGTGTACCCGCAAGACCATGCCGGGCTTGCGGGCGGTCCAGAAATACGCCGTCCGGGTGGGCGGCGGGAGCAACCATCGCTTCGGCCTGGACGATGCCGTGCTGATCAAGGACAACCATATTGCCGTCGCGGGCAGCGTGCGCGAGGCGGTAGCGCGGGCCAGGGCGGGAATAGGACACATGGTGCGCATCGAGCTGGAAGTCGATACGCTGGCCCAATTGGAGGAAGGACTGGACTGCGGGGTCGATGCGGTGCTGCTGGACAATATGCCGTTGGAAACCTTGAAGCGCGCCGTGCGGATGGTGGACGGCCGCGCCATAACCGAAGCGTCCGGACGCATTACACCGGAAACCGCGCCCGCCGTGGCGGCGACAGGCGTCGACCTGATCGCCGTCGGCTGGTTGACGCACAGCGCGCCGGTCCTGGATATCGGCCTGGATGCGGATCATGTCTAGGCGCGGCGCTTCCTTGTCGGTCCGGATGGCGGCGTTCCTCTGGGCGGCCGCGCTGATTGCCGGTACGGCGCGGGCCGGGACGGCGGACGCGGATGCCGGCGACGCGTATCCCACACGTCCCATCGTTCTGGTCGTCACGTTTCCGCCCGGCGGAGGGACCGACATGCTGGCCCGCCGCCTGGCCGTGCACATGGAAGGAGCGCTGGGTCAGCCGGTGGTGGTGGAGAACCGGGCCGGAGCCAGCGGGAACATCGGCGCTCAAATGGTGGCGCGGTCCAAGCCTGACGGATACACCCTGCTGATGGTCAACAGCAGTTATGCCATCAATCCCGGCGTGTATCGCAATCTGGGTTTCTCCCCGCAAAAAGACCTGGTGGGGGTGATCAATATTGCCTTCGTGCCTTCGGTGCTGGCGACCGCGGCCGATTCTCCGTGGAAAAGCCTGCCGCAGGCTTTGGAAGCGCATATCGGCGAGCGGCAGGAGACCCCGCTTTCATACGCCAGTTGCGGCAACGGCACGCCGCAGCATCTGGCCGGCGAACAATTGATGGGCCGGACCGGCGCCGCCTGGCTGCACGTGCCATATCGCGGTTGCGGTCCCGCCCTGACGGGCTTGCTGGCGCATACCGTGGACGTCGGCTTCGTGACCGCTTCGGGCGCCTTGCCGCTGATACAAGCCGGAGCTTTGCGGGCGCTGGCCGTGACTTCGCCCCGGCGCTCGCCGCTGCTGCCCGATGTCCCCACCGTGGCGGAGCAGGGCTTGCCCGGCTATGAGCTGGATCAATGGCATGGAATACTGGCGCCGGCGGACACGCCTCCGGCTGTCATCGAGCGGCTCAATTCGGCCGTCGCCGCCATCATGAGCAAGCCTCGGTTGGTGGCTGACTTGCGCGCGCTGGGCTATGACACCACGGCAAGCACTTCGCAGGAATTCCAGTCTTTGATTCAGCGGGACATAGCCAGGTTTGGACGGCTGACCATGAAAATGGGGCTGGAAGTGAATTAACCGCCGGCGGCGCTATTCGATGTTCTGCGCCTGTTCCCGCATCTGCTCGATCAGCAGCTTCAGGTCGATGGCCGCACGGGTGACGCTTAGCGCGCTGGCCTTGGATCCCAGGGTATTGGCTTCGCGGTTCATTTCCTGAAACAGGAAGTCCAGGCGCTTGCCGGCGCTGCCGCTGTTCTTCTTGTCCTTGCCGCTGGCCTGGCCGCTGCGCAGCAAATGCTCCAGCTCGGCGATATGCGACCGCAGGCGCGACAACTCTTCGGCCACGTCGATGCGCAGGGAGAACAGCGACGCTTCCTGCGCGATGCGGGCCGATAATTCCGCGCCGCTTATCTGCGCAAACCCCTCGGGGCTTGCCGCCATCAGCGCGTCGCGCAGCTTGGTGCTGATTTTTTCCTGATGCTCCGCCAGCAATACGGGCAAGTCTTGCGCAACCTGTTCGACGATGGCGCCGACCTCGCGGGCGCAGTCCAGCATCATTTCGGCCAGTCGCTGGCCTTCGCGCTCGCGGGCAGCCTGCAGCTCATCAAGCGCATGGGCGGCGGCTTCCGAGCACATGCCTGACCAGATTTCAGGATCGAAGGCATTGTTTTCCGCGCTTCCGGCGCCCGAAATCAATTCGGCCAGTTGCGGGGCGGGCACGTCGGGGATCATGCGCCGTGCCGTCAGCAATTGGCTGGCGACGGTGGATAAATAATCCTCATCCAGCGTTGCCGAGGCTTGCGTTGGCGCCCGGCTGTAGTTCACCCGGATGTCCACTTTTCCGCGCTTGACGGCGCGGCCCAACTGTTCCCGGATCAGGCCTTCGGCTATGCGCAGGTCTTCGGGCAGGCGGAAATTGATGTCCAGGAACCGGCTGTTGACGCTGCGGAACTCTACGGTAACGCTGCCTTGCTCGGATTCGGCGCGCGCGCTGCCGAAGGCGGTCATGCTACGGATCATGAACGAAGTCCTGTTTACGGATGGAAAGGCGTTATTGTATGCCGGTCCCGGCCGCGGTTTCGCGCGCCGGCCGCGCTTCATGAGAGAATCCGTCGTTATCCGCTGTTGAATCCAGGAGTTTTCCGTGTCCGAGTCCCCCTTGTCATCCTCTTCCGGCCTTGTGCGCCCATCGGGGCGCCATGCCGCCCAATTGCGCCCGTTTTCTCTGGAGCTGGGCTATACCCGGCATGCCGAGGGTTCCGTCCTGGTCAAGGCCGGCGATACGCATGTGCTTTGCAATGCCAGCGTCCTGGAAAAAGTGCCTCCTTTCCTGAAGGGCAGGGGACAAGGCTGGGTAACGGCGGAATACGGCATGCTGCCCCGTTCGACGCATACCCGCTCCGACCGCGAGGCGGCCAGAGGCAAGCAAAGCGGCCGCACCCAGGAAATTCAGCGCCTCATAGGCCGCAGCCTGCGCGCGGTGTTCGACTTGACCGCGCTGGGAGAGCGGACACTGCATCTGGATTGCGATGTCCTGCAGGCCGATGGGGGAACCCGCTGCGCCAGCATCACCGGCGCCTGGGTTGCCGCGGCCATCGCCAGCCGCAAGCTGGTCGAGCAGGGTCTGGTTTCCGTCAACCCCATACGGGATCATGTCGCCGCCGTGTCGGTGGGGCTGGTGAATGGAGCAGCGGTTCTGGACCTGGATTACATCGAGGATGCAGGCTGCGGCGCCGACATGAACATCGTCATGACGGGTGCGGGAGATTTCGTCGAGGTGCAGGGTACGGCCGAAGGGCAGACATTCCAGCGCGCCGAGCTGGACGTCTTGCTGGACCTGGCCCAAAACGGCATTGCCGAATTGATCGGCTTGCAGAAGCAGGCGCTGAACGGCTAGTCGATTCGGCTACTTCCGTCTGGTGGCTGTGAAAGGGCCGGCGCCGCGGAGGCGCCGGCATGGCCTTAGACCAGGCGGCCCACCATTTCGGTGTCGGCCAGGGCCCAGATGCGCTGGATCAGCCCCTGGACTTCGTCGGTGCTGGCCGCATTGCGGTAGGTTCCCAGGCGCAGGGCCTTGTCCTCCAGCTCTGCGCGCGACAGCGTATTGCCCGGATCGCCCTTGGGCTCGTCGACGCGCGCGGAGAAATTGCGGCCATCGCGGGTGTGAACGGTGACCTTGCCTATCCATTGCGCCGGATAGGCCGCGTCCACCTCGGTATCCAGCTCCATGCTTACCCGATCGCGGAATTCCGCGACGGCCGGATCGTTCAGCGCCGCGTCGAATTCCGGCAGGCCCGCGCGATCGTGAAGCGCGATCAAGCCCAGAACGGTGCCCATGGAGAACTTGGACTGATGCACGGTCGCGGGATTCACGACCGGGCCCAGGACATCGATGGCGCCCTGGTGCACATGCGCCACGACGGATGAAATATCGCCCGCTTCGATATGCTGCGACCGTATCACTTTTTGCAGCGCATCGGCCGCCGGGTGGGTGTGACGGCACGATGCGTGATACTTGAAAGAGGTTTCCAGCACGGTCCAGCGCGAGCCCAGCCTGTCGGTCAGCTTGGCCGGATCCGCGTCGGTGGACATGCCGGCGGCCAGGCCCTGCGGACCTTCCAGTATGTGCTGGGCGCCCGTGAAGCCGTCGTGCGCCAGGTAGGCGGCGATCAGGCCGTTGACGGCCGCTTTGGAAGTATGAAGCTGCTTGGAGTCGGCGGCGTCGCGCAGGAATTCCCACAAGCCGGCCGATTGCGTGCCGGCCGATCCCAAGGCATGCAGCATTTGATGCTTGTCCAGGTTAAGCAGCCTGCCCACCGCGACCGCTGCGGCCAGCGGGCCCGCGGTGCCGGTGGTATGGAAGATTTTATAGTGCGATCGGCCCAGGAATTCGCCGACGCGGATGCCCGTCTCGTAACCGGCCACCGAGGCGACCAGCAGGTCCCGTCCGGATCGTCCCAGCGCCTGCGCCACGGCAATGGCCGGTGGGAAGATGACGGCGGCCGGATGGAACACCGATCCGTTGTGCACATCGTCTTGTTCCACCATGTGCGCCGCCGCCGCGTTGACCATGGCCGCGAACAGGGGACTGGTGGTCTTGCGCGTGACGATGTTTTCCGAGGGGCCGCTGGCCGGTCCCATGGTGTCCGCCAGTTTGGCCATGGCTTGAACGGGGCGGGCGCTGGAGCCGGCGAGCACCGATGCCAGGCAATCGAGCATAAGGTCTTCCGTGCGGCGCAGCACATCGGCGGGGATATCGTCGTACGTCAGTTGAGCGGCGAACTCGGCAAGTTCCGCACTGGGATGGTTCATGGTCGTCTCCGGCATGCGGCGCATGCGCTATGTTATGTGGAAATCAATGGTGTCAGAAGGAGCGTGGCAGGCCCAGCACGTGTTCGGCCACGTAGGAAAGAATCAGGTTGGTGGAGATGGGGGCCACCTGGTACAGCCGCGTTTCGCGGAACTTGCGCTCGATGTCGTATTCGTTGGCAAAACCGAAGCCGCCATGGAATTGCAGGCAGGCGTTGGCGGCCTCCCATGATGCGTCGGCGGCCAGCAGCTTGGCCATATTGGCCTGCGCGCCGCAAGGCCTGTGCGCGTCGTACAGCCGACAGGCTTCGAACCGCATGAGGCTGGCGGCTTCTATATTGATGTGGGCCCGCGCTATGGGAAACTGCACGCCCTGGTTTTGCCCAATGGGGCGATTGAACACGATGCGTTCTTTTGCGTAGGCCGTTACCTTGTCGATGAACCAATGCCCATCGCCTATGCATTCGGCGGCAATCAATGCGCGCTCGGCGTTCAGGCCGTCCAGAATGTATTTGAAACCCTTGCCTTCCTCGCCAATCAGGTTCTCGGCGGGAATTTCCAGGTTGTCGAAGAAGAGTTCGTTGGTTTCGTGATTGACCATATTGGGAATGGGGCGCACTTCCATGCCGTGCCCGATGGCCTGATGCAGGTCGACCAGGAAGATGGACATGCCTTCGGATTTTTTCTTGACCTCGTCAAGCGGCGTGGTGCGGGCCAGCAATATCATCAGGTCCGAATGCTGTATGCGCGAAATCCAGACTTTCTGGCCGTTGATGACGTAACGGTCGCCTTTTTTGACGGCGGTGGTCTTGATCTTGGTGGTGTCCGTGCCGGTGGTGGGCTCGGTCACACCCATGGACTGCAGGCGTAGTTCGCCGCTGGCGATACGGGGCAGGTAGAGTTTTTTCTGTTCGGCCGAGCCGTGGCGCAGCAAGGTGCCCATGTTGTACATCTGGCCGTGGCATACTCCGGAATTCCCGCCGTTGCGGTTGATTTCCTCCATGATGACCGAAGCCTCGGTCAGGCTGAGGCCCGATCCGCCGAATTCCTCGGGAATCAGCGCGGCCAGCCATCCCGCCTCGGTCAGGGTGTTGACGAATTCTTCGGGGTAGCCGCGTTCTTCGTCGATCTTGCGGAAGTATTCCGGGGGAAACTGCGCGCAAAGGTCGCGGATGGCGTCGCGAATGTCCTGAAAGGCGGGTGTGTCCTGGGTCATGATGGGGAAGTCCGGGGTTCATTACAATAGCCATTACTTTGCCTGAACGCTGGAGGCTTGCCAATTATTGCTTGCTTAAGCGGGGGTTTGCCAATTTTGAAGAGAATGTCCGCATGGCGATGCATTTTGATTTAACGGATATGCAGTTGATGGTGAATGTCGCCACCGCGCAAAGCATGACTCGCGGCGCCGAACGCTCATTCTTGTCGCTGCCGGCCGCCAGCAACCGGGTCAAGAACCTGGAAGCCCATCTGGGCACGGCTCTTTTTTATCGCAACAGCCAGGGGGTTACCCTGACACCCTCGGGCGAGGCCTTCGTACGGCATGCGCGCATCGTCCTGCGCCAGCTGGAGCACCTGCGCGGCGACATCCAGGAATACGCCAGCGGGGTCAAAGGCCGCGTCAGGGTGTACGCCAACACCACCGCCATGAATGAATTCATGCCCAACATCCTGGCCTTGTACCTGGGCGCGCACCGCGACGTCAATGTCGAGCTGCGCGAACGGCTGAGCTATCTGGTGGTCAAGGCGGTGGCGGACGGATCCGCCGACATCGGCATCACCGCGCAGGCGGGCGGCGGCGAGAACATTGAATTCCTTCCTTACCGCAGCGACCGCCTGGTGCTGGTCACGCATAAGGATCATCCCCTGGCCGAGGGAGAGGCCGTCGATTTCGACAATACGCTTTCCTACGACTACGTCGGCCTGTCCGAGACCAGCGCCATCCATGCGTTTTTATTGCAGGCCGCGGACGACCTGGGCAGGGTGCTCCGCTTTCGCGTCGAGGTCAGCAACTTCGAGGCCGCTTGCCGCATGATTGCCGCCCATGTCGGCATAGGCGTCATCCCAGAATCGGCCGCCCGCCGCTATGTAAAAGAGATGCCCCTGAAGATTGTTTCCTTGAACGATTCGTGGGCGTTGCGGCGGCTGCATATTTGCGTGCGGCAATTCGACAAATTACCGGTGTTCGCCAAGGAACTGGTTTCCTTGCTGGTCAAGGACGCCGCAGAAGGACAGAAACATGACTAAAGTGGTACTGGCTTCCAATAACGCGGGCAAGCTCAGGGAGTTTTCCGCCATTCTTGCGCAAGCCGATATAAGCATGGTTCCCCAGGGGGAACTGGGCGTGGCCGAGGCCGACGAACCCTACGCCACTTTTGTGGAAAATGCGCTGGCCAAGGCGCGGCATGCCAGCCGGCAGACCGGCTTGCCGGCATTGGCCGACGACTCTGGCTTGTGCGTGCATGCGCTTGGCGGCGCACCCGGGGTTTTCTCGGCCCGCTATGCATCGCTGGCCGGCGGTGAGAAATCCGATGCAGCCAATAATCGCCATCTTCTTGCGCAACTGGCGGAAGCTGAGGATCGATCGGCCTGTTACGTGGCTGTACTGGTTTACGTCGAATCGGCGGACGACCCCCGGCCCATCATCGCGGAGGGCAGTTGGGACGGCATCATTGTCGACGAGGCGCGCGGCGGCAACGGCTTCGGCTACGATCCGCATTTCCATCTGCCTGCGCTGGGGAAGACGGTTGCCGAACTGTCGCCCGACCAAAAGAACGCGCTAAGCCATCGCGCCCAGGCCCTGACGGCCTTGCTGCAGGCCCTGCGCAGCCGCCAGCCTTAAAAACCGGCCATCCACGGCCGCCCGCGGGTTTACCGGCGGGGCTTGATTTTCCAGGATAAATTCCGTGCAGCCTATTGATACTTCCGCAACGGCCCCTGCCAGGAAGCCCGGCGTAGTCCCGGCCGGCCCCGGCGGCCGAACCATACTTTCCAGCCTGCCGCCCTTGTCCCTTTATGTCCATGTGCCCTGGTGCGTGCGCAAGTGTCCTTATTGCGACTTCAATTCGCATGAGCTGGGCCAGGACCTGCCCGAGCAGGAATACCTGGATGCCTTGCAGGCGGACCTGGAGCAGGCTTTGCCGCTGATCTGGGGCCGGCAGGTCATATCGGTTTTCATCGGCGGCGGCACGCCCAGCCTGCTGTCGGCGGGCGCCCTGGATCGGATGCTGGCCATGTTTCGGGCCTATCTGAACCTGCTGCCCGATGCCGAGGTGACCCTGGAAGCCAATCCGGGAACGGCCGAGGCGGGCCGTTTCGCCGATTATGCGGCCAGCGGCGTCAACCGCATTTCACTGGGCATACAGAGTTTTGACGATCGCGCCTTGAAGTCCCTGGGCCGGATCCACGATGCGCGCCAGGCGCGCGCCGCCATAGAATTTGCACAGCGCTCGGTTCCGCGTGTGAACCTGGACCTGATGTATGCCTTGCCAGGACAGTCGCTGGAAGCTTGCGGAGACGATCTGCGTCAGGCCATGTCTTTCCAGACCGGTCACTTGTCCCTGTACCACCTGACCCTGGAACCGAACACGGTTTTTGCCAAGTACCCGCCAGCGCTTCCCGACGACGATTCAAGCGCCGCGATGCAGGACCTGATCACCCAGGCGACCGAAGCGGGGGGGTGGGAGCGTTACGAGGTATCGGCCTATGCACGGCCGGGCGAACGCTGCCGCCATAATCTGAACTATTGGGAATTCGGCGATTATCTGGGCATCGGTCCGGGAGCCCACGGAAAGCTGTCCTTCCACGATCGTATCGTCCGTCAGGCCCGCTTGAAGAATCCGGCCTCCTGGATGGAAAAGGCCCTTAGGCGGGATGGCAGCCATCTGGCGGAAGACCGCGAGGTCCAATGGAAGGAGCTGGGCTTCGAGTTCATGCTGAATGCCCTGCGCCTGAAGTCGGGGGTGGAGCGCAGCAGCTTCATTGAACGCACCGGTCAATCCATTTTGGCCGTAGCGCCCGCTATCGAAAGGGCGGTTGCCAAGGGTCTGCTGGAACCCGATCCCGCCAGGCTCCAAGCCACACCCCGGGGCTGGGAGTTTTTGAATGATCTGCTGTCGGAGTTTCTGGATTAAAGGCTCATCAAGCCGTCACGCACTAAAATTTGCACCAATAAGGTGCAAATTGCCCCATAATGGTGAATGATCGTTGCCCTGACTCTCTCTATTTGTCGCCATGCCTTGTTAAATGCTGGCACGCTTATTGCGTAAACGTGTGTTGTTTTACTCTCTTTCTGATTTCATTGGTTCAGGAGCCACCTATATGCCCACCCCCGAAGAAGTAGTCAAACTCATTGCAGAACGCGAAGTCACTTTTGTGGACTTCCGCTTTACCGATACCCTGGGCAAAGAACACCATTTGACCGTTCCCGCTCATACGGTCGACGAAGAAAAACTTGAGACGGGTGTGGCGTTTGACGGTTCGTCGATCGCGGGATGGAAAGGCATCGAAGCGTCGGACATGGTCCTGATTCCCGATGCGGGCTCCGCGCGTATGGATCCCTTCCGCGAAGAGACCACGCTGAACCTGACCTGCGACGTGGTCGAGCCCTCCGATCTCAAGGGCTATGACCGCGACCCCCGTTCGCTGGCCAAGCGCGCCGAGGCCTATCTGAAGTCCAGCGGCTTGGGCGATACGGCTTATTTCGGTCCGGAACCGGAATTCTTCGTTTTTGACGGAATCACCTGGAACGACGACATGTCGGGCTGCTTCGTGAAGATCAAATCCGAAGAAGCTCCCTGGTCGCGCGGCCTGGAGCTCGAAGGCGGCAACCTGGGCCATCGTCCGGGCGTCAAGGGCGGCTATGTGCCGGTATCGCCGGTCGACGGTTTCCAGGACATGCGTTCGGAAATGTGCCTGCTGCTGGAGCAGCAAGGCGTTCCGGTCGAGGTCCACCACCATGAAGTGGCGGGCCAGGGCCAGCTTGAAATCGGCACCAAGTTCAGCACCCTGGTCGAGCGCGCCGACTGGAACCAGATCCTGAAATACACCGTGCACAATGTGGCCCACGTATACGGCAAGACGGCCACCTTCATGCCCAAGCCCATCGTCGGCGACAACGGCTCGGGCATGCATGTGCACCAGTCCATCTGGAAAGACGGACAAAACCTGTTTGCGGGTAATGGCTATGCCGGCCTGTCCGAGTTCGCCCTGTATTACATCGGCGGCATCATCAAACACGCCAAGGCCTTGAACGCCATCACCAATCCGGGCACCAACTCGTACAAGCGCCTGGTGCCTCACTTCGAGGCTCCCGTGAAGCTGGCCTACTCGGCGCGCAACCGCTCCGCATCCATACGCATTCCGTATGTCGGCAGCCCCAAGGGCCGCCGCGTCGAGGCCCGCTTCCCCGATCCGCTGGCCAATCCTTACCTGGCTTTCTCGGCCTTGATGATGGCCGGCCTGGACGGCGTGCAGAACAAGATCCACCCCGGCGATCCCGCCGACAAGAATCTGTACGACCTGCCGCCCGAAGAAGACGCGAAGATCCCGACGGTCTGCGCTTCGTTGGAAGAGGCCATTGCCGCGCTGGACGCCGATCGCGAATTCCTGACCCGTGGCGGTGTTTTCAGCAACGACATGCTGGATGCGTATATTGAACTGAAGATGGCCGAGATCACGCGCTTGCGCATGACGACTCATCCGGTCGAGTTCGATATGTACTACAGCCTGTAATGGGCGAGGGGCGGCCGCGGGGCCGCCCTTGGCAAAATCCGGAAGAATCATGGACGTAGCCAGTTACGATCTGCTCTCGACCGCCGTCCTGCTGCTGGACGGCCAGGCCAGGGTGGAGCACGCCAATACGGCGGCGGAAGAATTGTTCAGCGTCTCGCGCAGGCAATTGGCCGGACAGCGGATTCACGCCCTTTTCGGCGAAGATCCGGCGCTGGCCGAGCGCTTGCCCGACGCCATCGACGGCAAGTTTGGAATACTGCGCCAGGATCTGGTGATTGATCGCCGGGGCGACCAGGTTGCGGTAAGCCTGGCCATCGTGCCTTTGCACAGGCAGCCCTGGGCGGCCTTGCTGGAGGTGCGCGTCATCGAACATCACATCCTGCTGGACAGACATCAGCAATTAAGCAAGGAATTGACCGCGCAACGGGAGTCCCTGCGCAATCTTGCCCACGAGGTCAAGAACCCCTTGGGCGGGATACGCGGGGCGGCGCAATTGCTGGATGTCGAGCTGGGCCCCGGCGCCTTGCATGAATATACGCAGGTCATCATCGCCGAGGCGGACCGCCTGGCCGGTCTGGTGGACCGCCTGATCGCGCCGCAGGGCGAGACCTTGCGAAAAACCGCGTTCAATATTCATGAAATTTGCGAACGGGTATACCGGCTGGTCGGAGCGGAGTTTCCCAGGATCGATTTCATTCGAGACTATGACGCATCCGTGCCGGATTTGAACGGCGATTTCGAGCGCTTGTTGCAGGCCTTGCTGAACATGGTGCGCAATGCCGCGCAGGCCTTGACGGAAACGCCGCCCCAGGGATCCGCGCGCTTGGTGCTGCGCACGCGCATAGGGCGGCAGCTGCTGTTGGCGGCATACCAGGCAAAACTGGGCGTGGTCGTATCCATAATCGACAACGGTCCGGGTGTGCCGCCGCTGTTGCATGACAAGATTTTCCATCCCCTGGTTACGGGCCGCGCCAGCGGAACGGGCCTGGGCCTGAGCCTCGCGCAAGATTTCGTCCAGCAGCATGGCGGCATCGTGGAGTTCGATTCGCAGGCGGGACACACGGAGTTCCGCATGATCCTGCCCTTGGAGCAATGATGAAACCGGTATGGATAGTCGACGACGACCAGAGCATACGATGGGTGCTTGAAAAAGCGCTGGCGCGGGTCGCCATTCCGGCCCAGAGCTTCGCCTCGGCCGCCGATGCGCTGGAAGCGTTGCGGGATACGCTGCCTTCCGTGCTGCTGACCGACGTGCGCATGCCCGGGCAGGATGGCCTAAGCCTTTTGCATCGCATCAAGCAGGATCATCCCGATCTGCCCGTCATCGTCATGACGGCATTCACCGATCTGAACAGCACCGTGGCCGCCTTTCAGAAAGGCGCGTTCGACTATTTGCCCAAGCCTTTCGATGTGAATGCCGCCGTGGCTCTGGTGCAGCGTGCCGCGCAAACCAGCCCTCGGGAATCCTTGGACGAGGATCTGTCTACCGAGCCGCCCAGCGCCGGACGCATCATGGTGCAGTCGTCCTCGCCGGCCATGCAGGAAGTCTTTCGCGCCATAGGGCGCCTGGCCGCATCCAGCGTAACGGTGCTGATCACCGGCGAGTCGGGAACGGGCAAGGAGCTGATCGCGCGCGCCCTGCACGAGCACAGCACGCGGGCGAGCGGGCCTTTTGTCGCCCTCAATGCGGCAGCCATACCGAAAGACTTGCTCGAGGCCGAATTGTTCGGCCATGAGCGCGGCGCGTTTACGGGGGCCACGCAGCAGCGCCGTGGACGTTTCGAAGAGGCCCGCAATGGCACGCTTTTCCTGGATGAGATCGGCGATATGCCCTTCGAGCTCCAGACCAGGCTGTTGCGCGTCCTGGCCGAAGGCAGTTTTTACCGGGTGGGCGGCTCCCAGGCCATACACGCCGATGTGCGTATTGTGGCCGCAACGCATCAGCCGCTGGAACAGCGGGTGGCGGAAGGGCGGTTCCGCGAAGACCTTTTCCATCGTTTGAATGTCATACGCCTGCGCCTGCCGCCGCTGCGCGAGCGCAAGGAAGACATACCGGCGCTGGTCCAATTGTTCATGCAGAACAGCGCCAACGATCTGGGTGTGCCGGTGCGCCGCGTCGCGCCGGATGCCATGCGCATGCTCGGCGCCTTCGACTACCCGGGCAATATCCGCCAGTTGGAGAACTTTTGCCAATGGCTGACGGTGATGTCGTCGAGCCAAGTGGTCGAGGCCAAGGATCTGCCGCCAGAGGTGCTGGCCGAGACCGAAGGCGAGGCCGATTCCGGTACGCCCGAGCCCCAGTCGGAAGACGCAGGCATCCAGCCGGACGGTACGGCACGGTCCGAATCCTGGCTGGATATGCTGGCGCAGGAAGCCCAGGCAAGGCTGCTGCGCAACGAGCCGGCCGTCATGGCAACGCTGAC
This sequence comes from Pollutimonas rozaliensis, assembly GCF_048751585.1. Taxonomy (NCBI): domain Bacteria; kingdom Pseudomonadati; phylum Pseudomonadota; class Betaproteobacteria; order Burkholderiales; family Alcaligenaceae; genus Pollutimonas; species Pollutimonas rozaliensis. The sequence goes on along the minus strand of NZ_JAZHOB010000007.1, from coordinate 95,519 downwards.
GCGCGATTTCGAACGTGCATTGCTGGAAACGGCCCTGGGCTACAGTCGGGGCCGGCGCATGGAAGCCGCGCAGCGGCTGGGCATAGGGCGCAATACGCTGACCCGCAAATGCGCGGAATTGGGGCTGAACGAGACAGAGGATAGATAGGATAGCGCCGTGCGCTGGGCATGGATATTGCTTCTTGGGGCTGTCCTTGGCAATAAAGGGAGTCCATATGACCCGTCCGTCCGGCAGTACAGTGTCCTTTTGCGTCCATGCTTTCCTGCTAGTGTTCGGCGCTTGCTTTATGGGCGGCGGCGCCGTATTTGCGCAACCGGTCGGCGCACCCGGGACGGCGGCCGCGCCCCCAGTGCAATCGCCTTCAGGCGCCTGGGGATTGCGGCTGGGCTATAACAGCGATTATCGAAAGATAGGCCTGATGTACGAGACGCCGTCATGGTGGAGCAGTCCATCGGGCAGGTGGGGCCGCTTGGATCTTGGGGCCGAGCTGGGCATATCGTATTGGGACGCTCAAAGCGGGCACCCGGACTCGATGTGGCAGTTAAGCGCGACGCCGATGCTGCGCTGGTGGCCGACGGAATTCTTCTATGCCGAAATCGGCGTGGGCGTCACCGGACTGAGCCGCACGCACTTTGCGGGACGGGATCTGGGTTCCGCCTTTCAATTTGGAAACCATGCCGGGGTGGGCGTCCTGATAAACGACGCGCATCGGATAGGCTTGCGCTATTCGCATTTCTCCAACGCCGGATTGAAGAAGCCGAATCCAGGGCTGGACATGCTGCAGCTTACCTATACCTATCGATACTGAGGGCGATAAGGCCCCGCGGGGAGCCCTTAACCGGCTTCACCACGCAGATAGGCCTGGGCGCGTTGCGCCATCAATGCTTCGCGCTTGATGAAGTCGGACACGAAGGCGCTGGCCGGCTTGTGGTGAAGATTGTAGGGAGTATCCCACTGCACGATGTCGCCATTTTGCATAATGCCTATCCGGTCGGCAATCGCGAACGCTTCGGCCTGGTTGTGGGTGACCAACAGCGCCGTGTGGCCGGTTTTCTTGAGAATGTCGCGTACTTCGAATGCCAGCCGTTCGCGCGTATCCACATCCAGGTTGGAAAAAGGTTCGTCCAGCAGCAGCAGTTCCGGTTCGGGCGCAAGCGCGCGTGCCAGCGCCACGCGCTGCTGCTGCCCACCGGACAGCTCATGCGGATAGCGATGGCCGGATTCTTCCAGTCCGGTCAATGACAACAGTTCATCCACACGATCGCGGCGGCGCTGCTTGTCCCACTTGCGCAGGCCGAAGGCGATGTTTTTCTCGACGCTGAGGTGAGGGAAGAGCGCGTAGTCCTGAAACATCATGCCCACATGCCGGTTTTCCGGCTCGACCTGGCTGCCGATGCCCGACAGTGTGATGCTGCCCAGGGAGATCGATCCGGTTCTAAGCGGTTCGAACCCCGCGATCGCGCGCAGCACTGTCGTCTTGCCGCAGCCCGATGCGCCCAGCAGGCAGCCTATGCAGCCCTTTTCTAGATCCAGGGATAGATGCTGCACGACGGGGGTCAGGCCTTCGGGAGTATCGTAGGCCAGGGAAATTCGATCCAGTTTCAGCAATTCGGACATTCGGGTCAATGGGTTGATTTGAATTGGGTGCGCGCCAGCAGGATGACTGGCAGCAGGCCGGCCAGCACGATGGCCAGCGCCGCCACGGCGCCTTCTTCATAGGTTCCCCTGGCCGCCTCGGCGTAAAGCCAGGTGGCCAGGGTGTCGAAATTGACGGGCCGCAGAAGCAGCGTTGCGGGCAGTTCTTTCATGGTGTCGACGAAGACCAGCAAGGCGGCTGCCGCCAGCGCGGGCCGCAGCAGGGGCAAATGTATGCGTTTCAAAGTGCCCGTGGATGTCTCGCCCAGCAGACGGGCGGCTTGCTCCATGGAAGGAGGGATGCGGGCCAGTCCGGCCTCGATGCCGCCGATTGAAATGGCCAGAAAGCGGATCACGTAGGCGCAGACCAATGCGGTGCTGGTCCCCATCAACAGCAGGCCGGGATCGGCGTTGCCCAGCGCCTGCCATAGCCATGAGGCCAGGCTGTCGATGAGCATGATGGGCATAAGCAAGCCGATGGCCAGGACGGTGCCGGGGATGGCGTAGCCGGACGTGGCCACGCGGGCGAACAGTTTCGGCAGGCGCGATGGCGCGCCGTTGCGTATGGCCCGGGCGGTCCAGGCGACGATCAGTCCGCATGCCAGCGTGGCCAGGGTGGCAATCAGCGCAATCCTGACCGTGTTGTAGCCGCTGAGCAGCAACTGGTCGGATACCGCTCCCACCGTGTGGAAATGCTTGATGGTTTCGTTCAGCAAGTACACGGCGGGCGCGACAAAGCCGATGATGATGGGCAGCCAGCCCAGGATAAAGGCGATGGCCGCGGCGGGTCCCCGCAGTTTTCGAGGCTGGACGGCCCGCGCGCGCTGGGTGCTGGCGTAGCGCTGGCGGCGGCGACCGTGCCGTTCAAGCAGGATGAGGGCGGCGACGATGGCCAGCATGGCCAGGGCTATCTGAGCCGCGCCGGCCAGGTCGGAACGCGTGACCCAGGTGGTATAGACCGATACTGTCAGGGTTTGAACGCCCAGGAACTCGGAGGCGCCAATATCGTTAAGGGTTTCCAGCAAGGCCAGGCTGACACCCACGGCGATGGCCGGCCGCGCCAGCGGCAGGGCGACGCGGAAAAAGGCGCTGCGGCCGGATGAACCGAGTACTCTTGCGGCCTCGATCAGGCTGGCGGCCTGAGTGGCGAACATGACACGGGTGCTAAGGTAAACGTAAGGGTAAAGCACGAATCCCAGCAGGAATATGGCTCCGGGCAGCGAACGCAGGTCGGGCAGGCGGAACTGCCTTGGACTGTCATAGCCCAGCAGGTCGCGCAGCAGCGTCTGCACCGGTCCGATCGGATGCAGGATGTCCAGATAGGCGAAGGCCACGATATAGGTGGGTACCGCCAGCGGCAGCAAGAGCGCCCAGGACAGCGTGCGGCGGGTGGGAAAATCGTAGGCGGTGATCAGCCATGCGCTGCCCACGCCCAGGCATGCAACCAGGACGCCAACGCCGGCAAGCAGCAGGGCGGTGTTGCGAAACGCCACGGGGAGAACGAAATTCAGCAGATGCGCCCAATGGTCCAGCGATCCCTGCAGGGCGTACCAGCATAAAGTCACAATGGGAGCGATCACGCACAGCGCGATCAGAAATGCGGCAACGCGCCAACCCAGGCCGGATTCAAACGAAAGTAGACGACGGGAAGGCAACTGCGGATTTTCCTGCAAAAGTCGAGAAAACGCGGGCCGGCGGGCCCGCGTTTCAGTGGAGAGAACCAGAGGATCAGTTGTTGAATCCAACTTTGTCCACCAGCTCGCTGGCCTGCTTGCGATGCTTGGCGATCTCGGTCAATGGCAAGGGATCGACAACCAAGGGGCCGAAGCTGGCTACGACGGGATCAAGCTTGACGCCTTGCTTGATCGGGTATTCGTAGTTGGCATTGGCGTACAGGCTTTGTGCCTTGTCGGATACCAGGTATTCAAGCAGCTTGACGGCGTTTTCCTTGTTGGGCGCATGCTTGGCCACCGAAGCGCCGGAAATATTAACATGCGTGCCGCGGCTTTTTTCATTGGCGAAGGTGGGGCGAACGACCTTGATGGCGTCGCCCCATTTGCGCGCATCGGTGCCTGGCTCGGCGTTCTTCATGCGTCCGACATAGTAGGCATTGGCAATGCCGATATCGCAGATGCCGCCCAGGATATCGCGCGCCACGTCGCGGTCGCCGCCGGCCGCCTTGCGGCCCAGGTTGTTCTTGACATTGCGCAGCCAGGCTTCCGTGGCTTCAGCGCCGTTGTGGGCGATCATGGCCGCGATGAGCGCGGTATTGTAAGGATGCTGGCCCGAGCGTATGCAGACCTTGCCCTTCCATTTGGGGTCGGCCAGGGCTTCATAGGTGATGGCATTGACGTCCAGATCCTTCGCGACATAGGCCACCCGATCACGCAGCGACAGCGAATACCACTGATTGTCGGCGCCGCGCAGGTTGGCGGGTATCGTTTCGTTCAGGATCTTGGAGTTTACCGGCTGGGTGACGCCGGCTTCGACCAGGTCGAGCAGATTGCCGATATCGACCGTCATGAGGACATCGGCGGGCGATTTGTCGCCTTCGGCCTTGACGCGCTCGATCAGGCCGTCCTTGACGAACACCGTATTCACCTTGACGCCGGTGTCTTTGGTGAACTCGTCAAGCAGAGGCTGTATAAGCTTGGGCTCGCGCGTGGTGTACAGGCTGACGTCAGCGGCAAATGCCGTGGCGGACAAGGTGGAAAACGCGGCAATGCCCGCCAGTGCGAACGACCGGAACAAAGGCTTGAGCTCTTTTACTGAGCGCATCAGGGATCTCCAGATAGGATGGTGAGGGAATTCATTGCTGGCCAAGAATCGGGTTACTATGCATAAATAGTAATGATTCTCATATAGATAAGCGAAAGATAGCAGAGTATCCCTAACTATTCAACTGGATTTCAGCTGATAAAGCGATATTGCGCCGCCGTCGATCGTTTTTTTTCCTTTATTTGATTTATCTTAAACAAGATGCGCGTAACGCCGGCCCGCTGTCTTGAAATGGCGGAGGTGTGCCGTAATATCCGTCAAGAGGGCGGGGCTTTTGGAATGGTCCGTCCCCGGTCGGCTAAAATCATGCCTTCTTGTGCGATGCCGCATTCCTGCTGTTTCGCTATTTTCATGCCGCGGGCAACTACTTTTCATAGACACATGGCAGCTTTCAATACAGAACAGGTTCTTAGCGTCCACCACTGGAATGATTCCCTGTTTTCATTCAAGACCACGCGCGATCCCGCCTTGCGTTTCCATAACGGCCACTTCGTCATGCTGGGGCTGGAAGTCAACGGCAAGCCGCTGATGCGCGCCTACAGCATCGCCAGCGCCAACTACGAGGAAAATCTGGAGTTCCTGAGCATCAAGGTGCAGGACGGCCCGTTGACCTCGCGCCTGCAGCACCTGAAAGAGGGCGACTCCATCCTGGTCAGCAAGAAGCCGGTCGGAACGCTGGTCGCGGATGACCTGAAGCCGGGCAAGCATCTTTACCTGTTTGCCACCGGCACCGGCCTTGCTCCTTTCATGAGCATCATCAAAGATCCCGATATCTACGAGCGCTTCGAAAAAATCGTGCTGCTTCACGGCGTGCGCTTCAAGAACGAACTGGCCTACTCGGACTTCATACAGAACGAGTTGCCCAATAACGAGTATTTCGGCGATGTCGTCCGCGACAAGCTGATTTACTACCCCAGTGTCACGCGCGAGCCGTTCCGCAACGAAGGCCGCATCACCCACGTGGTCGAAACCGGCAGGCTGTTTGCCGACATAGGCTTGCCGCCGCTTGATCCCGCTATCGATCGCGCCATGCTTTGCGGCAGTCCGCAGATGCTGGCCGATGTCAGCGGCATGCTTGACATGCGCGGCTTCGTGGTGTCGGCCGGCGTTGGCCAGCCCGGCGACTACGTCATTGAACGCGCTTTCGTCGAAAAATAGATAAGCTGGGCCGGATGGCCGGATTCCAGGCGATCAGGCCTCCGGCGAAAGGCCTGGGGCAGGGGGGGCTTTTAATTCTAGCTATAGATGATTAAACTCTGATAGTTGTTTTTAGATATTTTTCAGAGAAACTATTTATGGCCAAACAAATCATCCATACCGACGCGGCGCCCGCGGCCGTCGGCCCTTATTCGCAAGCCGTGGCCTGCGGGTCCGGCAAGACTGTCTACCTGTCGGGCCAGATCGGCCTGGAGCCGGGCACCGGCGAGCTGGTATCCGAGAACTTCGAAGGGCAGGTCAGGCAGTCGTTCGCCAATATGCAGGCGGTCATCGAGGCGGCCGGCGGCACGCTGGACAGCATCGTAAAGCTTACCCTGTTCCTGACCGATCTTAGCAAGTTCGCCAGCGCCAACGCCATCATGGCCGACATCATCCCCCAGCCTTATCCGGCACGCTCGACCATAGGCGTGGCAAGCCTGCCCAAAGGCGCGCAGTTCGAAGTCGAAGCGGTCATAGTCCTTTAGGACCGCTATTGGCGCTTTCCACGGCATCGACCAGGAAAATGCAGGCCGCCGCCCAGCCGCCCGCAGGCGGCCCGACATCGCTGCTGGAGCGCAAGCTGCTGCATCTGGGCTTGCGCGACCCTTCCGATTTCATCGTCCATCTGCCTTTGCGCTACGAAGATGAAACGCGCATCGCGCCGATTTCGGCCATACACTCCGGCATGTCCGCGCAGGTCGAGGGCGAGGTCGTGCGCAGCGAAGTGCAGTTCAGGCCCCGGCGCCAGCTACACGCCATCATCGAGGATGGCACCGGGCAGCTTGCCCTGCGCTGGCTCAATTTCTATCCCAGCCAGCAAAAGCAGGTGGAGGCCGGCAAGCGCGTGCGTGTGCGCGGCGAAGTGCGTAGCGGTTTTGGTGGCCACGAAATGGTGCACCCCAAGGTGTCGGCGGCGGGCACGGTTCTGCCCAACGCGTTGACGCCCGTCTACCCAACGACCGATGGACTATCGCAAATCAGCTTGCGCAAGGCCATCGACAAGGCCTTGCAGCAGGCCGACCTGTCGGACACCTTGCCGCCGGAGATTCGCGAGCGCTACGGGCTGGTCCCGTTTGCCGAAGCGATCCGCGTTCTGCATCATCCTCCCGCCAACGTTTCCTACGCCGACCTGATCGAACGCGGCCATCCGGCCTGGATCCGCATCAAGTTCGATGAACTGCTCGCCCAGCAACTGTCGCTGGCCGCCGCCCGCGCCGCGCGCCGCCGACAGAGGGCAGGCGCGCTGGACGGCGGCAATGGCCAACTGGTGCAGGCGTTGCACTCCAGCCTGCCATTCACCCTGACCGACGCCCAGCGCCGCGTCATCAAGGAAATATCCGGCGATCTGGCGCGCCGCTTTCCCATGCACCGCCTGTTGCAGGGCGATGTCGGCAGCGGCAAGACCATTGTGGCCGCGTTTGCCGCGGCGCAGGCAATTTCCAGCGGCAGCCAGGTGGCCATCATGGCGCCCACCGAGATCCTGGCCGAACAGCATTTTCAGAAGCTGTCTTCCTGGCTGCAGCCGCTGGGCGTGCAGGTGGCTTGGCTAACCGGCAGCCTGACCGGCAAGGCGCGCAAGGCCGCCATCGACTCCATCGAGTCGGGGCGGGCGCAGCTTATTGTGGGCACACAGGCGCTGATCCAGGACAAAGTCGTCTTCGCACGGCTGGGCCTTTCAATACTCGACGAGCAGCACCGTTTCGGCGTTGGTCAACGGCTGCGGTTAAGCCGCAAGGGCGAAGAGCCGGACGGGCACGGTACCGACATTCCGCATCAGTTGAACATGAGCGCCACCCCCATCCCCCGCACGCTGGCCATGACTTTTTTTGCCGATCTGGACGTATCCGTCATCGATGAATTGCCGCCGGGACGCAGTCCTGTGCTGACCAAGCTCATCGACGATGGCCGGCGCGACGAGGTGCTGGGCAGCGTGATTGCCGAAGTGCGGAAAGGCCGCCAGGCATATTGGGTCTGCCCGCTGGTCGAAGAAAGCGAGGCCTTGCAATTGCAGACAGCGGTGGATACCCATGTGCGGCTGGTCCAGGCGCTGCCGGGCATGCGGGTCGGCCTGGTGCACGGCAAGCTGCCGGCCTCGGCCAAGCAGGAAGTCATGAACGACTTCCGGGCCGGCAAGATAGATCTGCTTGTGGCCACCACCGTGATCGAGGTGGGCGTTGATGTGCCCAATGCCTCGCTCATGATCATCGAGCACGCCGAACGCTTCGGCCTTGCGCAGTTGCATCAGTTGCGCGGCCGGGTAGGGCGGGGAAGCCGGCAGTCCATTTGCGTGCTGATGTACCAGTCGCCCCTGTCGGCGATTGCGCGCCAGCGATTGCGCGCCATGTATGAGACATGCGACGGTTTTGAAATTGCCCGCCGCGACCTGGACATGCGCGGCCCCGGCGAATTCCTGGGCACAAGGCAGTCGGGCCAGGAGCTCCTGCGCTTTGCGAGCATTGAAACGGACGCCCGCATCATCGAGCAGGCCCAGCAGGCCGTCAAAGAGCTGCGCGACCAATACCCGGAGCATGCCCACGCCCACCTGCGGCGCTGGATGCGCGACAAACAAGACTATTTGCGCAGCTAGCGCGGCAGCACCCTATTTTTTTGCGAGATATTCAATGACTTTGACCGAGCTGAAATACATTGTGGCGGTCGCCCGCGAAAGGCACTTCGGACGCGCCGCCGAAGCCTGTTTTGTCAGCCAGCCCACCTTGTCCGTGGCCATACGCAAGCTGGAGGACGAACTGGGCGTGGTGCTGTTCGAGCGCGGCGGCACCGAGGTGGGCATCACGCCCATCGGGTTGCGCGTGGTGGCCCAGGCCCAGCGCGTGCTTGAAGAAAGCGCGAATCTGCGCGAGGTCGCGCGCCAGGGGCACGATCCGCTGGCCGGGCCATTGCGGGTAGGGGTCATACACACCATAGGGCCATATCTGCTTCCGCGCCTGGTTCCCACCCAGATAGCCGCCACGCCTCAAATGCCGCTGCTGCTTCAGGAAAATTTCACGGCTCGCCTGTTGGAACTGTTGCGCCAGGGCGAGATCGATTGCGCCATCGTGGCCTTGCCGCTGCCCGAGTCGGGCCTGATGGTGCATCCCCTGTACGACGAGCCTTTCCTGGTCGCCGTCCCCAAGAATCACGCCTGGGCGAACAGAAAGGAGGTCGACGCGGCCAGCCTGAAGGACGAGACCATGCTGTTGCTGGGCACCGGCCACTGTTTCCGCGATCAGGTGCTGGAAGTGTGCCCCGAACTGTCGCGATTTTCCGCCGCCAGCGAAGGCATACAGCGCACATTCGAAGGGTCTTCGCTGGAGACCATCAGGCATATGGTGGCGGCGGGAATCGGCGTCACGGTATTGCCCACCAGCTCTTTGTCCATGCCCGGACTGGAAAACAATCTGCTGACCTATATCCCGTTCAAGAAACCTGTTCCCGACCGGCGCGTGGTGCTGGTCTGGCGCAAGAGCTTTCCGCGCCCGGCCGCCATCGAGGCATTGATCAACGCGGTGCGCGCATGCGATTTGCCAGGGGTGGATTACCTGGATCCCGCGCCGGTTGCCGCCCTCGATCCGGCTTGACGAAAATCAAGCCTGCCGTCATGCAGGCTTCATGGCGGCATGGTATTCTGCTTACGTCATTCGAATCGCAATTTTTCTTCGGAGGTGTGTATGGCAAAAGCAAGCAAGCCAGCCAACAAAACGGCAAAAATCAGCGACAAGGGGCTGCCTATCGATATCGGCATTTCCGATAGGGACCGGGCCGCGGTCACGACCGAGCTATCCAAGATGCTGGCCGATTCCTATACGCTTTACCTCATGACGCACAATTTTCACTGGAACGTCACGGGTCCGCAGTTCAACACCTTGCACACCATGTTCATGACGCAGTACACCGAGCAATGGCAGGCGCTGGACAGCATCGCCGAGCGCATCCGCGCCCTGGGCCATTTCGCTCCCGGCACCTATGCCCAGTATGCGCAGCTTTCCTCCATTGCCGAGCCGACATCCGTGCCGGCTGCCGAAGAGATGGTGGCGCTGCTGGTCAAGGGCAACGAGGCCGTCGCCAAGACGGCGCGCGCCGCACTGAAGAAGGCCGATGGCGTCAACGACCAGCCCACGGTCGACCTGCTCACGCAACGGCTGGATATCCACGAGAAAAACGCCTGGATGCTGCGCAGCCTGTTGCAATAGGCGCCCGGCGTCCAAGCCCCGTTTTTCAAACCTATCCATATGGCGGCATCCTCATCCGGATGCCGTAATCGGTTTGATCGGCGGGGCTTTTTTTTCGCCTCGCCCATAGCGAAAACCCTGAAGCGTACCGCGGGCATGGGCGAATCTTTCGGTGTATGCTTTGCTGCGTACTTTCAGGAGGCTATATGAACATTCGTTTTACCCCCTTAACGGCCGCTGTCGGCCTGGCTGCCGGGATGCTGATGTCAAGCGGCGCCATGGCGGCGGACACCATCAAGATTGCGATTGCAGGGCCTTTTACCGGCGCGCTTACCCAATACGGAACGATGGTCAAGGAAGGCGTGGATACCGCCATCGAGCAGATCAATGCCGGTGGCGGCGTGCTGGGCAAGAAGCTTGAAGCCGTGACCATCGACGACGGCTGCGAGCCCAAGCAAGGTCCGGTGGTGGCCAACCGCGTGGTCAACGACAAGATCCATTATGTGGTCGGGCACGTATGCTCGGGCGCCACCATTGCCGCCACCAGCATTTACAACAATGAAGGCGTGGTCATGGTCACGCCCTCGGCAACGTCGCCGGCCGTTACCGACGGCAAGAACTACGACATGATCTTCCGCACGATCGGGCGCGACGATCAGCAAGGTCCGGCGGCGGCCAAGTTCATCATCGAAAAGATCAAGCCCAAGCTGGTCGCGGTGCTGCACGATAAGCAGTCGTACGGCCAAGGCATCGCCAGCTCGGTCAAGAGCGAGCTGGAGAAGGCGGGCGTGAAGGTTGCGATGTTCGAAGGCATCAATGCCGGCGACAGCGATTACTCGGCCGTCATCACCAAACTGAAAAGCTCGGGCGCCGATTTCGTGTATTACGGCGGCTACCACCCTGAAATGGGCTTGTTGCTGCGCCAGGGCGCGGAGCAGGGCCTGAAAGTGAAGTTCATGGGTCCGGAAGGCGTGGGTAATCCCGACATCAATGCCATCGCCGGCGCTTCGGTCGAGGGCATGCTGGTGACGCTGCCGGCCGACTTCACCAAGGACCCATCGAACGCGGCTATCGTAAAGGCGTTCAAGGACAAGAAGCGCGATCCCAGCGGGGCGTTCCAGCTGACGGCTTATTCGGCGATGACGGCGATCGCCGAAGGCATCAAGGGCGCGGGCGCGGACGATCCGGTGAAAGTGGCGGCTTATCTGCACAAGAATTCGGTGGCTACGCCTATCGGGAAGATTTCCTGGAACAAGCAGGGCGACCTGAACGATTTCAAGTTCGACGTGTTCACCTGGCACAAGGATGGGTCGAAGTCGGTTTACAAATAAGCTGATTTCGCTCCTGTTCCGCCGCTCTTGATGAGAGTATGGCGGGAATTGAAACCCGCATCGGATGATGCGGGTTTTTTCTTTCCGCGTTATTGATGCTTGCGGGGCTGGCTTGTTATGCTGTGCTGCCATAGCAAGTTGAAAACACGTATTGCGACCAAAGCATATACAGGACGGTCAGGCCAAATGAAGATACTGATAAACATTGACGTTCCGGAGCTTGGCCCCGCCATCGATTTCTACAGCGCCGCTTTATCCCTGAGCCTTGGCCGCGTTATTGACGACGATGTTGCGGAACTGACCGGGGCGTCTTCCACTATTTATCTTTTGCGCAAGGCGGCAGGCTCGCCTCCTGCGGAAAGTATCGTCTATGGTCGCCGATACACCAGGCACTGGACGCCGGTGCATGTCGATTTCGTTGTGGACGATATCGAGGAAGCCGCCAAGCGTGCCCTATGCGCGGGTGCATTGCAGGAGGGAGGCTGCGTCCAATGGATGGGATCGAAATGCATAAGCTTTTCAGACCCCTTCGGCCATGGCTTCTGCCTTATCGAATTCGCTGGCGAAACCTACAGCGGCGACGCTGATTGAACTGCCCGCCTTGCCGAGATCCCCGCCACCGTCATGTCTATGCCGCCATCCCTCCCTTTTCTAGACCAGACGCTCCGCGCTGTCGCTCGCCGTTATCGCCTGCCGGCGATGGATGACAGATCCGATCAGATAAAAAAAGCCAATCCGTCGGCCGCGATTGCCATGGTAATCGAGAAGGCGCGCGAGGCAAAGGTTCGCGGCGAAACGCCTGATCCAGAGCTGAAACGCGTTTTCATCGAAGCGTTGGCACGCATGATCCGGGAGGCGATGCGCCCGGAATCCGGAGACCCCGCCTTTCAGGCCATGGTGCTTAGGCACGGGGCAGCCCAGGTACGCGAGTATGCTTCGCTGTCCGCGCACGCCGATCAGGACCGCCGTCTGATTCATACGGTGGTTGATGCTATCGCCCACCCCGCCAAACAGCAGCGGCTTGCGTTGGGCCGGCAACGCGATAGCTTGGCCAATGTACACGCGCTCGCATCCGCCGCATCCTGGTCTGAACTTTTCGATACCACGCGAACCCTACTGGCCATGCCGGAGATTGCGGACGGATCGCCTTTGGAGCGCGGCTTGACGAAGCTCCTGGACAGCCCGGCATTGAAGCGCTTGAGGCGCCTGGAAACCCTGGCATCGGATGAGCTTGTGCGCCGCTATCAGTCGCTATGGGACCGCCACGGCCCCCGCTCGGGCAGTCCCGCCGCCTTCGCGCAAGGCAGCGTTTCGAAGCAGCGCGGCGCCGCAGTCGAAGCGTTGGCGGCGCGGGCAATCCAGGCGCTGGCTCGGCGGCTCAACGAGAAGGAGGGGAGTGGCGCGCCATATCGTGCCGTGACATCGATGCGCGTACCGGCTTCCATACCCGGCAGTTCTCATCGGGCCAAAACCGAGTGGGACGTAGCCCTGCTCAGGCGTGCGCAGGCCATGGATGCAAGGCCAGTGTGGGAGGTTTGCCTGCTCGTCGAGGCCAAGGCTTCGGTGGATGCCGCGGCAAGCGATCTTCCGCGGCTGTTGCGCGGGCTGCGCCTGCTTGCACAGGCCGAAGAAAATGCCGTTTATCCCTTCAGGACCGAGGAAGGGACAATGCAGCTGCTCGGCTCATCGCTAAGGGCGCTTAGGCACGACGAGGCGGGTCTGGCCGGGACCGTCCTTTATTGCTGCGATGCGCCCGCCGACGCGGCTCCGCGCCTGTTCGGCGCCGCCAGCCGGATGCAGCTTTTGTCCGCGACGGCGAGCCTGAAGTTCGCCGACAGCCTGGCGGAGAAACACGATGCGAACCCTCAAAGCCTGGAGTCCATTTGGCGTCAATTGCTGGATTCGCCCAGCTGGGGAGCCGTGCTGCATCAATCCGCCATGCTGCGCCAGGTGCGAGAATTGATGGTGCATACTGACGACCTGTTGGATGCGGTCCACCGAGTGAGCCGAGGCGAGCCATCTTCGGCGTGATGCCATAGACTGTCTCCTTGTTGAATTCCTCCAGAAATCAGGAAACCGTTTTGACCTTCCCGCCTAAACGCATTTGTCTCATTGCGCTGGCCAGCATCATCGCTTGCTGCCTTTCCGTCGCCAGCCGGGCGTCCAGCCATCATGCCAATGTGCGCGGCATCGTTGACGCCGCTATTCGCCCTGTCATGGCAGAGCACGATGTGCCCGGCATGGCGGTCGGAATTATTGTCGATGGCGAGCCGTTCTTCTTCAACTACGGAGTAGCCAGCACGGAGAGCAACACGCCGGTCAGCCAGTTCACGCTCTTCGAACTCGGGTCGCTCAGCAAGGCTTTCACGGGAACGCTGGTCTCGTATGCGCAGGTGCTCGGTAAATTGTCACTTGACGATAGTCCCGGCCAATACATTCCGGCGCTGCGGGGTAGCGCGATCGCTAGGGCCAGCCTTCTTAATCTGGGTACCTACACCGCGGGCGGCCTGCCGCTGCAATTTCCCGATGACATCTTGGGCGATGACGCGATGATCAGTTATTTCCGAGAATGGAGACCGAATGCGGCGCCTGGCGCGCAACGCAGATATTCCAATCCCAGCATAGGCTTGCTGGGGCACATCGCGGGACTCGCTTTGGAGAGTAAATTTTTCGTGGCCGTGGAAAGCCTGCTTTTCCCCAAGCTGGGACTCAATCACAGTCATATCCATGTGCCGGAAAATGCGATGCCCGACTATGCCTGGGGATATAACAAGGTGAACAAGCCTGTCCGGGTCAATCCCGGCATGTTCGATGCCCAGGCCTATGGCGTCAAGTCGACGGCATCCGATATGATCCGTTTCGTACAGGCAAATATCGACCCCACAAGCCTGGAAGAGCCGATTCGGCGCGCAATTGAAGGCACGCATGCAGGCTATTTCAAAATCGGAGATATGGTGCAGGGGCTAGGGTGGGAGCAATATCCCTATCCCATCGGCCTGGAGCGTCTACAAGCCGGAAACTCACCGGCCATGAGCATGGAAGCCAATGCGGCGCAGCGCATTGATCCTGTGCGGATGGCTTCAGCCTCAGTATTGTTCAATAAAACCGGCTCGACAAATGGATTTGGCGCCTACGCGGCATTCGTGCCGGAAAAGAAGATAGGCATCGTAATGCTTGCAAACAGGAATTTTCCGATTCCTGCCCGCATAAAAGCCGCTCATGAAATCCTGGAGCAACTCCCACCACAAGCAAGATAGGACAATTTTCCTGCGCGCCCGCAAGCCAAGAAAGGGCGCCGCCGAAGCGGATCAATCGTCGATCCGCTTCCCCGTCTCTGGATCGAACCAGTGCAAAGGATGATCCCAGTCGTTTCCTATCTGCACCGCCTCGCCGATTTGCAGCGGGTAATCCTTGGTCAATCCCACCGGGCAGCGCAGGACTATGGGCGTATCGCCATGACGGCCGTGTATCAGCTGCTCCGACCCCAGGATCTCCACCATTTCCACGTGCATGGGAATACCGCTGGCATGCAGCTTTATGTGCTCCGGGCGCATACCCATGATCACCTTGCGGTTGGCCACCGAAGCCGGCACCAGAGCTGGATCGAACTGCAGCACCGCCCCGTCTTCATCCCTTACTTGGCGATCGCCATCCACCAGCACCGGAATCAGATTCATTGGAGGCGAGCCGATGAAGCTTGCCACAAATAGAGAAGCCGGCTTTTCGAACACTTCGATAGGCGTCCCGATCTGTTCAGGCACGCCCTTGTTCATCACCACCATGCGCTCGGCCAGGGTCATCGCCTCGACCTGGTCGTGCGTCACGTACAGACTGGTCGTCTTCAGCCGCCGGTGCAGCTTTTGTATTTCCAGCCGCATCTGTACGCGCAGCTTCGCGTCCAGGTTGGATAAAGGCTCGTCGAACAGGAATACCTTGGGGTCGCGCACGATCGCGCGGCCCATGGCCACCCGCTGCCTTTGGCCGCCCGACAATTGCCGCGGACGGCGTTCCAGCAGATGCGTCAGCTCTAGAATTTGGGCCGCGTCCTGCACGCGGGCCTTGATGTCTTCCTTGCTCAGCTTGCGTATCTTCAAGCCGTAAGCCATGTTGTCGAAGACCGTCATGTGCGGGTACAGGGCATAGTTCTGGAACACCATGGCAATGTCGCGTTCGGCCGGCTCCAGCGTATTCACCACTTTGTCGCCGATCAGGATATCGCCGCCGGTCACGCTTTCCAGGCCGGCGACCATACGCATCAGTGTGGATTTTCCGCAGCCCGATGGGCCGACGATGACAATGAACTCGCCATCTGCAACGTCCATGTCTATGCCGTGTATCACCGCGATGTCGCCGGGGTAGACCTTCTTTACGTTGCGAAAACTCAATGTAGCCATGTGTAATTCCAAATCGGTGTTTAGTAGTGCGCCGGGTGGGGCGGCGGCGTTTATTTTTCCGAGTCCACCAGCCCTTTCACAAACCATTTCTGCATGAAGATCACGACGGCAACCGGTGGGATCATGGCCAGTAGGGCGGTGGCCATGACCAGATTCCATTCCGTCACGGCGTCGCCGCCGGCGATCATGCGCCTGATGCCTATCACCACCGGGTACATGTTTTCCTGCGTGGTAATGATAAGAGGCCACAGGTACTGGTTCCAGCCGTAGATGAACTGGATCACGAACAGGGCGGCGATGCTGGTGCGCGACAAGGGCAGCAGCACGTCCTTGAAGAAGCGCATGGGGCCGGCGCCGTCGATGCGGGCCGCTTCGATCAGTTCGTCGGGCACCGTCAGGAAGAACTGGCGGAACAGGAAGGTTGCCGTCGCGGAGGCAATCAGCGGCAGGGTCAGGCCGGCGAAACTGTTCAGCATGCCCAGGTCGGCAACCACCTTGTAAGTGGGCGCGATGCGCACCTCCACGGGCAGCATCAGCGTGACGAAGATCATCCAGAAGAAGAACATCCGGAAGCGGAAGCGGAAATAGACCACGGCGAAGGCGGACAGCATGGAGATCGCGATCTTGCCGATGGCGATGACCAGCGCCATCACGGTGCTGACCCACATCATGCGCGCTACGGCGGGCGTATTGGCGGCCTCGCCCGTCAGCACCGTGCGATAGTTTTCAAGGAAATGGCTGCCGGGCAACAGCGACATGGGCGCCTGGGCCACTTCCTGCGTAGTCTGGGTGGAGGCGACGAACGTTACGTAGAGCGGGAAGGCGATGATGGCCACCCCGAGTATCAGCACAAGGTGGGTAACGATGTCGAGTATGGGGCGGCGTTCTATCATGATTGGCTTTGCAGTATCGGGCGTCGATGGGCGCGTCAGTAATTGACCTTGCGGTCGATATAGCGGAACTGCACCACAGTTAGCAGTACGACGATGATCATCAGGATGACCGACTGAGCGGCGGACGAGCCGATGTCCAGCCCTTTGAAACCGGCGTTATACACCTTGTAGACCAGAATCGATGTGCTGGAGCCCGGACCGCCTTGCGTCATGATGTCGATGATGGCGAAGGTATCGAAGAAGGCGTAAATCACATTGATGACCAGCAGGAAAAAGGTGGTCGGCGAAAGCAGGGGGAACACAATGGTCCAGAAACGGCGGGAGGGGCTGGCACCGTCGATGGCGGCCGCCTCGATCAGGGAGCGCGGAATGGATTGCAGGCCGGCCAGGAAAAACAGGAAGTTATAGGAAATCTGTTTCCAGACCGAGGCCAGCACGACCAGTATCATGGCATCGTCGCCATCCAGCCTGGGGTTCCATGCAATGCCCGATTCCATCAGGAAAACGGCCAGTATGCCTACCGACGGCGAGAACAGGAACAGCCATAGGACGCCCGCAACAGCGGTGGCCACCGCATAGGGCCAGATAAGCAGGGTTTTGTACACGCCGGCGGCCTTGACCACGCGGTCGGCCATGACGGCCAGCAGCAGCGAAATGCTAAGCCCCAGCACGGCAACCAGCACAGAAAAAAGCGCGGTCACCTTGAAAGAGTCGACGTAATCCGAATTGGAAAACAGTTCGGCGAAATTGGACAGCCCCACGAACTGGGACGAAAGGCCGAAAGGATCTTCCAGCCTGAACGATTGCCACATGGCTTGCCCGGCGGGCAGGAAAAAGAAAATAACCGTAATCGCCAACTGCGGCGCAAGCAGCAGATAGGGTAGGGTTTTATGGCTGAAGACGACGCGTTTTTCCATGTGGAAGCCGGCAAAAAAAGGCGCTATTGTCGCATAAGCGAAAAACCGCGGGAAACGTCCGGAATACGGCCATTTCCCACGGCTGCTGTTCTAGTCCAAGGTCTTACTTTACGCTTTTCTCGAAACGCACAAGCAGCTCGTTGCCGCGCTTGACCATGTTTTCCAGACCCGCCTCGGGTGTGACCTTGCCGGCGAAAATCTGCTCCATTTCGCCATCTTCGATATCGCGGATCTGCGGCAGGTAGCCCAGACGGATGCCGCGCGAGTTTTCCGTCGTGGTGGCGTCCAACTGCTTGACGGCAACGTCGGTGCCGGGATTCTTGTCGTAGAAGCCCGATTTCTTGGTCAACTCGAAGCCGGCTTTGGTCACCGGCACATAGCCTGTGCCCTGGTGCCATTCGGCGGCCTTCTCGGGGCTGGAGATGAACTTGAAGAACTTGGTCACGCCTTTGTAGACCTCGGGGGTTTTCTTGGCGAACACCCACAGCGAGGCGCCGCCGATGATGGAGTTTTGCGGCGCGCCCTTGACGTCGTCATAGTAGGGCAGGCTGGAGGTGCCGAACTCGAATCCGCCCGTCTTGATGATGTTGGCGCGGTTGCCGCTGGAGCCGGTGAACATGCCGCATTTGCCGGAGGTGAACAGGGCGCCTGAGGCGTCGCCGCGGCCGCCGTAGGTGAACGTGCCTTCCTTGGACATGTCGGCAAGGAAAGTCATGTGGCGCACGAACAGGGGCTTGTTGATTTCGAGCCGCGCGTCCAGTCCGCCGAAGCCGTTGTCCTTGGATGCGTAGGGCGTGTTATGCCAGGCACCGAAGGTCTCCAGCTGGATCCATGAGGGCCACGATGTGGTGTAGCCGCATTCCATGCCTGCGGCGCGCAGCTTCTTGCCCGCTTCGGCGACGTCCTTCCAGGTTTTGGGCGGATGCTCGGGGTCGAGTCCGGCTTTCTTGAAGGCGTCCTTGTTGTAGTAGAAAACAGGCGTCGAGCTGTTGAACGGCATGGAAACCAGCTTGCCGTCGGATGAAGAGTAGTAGCTCGCCACCGCGCCCAGGAAGTCGGCCGGATTGATGGGGTCGCCCACTTTTTCGGACATTTCCTGAATAGGCTGGACGGCGCCCTTGGCGTACATCATGGTGGCGGTGCCCACTTCGAACACCTGCAGGATGTCGGGTGCATTGCCTGCGCGGAAGGCGGCGATGCCGGCATTCATGGATTCGCCGTATGCGCCCTTGTAGATGGCATGGACCACATAGTCCGACTGGCTTTTATTGAATTCGTTCACCAGGCCATTCACACGCTCGCCCAGGGCGCCTTGCATGGAGTGCCAGAAGTTGATGTCGGTGGCCGCATGGGCCGAACCCATGCCGGCGATCACGCCAGCCAGTGATAATGCAAAAAGCTTTGCTCGCATAAGATGTTCTCCTGAAGAATCCTGTCCGGCCGGGGTGTCCGCCGAAATTCGGTTGTAAGCTTATGACGTGTTTATGACATTGGCGTGACTGTAACGACAATACGCGAAGAAGGTCAATGCAAATATACCCGTGTCCGGATCTCGAAAATCGTACAATATCGGCCTTATGACCCAAGAACTTACTATTGCTTTTATCGGCGGCGGCAATATGGCCACCGCCCTGGCGGCGGGCCTGATCGGCAAGCGCTGCGGCGCCCACGATGTCCATGTTGTCGACGTCACCGCTTCCGTCCTTGAAAAATGGTCGCAGCAGGGCGTGTCGGTCGCCGCGGCGCCGGACGCCACGCTGGCCAGCCGCCGCGTGTGGATCTTCGCCGTCAAGCCTCAGTACCTGAAGGCGGCGGTCGAAAGCTGCCGGCCTTTCTTGCGGGACGACACGCTGGTCATCAGCATTGCGGCCGGAATCTCAGCCGAGACGATCAGCCAGTGGCTGGGCACGGCCGACAAGCCCTGGACCCGCCTGGTGCGCTGCATGCCCAACACCCCGGCTCTGATCGGTTCGGGCGCCAGCGGCCTAATGGCTTTGAGCGGCGTCTCCGAAGACGACAGGACCGTGACGCAGCAGCTCATGCGCGCCGTGGGCGAAGTGGTCTGGGTTGAAAGCGATGCGCAAATCGATGCCGTCACCGCCTTGTCGGGCAGCGGCCCGGCCTATGTCTTCCTGTTTCTCGAATCCCTTATACAGGGCGGCATCGAACAAGGCCTGAGCGACGATCAGGCGCGTACCTTGGCGTTGGCCACCCTCAACGGCGCAACCCAACTGGCGGCCCTGTCGCACGAAAGCCTGGCCGTCCTGCGCGAACGGGTGACCTCCAAGGGCGGCACGACAGCCGCCGCGCTCGATGTCCTTTACAGCAAAGACTTTCCAGCCATAGTCCAGCTGGCCATGCAGGCCGCGCGCGACCGCGCCGCCGAGCTATCCGACGAGTTTGCCAAATGAAATCATGGGGCGGGGCGCTGCCCTAATCCCGCAAGCCTCCAAATACGCCTTTTTGCGACTGAAATAAATCCGATTCCGTAAGGGCTTATCCGTAGTGACATGCACTCAGCGAATCGTCAGAATACGCTAGCCGTTTCAGGCGGAAGCTAATAACAATGGCTTGCCGTAACAAAGCATGTGAATTCGTAACATGAATTTGCTCATACGGCAGGCTTAACCGGAGATTTGCAGGCATGAAGTCCTTAAAACGAGTATCACCCTTAGTCATGGCCCTGGGCGCCATGGCCATCGCCGGCAGCGCCTTGGCGGCCGATACCATCAAAATCGGCATACCTCAACCCATGACCGGCCCCGCCACCCAGTACGGCGACCAGATCCAGGCCGGCGCGCTGACAGCCATCGAAGCCATCAATGCGGCGGGCGGCGTCAAAGGCAAAAAGCTCGAACCCCTGCTCATCGATGACGGCTGCGAGCCCAAACAGGCCGTTCCGGCGGCCAACCGGGTCATCAATTCCGGCGCCAAGTTCGCCGTTGCCCACGCATGCTCGGGCACGACCGTCCCCGCCGTGAACGTCTACGAACAAGAAGGCATAGTCGCCATCACCCCGGGGGCCACGTCGCCGCTGGTGACCGACACCATCAAGCCCCATTTCTTCTTCCGCACCATCGGACGGGACGACCAGCAAGGTCCTTTCGCCGCCAATTACATCATCAAGCACCTCAAGCCCAAAACGGTCGCCATCCTGCACGACAAGCAAACCTACGGTTCGGGCGTGGCCACGCAAGTGCGCGACAACCTGACCAAGGGCGGCGCCGAAGTGGCTCTGTTCGAGGGCATCAACGTGGGCGACAGCGATTATTCCGCGGTCATCACCAAGCTCAAGTCGCTCAACCCCGACCTGATCTATTTCGGCGGCTACCATGCCGAGCTGGGCTTGCTGCTGCGCCAGGCGCGCGAGCAAGGCCTCAAGACCCAGTTCATGGGTCCTGAAGGCGTGGCCAATAAAGACCTCGTCGCCATCGCCGGCCCGGCCGTCGAAGGCCTGCTGGTTACGCTGCCTTCCGACTTCACCAAGCTGCCCGGCAACGAGAAAGTGCTTGAGCACTTCAAAAAGTACAAGCGCAGTCCTGACGGCGCCTTCACGCTGACCGCCTATGCAGCCGTGCAGATCCTGGTCGACAGCATCAACGCCGTCGGCGAAGATCCCGCCAAGGTGGCCGACTACATGCACAGCCATGCCTTCAACACCGCCATCGGCAAGGTCGAATACGATGCCAAGGGCGACCTGAAGGAATTTGAATTCGCTGTCTTCAAATGGGACAAGGCCGGCAACCTTGAGCAGCTGAAACTCTAAACGCAGCGCTGCATGCTCCAGCCTGCCAAGGGCTGGAGCATTTCTTTTCTTCCCTCGGTTGGCTCGCAGTCGTTTTGCCGGGCCGACGTTCCGGAATATCCGTTTTATGTCTGAACTCATACCCCAACTTACGCAACAGCTGTTCAACGGCTTGTCGCTGGGCGCCATCTATGCGCTTATCGCCATCGGCTACACAATGGTCTATGGCATCATCGGCATGATCAACTTCGCGCACGGCGAAATCTATATGATTGGGGCGTACGTCGGCTTGGTTACCCTGTCCGCCATTGGGGTGAACAGCGGTCTGCCGCTGCCCATACTTATTCTGGTCATGCTGATAGTCGCCGTACTGGTTACGGGTGTGTATGGCTATGCCACCGAAAAAGTCGCCTATGCGCCCTTGCGCGGCGGCCCGCGCCTGGTGCCGCTTATTTCCGCCATCGGCATGTCCATTTTTCTGCAGAACTGGGTGGCGATCGGCCAGGGAGCGCGCGACATGGCCGTTCCGGCGCTCGTCACCGGCTCGGTCCAATTCCAGCTGGGTTCCGATTTTGTCATCACCGCGCCGTATTCGCGCATCATGATCATCGTCGTCACGGTGCTGCTGATGATCGCGCTGTCGCTGTTCATCAAGTATTCGCGCATCGGCCGCGCCTCGCGCGCATGCTCGCAGGACCTGCGCATGGCGAACCTGCTGGGCATCGATACCAACCGCATCATTTCCTTCACCTTCATCATCGGCGCCATGCTGGCCGCCGTTGGCGGGGTCCTGATCGCGCTGGCCATAGGCAAGCTCAATCCCTTCATCGGCTTCATTGCCGGCATCAAGGCGTTCACCGCCGCCGTGCTGGGCGGCATCGGCAGCATCCCCGGCGCCATGCTCGGAGGGGTGCTTCTGGGCCTGGCGGAAACCTTCGCCGCCGCGTATATCTCGTCCCAGTACAAGGATATCGTCGCCTTCGGCTTGCTGGTCTTCATCTTGCTGTTCCGACCGACCGGCCTGCTTGGTAAACCCGAAGTGGAAAAAGTGTAATGGGTAACAACGTCAAGAACGCGCTGATCGCGGCCTTCATGGCCGGGGTCATTATTGCGCCCATCTTCGGTTTGCAAATTGTCCGCAGCGGCATGCAAACCCATCTGAAGCCGGAATGGAACATGATCCTGGCCGGCATGGCCATCGTATTCGTATTCCAGGTGATACGGCCGCTGCTGGCGCGCGTATTCAAGCGCAGCGGAAAGACCCGCGCGATGCCGGTGCTGACCGAACCCGTGCGGCGCGGCCTGATCTTTCTGCTGGTCGCCATTGCGCTGGTATGGCCGTTCTTTACCGGCCGGGCGCAGGTCGACATCGCAACTCTGGTGCTCATCTACATCATGCTGGGGCTCGGCCTGAACATCGTCGTGGGCTTTGCCGGCCTGCTCGATCTGGGCTTCGTGGGCTTCTATGCCGTGGGCGCCTACACCTACGCCTTGCTCTACCATTGGGCGGGCTGGGGTTTCTGGGAAGCGCTGCCGTTCGCGGGCGCCATGTCGGCGTTGTTCGGTTTTCTGCTGGGCTTTCCGGTGTTGCGGCTGCGGGGCGATTATCTGGCTATCGTCACCCTGGGCTTTGGCGAGATCATCCGCCTGCTGTTGATCAACCTGTATTCCCTTACCGGGGGGCCCGACGGCATCTCCGGCATTCCCAAGCCGACCGTCCTGGGTTTTCCCATGGCGCGTCGCGCTCCTGAAGGCGTCACCACCTTCCACGAGCTGGTGGGCTGGAACTTCGACAACCAGGACGTCATCATCTACCTATACCTGATGGCGCTGTGCCTGGCCTTGCTGACCTTGTTCGTGTCCAACCGAGTCATACGCATGCCTATCGGACGAGCTTGGGAAGCCCTGCGCGAAGACGAGATCGCCTGCCGCTCTTTGGGCCTGAATCCCACCCGCATCAAGCTGTCGGCCTTCACCATGGGCGCCATGTTCGCCGGCTTCGGCGGCGCGTTCTTCGCCGCGCGCCAGGGGCTGGTCAATCCCGAATCCTTCACCTTCATGGAGTCGGCGCTGATCCTGGCCATCGTGGTGCTGGGCGGCATGGGATCGCAGGTGGGCGTCATCCTGGCCGCCATCGTGCTTACCGTGGTGCCCGAGATAGCGCGTGAATTCGCGGAATACCGCATGTTGATTTTTGGATTGGTGATGGTGTTGATGATGATCTGGCGTCCGCAAGGCCTGCTGCCCGTCAAGCGCCCGCAGGTGGAGTTGAAAGTATGAGCGAGGTATTGCTTAAGGTATCTGGCCTTACGATGAGGTTCGGCGGTTTGCTTGCGGTGGACCAGGTCGAGTTCGACGTGAAGCGCGACGAGGTTTTCGCCATCATCGGACCCAACGGCGCCGGCAAGACGACGGTGTTCAATTGCGTGGGCGGTTTCTACAAGCCCACCACGGGCGACATCCTGATGGACGGGAAAAAAATCAATGGCCTGCCCAGCCATAAGGTGGCCCAGCAGGGCTTGGTGCGCACCTTCCAGAACGTGCGCCTGTTCAAGAACCTGACCGTCCTTGAAAACCTTCTGGTCGCGCAACACACCCATATCGAGACCAGGTTGTTGCCGGGCCTGTTCAAGGTCCCGTCCTACCGCCGCTCTGAACATGAAGCGCAAAAAAACGCGGTCGACTGGCTCGACTTCATGGGCATACGGCAATTTGCCAACCGCGAGGCCGGCAATCTGGCCTACGGCCATCAGCGCCGGCTGGAAATCGCCCGCTGCATGATCACCCGGCCGCGCCTGCTGATGCTGGATGAACCGGCCGCAGGGCTCAATCCCCAGGAAAAACGCGATCTCCAGCAGCTTATCGATCAGTTGCGCCGGGAATTCGGCGTGGCCGTTCTGCTCATCGAACACGATATGAGCCTGGTCATGGGCGTATCGGACCGCATTCTCGTCATGGAGCATGGCAAGCCCATCACCACCGGCCTGCCCGCCGATGTTCGCGTCGACCCTCGTGTCATCAAAGCTTATCTGGGGGAAGAATAGTGCTCAAGCTCCAAAACATACATACCTACTATGGTGCCATCCAGGCGCTTAACGATGTTTCCGTAGAGGTCAACAAAGGCGAGATCGTCACCCTGATCGGCGCCAACGGCGCAGGCAAGACCACACTGCTCATGACGGTCTGCGGCTCTCCCCGCGCCAGCAGCGGCTCCATCAGTTTTCTGGGCGAAGACATCACCCAGGCCGACACGCATACCATCATGCGCCGCGGCATCGCCATCTCGCCCGAAGGCCGCCGTGTCTTCCCCGACCTGACCGTGGCGGAGAACCTGAAAATGGGCGGGTTCTTCCTGAAGGCCAAAGAAGTCGAGGAAGGCCTGGATCATGTCTATGACCTGTTTCCCCGGCTAAGGGAACGCGCCAACCAGCGCGCCGGCACAATGTCGGGCGGCGAGCAGCAAATGCTGGCCATCGGGCGCGCCCTGATGACCAAGCCCACCTTGCTGTTGCTCGACGAGCCTACGCTGGGGCTGGCGCCGCTGATCATCGCGCAAATCTTCGATATCATCCGCACCATACGCGAAGAGGGCGTCACCGTCTTCCTGGTCGAGCAGAATGCCAACAAGGCCTTGCAGGTCGCCGACCGCGGCTACGTGCTGGAAACCGGCAAAGTGGTCCTGGCCGATACCGGCGCCAACCTGCTTGTCAACGACGAAGTCCGCAAAGCCTATCTGGGCGCCTAGCCAGGCAAAGCCCGGGGCTCCGGCCCCGGTATGCCGGCCAGCTTGGGGACGTTCGAACATACTATGACGGCAAGCTGCGCAATAAAGCCGATTGCCGCGGCGAGTATGCAATATTCCGCAGGGTAAATGCTTCCTATCATGGCTGCCATCAAGGCTCCAATCGGCCTGGTGCCATAGGTCATCGTCATGATTACCGCGGAAACGCGACTGATCAGGTCGGGCGGGGTGACCGCTTGCCGAAGGGTTGTCGTCGAAATCGTCCAAAGAATCGGCCCGGCTCCGAAAAGAAAAAAGCTGGCGCACGCCAGGGCAAGGCTTGGATACCAAATCGAATATGCGATTGCCGCCGCGCCAAGCAAGGCGCCGATCGGTCCTGAAATAATCATCGAACCAAACGAGAATTGCCGGCCGGCCCATGGAGCCGCTACCGCGCCCGCGATCATGCCAAGGCCATAGCAGGCCATCGTGATACCTACTTCCAATGCGGATAGCTCTAAGTGTTCAGCCGCATAAGGGACAAATGCCGCTTGAAGCATGAACCACGACATATTGAAGATGACGGCGGTTATCAGAACTGGCCGTAAAAGAGGGCTGGCGAGTGTGAAATACATACCTTCGCTCAGCTGCGCCCATAGTCTTCCATGCCTCGGCACGATAGGATTGGGAGGCAGGGAGCGCAAGAAATTAACGGCTGAAAGGGAAAAGACCAGGGCAAGGCAGTAAGAGAAGGATGCACCCATAGAGCTGAAGACCAGCCCCGCCACACCGGGGCCCGACGTAAAGGCGATGCTGCGTGCAAGTTCCAACCGGCTGTTTGCCATGGAAAGCAGAGGCCTTGCAACCAGATGAGGCACCAGGCCAGGCGTAGTTACGTTGTATGCCACGGTGCCCATGGCACCTACGAAACCAAGCAAGGCCAGGGTTGAAAGCGTCAAGCTTTCCAGCGCGATCAGTAAAAGAATCAAGCCAAAGGAAAACGCCCGCAGCCCTTCCGCGAAGGCAAGGACGGTCTTGCGAGAAGAGCGATCCGCCAACAGGCCCGCGGGAATCGCCAGCAATAAGAACGGCAGGGTCTGCACCATCTGCAGCGCCGCTGTCTGGCTGGTGCTTGCGCTAAAAAGAAAGACCGCCAATAGCGGCGCCGTCGCAAGCCCGATTTGTTCGGCCGCCTGTGCCAGCAGATTTGACCAGACCAGTCGTTTGAACGGCGGGCTGAAACGCGTCGGTGTCCCCATGTCGGCCTCTTATCGTCATAGCCGCCTTGATCGCGACCGGCAAGGCCTTCCTTGGCCAATTCGCGCTATCTTGCTTTAGCAGGCCTTGAGGAGCACTCTGTTTCTTGCTTTCGATATTCTTCCCAGCTACGCCGTTGGTGAAACCCAGTGATTTCAACGCCACGTTATACGGAAATTTTGAGGCGCGGCTGGCGGGCCGGGGACGGGCGACTTTAAGCAAGCCGCAGCCGTCGTTTCAAGGTGGAGGCGTAAGAGGGCGTGCTGTTTGAATGAGTCATCAGCCCACAGGCGGCTGATGATTCATGAGCTCACGCCCGGCCTCCGCCTTGAAGCGACGGCAAGGCAGCCCCGAAGGGGCCGCGGCGATGGAAGCACGGCTCCGGCCCGCCGGCCGCGCCGTTTAAGAAACCGAAAAATCGGGTTCGTCACTCACCCCGGCCAATAAGCCGAGGCGCTCGACCCGCTCAAGTCCGGATGCAGCCCACCAGACCTGAACCTATCAACACTTAAGAAAGCCCCTGCGCCTTCAATGCCGCTTGCACCCCGGAGTCCGCTTCCATGCGGGCAAAGAAAGCCTGCAGATTCTTCATGGCTCCAAGATCCACGTTCTTGCCTTTCGCCCACCGCAAGACCGTGTACAAATACGGATCCGCCACCGAACGCGTCCCGGCTATCCAATCCTTGCCTTCCAGTTGCTTGTCCGCCACGCCGAACAACTGTAGCAGCTTCGCCGTCGACGTCTCGGTCAACTTCCGCTGGAACTCCTCGTTGTCGCCCGCGAAGTAGCCCGCCGCGAAAACATTCGCGAACGTCCGATGAATGTCGGCGTTCACCAAGCCCAGCCAGCGGCGCACCTCCGCGCGACCGCGCGGCGTATCCGGCAACAGCTTCGCTTCCGGATTCAGCTCCGCCAGGTATTCCAGAATTGCCGAGCTTTGCGTAAGCGTCATATCGCCATCCACCAACACCGGCACGGCGCCCAGGGGATTAAGCGCAAGAAACGGGGCCTGCTTCATCTCGTCGCGGCCGACGGCTTGCGCTTGATAAGGCTTGCCTATCCATTCCAGGACAATGTGCGAGGCAAGAGAGCAGGCGCCGGGCAAATAATAAAGCTTCATTGTGTATTCCCTTGTAAAAAGTGGGTTAAGGATTCAAGTGCGCAGCAAGAAACGCTTCCATGCGTTCATAGAACTCGAATTTATTCTCGTCGTTGTGAAAACCATGCCCTTCATTATCCTTCACCATGTATTCCACTTCGATCCCGCGCGCCCGCAGCGCGGCGACCATCTGGTCGCTTTCGTCCTTGTTGACGCGCGGATCATGCGCGCCTTGCGCAATGAACAGCGGCGTTCTGATTCTGTCAGCATTCAGGGCTGGTGAAGTGGCCACAAGCCGATCGCGGTCGGCTTCAGGATCGCCCACCATGCTGTGCATCTTCGTCAGCATCGGCTTCCAATAGGGCGGAATCGTATTCATGAAGGTCAGCAGATTGGACACGCCCACATAGTCCACGGCGGCGGCGTACAGATCGGGGGTGTAGGCAATGCCCGCCAGCGTTGCATAGCCGCCATAACTGCCGCCGTAGATCGCTACGCGGTCCGGATCGGCGACGCCTTGCGAAATCAGCCATTCCACGCCATCGCTTATGTCGTCCTGCATGCTCAGCCCCCATTGGCCGAAACTGGCTTCCCAGAACTTCCGGCCGTAGCCCGTCGAACCCCGGTAGTTCATCTGCAGCACGCAATAGCCGCGATTGGCCAGAAACTGGGCCTCAGGGTTGAAGCCCCATCCGTCCCGCATCCAGGGTCCGCCGTGCGGATTCACTATGCATGGCAGGCCGCGCGCGGGGCGGCCCTTCGGCAGGGTCAGATAGCCGTGTATGGTCAGGCCGTCGCGCGAGGCGTACTGTATGGGCCGTACCGGCGCCATGTCGCTTTCGGCCAGCGTGGGATTGATATCGGCCAGCTTGTCCAGCGTATCGCTGCCCGCATCGTAGATGTAGCGGCTGCCCGGCGTGCGGTCGTTGTAGGCGGCAACGATGAATTTCGTTTCGTCGCGTGTGCCGCTCTGAAACGAAATTTCGTAGCCCGGCAGCTTCTTCGAAATCCGGGCGTGGCGCTGCGCGCTTTCCTCGTCGAAGAAATGATATTGCGGTTTGTCGGTCTGGTAAACGGCTACGGTCAGCACTTGCCGTAGGCGCGAGTACCCCGCGCCGTCCAGGTCGTTCTTGTCGGCCTGGAAAATTACCTGCTCTTGGTCGGGGTCGTTTGGATCGATCAATACCAAAGCCAGGCAGTCGCGCCCCCGATTGCTCAAGGCATACAGGCGCTGGTTGTCGAAGCTGAAGAATTCCGGGCTGACCACGCTGCGGAAATCTGTGGTGACGATGGGCCGGAACGGGTCAGCGTCGGAGTCGCGATACAGCAGGGTGGTGTGCAGTCCGTCGCTGGTCATGGCGGCCCGCAAGCGCCCCCGGTGGTCGGTTTGCCATCCGACGATGTTGCCGGGGTTCTCGGCCGCCAAAACAAGTTCGCCGCTCCGGATATTGGCCCGGTAGACATCGAATACTTCGGGATTGCGGCCGTTATGGCTGATCAGGATGTGATCCGGATCGTCTTGCAGATCGTCCTCGATGCTGGCACGCACCCCTGGAAAAGGTGTCAGATCAGTCAAGATGCCGCTACGGGCGTCGACCGCCAGCACATGGAAGTTCTCGTCGCCGTTGAAGTCTTTTTCGTAAATGACGGTGTCGGACCCTTTCCAGAAAAACTGGGCGATGTCCCTTTCGGTTTCGCTCGTCAGGCGCCGTGCCGCCCCAACCGGCGTGCTGCCCCGCAGCGCCTGGACGAATATATTCATGCGGGCGGGCCCGCCTTGTATGCTGGCAGGTTCCATGAAGCCCAGCGTGGCGCCATCATCGGACAAGCGGAAAAATCCACGATCGGGGTTGCGGAAGAAATCCTGGACGGCATACTTTCTTGGCGGCATGGGCGAAGACATCCTTGAGGCGCAGCATGCTGGCCTGCTTGAGAAATGAGAGAATCCCATTACTATATCGGATTACCGCGCATGCATAGCGCTTACCGCCACACAAGGATTTTTCATGGCAGATCGATCTTTGCAGGTGGTGTTCCTGGACCGGGACACCATTTCCCCGCAAACCCTGTTGCGCCCCTTGTCGTTCGAGCACGAACTTCAGGTTTTCGGCCGTACCCGGCGTGAACAGGTGGCCGAGCGCATCGCCCATGCCGATATCGTCATCACCAACAAGGTCCCCGTGCGCCAGGAGGCCATCGAACAGGCCAGCCGCCTGAAATTCGTGGCCGTGGCCGCCACCGGCACCGACAACGTCGACCTGGCCGCCTGCGCAAAAAAAGGCATAACGGTATCCAACATACGCGGGTATGCGGTCCATACGGTGCCCGAGCATACCTTCGCGCTGATCTTCGCGCTGCGCCGCAGCATCGTCGCCTATCGTGAATCGGTCAAGGCGGGGCGGTGGTACGACGCCCAGCAGTTCTGCTATTTCGACTACCCCATCAAGGATCTGGCCGGATCCACGCTGGGCATCATCGGCGAAGGCGCGCTGGGCCAATCGGTGGCGGCCATCGGCCGGGCGCTGGGCATGCGTGTGCTGTTTGCGGGACGCAAAGGGGCGGGCAAGCAGGGCAGTCTGTATACGCCATTCGAGCAACTGCTTCAGGAAAGCGACATCATTACCTTGCATTGCCCGCTGAACGATCAAACGCGCGATCTGATCGGCGCGCCCGAATTTGCGCAGATGAAGCGTAAGCCGCTGCTGATCAATACCGCGCGTGGCGGTCTGGTCAACGAGGCGGCGCTGGCCGATGCCATGCGCTCCGGTCAGTTGGGCGGCGCCGGCTTCGACGTCACGACGCCTGAACCGCCCGAGAACAACCATCCACTGGTGCAATTGCTGGATCTGCCCAATTTCATCCTGACTCCGCACGTTGCATGGGCCAGCGATGAGGCCATGCAGGGCCTGGCCGATCAGCTCGTCGATAACATCGAGGCCTTTCATCGGGGAGCCCCCCGCAATGTGGTGGCCGGCTAGAATCCACCCACAAATGTCCAATTTCCCATCAAGGTTTACATCATGCGCGTTGTCATAGCTCCCGACTCCTTCAAAGAAAGCTTGAGCGCGGCGGCGGTCGCCCAAGCCATCGAATCGGGTGTGCGCGACGTCTTGCCGCAAGCCGACACGGTCTGCGTCCCCATGGCCGACGGCGGCGAAGGTTCGCTCGATGCCGTGCTGGCCGCAAGCTCGGGAGAACGCCGTACAGTCATGGTGCAGAACGCCAACAGCGAGCCCTGCGATGCCAGCTGGGGCTGGCTGGGCGACGGCAAGGCCTTTATCGAAATGGCCGCCGCGGGAGGGCTGGAGCAGATACCCGCACAAGAGCGCCGGCCTTTGCAGGCCAGCAGCTATGGCGTGGGGCAGCTTATCAAGGACGCGCTGGACGCAGGCGCCCGGCATATCGTGCTGGGCCTGGGCGGCAGCGCCACCAACGACGCCGGCGCCGGCCTGCTGCAGGCGCTGGGCGTGCGCCTGCTCGATAAGCAGGGCAAGGAATTGCCGGCGGGCGGGGCGGCCTTGCAGATGCTTGAGCGCCTGTCGCTGGACGACGTCGATCCGCGCTTGGCGGAAACCGAGTTCGAGATCGCTGTCGATGTCGATAATCCCTTATGCGGCGAGCGCGGGGCGTCGGCCATATTCGGCCCCCAGAAAGGCGCATCCTCCGCCGACGTCGCGGTCCTGGATGCCGCCATTGCGCATTTTGCCGACGTGTGCGCCCGGCAGTTCCATAAAGACGAGCGGGATACTCCCGGAATGGGTGCGGCTGGCGGCCTGGGCTTCGCGGTCAAGACCTGTTTCAAGGCCCGTTTCAGGCCTGGAGTGGAATTGGTGGCCGAGCTCCTGGGGCTGGCCGAGGCCATGCGCGGAGCGGACCTGGTATTTACCGGCGAAGGCCGCATGGACGCGCAAACCCTGCTGGGCAAGACGCCCGCGGGCGTCGCCCGTTATGCGCAACGGCAGGGCATACCGGTCATTGCCATTGCCGGGTCGCTGGGGGAAGGCTACGAAGCCTTGTACGCCGCCGGCATCACGGCCGCGTTCAGCCTTGCGCCCGGTCCGGTGACGCTGGAGCAGGCCTGCGCCCAGGCTGAAGGCTATCTGCGCCAGCGCGCCGGCGATTGCATGAGGGTCTGGCTGTCCGGACAATCCCGGGCGCATGCATCCATCTAAGCGGGCAACCTTATCTGAACCTTATGTCTGACGCTCCCGATTTTTCGCTCAAAGGCAAACTGGCCCTGATCACGGGTTCGACCCAAGGATTGGGGCTGGCCATCGCGCGGGCCTATGGGGCCAGCGGCGCGCGCGTCATCATCAACGGCCGCCATGCCGGCCGCGTCGGCGCCGCCGTGGCCGGCATGGCGGACAACGGTCATGATGCCCATCCCTTTGTCTGCGACATCGGCGACCTTGCCGGTCAGGCCCCGGCCTTTCAGGAGCTGTGCGAACGAACGGGTGTGCCCGATATCGTTGTCCATAACGTGGGGATCCGCATACGCAAGTCCCTTGAAGACGCCACGCTGGCCGACATGCTGGAATTGATCAACGTGGACTTGATCGCGGCTCTTCATCTGTCCAAGCTTGCGGCCGCCGCCATGGTGGAGCATCGCTTGCAAGGCCGCTTCATTACATTGACATCGATCGCCGGCGAACTCGCCCGGCCGGGCGACGCCATTTATCCGGTTGCCAAGCAGGGCCTGGCCGGCATGGTGCGGGCCTTGGCCGTCGAATACGGCAACCAGGGCATCACGAGCAACGGGATCGCTCCCGGGACCTTCGCGACCGAAACCAACGCCAGCCTGGCGAACGATCCCATCAAGGGCCCCATCGTCCTGGGACGCAATCCCATGGCGCGCTGGGCTCATCCATCCGAGATCGCCGGAGCGGCCGTCTTCCTGGCCTCTCCCAGCGCCTCGTACGTGAACGGCCATATTCTGGTGGTGGATGGCGGTTTCTCGATCACGTTTTAGCGTGTTCCAGCCTTTTCGCGTTAACCGGCTCTGACGCTTAATTGCGCTTTCAGGTGGTCCACAAATGCGCGGACGGCGCGCGGCACGTAGGCGCTATAGGGCCGTATGGCATAGATGGCATCGCCGAACACGCCCACGGGCTTCCAGGCCGGCAATAGCCGCACCAGCGCTCCGGTATCGACTTCGTCCCGCGCGCTGAAATCGGGCAGCAGGGCGATGCCCTGGCCGGCCAGAACCAGCTCGCGCAGGGCTTCGCTGTTGTTGGCGCAGAAATTGCCCCGCAGCGCCACGCTGCGGCGCTCGTCCGGACGCCGGACGGGCGCGAAGCTCCAGGCGGGCGCCGCCGCCGAGCGCAGGTAATACAGGCAATTGTGACCGGTCAAGTCATCCGGGGTTTTGGGGATGCCATGCCGGGCCAGATAGGACGGCGCCGCCACCAGCATGGTGATGGAAGGGCGCAGCAGCCATGCCACATGCGTTTCAGGCACATTGCTGCTATGGCGTATGGCCAGATCGAAGCCTTCCCGCGCCAGCGAACTCAAGTGATCGGACAGTTCCATTTCAATCCGCACATCGGGGCAGGCCTGCAGGAAAGGACTGATGAGCGGAATGATCTTCTGTCTGCCCAGCGCCACCGGAGCCGTCACGCGAACCACGCCACGCGGTTCTTCCGCCAGATCGCGAATACTGTCGAATCCCTGCTCGATGGCAAGGAATGCCTGCCGGGTGCCGTCGACCAGCGCCTGGCCCGCTTCGGTCAGGCGCACGCTGCGCGTCGTGCGCCGCACCAGCGCGACGCCCGATACCTGTTCCAGTTCGGTGATGCGCAGGCTGACGGCGCCCTTGCTGACTCCCAGGCGCTTGGCCGCCGCGGTATAGCTGCCCGCGGCACCCAGCACGCCCAGCCAATATATATGCGACCACATCAATTCTTTCTGGTGTTCTTTCATGGCGTTCCTTGGCGGCTATTCCGTATTGTCTAATAAATTAAACAATGTATCCAGCAATAAGGCCTTGTATGCAGTCTCCGCGCTGCCTATACTTTTTTCATTCCCCCATTCGCCAGGAGACCATAGTGAAAGATCAGAACAGTACAACCGCCGCCATTCCCGCCTACACCGATAAAAACGATGTGGTCAATTTCATTGGCGGCCGGCTGACCCCCAGCAGCGGCGATCGCAAGCAGGATGTATTCAATCCGTCCACCGGTCAAGTGGCCCGGCAGGTGGCGCTTTCCACCCTGGACGATGTAAATGCGGCGGTTGCGGCGGCAAAAGCGGCTTCGCAGGCCTGGGCCGATACGCCGCCGGTGCGCCGCGCGCGCATCATGAATCGATTTCTGCGCTTGATGAATGACAATACCGACGCCATGGCGGCGATGATCACCGCCGAACACGGCAAGGTATTCACGGATGCGCAAGGCGAGGTCGCGCGCGGCATCGACGTGATCGAATTCGCCTGCGGCATACCGCAATTGCTCAAGGGCGACTACACCGAGCAGGTCGCCAACGGCATCGACAACTGGACCCTGCGCCAGCCCTTGGGCGTGGTGGCCGGGATTACACCGTTCAACTTCCCCTGCATGGTGCCTTGCTGGATGTTCCCCGTGGCGATCGCCGCCGGCAATACCTTTATCCTGAAACCCAGCGAACGCGATCCCAGCGTTTCGCTGTTCATCGCCAAACTATTTCAGGAGGCCGGCCTGCCCGATGGCGTGTTCAACGTGATCCAGGGCGATAAGGTCGTTGTCGACGCCTTGCTGGAGCATTCCGACGTGGCGGCGCTGAGCTTTGTCGGATCGACCCCAATCGCGCAGTACATCTACGAACGCGGGGCGCATTTCGGCAAGCGGGTGCAGGCGCTGGGCGGCGCCAAGAACCACATGGTCATTCTGCCCGACGCCGATATCGAACGCACGGTCGATGCGCTGGTCGGCGCGGCCTACGGCTCGGCGGGCGAACGCTGCATGGCGATATCCGTCGCCGTGATGGTTGGGGATGTCGGCAAGAAGATCATGCCCGCTCTGGCCGAGCGCGCCAGGACCTTGAACATCAAGGACGGCATGAGCCTGGATGCCGAGATGGGGCCGGTGGTAAGCAAGGAAGCCTTGCTGCGTATAGAAAGCTATATCGCGCTGGGGGTGGAGCAGGGCGCCGAACTGCTGGTCGATGGCCGGGGCTACAAGGTGGCCGGCCACGAGAACGGATTCTATGTGGGTGGAACGCTGTTCGACAAGGTCACGCCCGACATGAAAATATACAAAGAGGAAATCTTCGGCCCGGTCCTGGCCTGCATTCACGTGGACGACCTGGGTGCGGCCATCGATCTGGTCAATCGCCATGAGTTCGGCAACGGCGTGTCCTGCTTCACCAGCGACGGCCACGCCGCCCGCGAGTTTGCGCGGCGCATACAAGTGGGCATGGTGGGGGTCAATGTGCCCATCCCCGTTCCCATGTCGTGGCACGGTTTTGGGGGATGGAAACGCAGCCTGTTCGGCGACACCCATGCCTATGGCGAAGAGGGCGTGCGCTTCTACACCAAGCAGAAATCCATCATGCAGCGCTGGCCCGAAAACATCACCAAGGGCAATGAGTTCATCATGCCCACCATGTAGGCAAGGAAACAGGCCTGGCCCGCAAGGCCGGCGCCCGCGGGGAGGGGGCTTGCGGCCCCCGCCTTCTTCCGCCCCGCATAAGTAGTAAAGTGACGGCATTCCCCATTGTCATCATCGAGAGCTTTGCATGAGCCGTCCTTTACGTCTGGCAATCAACGGTTATGGCCGCATAGGCCGCTGTGTATTGCGGGCCTTGTACGAGTCGCCCTTGCGCGACACCTTCCAGATTGTAGCGATCAACGAGCCCGCCGATCTGGCGACCATGGCCTATTTGTCGCAATTCGATTCCACCCACGGCGTTTTCCCGGGCAAGGTGGAACAGGCCGGCGATGCCCTGATCGTCAATGGCCAGGCCATACATATCAGCCATGCCCGCAGGCCCGAAGAAGTGGACTGGAAAAGCCTGGAGATCGATTTGCTGCTGGAGTGCTCCGGCCGCTACGGCTCGCGCGAGCAGTTGCAGCAATTCCTGGATGCGGGCTGCCCCAGGGTGCTGGTTTCGCAGCCGGCCAACAGCGCCCAAGACGTCGACTATACGGTGGTCTACGGCATCAACCATGCCGGCCTGACTGGTCGGGAAACGCTGGTATCCAACGCCTCGTGCACCACCAACGCCATCATTCCCGTGCTGTCCGAACTGGATGCCGCCTTTGGCGTGGATCACGCCTTCCTGACCACGCTGCATTCGGTCATGAACGACCAGCCCATGATAGACGGCTATCATCATTCCGATTTGCGCCGCACCCGTTCGGCCATGCAGTCCATCATCCCGGTGGCAACCGGGCTGGCCCAGGGCGTGGAGCGCCTGCTGCCGCAACTGGCCGGCAAGGTGCAGGCCAAGGCCATACGGGTCCCCATACTGAATGTTTCAGCCATCGACCTGATGGTGAAGCTGCAAGCCGATGTGGCCGCGTCGGAGTTGAATGCCTTGCTGATGGAGTCGACCAACCGCTATGCCGGCCTTCTGGCCTATTCGAACCATCCGCATGCATCGGTCGATTTCAATCACAATCCGCATTCGGCCATCATCGATGGCAGCCAGACCCGCACAAATGGCGATGGCTTCGCCAATCTGTTCGTGTGGTTCGACAACGAGTGGGGCTTCGCCAATCGCATGCTCGACGTGGCCAAGGCCTGGTCGGATCGCTTCTGACCACCGGTCCATATCCCCATGACGGCCGCGCCGTTATACCTGCATGCGAGCCCGCCACAGGCGTATAGTTGAAGTCTGGATCGTGCCTGCACGGATGCGGGCACACGCTATTCACACTACAGGAGCAACTATGGCAGCGACTCGCATCGAAACCGATTCCATGGGGGAAATCGAGGTTCCGGCGTCCCGTTACTGGGGAGCGCAGACCCAGCGTTCGATACAGAATTTCCCGATAGGCGTGGCTCGATTCAAGTGGCAGGCTCCCATTATTTCAGCCTTGGGCATCTTGAAGAAGGCGGCCGCGCAGGCCAATGCCGAATTGGGCGAGCTTCCCCAGGATATTGCCGGCCTGATCACGCGCGCCGCCGATGAAGTCATACAGGGCAAGCTGGACGACGAGTTTCCCTTGGTGGTTTTCCAGACCGGCTCGGGCACGCAATCCAACATGAACGCGAATGAAGTCATTTCCAATCGCGCCATCGAACTGGCGGGCGGCGCGCGCGGCGGCAAAACGCCTGTGCATCCCAATGACCATGTCAATCGCGGACAATCGTCCAACGATACCTTTCCGACGGCCATGCATATCGCCGTGGCTCAGGAACTGGCGCGCAAGCTGTTTCCTTCGGTCGGCGCCCTGCGCAACACCTTGGCGGAAAAAGCGGAAGCCTACAGCGACGTCGTCAAGACGGGGCGCACGCATCTGCAGGACGCCACGCCCATTACGCTGGGACAGGAAATAGGCGGCTGGGTGGCGCAGATCGATTTCGCGCTGGACGGCGTGCAATCGGATCTTCCCGGCATCTACGATCTGGCCATCGGCGGCACGGCGGTCGGCACGGGCCTGAATGCGCATCCCCGCTTCCGCGAAACCGCGGCCGGGCATATCGCAGAAATAACCGGCCTGCCGTTCCGCTCCGCCCAGAACAAGTTCTTCGCCTTGTCGGCCCACGATGCCCTGGTCAATTTGTCGGCGTCCTTGCGCACCCTGGCCGGCGCCCTGATGAAAATGGCCAACGATGTCCGCTGGCTGGCCAGCGGCCCGCGCTGCGGCATCGGCGAGCTGATCATTCCCGATAACGAGCCTGGCTCCTCCATCATGCCGGGCAAGGTCAATCCCACGCAATGCGAAGCCATGACAATGGTATGCGTTCAGGTATTCGGCAATGACGCCGCCACGGCCTTCGCCGGAAGCCAGGGTAATTTCCAGCTGAACGTCTACAAGCCTGTGATGGTGCACAATGTCCTGGAAAGCATAGAGCTGCTAAGCGATGCCTGCCTGGCGTTCAACGATCATTGCGCCGCCGGCATCGAGCCCAATCGCGAACGCATTGCCGAAAACCTGGAAAAGAATCTGATGCTGGTTACGGCCTTGAATCGCCATATCGGCTACGACAAGGCGGCCGCCATCGCCAAGAAGGCGCAGAAGGAAAAAACCACCTTGCGCGCGGCGGCCCTGACGCTGGGCTACGTCAGCGCCGAACAGTACGACGCATGGATCAAGCCCATCGACATGACGCACACCTGACAGGAGGCATGGAAGGTCATGGCAAAGCATGTTCACATAAAGCGCGCCTACGAGCCGGCCGCCGAAAAGGACGGCTATCGGGTCTTTGTGGATCGACTGTGGCCGCGTGGGGTATCCAAGCAGGATCTGAAATACGATGCCTGGAACAAGGACCTGGCGCCCAGCCCTTCGCTGCGCAAGTGGTTTTGCCACAAGGTGGAGCATTGGGATCAGTTTCGCGACAGTTACCAGACCGAGCTGCGCGCTCCTGAGCAGATCGCACGTATGCGCGATCTTATCAAGGCGGCCGACGGCCGGCCGATCACGCTGGTGTACGCCGCCAAGGATGCGCAGCACAATCATGCATTGATACTGGCGGCGGAGATCGACAGACTATACTGAACCCGCGCTACGGCATACGCCTGGCATGGGAACGCCGCAGCGGCCTGTCAATGCTAATGGGGAAACCGATATGTGCAGGGGACGATCAAGATGGTTCGCATGCAGCGCGATGGCGGGTCTGCTGGCAATTTTCGGCCTGGCTGGAAACCCGGCAGCCGCGGCCGAGCCCGTCGTCAAAGTCCTGCAGGTGGACGGCATCATCAGCCCGGCCACATCCGATTTCATTACCCGGGGCCTGAAGCAGGCGGCCGACGAGGGCGCCGTGCTGGCGGTGATAGAACTGGATACGCCCGGCGGCCTGGACACCTCCATGCGCTCGATCGTCCGGCAGATATTGGCTGCGCCCATCCCTGTGGCCAGCTTCGTCAGCCCCGGCGGAGCGCGCGCCGCCAGCGCCGGCACCTTCATACTGTATGCCAGCCATATCGCGGCCATGACGCCGGCCAGCAATCTGGGCGCGGCCACGCCGGTGTCCATAGGCGGGCCCGGTCCCGAGC
Source organism: Pollutimonas rozaliensis (assembly GCF_048751585.1). Lineage (NCBI taxonomy): Bacteria > Pseudomonadati > Pseudomonadota > Betaproteobacteria > Burkholderiales > Alcaligenaceae > Pollutimonas > Pollutimonas rozaliensis. Next base: position 57,243 of record NZ_JAZHOB010000007.1, on the reverse strand, counting down.
AAGCCCCCGAAGCCGGCGGCGAGAACAAAAAAACCGATGGCGGAACCCTGGCGCATAAGGCGGCCAACGACGCCGCGGCATATATACGCAGCCTGGCCCAGTTGCGTGGGCGAAATGCTGATTTCGCGGAGCGGGCTGTGCTGGAGGCGCGCAGCCTGTCCGCTCCGGAGGCATTGAAAGCCGGCGTTATCGATGTGGTCGCGGCCAGCGTGGAAGACCTGCTTGCCCGCATCGACGGCCGCCAGGTCAAACTGGACAGCGGCGCAACAATCACTTTGTCCACCGCCGGCGCCCGCATCGAGCGGCTGGCGCCGGACTGGCGCACCCGTATCCTGTCGCTTGTGGCCAATCCGCAAGTGGCCCTGATACTGATGATGGTGGGCATCTACGGCCTGTTCTTCGAGCTGACCAGCCCAGGCGCGGCGCTGCCCGGCGTAGCGGGCCTTATCTGCCTGTTGCTGGGACTGTATGCATTTCAGATGCTGCCCGTCAACTGGGCCGGGGTGGGCCTGATTGCCGCGGGCACCGCCATGATGATAGCCGAGGCTTTCCTGCCCAGCTTCGGCGCTTTGGGAGTGGGAGGAATCATCGCCTTCATCCTGGGCGGCCTGTTCCTGACCGACACGGGCATACCGGGCTTCGATCTTTCCGTGCCCTTCCTGATCGGTATCGCCATTGTCAGCGCGGCGCTGATCATGGCGATAGGCGCGCTGGCGGCCCGCGCCCATAAGCGGGCGGTGGTCAGCGGGCGCGAGGAAATGCCCGGCCTGCCCGGCGTTGTAAGCTCGGTGGGGGAGGACGGCGTCGTATACGCCGAAATCCGGGGGGAAAACTGGCGCGTCCAGTGCAAGGAACCATTATCGCCGGGCGATGCCATACAGGTGGTGGCGCTGGACGGCCTCATCCTGCAAGTCATCCGTGTTCGCGCCGGCGGTGGAACCGCCATGCGCTCAAAGGGGGAACGTCATGTTTTATAGCTTCAATATCGGCCTGGCGGCCATCGTCATCGTTCTGCTGCTGGTGCTGTTCAATGCCCTGAAAATCCTGCGGGAATACCAGCGCGGCGTCGTCTTCACCCTGGGCCGCTTTACCAGCGTGAAAGGACCGGGCCTGGTGTTCGTTATTCCGGTGGTCCAGCAGATGGTCCGTGTGGACCTGCGGGTGGTCACCATGGACGTGCCCAGCCAGGACGTGATTTCCCGGGACAACGTATCAGTAAAGGTCAATGCGGTCCTGTATTTCCGCGTGGTGGCCCCTGACAAGGCCATCATCCAGGTCGAGCGCTACCTGGAGGCCACCAGCCAACTGGCGCAGACCACGCTGCGCGCCGTGCTGGGCAAGCACGAACTGGATGAAATGCTGTCCGAACGCGAAAAGCTCAACCTGGACGTACAGCAGATACTGGATGCGCAAACGGATTCCTGGGGTATCAAGGTCACCAATGTCGAGATCAAGCACATAGACTTGAACGAGAACATGATCCGCGCCATCGCCCGGCAAGCCGAAGCCGAGCGCGAGCGGCGCGCCAAGGTCATACATGCCGAAGGCGAGAAGCAGGCGGCCCAGGCGCTGATGGAGGCCGCGGAAATCCTGGCCACACAGCCCTCGGCCATGCAGCTGCGGTATCTGCAGACCTTGACCCAGGTGGCGGGGGATAAAAGCTCGACCCTGGTTTTTCCGATACCGGTCGATCTGCTGTCGTCCTTGGTGGGCAAGAAGTCCGGCTAGCCCGATTGTTCCGCCAGCAATTGCCCGATGGCCGCTCCCGCCCGCAAATCGTCCAGCTGCCCGAAATGATGCAGGCGTATGTGGCCGGCCCGATCGATCAATATCAGGCTGGGCGTGCCTTGCAGCCGGTAGGCTTGCATGGTCACGGGGATGGGCCCATTGTCGGCCGGCGTGTCGATGGCTATAGGGAAACCCAGGCGATACTCATGCACGAAGGCCTCCAGCGAAACCGGCCCCATCGCGGCATGATGCTCGAATACGGTGTGCAGGCCTATCACCCTGACCTTGTCGGGCGGAAATGCGGCATGAATGGCCTTGGCTTGCGGAATCCCGTGGGAAACACAACCGGGACACAGCATCTGAAAGGCATGCAGTACGACGATGGAGCCGCGCAACGATTCCAGGGACAAGTCCTGGCGCGCGTTCAGCCATTGGCTGACTGTCAAGGGCGGCGCTTGTTCATAGGCGATGGCGGTCATGGGGGCTCTTCCTTCTTGGGCATGGGGCTTGCTTTCAGGGCAGGCACGATCCAAATAGTCTAGTCCTTTTCGTTTTTTATGGTAGCGTTTGGGGTTTTTTTCGGGGAGAGACGGAATGCAGATCGGGATGGTGGGTTTGGGCCGAATGGGCAGCAATATGGTGCAGCGCTTGCTGCAAAAAGGCCATGAATGCGCGGTGTACGACAGTCACTCGGAGGCGCGCGAGCGGGCTGGCGGGCAGGGGGCCAAGGCATGCATGGATCTGCCTGAGCTGGTCGCGTCGCTGGCCCGGCCGCGCGCCATATGGTTGATGGTGCCGGCCGCCGTCGTGGACGGTGTATTGGATACTCTGCAGCCTTTGCTCGACAAAGACGACATCGTCATCGACGGCGGCAACTCGTCTTATCACGACGATATCCGCCGAGCCGCCGATCTGGCCTTGGCCGGAATCCGCTACATGGATGTGGGTACCAGCGGCGGTGTCGCGGGGCTGGATCGGGGCTATTGCCTGATGGTCGGCGGCGAAGCGGACACTTTCAGGCATATGGAGCCCGTGTTCGCGGCGCTTGCGCCAGGCCAGGACATGGTGCCACGCACACCCGGCCGCTCCGCGGCCAGCAGCGCCGATAGCGGCTACCTGCATTGCGGCCCGCATGGGGCGGGGCATTTCGTCAAAATGATTCACAACGGCATCGAATACGGGATGATGGCGGCTTATGCGGAAGGCCTCAATATTCTTCATAAGGCCAATATCGGCAAGCACGAGCGTGAAGCCAATGCGGAAACCACGCCTCTGCGCCATCCCGAACATTATCGCTACGACCTGGATATCCCCGAAATCACCGAGCTGTGGCGGCGCGGCAGTGTGATCGGTTCCTGGCTGCTGGACCTGACTGCGCAAGCCCTGCAGGGCGACCCCGAACTGGACGGCTATGCCGGCCATGTTTCCGACTCGGGGGAAGGGCGCTGGGCGCTGGCGGCGGCCATCGATCAGGGCGTTCCCACTCCAGTGCTTAGCGCGGCGCTGTTTTCGCGCTTTGAGTCGCGCGGCAACGCGGTGTATGCGAACCGCGTTCTGTCGGCCATGCGCAAGCAGTTCGGCGGACATACCGAAAAGCCCAGAGGGGGATCCGTGGTGTGACGGCGGCCGAAAACAAGAAAAACATATCCGATGCGCTGGTGCTGTTCGGCATGACGGGCGATCTGGCGCACAAGAAGATATTTCCCGCGCTCTACGCCATGGCCAAGCGGGGTAGGTTGAAGGTGCCCGTAATAGGTGTGGCGTCGTCGGCCATGACACGGGCGCAATTGCGCAAGCGGATAGCCGGCAGTATCCGCCAATCGGGCAAGATCGACGATAGGCCGGCGTTCGAGCAATTGATTTCCCAAGTCCACTATGTCAGCGGGGACTACACCCTGCCCGATACCTTTACGCGGCTGAAGCAGGCGCTGGCCGGCGCGCGCCGGCCCGCCCACTATCTTGCCATCCCGCCATCGCTTTTCGCCACGGTCATCAAAAGCCTGGATGCCTGCGGCCTGGCGCAGGGAGCGCGCGTCATTGTCGAGAAGCCTTTCGGGCGCGACCTGGCCTCGGCCCGTGAACTCAACCGCCTGGCCTGCTCAGTCTTCCCGGAAGAGTCCATCTTCCGCATCGATCACTTCCTGGGCAAGGAGGCGATCATGAATATTCTGTATTTCCGTTTTGCCAATTCCTTCCTGGAGCCTATCTGGAATCGGGATCATATCGACAGCATCCAGATCACCTTGTCGGAAACCTTCGGTGTGGGCAATCGCGGCGGTTTTTACGAAAGCGCGGGATGCCTGCGCGATGTCATCCAGAATCATTTGTTTCAGGTCGTGGCCCTGCTGGCCATGGAGCCGCCCGCCTACCCGGGCTACGACGCCGTGCACTCCGAGAAAGCCAAGGTGTTCCAGGCCATGCGCCCCTTGCAGTCCGAAGATCTTGTGCGTGGCCAATACAAAGGCTACAGACAGGAGGCGCATGTGGACCCGCGCTCCGATGTTGAAACCTACTGCGCGCTGCGCCTGTTCATCGATTCCTGGCGCTGGGCTGGCGTGCCATGGTTCTTGCGTTCGGGAAAATGCCTGGCCCAGGACGCGGCCGAAGTCCTGGTGCAAATGAAGGCGCCGCCGCAAAAGCTGTTTGCCGATTCGCATCCCGCCAGGGGCAGGGCCAATTACCTGCGCTTTCGCCTGTCGCCGCGTTCGGCTGTCGCCCTGGCCGCCCGCGTGAAGCGATCGGGGAAGGAGTTCATCGGTGATCAGCGTGAGCTTTATCTGCTGGATGACGATCCGCTGGAAGAATCGCCCTATGAACGACTGCTTGCCGACGCGCTGGCGGGCGACAGGGCCTTGTTTACCAGCGAAGAGGCGATAGAAGCCGCCTGGGCCGTGCTCGAGCCTGTATTGATCCGTCATTCCAAGGCCTTGACATACGCCGCGGGTGGTTGGGGACCCAGGAAGGCCCGGGAGCTGATCGCCGATCACGGAGGCTGGCACAATCCCGAACCCGAAAGCGCTTGCGGCGATACCCTCCCGACAGCCCCGATTTAGCAGCCCTGAGCACTGACATGAATCCACTGAGTTGCCGTCGCCTTTATCGCATCGCATGCCGAATCGGCATTGCCGCCAGTCTCTTCATCGTGTCGGCCCCGCCCGTTGCGGCACAGGCTGCCGCCGCGCAGAAGCCCGCAGGCGGGAAGGAGGCCGTCATCGTCGATGAATTGCTAGCCGGTCTGGATCACCCCTGGTCCATGGCGTTCCTGCCGGATGCCGAGGGCATCCTGATTACCGAAAGGCCGGGCAAGCTGCGCCTGTGGCGGCGCGAATCAGGCCTGTCCGATCCAATAAAAGGCGTTCCCGCCGTCTACAGCCGCTCTCAGGGTGGGCTGCTCGATGTCGTCCTGGCCCCCAATTTTTCGGAAAGTCGCCGCGTTTACCTGTCGTATGCGGAAAAGGGAGAAGACCGCCAGGCGGGTACGGCGGTGGGCTATGGCGTGCTTTCCCCCGACGCAAGGGAATTGACCGGCTTCACCGTGATATTCAGGCAAGTCCCCAAGCTTTCCACCGGCGAGCATTTCGGTTCCCGCCTGGTATTCGACAAGCAAGGGCATTTATTCATTGCGCTGGGCGAAAACAACCGGCGGCCGACCGCGCAGGATCTGGATAAACTGCAAGGAAAAATCGTTCGCATCAACCCTGATGGAAGCGTGCCGCGGGACAATCCTTTTATTGGCAATAAGCATGCGCGCCCCGAAATCTGGTCCTACGGCCATCGCAACCAGCAAGGCGCCGCGCTGAACCCGTGGTCCGGCCGGCTATGGACGCATGAGCATGGCCCTCGAGGCGGGGATGAAATCAATATTCCCCAGGCGGGACGCAACTATGGCTGGCCCATCGCCACCCATGGAATCAATTATTCGGGGTTCGGCATACCGGAAGCCAAGGGAAGCTCGGCTCCCGGCACGGAGCCCCCGGTTTACTACTGGAAGGTCTCTCCGGCCATATCGGGCATGGCTTTCTATGATGCCGATCGGTTTTCGGCCTGGCGGCATTCCGTATTTATCGGTGCACTGAAGGAGCGGGCCCTTATACGCTTGCAGCTCGAAGGCGACAAGATCGTGCATGAAGAGCGTTTGCTGGAATCCAGGGGCGAACGCATACGCGACGTACGCGTCGGCCCCGATGGATTCCTGTATGCGCTTACGGATGAATCGAATGGCAAGCTTTTGAAAATAGGCTTGAAAAAATAGATTTACTTGATCAAGGTGACCGGAACGTCGACCAGACTGAGTACTTTGATGGTGATGGAGCCCAGCACAAGGCCGCTAACACTGCCCAGGCCGCGCGTGCCCATGATGATCTGGCTGCATTGGTTCTTCTTGGCGTACTCGGCAATGGTCTGCGCAACCGGGCCGACTTCTATCTTTTCCTGGTAGGCCACGCCCGCCTCATCCAGCACCGCTTTGGCCGACATCAGCGCATTGCGGCCTTCGTCTTGATAGAAATCGTTGATGGCTTCCGCGGAAAAGAAGCGCTTGACATTGCCTGACACAATGGGCGGGTGGACGGTAATCAGATGGATGTTTGCCTGCCCCGATTCGCTGGCCTCCTTGATGGCCGCCTTGACCGCACGAACCGCCGAATCGGAACCGTCTACTGGGACGAGTATGGTTTTCATGAGAGCCTCTTTAGGAAGTTATTGTGTGGGTTAAATTTATATAACACTTTACGCATGGGTAGCACAACGAGTGCGGCTGCCTTATATTGCTTATAGTAAAAGACCGGCTGGAACGCGTCATGATTTAAATCAAGAACCGTGCAGGCGCATGACTTCATCAGCAACTAAACAACCTCGACCGCAAGGTAGAGGCCTATTTGGTACGGAGGACTATGGCAGCCCGAATCGAAGACTACGCTTTACTCGGCAATTGCCGCGCGGCGGCGTTGGTATCCAAAGAAGGCTCCATCGACTGGCTCTGCTTTCCCCGCTTCGATGCGCCGGCATGCTTTGCCGCCTTGCTGGGCACGCCGGAAAATGGCCGATGGAAAATTTCCCCTATCGAGGCGGTGCGCAGCGTCAAGCGCCGCTATCACGATGGCACGCTCATCCTGGAAACCACCTTTCATACCGATGATGGCATCGCGACCCTCATCGACTTCATGCCCTCCACCTTAAGGCACTCCAGCATTGCGCGTATCGTCGTGGGCGTAAAAGGAAGGGTGTCCTTCGACATGGATCTGGTCATCCGCTTCGACTACGGCCGGACCATACCTTGGGTCGAACGGCACGATCCGCTGACACTGACGGCTGTGGCGGGGCCAGAAATGCTTGTGCTTCGTACGCCGACGCCCATCAAGGCGCGCGCTCAGCATTCCACGGCGCGATTCAGCGTGTCCGAAGGCGAGCGCAAGGTGTTCACGCTTTCGCACCAGCATTCGCACGAGCCGGTCGCCGAAGGTTTCGATGCCGAAGCGTCTCTGGCGAAGACCGAATACTTCTGGCATGAATTTTCCAGCCGCTGCCCCGATGTCGGGCCCTGGACCGATCTGGTCAAGCGTTCGCTGATCACACTGAAAGCGCTTACCTATCTTCCGACCGGAGGCATCGTGGCGGCGCCCACCACTTCGCTGCCCGAAAAGCTGGGCGGCAAGCGCAACTGGGACTATCGTTATTGCTGGCTGCGCGATGCCACCATGACCTTGCTGGCTTTCATGAGCCTGGGCTATTTCGACGAGGCCCGCGCGTGGCGCGATTGGCTGACCCGTTCGGTTGCCGGCAATCCCAATCAAATGCAGATCATGTACGGCCTGGGCGGGGAGCGCAGCCTGACCGAATACGAATTGCCCTGGCTTTGCGGCTACGAGCAATCGCAGCCGGTGCGCATAGGCAATGCGGCCGCCACACAAACGCAGCTGGACGTCTACGGCGAAGTGGCCGACGCCATGGCACAGGCGATCAAGGGTCATTTGCCGCGCCATCCGCGCATCGAAGCCATTGCCGAAGTCATCGTGCCGTTTCTTGAAAAGGCCTGGCGCGAGCCCGACGAAGGGATCTGGGAAATCCGCGGCCAGCAGCAGCATTTCACGCATTCCAAGGTAATGGCTTGGGTGGCCTTCGATCGAATAGCCACGGTCGCCGGAACGCTGGAAAACGGGGGCGATTTCTCGCGAAACTGCCGGCGGGTGGCCGACGAAATACGCGAGGAAGTCTGCCGCAAGGCCTATGATCCGGAATTGGGCAGCTTCGTTCAATACTACGGCTCGAAATGCCTGGATGCCAGCCTGCTTCACATTGCACTGACCGGCTTTCTTCCGGCGGACGACCCCCGCGTGTTGGGCACTGTCGCCGCCATCGAAAAGCGCCTGATGCGCGACGGCCTGCTGCTGCGCTACGAAACCGAATACGGCGTTGACGGCCTGCCGCCGGGTGAAGGGACCTTCCTGGTCTGTTCCTTTTGGCTGGCCGATGTCTATGTATTGCAGGGGCGGGACGATGACGCCCATGAGCTATTCGAACGCCTGGCGGGCCTGTGCAACGACGTGGGGCTGCTGGCCGAGCAGTACGACCCTCATGAGCGACGCATGCTGGGAAACTTTCCGCAGGCCTTCAGCCATGTCGGCATCATCAACACGGCCCTGAACCTGCACCGGGTGCAAGCCCCGGCGCAAGAACGGGTGCACGCCTGATGGTTTAAGGCAGGGTGGCCAGCAGCGAGCCGGCCAGGCCGCTGGCCGCGACCACCAGCCAGGGGGGGACCCGGAAATACATCAGGGCGCCGAAAGCCAGCAGCCCCAGGCTGAAATCGGCCGGCCTCATGATGGCGCTGGCCCACACCGGTTGGTACAGGGCCGCCAGAAGCAATCCCACGACACCGGCATTGACGCCATCCATCGCCGCGCGCATGCGGCGGTTCCGCCGGAATTGATTCCAGAACGGCAAGGCGCCGCATACCAGCAGGAAGGAAGGAACGAAAATAGCGGTTATGCCCCATATCCCGCTAACCACACCGTTGATGCCGGTATCGATGGAGGCGCCCAGGAACCCGGCAAAGGTGAAGAGGGGGCCCGGCACGGCCTGAACGGCGCCATAGCCGGCAAGAAAAGTGGCATCGGATACCCAGCCCTTGGGCACGACCTCGGCTTGCAACAGGGGCAGCAGTACATGGCCTCCGCCGAACACCAGCGACCCCGCGCGGTAGAACGCGTCGAATATGGCCAGCATGATGCTGCCGGTGGCCTGCGCGGCGATGGGCAGGCCTATCAATAGGGCGGCGAACAGCAACAGCCATGCCAGGCCGGCGGTTCGGCTGATGGGAAAACTCAGATGTCCCGGGCTGCGCGCCTGGATGTCCGCCGGCTTGAACCAAAGCATTCCCAATGATGCAGCCACCGCCATGGCTGCCATCTGCCCGGCTGGACCCGGCCACAACAGGGTCAGGCAGGCCGCGCCGATGGCCAGTCCTATGCGCAAATTGTCGGTGCACAGCCTGCTGCCCATGCCCCACACCGCTTGCGCCACCACGGCCACGGCGGCGATCTTCAAGCCATGCAGGAAGCCGGGTGAAACGAAGTCGCCCCAACTGGCCATGCCCAGCGCGAACAGAATCATGGCCGCCGCGGAAGGCAGGGTGAAGCCCAGCCATGCCGCGAAAGCGCCGGCATAACCCGCCCGGGCCAGCCCTATGGCCATGCCGGTCTGGCTGCTGGCCGGGCCGGGCAGGAACTGGCATAAAGCCACCAGGTCGGCGTAATTGCGATCATCCAGCCATTGGCGGCGTGTAACGAATTCGTCCCGGAAGTAGCCCAGATGCGCGACGGGGCCCCCAAACGAAGTAAGTCCCAATCGCAGGAAAGCCAGGAAGACCTTCCATGCTTCTTTGGCGGATCGGTGTGCTGTTGCGGGGTCTGAGTTGGCGGTCATGGATAAGGGAAGCGTCGGAAAGATCGTGACATAATAATCAGAGTTGCCGTGAGTTGCCCATTCGATACACTGAGCATTATGAAAAAGCTATACAACGACAGCCAAGCTGAAACCATCAGCGTCAATATTACAGGGCGGGTGCAAGGAGTCGGCTTTCGGGCCGCGACGGTCCGCCAGGCCCATCTGCTGGGTGTCAGGGGATGGGTGCGCAACCTGGAGGACGGCTCGGTGGAGGCTTTGCTGCAGGGCCCGCATGACCGGGTCGATCGCATGCTTTCATGGCTGCATGTCGGACCACCCGGCGCTCGAGTCGGTGAAGTCAACCATCGCGAAACGTTCACCGAGCGCTATTTCGAGCGCTTTGAGCAAATCTAGGCTACCCCGGGACGCGCCGCCGATATCCGGCTCCGGTTGGCGGCGGCGCGCCCTCCCGCATCAGGCGTGCTTTTTCACCCACGCCACATAGCGATCCATCCAGCCCTGCAGGAAGTCCTTGCTGGCGGGGCCTATGTTGCCGGCCTCATCGAACAGCTTGTCGTTCGCCTGAATGAAGGCCTCGGGCTGGCCCATGGTGGGGGCATCGAGATAGGCCAGAATATTACGCAGGTGCTGTTGCGCCAGCGCCGAGCCGATAGCGCCAACCGAGACGCCGATAACACCGGCGGGCTTGCCGGCCCAGGCGCTCTGGCCATAGGGGCGCGAAGCGTTATCGATGGCATTTTTCAGCACGCCGGGAATGGAACGGTTGTATTCCGGTGTAACGAACAGCAGCCCCTGCGATGCCGTTATTTCGCTTTTAAGGCGCTTGACGGAATCGGCCTGATCCCCGTCGTCATCCTGGTTGTACAGGGGCAGATCGCCGATCTCCAGGGGCTTGAAGGAGAATTCAGGCGGTCCAAGGCGGGTAAGCGCCTGGGCCAGCTTGCGATTGAAAGAATCTCTTCTAAGGCTGCCTACGACTACGGCGATCTGATATTGACTCATGGCGATCTCCTGTATGGATATATAAAAAATGGGAACTGCGCCCGGATAGTGTGATTCAAGCCGACTCTATTCACAACCCTTTTCCGAAATGGCTTAGCGGTTCAGGCAACCGCACAGGCGAGTCGGCGGCGGGGGCTTTACACTGATCCGGATGCTGAAGGACTATGATGTGGCAAAGGGTTCGCGCGGCATTGTTTTCACTTCAGGAGAAACAGCATGGATCAGTCGATGTACCCGGTCATGTCCAAAGAGCTTGCCAAGCAAAGGGCCGATCTGGCGCCCGATATACAGGCGGCGTTCAAGGCCTTCAGCTCCGCCGTATTCGCCGAAGGCGCCTTGCCCAAAAAGACCAAGCAGCTTATCGCCGTGGCGGTGGCCCATGTCACTCAGTGCCCCTATTGCATCAAGGGCCATACCGAGCTTGCCGTCAAGCAGGGAGCCAGTGAACAGGAGATCATGGAAGCTATCTGGGTCGCGGCCGAAATGCGGGCCGGCGGCGCCTACGCCCATTCAACGCTGGCGCTGGACACCATCAATCACGCCAAGAGCCACGCGCCGGGCTAAACCGGCGGCCAAAAGGAAAGCGACGGCAATTGGGCTGGGCTGGCCGCGCACAGCCCGCCTTACGCCAAAAGGCCGTCGGCAATCAGGCCTGGAAAAGGTTCCGCTGGATCTGTTCCAGGTGCCCCAGCAATAATGCGCGGGCCTGGGCCGCATCGCGGTCCTTGAGCGCTTCCACGATGCCGCGGTGCTGCATTTCGTATTGGCGTCGGCGCTCGGCGGTCAGCGAGTTGCGTTTTAACCGGCCCCATTCGCCTTGTTCCCGCACGCGGTTCGTCAGATCCAGAATATGCAGGAAGAAAGAGTTGTGTGTAGCCTGGGCAAACGACCTGTGCAGCGTCTCGTCCCAGTGCTCGAATTCTTCTATGGTCTGAGCCGCTTCGGATTTTTCCAGGCATTCCTGCATGAGGGCAAAGTCCGCCGCACTTGCATTCAAGGCAATCAGGGCGGGCATCAGGGGCTCGATAAGCAGGCGCGCCTCCATGAGTTCGGCGGGGCTGGTGTCCAGCGCCGGACTTTGGACCGCGCTGGGCGCTTGAAGGCTGTGCGCGGCGGCGGACGCGAAAGTGCCGCTGCCCACCGCTTGCGTAATCAGGCCTTGCTGGCGCAGTTCCCCCAGCACCCGGCGCACCGCGCCGCGCGAAGTGTCGAATCGCTGGCTGAGCTCACGTTCGGGCGGCAGTTTTACCCCTTCGCGCAGGCGGCCCGCCGCCATTTCCTCCAGCAGATGGCGGGCAAGCGCCTTCGCACCGGCGGCGCGGGTACCCAGCTTCGCAAGCAAATCATCCATGACCCAATTCCAATTCCTTATGCATAGCATTGCGATGATATTTTAACGATACCAATTGGTCAACAATGACAAGAACGCTTCCTATTGTGCGGGTCCAATTTCAGCTCTAGAATGCATTTGACCAGGCCTATTAGGCTTGAAAACCAAAACTGGAACCAATTGGTAAAACAGGAGCAGAATGCGATTCGCAACATTTACGCAAGGGGAAAGCACGGAGCGCCTCGTGGGCGCGGTATCGGCCGACGGATCAAGCATCACCCGGCTGGATATCCCCATCGAACAGGCGCGCAAAGGGGTGCTCGCCCTGATCGATCTGGCCGGCAAGGGAGAAGACCTTTCCAAACTGTCGGGCCCCAGCCTATCGATGGATTCCGTCGTGCTTGCGGCTCCCATTCCAGTGCCTCGACGCAATATTTTCTGTGTCGGGCGCAACTACCATGCGCACGCCAAAGAGCTATCCGGTTCGGTCTTCAAAGCCAACAACGCCGACCCGGCGGCATGGCCCATCGTGTTCACCAAGTTTCCGGAATGCGTGGTGGGGCCCAAGGACAATGTCGTCTTGCCCGGCGCCGTGTCCAATCAGATCGACTACGAAGCCGAACTGGCGGTCGTGATCGGCACGGGCGGGAAGAACATAAGCCGCGATGACGCCCTGAAACATGTATTCGGCTACACCATCGTCAACGATGTCACGGCGCGCGATGTCCAGATGCGCCATCAGCAGTGGGACCTTGGCAAGTCTTTCGACACGTTTTGCCCCATGGGCCCCTGGGTGGTGACCGCCGACGAACTGGATGGCACCAATACCCGGGTGCGCTGCTGGGTCAATGGCGAGCCGCGCCAGGATGGCCACACGCGGGATTTCATTTTCGACATACCCGCTCTTATCGAAACCTGCTCGCGCGGCATCACCTTGCTGCCGGGCGATATCATCGCCACCGGCACGCCCGCCGGCGTCGGAATGGGCCTGACCCCGCCGCAATACCTGAAAGCCCACGATGTGGTGCGTATAGAAATAGACGGGCTGGGAGTGCTTGAAAACAGATTCATCTAAGCCATCGACCAAATCGATACCGAGGAGACAACAAATGCATAAAACAACATTGAAGACACTGGGCGCCGTCGCCGCGCTGCTTTTATCCAGCAGCGTTATGGCTAAGTACCCCGACCATGCCATCAAGATGATCGTACCCTTCCCACCGGGAGGCGTCACCGATACGGTAGCCAGACCGATAGCCGACGCCATGTCGCGCAATCTGGGGCAGCCGGTGGTCATCGAGAACAAGGTCGGGGCGGGCGGAGCGATCGGAGCAGGCGAGGCGGCGCGCGCCAAACCCGACGGCTACACCATCATGCTTATGCTTTCGTCCATATCCATCCTGCCCGAGGCCGACAAGATCCTGGGCCGCAAGGCGGCCTATGAAACCAGCCAGTTCAAGCCCATCGCCCGCATTACGGCCGATCCGACCGTCCTGGTGGTGCGCGCCGATTCTCCCTGGAAGACGGCCAAGGAATTCGTGGAAGCGGCCAAAAAGCAGCCAGGCAAGATCAACTACGGCAGTTCGGGCATCTACGGCTCCATGCACGTTCCGATGGCTATGCTGGAAAGCGCCGCCGGCATCAAGCTGACCCATGTCCCGTACACGGGCGCGGGGCCGGCCGTGGCGGCGCTCCTGGGTGGACAGGTGCAGGCCATTTCCACCGGCCCGTCCAGCATTGTGCAGCATATCAAGGCGGGGAAGGTGCGCGCCCTGGCGCATTGGGGCGACAAGCCGCTGGCAACGCTGCCCGATGTGCCCAGTCTTGAGTCGCTGGGCTACGATGCCAAGTTCGTGCAGTGGTCGGGGATATTCGTGCCGGCGGATGTGCCGGCCGAGGTCATAAAGACCTTGCGCGCCAGCGCCAAAAGCGTCGCCAACGACCCGGACATTCAGGCCAAGGTCCTGGCGGCGGGCAGCCCCATCGAATACATGGACGCACCCGAATTCCAGAAGTACTGGGACACCGACGACGCCGCGCTGGTCAAGGCGGTAAGAAATATCGGCAAGGTGGACTGACGTTGCGGGTGGCGCGGGTTTCGGGGAGATTCACCGCGCCCATCCGGACATCCTGTATGCCTGGTGTGCAAGATCGCTGCGATAATGGCTGTTGACACCGCTGCTACCCGACGCGGGGGCTTGCGGTGCCATAACCATCATACGTATACAGAAGCGACGATATGCAGCCTATAAGCGGCCAGATTTTCCTCGACGAGCGCGAGGTCGAGTTCACCATGATCCGGGCCCAGGGAGCGGGCGGCCAGAACGTCAACAAGGTGTCCAGCGCCGTTCACCTGCGTTTCGACATCCAGGCATCCAGCCTTCCCGAAGAGGTCAAGACCGCCTTGCGCGAACTGAATGACAGGCGCATATCGAAAGACGGTGTCGTCGTAATCAAGGCTCAGGCCTTTCGCAGCCAGGACAAGAACCGCGCCGACGCGCTGGAAAGGTTGATCGAGCTGTTGCGCCAGGCCCTGGACAAGCCGGTGCCGCGCAAGGCAACGCGGCCCACGCGGGCCTCTCAGCGCCGGCGGGTACAGCGCAAGACCTTGCACGGAGAAGTCAAGAAGCTTCGCGCCAAGGTCAGCGATTTCCACTAGGGTCGCCGACGCGCACGGCCGTCCGCGCGCCATAAAGTGCAAGCGGATGCAAAATAAAGGGGCGGCCTGGAATAAACCGCGGGCCCTGTGCGTTTAGCTAGTGTCTGTCCGGTTAATTGTTTAAATTGACAGGGCGGAGCACTATGGGCCGTCCGCCGGAGCGCGCATGCATTCTGCCAGCGCGGCCGCGCGGCACGCCCTTACCGGGAGAGACCATGCAAAAATCAAAATCCTTATTTCTGTTGCTTGCCTGCGCGGTGCTGGCCGGCCCGGCATTAGCCGAAATGCCCAAGCAGAACAATGGGCAATGGGTGGATGGAAGCGGCGCCACGCTTTATACCTTCGACAAGGATACACCGGGCAAAAGCGCCTGCGACGCGTCGTGCGCACAGAACTGGCCACCCGCGCTTGCGGAAGCCGCCGACAAGGCCGGAGGCGACTGGAGCTTTGTCCAGACACACGACGGCAAGCGGCAATGGGCGTACAAAGGGCAACCCTTGTACCGGTTCGTCAAGGACAAAAAGCCGGGCGATGCGCAAGGCGACGGAATCAAGGGGATATGGCATATCGCCAAACCCTGATCCGCCGCGCATGCAAGCAGCCCGAAGGAGGCTGTCATGAAGCTATCCAAAATCATCCTGTTCCTATTCCTGGCCATGGCGCTAGGCTTGTCGGCATGCACGGCGGGCGATGGCGCCTATCAAAACAGTTCGGGCACAAGCAATACCACCGACACAGGCAATGGCGGAGGAGGGTACTGAAACATGCTTTCATTACAGGTCTGATACCAATGTTTCAATGAGCTTCGAATCCGAGGTGGTGGCCTTGCTGCCCGTTTTGCGCCGGTATGCCCGCGCACTGACGGGCAATGCCGCCTGGGCGGACGATCTCGTGCAGGACACGGCCGAACGCGCTTTGAACAAGCGGCTCAAATGGCGGGCGGGCAGTAACTTGAAGGCCTGGCTGCTGACCATGCTGCGGAATCTGTACATCGACCAGTTGCGCAAGCAGCGCGAAACCGGCGGCGATGGCAACGAGTTTCCCGGGCTGGCGGGCGAGGCGTACCAAGAGCAGGTCGACGGCCTGTTCCTGCGGGATGTCCAGCGCGCGCTTTATCTCCTGCCCATCGATCAGCGCGAAGTGCTGCTGCTGGTGGGCTTGGAAGAGCTCAGCTACCAGGAAGCCGCATCGGTCCTGGATATACCCCGGGGCACCGTCATGTCCCGCTTGTCTCGCGCTCGGGAGCGCATGCACAGCCTTCTGTCCGGCGATGATGCCGGGGAGCAGAAGCCGCCCGTGCTTAAAGTGGTAAGGAGTCCGCAATGAACGACGATCCGGCTTTCGGTGCGCCGCTTGCGGACGAACCGTATCGACAGGCCTTGTCCGCCTTGATCGACAATGAGCTTCCAATGCAAGAGTGCGCCGCGCTGATCGATCGCGTTGCAAGCGATCGGTCGGCTGCCGCGCGTATCGCTTCCTATCGCGCACAAAAATCCGCATTGAAAGCCCTGTTTCCCATCGGCGAGAAGGCGGTTCTTCCGATTTTGGTCCCGCAGCGTTCGCCTTGGTTCAGGCGGGTGGGAACGGCCGCTGCCTGGATGGCCTGCGGATTGGCGCTGGGACTGATGTCGTCCGGGCTCCGGACAGAATCCGCCGGGCAGCCTGCTTTTGCATCGAACGCGGATCTTGCCTATGCCGTTTATGCACCGGAACAGCGCCATGCCGTCGAAGTGCCGGTGGCCGACGAGAAACATCTGCTGGCCTGGCTGTCCAAGCGTCTGGACCGGACGTTGAATGTGCCGTCCTTGCGGGAGTATGGCTACTCCTTGCTGGGCGGCCGCCTGCTGCCCGGTCCGGCCGGGCCCGCGGCGCAGTTCATGTACGAGGACGCAGCGGGCAAGCGCCTGACCTTGTATATCACCGCCGCAAACGTCCGGCCGGGCGCCATGCGGGCTTTGCACGAACCGAGTGGACAAAGCACCTACTACTGGGTGGATCAAGGCATGGGTTATGCGCTTTCAGGGCGGGTGGCTCGGGAAGATCTACGCAATATGGCCGTCGATGTGTGCGGCGCCTTGGGCGGCAAGCCGGAAATCTGGCAGTAAAAACAAACGCGGCGCGGGAAGATTCCGGCGCCGCGTTTGCATGAAGCGGGGAAGGGCTTAGCCCTCTTCGACGAAGGTTTCCTCGCGCTTCTTCTTGATGGACGGCAGCGTCACCAGGATGACAAGCACCGCGGCCACGATCAACAGGCTAAGCGATAGGGGCCGCGTGAAGAAGGTGGTGTAGTCGCCGCGCGCCAGCAGCAGCGCGCGCCGGAAGTTCTCTTCCATCATGGGTCCCAGCACCAGGCCCAGCAGCAGCGGGGCGCCTTCGCACTTCAGTTTGGACCACAAGTAGCCCACCAGGCCGAAGGCCGCCGTCATCCAGATGTCGAACACGTTGTAGTTCAGCGAATACACGCCGATCGTGCAGAACACCAGAATGGCCGGGAACAGGATGCGGTAGGGCACCTTCAGCAGCTTGACCCACAGGCCGACCAGCGGCAGGTTCAGAATGATCAGCATCAGATTGCCGATCCACATCGAGGCGATCAGGCCCCAGAACAGGTCCGGGTGGCTGGTCATGACCTGCGGGCCGGGCTGGATATTGTGGATGGTCATTGCGCCGATCATCAGGGCCGTCACGGCGTTGCCGGGAATGCCCAGGGTGAGCAGCGGAATGAACGAGGTCTGCGCGGCGGCGTTGTTGGCCGATTCCGGGCCGGCCAGGCCGGCCGGATGGCCCTTGCCGAAGCGCTCGGGGTTCTTGGAGATTTTCTTTTCCAGTGTGTAGGACGCGAACGACGAAAGCGTCGCGCCGCCGCCCGGCAGGATGCCCAGGGCCGAGCCCAGGGCCGTGCCGCGCACGCAGGCGGGCCAGGACTCCTTGAACTCCTGCTTGTTGGGATACAGCGATCCGACTTTGTCGGTAAGGTCCACTCGCTGGTCCTTCAATTCCAGGTTGCTCATGATTTCGGCGAAGCCGAACACGCCCATGGCGACCACGGCAAAGTCGATGCCGTCCTGCAATTCCGGAATGCCGAAATCGAAACGCGCCACGCCCGAGTTCACATCGGTGCCGACCATGCCCAGCAGCAGGCCCAGCAGGATCATGCAGATGGCCTTGGGCAGTGAGCCCGAGGCCAGCACCACGGCGCCGATCAGGCCCAGCACCATCAGCGAGAAGTACTCGGCGGGGCCGAACTTGAAGGCGACTTCGGCCAGGGGCGGCGCGAAACCGGCCAGCAGAATCGTGGCGAAGCAGCCGGCGAAGAACGAACCGATGGCGGCAATGGCCAGGGCTGCACCGGCCCGTCCGTTGCGCGCCATCTGGTGCCCGTCCAGGACGGTCACCACCGCCGAGGTTTCGCCGGGCAGAGCCACCAGGATGGCGGTGGTCGAGCCGCCGTACTGGGCGCCGTAGTAGATGCCGGCCAGCATGATCAGGCCGGCCACGGGAGGCAGCACGTAGGTAATGGGCAGCAGCATGGCAATGGTGGGCACCGGTCCGATGCCCGGCAGCACGCCGATCGCCGTCCCCAAAAGACAGCCCAGCAGGCAATATGCGACGTTCTCGACCGACAAGGCAACCGAGAAGCCCAATGCAAGGTGTTCAAACAATTCCATTTTCGGGTTTCCTTTAATTGCCTAGAAAAGTTGGCCAAAGCGGGAAGATCAGGCCCAGGCCCTTCACGAAGGCGAGCCAGACGAAGATCACCAGGAACAGGCCGTTGAGCGCAGCTACTTTCCAGCTGAATACGTGGCTGGCGAAACTGCTCAGGAAAACGAGCAGGAAGACGGAGATGTAGACCCCCAGGTAATCCAGGAGCACGCCGCTAAGCGATACGCTGCCCAGCAGGATGACCGTGATGCCCCAATCGAACTTCTCCAGCTCGACCTCTTCGGCCTTCTGCTTCATGGAATTCAGCGCCACGACGGAACCCAGTGCCGCCATGCACACACCCAGCCAGAATGGAAAATAGCCGGGCCCCATGCGCGCGGCCGTGCCCATGGAATACTTCGTCGCGCCCAGGGCGAACCCCACTCCCAGCGCGAAGAACATGATTCCGGACCAGAAGTCCTGTTTGTTCTTTACTCTCATGTCGATGAAATCTCTCTCTCGTTATCGGTATGTTCCACTCACGCACCGGCCTGTACGCAGGGCGATGAGCGTAGCCGGGATAGTAGGGGAGAGAGGCGCGCTTGGGGCGCTATGGCGCATTACCAAATCATTACCATACGGTAATGATTTGGGCGATTCCGTAATCAGGGCGTCTTGTACAGGGGCAACTCTATTTCAACGCGCAGCCCGGGCGCGGCGTCCTGGAAGCGCAGGACGCCTTCGTGCAGGGACACGATGGCCTGGACGGAGGCCAGGCCCAGCCCTGATCCGGGAATGTCGGGCTGGACGCGATAGAACCGCGTTCCAAGAAGAGCCAGGTGCGAGGCGGCAACGCCGGGCCCATCGTCGCTCACGGTCAGTATGGCCTTGTCGCCGCGCTGTGCCGTCGCGATAGTGATCCTGGCGCCGGTGCCCGCGTACTTCAGCGCGTTGTCGACCAGGTTGGCAATCACGCCGGCCAACAGATCGGCATCGGCCAGAACCCAGGTTCCGGTGTCAGCCTCCGGTATCTTGCGCTGCGCGAGCTGCGTGCCGCTCTCGTCGGCCAGCGGCTCGTACAGTTCGATGACGTCCTGCGCAAGCCCCTCCAGCATCACCGGACGGAAAGCCTGGCGGCGCACGCCCGACTCCGCCTCGGCGATCAGCAGCAGCTTCTCGGCCACGGAAATCAAATCCATGATCTCGTCGGAGGCGGCATCGATGGCGACTGACAAGGCCGCCGGATCATGCACATCGTGCCTGGCCAGATGCAGCTTGGCCAGGACACGGGCTAGTGGCGTGCGGATGTTGTGCGCAATCGAATCGGACACATTGCGCACCCCCTTCATCAAGGTTTCGATGCGGTCCAGCATATGGTTGATGTCGTGCCGCAATTGGGCGAACTCATCCTCATCGGACGACACCGGAATTCGCCGCGTCAGTTCGCCCGTTCCGACATGAAAGGCGGTATCCCGTATGGCTTCAACGCGCCGCCGCAGCTCGCGGCGGAAGATGAATGTGCCGATCAGTACCAGCAAAAGTCCCACCAGGGTGGCGGCGATGATGGCATTGCCGATGAGCTTCTTGATTTCCTTCAAGTCATGCGTATCGCGGCCCACCACCAGCGTGCTGCCATCGGCCAAGGGATGTATGCCCAACAGGGCCGCCACCGGGCTGCCGCTGCGCAGTACATTCAACTGGACGGGAGCGGGCGGGTCGCGCACGTAGTCAGAGGCCGGAAACAAGTCCAGGTTGCCCGCCAGCTTCTTGCCCCGCTGGTCGATCAGCAGGTACATCTCGGTGTCGATGTCGGTCTGGTCGGACAGCAATTGCCTGATTTCAGCCTGCAGGGACGGCCGCCCGTATTCCTGGTAATGCACGGCCAGGCGCTGCGAGGTCAAGATGACTTGGCGGGAGAACTGCGTCTGGAAGACGTCGACGATTTTTCCGTACGCGAAGATCAGCAGGAAGATCGTCGTGCAGACGGCAAGCACGCCATAATTGAATGTCAGCCGGAAGGCCACCGACCCCCACAGCCTGCGCCATGCCTTGGCGGCGCGCCCCTGGCTCATGATTTGTTTTGTGCCGAAGCGGCGGGCTCCAGCTTGCTGGACAGCATGTAGCCCACGCCTCTTACCGTATGAATCAATGTCGGAAGAGAGGCGAAGTCTCCATCTATCTTCTGTCGCAGCCGGCTTATGGTCGCGTCGATGACGTTGGTTTGCGGATTGAACTGATAGCCCCACACCGCGCCCAACAGCATTGCGCGCGTCAGGATTTGATCGGGATGCATCAGCATATAGGCCAGCAAGCGGCACTCACGCGGTTGCAGGGTCACCGGCTTGCCTGCACGCGTGGCCCTGGGGACGGTCAGGTCCAGCCTAAGGTCGGCATACTGCAGGATGCGGTCCGTCTCGGTGCTTTTGGAACGGCGGATCAGGGCCTCGGCTCGCGTCAGAAGTTCGATCAGCGCAAAGGGCTTGGTCAGATAATCGTCGCTGCCCAGCTTCAGGCCCCGCACGCGCTCATCCAATGCGGTCAATGCGCTAAGCACGATGACCGGAGTCTTGATGCCCACGCCGCGCAGCGTGGTCAGGATGGATAGGCCGTCGACCTGGTTGGGCAGCATGCGGTCAAGCACGATGATGTCCCAGGGTTCGGTCGTGGCGCGCTGCAAGCCTTCCGCGCCGTCATAGCATACGACCGGCCAATGGCCCATCTCCCTGAAGCCATCGGCAATGTAATGCGCATTCTCGCGATCATCCTCGATGATCAGGCAATTCCATATCAAATCAATGCCTCTTTCGTTCTGCAAATGGAACGATGATATCCAATTTGAGCTTTGCCGGTCATTTCCTTATGGGTTCAGGCGAATACTTATAGTGCAATCAAAGAGATAGACCACGAAGAATCTAGGTATAAGCAACGAGGGCGAGCCGATAGCCTACGGCGGTTTCCGTCAGGAGATGTTTCGGCTGGGCCGGATCGTCCTCGAGCTTCTGCCGCAAATGCCCCATGTAGATACGCAAGTAATGCGCGCTTTCGCTGTGCGACGGACCCCACACCTGGCGCAATAATTGCGGGCCGGTCATTACCCGACCCGCGTTGGCGGCCAGGACGGTCAGCAATCGGTATTCTATTGGCGTCAAATGAACAATCCGATCATTCTTGCAGACCAGGCGGCTCTTGATATCCACGGTGACGTTGCCAAACCGAATGGCATCGCCAGCAGGGGTTTGATCCTGCCGGCGCCGCGCCGCACGCACTCGCGCAAGCAGCTCTCCGATCCCGAATGGCTTGGTCAGGTAGTCATCGGCGCCGGCATCAAGGGCTTTAATCTTGTCGTGCTCATCAACGCGCGCGGAAAGCACAATAATAGGGACCGTCGACCATTGTCTGATGTCGGCAATGCAATCCACACCATCGCCATCAGGCAATCCAAGGTCAAGGATAATCAAGTCGGGTTTACGGGTTCCGGCATCAACGAGCCCACGCCGCATGGTCTCCGATTCGTGGACCTGCCATCCTTCTTGCTCGAGCGAGGTTCTCACAAAGCGACGGATCTGAGGCTCATCTTCAATCAGTAGCGCAACAGGTGTCGGTACACTCATGAGCTGTGGGTTCCGGGCTCGGTATTGGCTTGCTCAATGTCGGGCATGGCGGGGGGCGTACCCAGGGGCAGGGTAAAAACGATGGCGGCGCCGCCCTGAGGGTCGCGCCGGGCTCTGATAGTGCCATTATGCACTTGAACGATAGCGCGGCAAATAGCAAGGCCCAGGCCCACGCCAGGCGTGGACGATTCTTGATGGCCACGCATGAATTTTTCAAAAACAGCCTCTTCACAGCCAGAGGGCAAGCCAGGTCCGTTATCCGAGACGGTGACCTCCAGATACTGGCCCTTGATGCTTGCGGCGATGACGATCAACGACCCATCGGGTGAGTACTTGCTGGAGTTTTCCACCAGATTGCAAAGTACCCGCTCTATCAATACCGCGTCGAAACGCAGCAGGGGAAGGTCCGGGGCCAATTGCGTCCGAACCTTATGCCGGCCAAGCGCGGCGTGACTGGCGCGCAGCGAACTTCCCACTACTTCCTCGAAGGGCTGCCATTGCAGATTGAGTTTGATTTCGCCGCTTTGAAGGCGGGCCATGTCGAGCAGGTTGGTTACCAGCCTTGTCATTCGCTGCGCCTCTTCGTGCAGGACACCGGCCAGTTCTTGCTGCGTCTGGGTGAGCGGCGCCGACGAAGCAAGCGATTCGGATAGGCCAAGCAAGGAAGTCAGCGGCGTGCGCAAATCATGAGAGAGCGCGGCAAGCAAAGAGTTGCGCAACCGCTCGGATTCCATTTTCAGCAGGGCCTCTTGTGCAACCTCGACGTAGTGCACACGTTCCAGCCCGATGGCTGCCAGCGCGGCAAAAATATCAAGTTGCTGCCGCTGTTCGGGGACGAGCAGCCATCGCGGGTTCCGAGGGGCGACCACAAGGACGCCCCGGGTGCGCATGGGCGCTTGCAAAGGCAAGTAAAAGTAGCGGCTGGCCGGTAGCGTGTCGGTGTTCATCCCGGCCGGCGAAGCGTGATCGAAGGCCCATTGAGCCACACCCAAATCCGCCGTTTCCAGTCCGTGGCCAGCATTGTTGGAAGGCCATCGAAACACTTCCAGGCGTCCCTCATCATCGGGCAAAAGCAATGTTGTATCGGCATCGAAGGTATGCAGGATGACGCGACGGGTGGATTCGAATATCTGCTCGGTTTGCAGGGCGCCCGACAGCTCCCGGGCGAATTGGTACAGCGCTCGCGAGCGGGATTCCCGGCGCGATGCCACACGCGCCTGATAGCGCAATCCTGCTGTGAGCTGTCCGATGATCAAGCCGACCGCAAGCATGACTGCAAGTGTCACCACATACTGAAAATCGCCGATCGAGAAAGAAAAGCGCGGCGACACAAAAAAGAAGTCGAATGCGGCGACGCTCATGAAAGCCGAAAAGATCGCGGGACCGCGGCCAAATCGTGCCGCGACCAGGACCAAGGTCAGCAGGAACAGCATCACGATATTGGCCAGATCCAGATAGGGCAGCAGTGGCGTTGCGATAAGCGCTGTCAGGACGCTGCCGGCGATAGCCCACAGATAAGGCCGCAAACGTGGTTGGCGATAGCTGGGAAGATCGCCATTTCGCATGACTGGGGCAATGCCGGGTTTTGGCGGTTTCCTGAGCCCCGGGCCGGGGTCGCCCATTTCGATCAGATCAATTTCAGGGGCATATGCGGCTATGCGCTTAAACAGAGCGGGACGTAAGGACCAAGCCGAGCGGCGCCTGCCCAGGACGACTTTGGAGAAATTGTGGCTATGGGCATAATCGACGGCAACCAAGGCGACGTCGCTGCCCGACAATACGACCGGCACGGCCCCCAGATCCTGGGCAAGCTTGAGGGTCTTGAGTATCCTGTCGCGCTGTTCCGATGGTAAACGCAGCAACTGAGGGGTTTCAATATAAATGGCATGCCACTCGGCATTTAGTTGGCTGGCCAACTGGGCCGTGCTGCGAATGATATGTTCTGTTCCGGGGCGGGGCCCGACACAAACCATCAATGCCGTATCGGTTTTCCAGACTGACGCAATCGATTTCTCGATTCGGTACGCCTGCACGTCGTCTTCCACTCGTTCCGCCGTGCGGCGTAACGCCAGCTCCCGCAGTGCAATCAAATTGCCTTTACGAAAAAAGTTCTTCGCGGCCCGATCCGCCTGTTGCGGCTGATAGACTTTGCCTTCCTTGAGCCGTTTAAGCAGCTCGTCCGCCGGGATATCCACCAGAACGATTTCATCGGCTTTATCAAATACGGTGTCCGGCAAGGTTTCACTGACGCGGACACCGGTAATTCCACCCACTACATCATTCAGGCTTTCCAAGTGCTGGACGTTTACGGTCGTATATACGTTGATGCCCGCATTCAGGAGCTCATGAACGTCTTGCCACCGCTTGGGGTGGCGTGAGCCGGGCACGTTGGAATGCGCCAGCTCGTCCACCAGGATCAGCGATGGGCGCCGCAGCAACGCCCCATCGATATCGAACTCCTTAAGGATTTTTCCCCGATGATCGATGGTTTTAAGCGGCAGGATCTCCAGGCCTTTCAGCAATGATTGGGTTTCGCCCCGGCCGTGCGTTTCGACCACTCCGACCACAACCCCCTTGTCAACCAGCAGTCTCTGTGCCGCCGCAAGCATGGCGTATGTCTTGCCCACCCCGGCGGAGGCGCCGAAATAGATCCGCAGCCTGCCACGTTTGGCTTGACCCTCTTGCTCCTGGACTTGAGCCAGCAAGCTGTCCGGATCCGGGCGTCGTGCGTCAGTGGAATACATGATTTGGTGTTTGGAAGCTATTTATGCTGTTGATCCAGGGCAAGGTTCAGCGCCAAGACGTTCACGCGTGGCTCGCCCAGGAACCCAAAGTACTGCGATTCACTGTGCTGAGCAATCAGGCCATGCACCGTCTCGAGTGTTAAACGGCGTTCGCGCGCAACACGGGGCGCCTGATAGTAAGCGGCGGCCAGGCTGATTTCGGGATCCAGGCCGCTTGCGGAGGCAGTCGCCAAGTCGACCGGAATCGCCGAGGCATTGCCTGGATCGGCGGCATTCAGCGCTTCGATACGGCTTTTCACCGCCTCAATGAGGCCCGGATTGCTCGGCCCCAGGTTTGAGCCGCCGGACGCGGCTGCATTTGCCGGCATGGGGCCGGTGGCTGACGGCCTGCCCCAAAAATAATTGACAGAGGTAAACGTTTGCCCAATCAGCTTGGATCCTATCGCTGTTCCATCCCGAATGATCAAGCTGCCAGCCACTTTGCCGGGGAACGCAAGCTGTCCGATGCCGGCCATGGCCAGCGGGTACAGCACACCGCAAATAAGGGTTAGCGCGGCAAACAGGACCAGGGCGGGGCGAATAGTCGTTTTCATGTATGTCCTAAATGAGATGGAGGCCGGCAAGAGCCATGTCAATGAGTTTTATCCCGGCAAACGGCACCAGGATGCCGCCCAAGCCATAGATCAGCACATTGCGGCGCAAGAGCATGGCGGCGCCAATGGCCCGGTACCGCACGCCTTTCAAGGCAAGAGGGATTAATGCAACTATGATCAGCGCATTGAAGATCACCGCCGACATGATGGCCGACGATGGGCTGTTCAACTGCATGATGTCGAGCGTTTCAAGCTGGGGGTAGGTCCCGACAAAGGCGGCCGGAATGATGGCGAAATACTTGGCGACGTCATTGGAAATGGAAAACGTGGTCAATGATCCGCGCGTCATCAGCATCTGTTTTCCGATCTCCACGATCTCCAACAGCTTGGTAGGGTTGGAGTCCAGGTCCACCATGTTGCCGGCCTCTTTCGCAGCTTGCGTGCCGGAGTTCATCGCAACCGCGACGTCGGCCTGCGCCAGTGCCGGTGCATCGTTGGTTCCGTCGCCTGTCATCGCGACCAGCCTGCCTTCGGCTTGATAGCGGCGTATCAGCTTGAGCTTGTCTTCCGGCGTTGCTTCCGCCAGAAAATCGTCGACGCCGGCCTCGGCGGCGATGGCGGCCGCCGTGAGCTTGTTGTCCCCGGTAATCATGATGGTCTTGATGCCCATCCTGCGCAGTTCGGCAAAGCGTTCTTTAATACCGCCTTTGACGATGTCCTTGAGCTCTACGACGCCC
Source organism: Pollutimonas rozaliensis (assembly GCF_048751585.1). Classification (NCBI taxonomy): domain Bacteria; kingdom Pseudomonadati; phylum Pseudomonadota; class Betaproteobacteria; order Burkholderiales; family Alcaligenaceae; genus Pollutimonas; species Pollutimonas rozaliensis. The sequence continues at coordinate 31,292 of NZ_JAZHOB010000007.1, read as the reverse complement.
ATCACACGGCCCTCATCGACGACCACAAGCGGCGTGCTGCCTTGCCGCGATAGCTCCTCGACGGCAAGGGTCACTTCAGCCGGATAGGGACACCCCAGCGATGCGACATGCCTTTTCATGGACTCGGCGGACCCTTTGCGCAGCGCGCGCGTGTCATTGCCAGTATGGATGTCAATGCCGCTCATGCGGGTCTGAGCGGAAAAGGGCACGAAGGTCGCATGCAGCGATGCCATCTCGCGCTCCCGAATATTGAAACGCTGCTTGGCCAGCACAGCAATGCTGCGTCCTTCGGGCGTTTCGTCTGCCAAAGAAGCCAGTTGCGCGGCATCGGCCAATTGGGTTTCAGTGATTCCCGGCGCGGGAATAAAGGCGGCGGCCTGGCGATTGCCCAGTGTAATGGTACCCGTCTTGTCCAACAGCAGTACGTCAACATCGCCGGCCGCTTCCACGGCACGGCCCGATGTCGCGATAACATTGGCCTGCATCATGCGGCTCATGCCCGCCACACCGATGGCCGACAGCAAAGCGCCTATGGTGGTGGGGATCAGGCACACCAGCAGGGCTATCAGCACTGTTATGGTGACAGGCGTGCCCAGGCCGGCGGCATGGACGCTAAACAGCGAGAAGGGCAGCAGGGTAGCCGTCACCAGCAGAAAGACTATGGTCAGAGCCACAAGCAGTATCGTCAATGCTATTTCGTTGGGTGTCTTCTGACGCTTTGCGCCTTCAACCATGGCTATCATACGGTCTATGAAGGCCTCGCCCGGATTGACCGATACACGAAGCACCAGCCAGTCAGACAGGACGCGGGTGCCTCCCGTTACCGCGGAAAAGTCTCCTCCGGATTCGCGGATGACAGGCGCGGACTCCCCCGTGATGGCGCTTTCATCCACCGATGCCACACCTTCTATGACTTCCCCATCGGCAGGAATGGTGTCGCCCGCTTCCACCAGCAGAATATCGTCCTTGCTCAGTTGAGCGGCCGATATGGGGGTCCAGCGGTCTCGATCCGTCGCCGTACTCAGTTTCTTGGCCGTTATGGCCTGCTTTAAAGCATGCAGCGAGGCTGCTTGCGCCTTGCTGCGGCCTTCCGCCATCGATTCGGCAAAATTTGCAAACAGCACGGTCGCCCATAATCCCAGGGCGATAGCCAGGATGAAACCGGGGCTGGCCTCGCCTGCGCCGGCGATGGCTTGAAAGAACAGCAATGTGGTCAGTACGCTGCCGACATACACCACGAACATGACGGGGTTGCGCCATTGGGCGCGGGGATTCAGCTTCTTGAACGCGTCGACAATGCCTGGCCCAAAAAGGGCGAAATCAAAAAGTGTCAGATTTTTTTTGTGCGACATCGCTAGCGTCCCGCTTAATGAGTGAATAACTGAAGATGTTCGACAATGGGCCCCAAGGCCAATGCAGGTATGTAGTTCAATACACCCACCAACACCACGACGCTGGTCAGAAGTGCAATGAATAGCGGGCCATGCGTTGGCAAGGTGCCGGACGTTGCCTCAAGTCGCTTTTTTGCCGCAAGTGATCCGGCAATCGCCAGAATCGGCACGATGGCGAAGTAGCGGCCGAACCACATCGCCAAGCCAAGCATGAGGTTGTAGAACGGGACATTGGCTGACAAACCCGCAAATGCGCTGCCATTGTTATTGGCGGCCGACGTGAACGCGTACAGCATCTCCGAAAACCCGTGGGCTCCGGGATTGGCGATACCGGCTCGTCCAGGATCGGCCATGGCGGCGATGGCGGTACCGCAAAGCACCAGAAACGGCACGATCAAGATCGCGATGGCCGTCATTTTCATTTCGAACGACTGTAATTTTTTACCCAGGTACTCCGGCGTACGTCCTATCATCAGCCCGGCGATAAATACCGTCACGATCGCCAGGACAAGCATGCCATACAGGCCGGACCCCACGCCGCCGAAGACCACTTCGCCCAACTGCATCAGCACGAGCGGAGCCAGGCCGCCCAAGGGCATGAAAGAGTCATGCATGGCATTGACCGCGCCGCAGGACGCCGCCGTCGTGATGGCTGCGAACAAGGCGGAGGCGCTGATGCCGAAGCGGGTTTCCTTGCCTTCCATATTGCCGCCCGATTGCCACGCGCTGGCGACTTGATCGATTCCTAACGCGGCAAGCCCAGGATGGGCTTGCTGTTCTGCAAACAAGGCGATGGCCGCCATCAGGACAAAGATTGCCGTCATGGCGCCCAACACCGCCCAACCTTGCCGAATATCCCCCACCGCCCGACCGAAAGTGAAGCACAGCGCCGCGGGGATCAGAAAAATGGCAAGCATTTGCAGCAGGTTCGAGAGGGGAGTGGGGTTCTCGAAGGGGTGAGCCGAGTTGGCGTTAAAGAAGCCGCCGCCGTTGGTGCCCAGCAGCTTGATGGCTTCTTGCGAGGCCACCGGCCCCATTGCCAGTGTCTGGGTCTTCGCAACCAGGGTTTCAGTCAAGGGATTTCCCTTGGCGTCTTTTAGCGCCTGACCCAGTGCGTCGGTTTGAGCCTGCTCATAGCTAAGCGGCGCAAGCAGGGTAACCTCCTTATAGGAGGAGAAATTTTGAATCACGCCCTGACTCATCAGCGCGATGGCTAACAGGATGGATAGCGGCAATACCAGGTACAGGGTCGAGCGCAGAAGATCGGCCCAGAAGTTGCCTATGGAGTGTGCCGAGCGTGACGAAAACCCGCGTATCAGGCCAAAGGCAACGGCGATACCGGTGGCCGCCGAGAAAAAATTCTGCCCCGCCAACACCAGCATTTGAGTGAGGTAGCTCATGGTTGCCTCGCCGCCGTAGCCTTGCCAGTTGGTATTGCTGGCAAAGCTTATTGCGGTATTGAACGACGAGTCGGGGCCGACATTGCCGAATCCTTGAGGATTGAGTGGAAGCCACGCCTGCAGACGCTGCACGCCATATGTCGCTAGCGCGCCCAGTGTGTTGAACGCCAGGAGCGACAAGGCATAGGCCTTCCATCCCATGCCGGCCTGGGGATCAACGCCGGCCGCGTGATAAAGGGCGCTTTCAATTGGACCGAGCCAGCTCATGCCGCGCACAGGCACATGGAAAGCCAACTGCACGATGTACTTGCCCAACGGATAGGCCAGGCATAACAAGAGCACGAGAAATATCAACAAGAGCAACAAGGATTGCATTGTCATTCTATAAGTCCTCTGCTTTCATAAGTGCCGCGATCAAGTACACCAAGAGACAGCCGGACACGATCGCGCCGACAAGATACGTCAGACTCATTGATCATCTCCCAACTGATCGCAGCCCGCGGCCAAGGCCCAGGCCAAGAAGCCAAGTATGAGAACTATGCCGATATAGAGGAGGTCCGCCATCATCTTTCTAAACGTTGTTTCGATGACGGAAAGAGTATCCGGATGCGCCTAAAAAATTTATAAAAACTGGGCTGCCGAATATAAAAAAGGTATAAAAATCACTCTGCGTTCAGGCGCGATGCGGGCTGGGCCTCGGGGTCGCCTTTTCGGTTGGGCTGTATGTATTCCAGCCGGTGGCCGTCTGTTTGACACACGAGTCCGGCGATAAGGAAATGCGGCATAGTGTCGAGAGCATTCTGCGGCCCTAACGTCGGCCTGCCAAGAGTTCGCCACCGAGCCAGATAACACAGTCACAAGAAGTCACAACGAAATGACGATTTTCAGGGACATCGGTAGCGTGAAGAATAGGCAGGGGTTTTGAGGAATAGCTGCATGAGTATGTGTTTTAGTTGAGTCGATAAAGAACACTGGGCATGGAAGGAGCGGGCTCTTCCCATGCCCAATTAGGCCTCAGGGCCAAACAAAAAAGATTAAAACAAAAACTAAACTACGCGCTTTAGCTCGGCGTAGTCCCCATTTGTTCGAAGAGTGACCGTAACGTCTGATTGAGTTCGGTTGCGCCAAAACCAACCGTGGTTGCCATCGAATGCGGCGTCTAACACTCCTTCATCCTTCGCTACACCACGGCCTTTTTCATAGGAAATAGAGCGCCCACCCCCATCACCATGGGTGTCATAGTTCACCACGGCACCATTGGCTGTCCAGGAAAAATTGGCTTTTGCTCCCGCCGCCATTACCAGCTTGACCTCAGCCCCTTGTCCCGGCTTCAAGATGATACTAACTTCATCGGATCTGCCGGTTTGAGCCGGCGTAGCGGTGGCTTGGGTATTGGACGGTGCTCCCGAAGCTTGAACGACAGGGGCGGGCGGCTGCGGTGCCTGGCTGACTGTAGGAGTCGCGCTCAATGCAGCGACGGGCGCAGACGGTTGCGGCGCAAGTTCTCTGGCCGCGGCATCGGCAGCGGCGTCAGCGGCTGATTCGGCTGCAAGTTGCGTCTTGATTTCACCCATTTCCGTGAGGCCCAACACACGGCCGATTCGCGTTGGATCGATCGCATATTCGGATGGGAGTACTACGGTCACAAGAATGATCAAGGCAGCGATAGCCGCAATAATGGTAGAGCGCTTAAGTTGTTCGGAAGTCGGCAACTCTGCGCGACGTGGAAGGTCGGTGTTGTACATACTGAATCCTTTACGAAACGATATAGCCGGTAATTTGATAGCCCATCAGGATGAAGCCTGCGCTCATCATGACGACGTTGGCCGTGTAGGCGTGACGCCAGAAGCTCTCTGTGCGACGCCAATAGCTCATGGCGATGAGGATCGCCCCAAGCGCCAGCAATTGCCCAATCTCCACGCCAACATTGAAGGCGAGCAAATTAGGAACCAGGCCATCCGGTGAGATGTTGTATTCAATGATCTTTGTGGACAGGCCAAAGCCGTGGAAAAACCCGAAGATCAATGTTGCCACTTTGGTATTGGGCTGAAACCCGAGCCAACGCTGGTATGCGCCCATGTTGTCGAGCGCCTTGTAGACCACTGACAAGCCAATGATGGTGTCGATGATGTAACTATTGATTCCGACATTGAAATACACACCCAGCAGCATGGTGGTGGAGTGCCCGACGGCGAATAGGCTCACATAGAGGCCGATATGTTTCATCCGGTAGAGGAAGAAAATCACGCCGAGCAAGAACAGGATATGGTCATATCCGGTCACCATGTGTTTGGCGCCAAGATAGATGAACGGCAGCAAATTAATGCCCGTTATCTCTTGGATATAGCCCTTATCGCCTTCCGCCACAGCGTGACCGAAGGCCACATCGGCGAATAGCAAAAGAGGCAGAAAAGCTAAGCAAAGAAAAGTTGCTCGCTTCCCATATATGGGCGAGCGTAGCCAGCCCCCAAGGAAGGGTCTAAACATGAGTACTCCGATTGTTTCGATGAAGTTGAAATGGCCTGGAATTGACCGGTTTTCAGGAAACGAAACCAAATTTCGGAGGGCGCTCAAGTAGAAAGCTATATTTGAGAGGCTTCGATTGTGGCGGTGCGGGATGCCATATTTGAGGCATGTGCGCTAACGCAACTAACACTTCGGGTGGAATGTCTTGTGTTTCGTGTGAGTGATCGGCCGAGTTATGACCATGCAGATGGCCTGTCTGTTTTTCTTCTTCTAGGCCAAAATCGTGGCTATGCCCATGATCGGAAAGCTCTGCAGACAACTCGGTATGACGCAGCTTTTCCGCCGAAGCGAGAGCAAGCGGATCATGCGACGTTGAGCGGGTCATTGGCAGGGTGGCCAACAGACTCAGAATCACCGCAATCGCGGTGATAAAACGAACTGTTGATCGGCCAAACCAGTGTTGCATGAAATCTATCGTATATGCCGGATTTACGGGATTGGTCCGTGCATATTACGTCGGAACCAACAATAAATAATATCCTATCTAGGGGGATCGTATTGTAGCAGGCGTTGCACGTCTACCCTTTAGTAGGTTTTGGACATAAAACTTTCAATTGCTTGGATCCCTCCGGCCAAGAATAATGGCCGCTCGCGCTGCCGCGCTGCACATCGAGAGATGGGCCAAACTTTCAGCCTTGCCAGACGTGGCAGTGACAGGCATGCCCCGAGCGTCTGCGGATCTCTGTGGTTAAGGCTATCAATTTTCCTTTTCTTGCCAACATCCCCCTGGGGGGGATATTATTGGGGCGCTTACCGAACTCTTTTGAAGATATTCGATGCTTACCGTCCTGAAGAATCGCATTTACCGTCATTTGTTTGCCGCGCAGGTGATCGCGCTTATTGGAACCGGACTGATGACGGTGGCGCTTGGCCTTCTTGCTTATGAGCTGGCTGGGGCGGATGCCGGAGCAGTTCTAGGTACCGCGCTTGCGATCAAGATGATCGCCTATGTAAGCGTCGCACCAATTGCGCAGGCATTCTCCGACCGGCTGCCACGCCGGTCGCTATTGGTGGGACTTGACCTGATTCGAGCGGCCGTGGCGCTGTGCCTGCCCTTTGTCACGGAAATCTGGCAAATCTATTTACTGATTTTCGTTTTACAGGCGGCCTCGGCCGGGTTCACGCCAACATTCCAAGCCGTAATTCCTGACATTCTGCCCGACGAAGAGGAGTACACGAAAGCGTTGTCTCTTTCTCGGCTGGCTTACGATCTGGAGAATTTGATTTCTCCAATGCTGGCGGCAGCACTGTTGACGATTATCAGCTTCCACAACCTGTTCGCTGGAACGGTTGTCGGCTTCCTTGTCTCGGCCTCACTTGTCGTCAGCGTGACACTTCACGCAACCAAGCCTGGTCCACACAGGAGTATTTGGGATCGCACGACACGGGGTATTCGTATTTACCTTGCCACGCCACGTCTGCGGGGCCTGCTGGCAATCAGCTTGGCCGTTTCAGCAGCGGGCGCCATGGTCATTGTGAACACCGTGGTCATTGTCAGGGCTCGCCTTGGCCTGGGAGACACGGAAGTTGCCTGGGCGCTAGCGGCTTTTGGCGGCGGTTCGATGATCGCCGCCCTTATCCTGCCTAGCCTGCTCAACAAGATTCCTGACAGGCCGGTCATGGTGACAGGGGCGGCCGTTTTGGTTCTCGGTACCGCCATCGGCGCGCTGGCTCCGACTTATGCAATGCTGTTGCCGCTTTGGCTAGTGATTGGTATCGGCTACAGTGCGGCGCAAACGCCTTCCGGCCGTCTTTTACGTCGGTCCGCGCATGCTGAGGATCGGCCTGCGATTTTCGCTGCGCAGTTTGCGCTCTCTCACGCTTGTTGGCTGATCTGTTATCCGCTGGCGGGCCGCTTTGGTACTGCCCTGGGGCTGCCAACGACCTTCATTGTCATGTCGCTGATTGGTCTGGCCGGCGTGGCGTTGGCGTTGAAGCTGTGGCCAGCCGGCGATCCATCTGATATTGCACACGAACACCCCAATCTGCCGCCGGAGCATCCTCACTTACGCGAATACTCAAGCCAGGGGGAGCATCGCCATTTTCTTATCATGGATGATCTGCATCAGAGCTGGCCGCGTGAATAAGGATTTTGTCCGGCCCGACAAGTCAGGCAGTGCACTTCGTCCCCCTACATCACGGCATTCCGAATCGTATTGATGTTGTGTCGCATCATATCGATATAGGTAGCAGCAGAACCATCTTCCGCTGACAGGGCATCGGAATATAGCTTGCCGCCGATCTTCATGCCCGTTTCCCGTGCTATTTGCTCCAGCAGTCGAGGATTGCTGACGTTCTCAAGAAAGATGGCAGAGGCATTTTCTTGCCTGACCTGCCGTATCAGCGCCGCAATATCAGTAGCCGAGGCTTCCGACCCGGTGCTGGCGCCCAGAGGCGCCAGCAATTGAAGTCCGTACTCGTGCCCCAAATAGGTGAAAGCCTCATGGGAAGTAATGATCGTACGTTTGTCAGAGGGAATCTGCGCCATGGTTGCTTTGAGGTCTGTGTCCAGGGCTTTGAGCTTCTCGCCATAGGATGCGGCATTGGCCCGATAACCTTGGCAGCCCGCCTCATCGGCGGCGCAAAATGCGTCAGCAATGTTATTCACATAGATCTGGGCATTATGTACCGATTGCCATGCATGCGGATCATATTCGCCGTGATTATCGTCGTCGTGGCTGTCGTGTTCATCCAGCGAACTGCGTAGCAGCTTCGCATCTTTGGTGAGTTCCACAACAGGCGCCGTGGTGCCACTTGCCTTGACGAGACGTTGAAGAAAACCCTCAAAATGCAAGCCATTAGCGAGTACCACGTCGGCATCCTTGATCGCTGCCGCGTCGGCAGGCCTGGGTTCGTACGAATGGGCGTCACCGTTCGGCCCGATCAGGGTGGTCACTGCAATTCGGTCTGCGCCAACGTTCTTGGCGAAGTCGCTAATGATAGAGAATGTTGAGACGACCTTGAGGTCTTCAGCGCTTGCCTGTGGCAATGTCATCAGCCCTATCGCGACGATACCTGTTAGAGAGGCAAGTTTCTTCAATCTGGACATATAAATCTTCCTTGATGATGTGGTTTTGTAAGAGGGGATTGGGCAGGCGCTGCACGTTCTGGCGCTCCGAAATGGCTGTATGCCGATTTGCTAACGATGCAACGTGGTTCATTACTCAATTATTGATATGTTATAACATATCAATAATTGAGTAATGGTATGCGCTTGCTATCAATGAAGTAGATTGTGCGACTAAGGAATCGAGCGTTTCTTTGCTAGCGTTGATTATATCCCCCCTAGGGGGATATAATATGGCTCTCTATCGAATCAATAGGATCCACCATTTCATGGGCGAGCAACCGCATCTGCACCAGAGCCATGACCATATCGTCAAGCGGCTGAAACGCGCTGAAGGCCATTTGCGCAGCATCGTCGCCATGATCGAAGAGGGTCGGGCGTGCGTGGATATCGCTCAGCAGTTATATGCAGTGGAAAAGGCCGTATGCCAAGCCAAGCGTACGCTCATCCAGGATCACATCGATCACTGCCTTGAGGATACCGTCCAAGCGTTAAGTCGCGACGATCGCGCGCCGCTTGAAACGTTCAAGCAAATTGCCAAATATCTTTGAAGCCAGGCATGGTTGGCTCTACGCCCGTGTTGCCGTGTGGCGTCTTCCAGATGTCCCGGTGCGCCTTTTCTCTAACACGTTCCAGGGCGAGCCCTCGCCCTGAGAGTTGGGTGCCGATTATTGGCGACCCGCTTACAGTGATCGCCGGCGTGATGCGCGAGCCTATCTGGCGCTTCCTCGGGATAGTCACACTGGCTAAGACCGGCCGTTACCTGGCGCTTGTTGCCCTCACACTGCCCTGGACATGATCTTGCGGCAATTCCTACTACCTGCTGAGAATCGGATGCGAATTAACCCCAAATACGTAAACCTCACGTTTGCAACGTTGATGTCCTGTGTAATGTCACTGATCATGACGTGCTTTATCACGGCGCTCAATACAGGCCTGGACACTGACTTTGTGATGCGCTGGGCGATGGCGTGGAGTGTCGCCTGGCCGGTCGCGTTCTTTTGCAATTTTTTGTTAGCCGCGCGACTGCGACGCTGGGTCGCTTCACGCGCGATGGCGGCTGATGCTGCCTGACACCGCTTCGAACCCTTAAACCGATACCTGGCAGCATTCAAATTAATTATGTAGCGTATATTTCTAATATAGTAGTAAACTCTACAAATGAACTGGCTATTACTTATTATTTCTTTGCCCACCGAGACCGCGACGGTACGGATGCGGGCATGGCGCGCTCTTAAGGCATGCGGTGCCGCCGTGCTACGCGACGGTGTCTATGTGCTGCCCGAGAACTCAACCCGTCGAAGTACTTTGGAGGCGATAGGCGCCGAGGTGCGAAACGGTGGAGGAAGCGCCCACGTAGTGTGCAGTGGCGAGCCAGAAAATGAGCAATTTGTCAGATTGTTTGATCGCACTCAGGACTACGCCACTTTGCTTGTGCAGATCGACACGGCGCGCCAGGGTTTGAGCGCTGAGTCGGCCCTCGATACGCTCAAGCAGGCCCGCAAATTGCGCAAGGTCTTTGTCAGCATTAGCGAAATGGATTTTTTCCCTGGCGAAGCGCAACGCCAAGCCGATTCTGCCTTACAAGATTTGGAGTTAACGGCTAACCAAGCGCTCGCTCCCGATGAGCCGCACGCGATCAAAGGCACCATACCTTTACTGTTTACTAAAGATTATCAAGGCCGAGTCTGGGCGACACGCCGCCGGCCTTGGGTCGACCGCTTGGCGTGTGCCTGGCTGATTCGCCGTTTCATTGATCCTCAGGCACATTTCCTGTGGCTTGAGTCGCCCGCCCAATGCCCGCTTGATGCACTTGGGTTTGATTTTGACGGCGCCACCTTTACCCATATCGACGCGCGCGTCAGTTTCGAAGTCCTGTTGGCCAGTTTTGGGCTCACTCAGCCCGCGCTTAAACGTATTGGCGCCTTGGTTCATTACCTGGATGTCGGGGGTGTGCAGCCGCCCGAGGCGAGCGGCATCGAGTGCATTTTGGCCGGGCAGCGCGAAACCTTGACTGATGACGACCAGCTCGCCGTTGCGGCGGGCGGAGTCTTCGATAGCCTACTTGCCGCTTTTGATAACGAAGCGCCAGCCCCATGACCAAAACTACGCCACTCACTCATGACGGGGAGATGCTAGAAAAACCCGAGGCCGTCACCTTTGGGCAAGCATTCCGGTTATGGCTCAAGCTCGGTTTCATCGGCTTTGGCGGTCCGGCAGGGCAGATATCCCTGATGCATCGCGAGCTCGTGGAGCAACGCCGTTGGATCAGTGAAACGCGCTTTCTGCATGCGCTTAATTACTGCATGCTGCTGCCCGGCCCCGAAGGCCAGCAGATGGCCACCTATATGGGGTGGCTCATGCATCGCACGCGCGGTGGTATCGCTGCGGGAGTCCTCTTTGTTTTGCCGTCGCTTTTTTTCCTGATTTTTTTATCATGGATATACATTGCCTTTGGGAGTCAACCCTTGGTGGCAGGCCTATTTTATGGCATTAAGCCGGCGATCACGGCGGTTGTGGTGCATGCAGTGCATCGCATCGGCTCGCGAGCGCTAAAAAACAGCCTGATGTGGGCCATTGCCGCTGCAGCATTCGTTGCCATCTTTGCGATGAATGTACCGTTTCCGATTATTGTGGCCACGGCGGCGCTGATTGGCTATGTTGGGGGCCGCTTGGTGCCCGCTACGTTCACACTTGGGGCTAGCCATAAGCAAGCCGGTAAGTTCTTCGGGCCTGCGCTGATCGATGACGATACGCCGACCCCGGCACACGCCATATTTCGCTGGTCGGGTCTGGCGCGGGTCGCGCTGGCGGGAGCTGTGCTGTGGCTAGTGCCGATGGCGCTGCTGGCAAGCTCCTTGGGTTGGCATCATACTTTCACCCAAATGGGCTGGTTCTTTACCAAAGCCGCCTTGCTCACCTTCGGCGGTGCCTATGCGGTCTTGCCTTATATCTATCAGGGAGCCGTGGATTTTTACGGCTGGCTCACGCCCTTGCAGATGATCGATGGCCTGGCGCTGGGCGAAGCCAACCCTGGCCCTCTAATCATGGTGGTGGCATTTATCGGCTTTGTGGGCGCCTACATTCAAGCGTTCTTTGGTCCTGATCTGGCATTTATGGCCGGCGCCGCGGGAGCCGTCCTCGTCACCTGGTTTACCTTCCTACCGTCATTCATTTTCATTTTGGCGGGTGGGCCTTTTGTCGAATCCACCCATGGAAACCTCAAGTTCACGGCCCCGCTCACCGCCATTACCGCTGCAGTTGTCGGTGTCATTCTGAACTTGGCCGTGTTTTTTGCTTACCACGTGCTTTGGCCCGCCGGACTGGCAGGCCGCTTTGACTGGGTATCGGCGCTTATAGCCATAGCGGCCGCCGTGGCCCTATTTGTCTATAAACGCAACGTCATTCTTGTGATCGCAGCGTGCGCAATCATCGGTTTAATCGTGAAAACCCTGACTTAGGACGACATTGATGTGAAGGTAAGTTTTTCCGTTTAACGCCGTCATTAGAGGCAATGTCTTGCGATGGATCTAAAAAGGAGTACGCATCATGAAATGGATTACGCGCGAACGTCCAAAAATTGATCGAATCGCTTGTCCATGGTTGATTGAACGATTTATCGATAAGACGCCGGAATTTCTCTATGTGCCGTCCGCCGACGTGCTCAGAATAGCGGGAGAGGCGGGGGCCATCCCATATGATATTCCAGGTGTTGAATTGACCCATACCGGCGAGTTCTGCAGCTTTGACGCTTTTCTAAAGAAGTACGATTTGGCTGATCCCGCTTTACAGCAGTTGGCGGTCATTGTTCGTGGCGCGGATACCTCGAAACTGGATCTGACGGCTCAATCCCCAGGCCTTTATGCGCTGTCGTTGGGACTTTCGAAAGTTTTTTCTGACGATCATGAAATGCTTCGCCACGGCATGGTCATATACGACGCGCTGTACGCATGGTGCCGCGACTGCCAAACTGAAACGCACAACTGGCCGCCTGTCATGGATTGATTCCATCGTATCGATGTGGCATCGCCACAAACAATGATCGGCACCATTCCCAAGAGCCGACTTACGATGCAAGTCCCCCAGCTTGAGCCCCATGCATCAACGCGGGTTGGTAGTTATAAAGCAAATATTGCGGACGTTGCTTTACTTCGATATACAGCCGTCCTACATATTCGCCCACAATCCCTATTGCCAATAGCTGAAGCCCCCCAACTAATAATATTGTTACGATCAATGTCGGAAATCCTTGCACAGGATCTCCAATAATCAGAGCCTTCGACAAAAAATAAAGCGCATAGACGAATGCGCCTACAGCGCTGATAAACCCTGTATACATGGCAAACTTGAGCGGGGCCGTGGAGAATGACGTAATGCCATCCAACGCATAATTCCACAAGCGCCAGTATCGCCATTTGGTCTTGCCTGCAAGCCGTGCGTGGCGGTCGTAGTCTAATGTCACTTGATCAAAGCCGATCCAGGAAAACATGCCCTTCATGAATCGACAGCGTTCTGGCAATGAGTTCAGCGCATCAACCGCGCGCCGGCTCAGTAGGCGAAAATCTCCGACATCCTCAGCGATTGGCACTTCGCTCACGAGGTTAATGGCACGATAGAAAATATGGGCTGTGCTTTTCTTAAGCGAAGATTCACCATCACGGCTGCGTCGCCTCATGTTTACCACTTCAGCGCCGGCCTGCCAGGCTTGGACCATGCGGGCTATTTGCTCGGGTGGATCCTGCAAGTCAGCATCGATGATGACGACTGCCTGACCTCGGGCCAATTGCAGGCCCGCACTTATGGCACCCTCCTTGCCGAAGTTGCGCGTAAGCCGTGCCACGCCGACAATCGGATCATGCTTGCGAATGGTCTCAAGAGCCAGAGGCGTGCTATCCGTGCTGCCATCATCGACAAACAGGATTTCGAAGCGGCCAGGCAGATCGGCCAGAGCCGCGACAAGCCGGCGGTAAAACGGCGCCAGCACCTCTTCTTCGTTGTATACCGGGATCACAACACTGAGCATGCAGGGTTGAGGTAAATAGGTGAGCGAAGACAGCATTTTTGACATGAATATGACCCAGAGAAGCTTTTGCTATGCGAGCCTGCCGTCGACCGGCCAGGTATAGCCCGCGCCTTGTCGGTTTCAGCCTCTTCATATTTGAGACAACCCACCCAAGCTTTCATGCAGTGTACAAAGATGAAAATTAAGAGATGATGAAGGGCGCCGACACAGAGTCCTCGTGGGTGCGTCTCACGACACGCCGAGCGGTGCTACATTAATGAGCTCCTATGAGCCGCTTGTACGCTGCTTCCTCAATGGTTTTTCTTAATGTTGATGCGCTATGAAGTTTCTTCTTGTCGAAGACGATATTCCGCTGGGCACATCGCTTCAGCGCGTGTTGACGGGCGCGGGCTATAACGCTGTGTGGCTACGCCAGGCCCTGGATGCAAAGAAGTTCCTGGCAGACAGTCCCTTTGATCTGATACTGCTCGATATCATGCTTCCCGATGAGTCCGGACTCGAAGTGTTGCACTGGCTACGGAATCGTGGGGACTCGACGCCAGTGATGATGCTGACGGCCCGCGATGCGGTCAGCGACCGTGTGACCGGTTTGGATGGTGGGGCCGACGACTATTTACCCAAGCCCTTCGCGATCGAAGAGCTTTTATCTCGTATTCGGGTACTTCTACGCCGGCAACGCAAACAGCTAACCGCCTCCTGGCGGGTGGGTTCGCTGTTGATCGACACGGCACGGCGTAAAGTATCTGTTGGAGAATTAGAGATTGCGCTTACCACGCGTGAGTACGATATTTTGTTGGTGCTTGCCTCGGATGCCGGTACGGTGTTGACCCGCGCTCAAATTGAGCGCTCCGCCTCGTTGATCGAAGGTGCCGAGAGCAATGCGATCGATGTTCATATCCACAATCTACGCAGCAAAATCGGCAGCCATCGTATTGGCACAGTGCGTGGCGTGGGCTACGTATTGGAAAATGTCGAGCTGTGAAGCATCCGTCGCTTCTACGGCGTTTGATCCTGTCGCAAGTTCTGGCCATGGCCATCGCGTGCCTATTAGTCTTTTGTTGGCTGATCTTTCACTGGTTTGAATTCGAAAACGGCGACCTTGATCGTCGGATGTTGTACTTTGCGCATACGCTTGCCGAAGCCTCCAGCGCGGCACCAGGCAATCCCCAAGAGTTGGAGCGGCGCGTAAAAACCGCCGAGAAATTGTTTATCGATGGCCAAATCCTCGTCACGCACGATAAAGGGGAAAACTACACACCGCTATATCAAGTATGGGATAACACAGGCCGCCTGATTTATAGAACTGCCGGCGCTCCTGATCAACCCCTTGCGGGTGGTGAAGGTGTTTTCATGGAAAAAAGCTGGGCCGGCCGCTCCTGGAGAACGGTAGCCGTCGCCAGCAGTGATTTATCCGTCAAAGTTCATGTCGCCGAACGGGGCGATCGCCGGTTGGCCACCAGTTTGCCTATGCTTACCGATATTGCGCTGTCGCAGGTATTGATTCTCGCGTGGTGTGCAGTGGTGATGCTTTGGACCGCGTATCGCGGCTTTCGCCCGCTTCGAGTGCTCGCTGCGCAAATAGCGAAACGAGAAGCAGGCGATTTTTCATCCATTCGTTCCCCCCGTTTATATGACGAGACTGCGCCCATCCTCGAAGAGCTGAACGCCCTACTGGGCCGCGAAGGTAAACGGTTGGAGCATGAGCGGCGTTTTCTAGCCGATGCGGCACACGAGCTCCGCACACCGCTTGCGGCAATCAATGCCCAGGCCCATCTACTGGTGAACGCGCAAGAAACCGCGCATCAACGCTTGGCAGCTAGCGAGCTGCAGCACGATATTGATCGGGTTTCACATCTATTAACACAGCTGCTTACCATCGCACGTGCCGATGCGGAGCCGGCATCGGCCGAGCGGGAGCTAGTAGACATAGCCAGCCTATCGCGCGAGCGATTGGCCTCGCTCTCGTCCATCGCCCGCGCACGTGCGGTTAATCTGTCTCTTGAAGCGCCCGATACGCTATTTTTTCGGGTAAACCGCGCGGGATTCATCTCTATTTTGGACAATCTTGTCGATAACGCGATTCGATACACCGCCACATCAGGGCATGTCGAAGTGCATGTCGTTCGCACTGCTGGGCATCTGAATTTGATCGTTCGTGATGATGGTCCCGGAGTTTCAACGGCTGAACGTGAGCGGATATTCGAGCGCTTCTATCGAGTTGCCTATACCGAGCAGCCGGGCAGCGGGTTGGGCTTGGCCATCGTCCGCCGGATCGCCCAATCCCATGGCGCGACGATTCGGTGGAGCGAAGGATTACTCGGGCGAGGGATAGGGATCGTTGTCTCCATCCCCGCGGCCGAGCCGCCTGTTTGAGCCTTACCTCGGAGCGGAATACCGCTCATCCCGAATGCGCATCACCTCAATGGTGGTGATGCGCCGGTTAGCAATTTCCACTACCTCAAAGCGCAGACCGTCCAGCTCAATTGTGGCGCCGATCTCGGGTAAGTTTCCGAATCGATCCAAAAGCAATCCGGCGATCGACGTAAAACCATCATTTTGAACCGATAGGGCGTCGGCCTCGAGTACCTGAGCGAGATAGTGCAGGTCGGTCGCGCCATTGACGCGCCAGCGTCCCGGTTCAATCGCTTGAATGGTCGGATGTTCGTCCTCATCCGGAAACTCTCCGGCAATCGCTTCCAAGAGGTCAATAGGGGTAAGTAGTCCTTGAATGGCGCCATACTCGTCCGTGACCAGCACCAGTTGTCCGCGGGATTTTTTGAGCGTTTCCATTGCGCTTAATACACCCGTTAGCTCATGGACAATAATAGGTTCTCGCAGGCTGGAGAGCTTGTCCAGATCCCAGCCGTCCATCATATCCGCCATGAGGTCTTTGGCCCGGGAAACGCCCAATATATTATCGAGTTGCCCACGGCAGACCGGGAAGAAGCCATGGGGCGTTTGGCGCAAATGCTGGAGTATCGCTGAAGGCTCATCGTCCAGGTTGATCCAAGAAATTTCAGTGCGTGGTGTCATAATGGAACGAATTGAACGTTCGGCCAGCGTTAGCACACCGCTCACCATACTGCGCTCCTCGGCTCCAAACGCCGGTTCGTCCATATCCGGCGTAAATCCCGTTGCCGACTCTATTCGCTCAGAGCGCTTTTTGTTTCCTAACAAGCGCAATACCGCTTCGGCTGTACGATCTCGTAAAGGCAGCCGGGCCTGATTTTTCAGCAAGCTGCGGCGGGCGAGTTGATTGAAAAACTCAATGAGAATGGAAAAACCGATGGCCGCGTACAGGTAGCCCTTAGGGATCTTGAATCCCAAGCCTTCCGCGGTGAGGCTTAGCCCGATCATTAACAAAAAGCTCAAGCACAGCACCACGACGGTGGGGTGCGCATTCACAAAGCGCGTCAAGGGCTTGGACGCCCACATCATCATGCCCATGGAAATCACAACGGCTGCCATCATGACGGGCAGCTCATCGACCATCCCCACGGCCGTAATGACCGCATCCAGCGAAAACACGGCATCCAGCACCACAATCTGTGTGACCACCACGGCGAAGCCGGCATACACCTTGGAGTTACTCTGTTCATGAGTCGTGCCTTCCAAGCGCTCATGCAGCTCGGTGGTGGCCTTGACCAAGAGGAAAATCCCGCCTAAAAGAAGAATCAAATCTCGTCCAGAGAACGAAAAGGATCCCACGGAAAACAAGGGCGCCGTCAAGGTGACGAGCCACGACACAATCGTCAGCAACCCAAGTCGCATTAGGAGCGCCAGTGACAAGCCGATCAAACGTGCCTTATCGCGTTGATGCGGCGGCAGCTTGTCGGCCAGGATCGCGATAAAAATAAGGTTGTCGATACCGAGGACGATCTCGAGTATGACCAGAGTCAACAGGCCTACCCAGATATTGGGGTCTAAAAGCCATTCCATATACGAGCCTAATAAAAAGTAAGTAAAGCCACGTTACAGCGCCGTCGCAGGGAGGCAGACGAATACGAGAGCGTGAGGGCACGGCATTTGATACGCGGTGAGTCAATCAAATACGCGGCGGCTTTATCAAACGAAGATAGACCGAAGGGAATGTAATGGGGCGATAGTTTGGCCAGCGAGTGGCCGATAGGGGGCTGTGCACGCATAGCGCTGCGCCATTCACAGAATCGCTAATGTCCGCATGCGCCGCTTGCTGAGGATTCGACGCGTCGGAGGAGGGCGTTGAGCGCTTCAAGGCGACAGCAGCGTTCGTTGATGCCACATCAGCAGCTTCGACTAGGGCGACGCGGTGGTGGGTCGCGTGCAAGTCTTCTAAAGACTCAGCCAAGACTTGAATTGGAAGGAGAAGAAGTAAAAAAATGACGATAAATCGTCGCATACATGCAAGCGAAAATAATATTGCACCGAGTATAACGCGATGCGCCTATATGTTTATTTGAGTAAAGGAGCTGTTGGGACTACGTTATTTTGCATTCACGCGGATCACCGCATGAATGCGCCTCTCACGCTCCGGAAAAGCATTCTAATTTAACTGAACATTAATGGCAGTGATACGGCTTGGACCCTGCGTGGCAGCCATTTTTATCGGTCCCGCCGGAATGGGCATAGGCGAAACTGGTTGAGAACAGGGAGATGAAGGCGATTGCTATGATCTTTTTCAACATGAAAGTATCCTCCTACCTAGAGTGGGGTGAGGGACCAATTTATCACGCTTTGTATCAAATTGACATTAATGTATAAATGCCAAACATATTGGAAGCACAAATACTCTGGGGCCGGAGTTAACGATAGCCTCGCGCGCACGCCTAAGATTATGTTGCCCTTATCCTGGCTGTTCCGGCGCAAGGTCACCATTGAATCTTATGGTGCTCCTCGGTCTCGCGCATCATCCGAGGAGACTAGCCGTGTGGCGTAGCCAATGGAGTTTGTCTTTAACGGACGCGTCTGAACCAACGTACGCCTATCGGCCTATTATTGACTTTACATAATACACATTATGCGTAATTTTGATAGTTTTAAAGATGTTGCGCAAGACTAAACTGCGACTGCGCGCTAGCGCTGGCTATCGCTTTCTGTATCGATCCTTGTAGATTCATATAGCGCTCAATCGCCGGCACCAGTTGCCACATATCAGGATCTGGAAATGACCGAATCATCTCTCCTAGATGCTTATCTTCCAGCCATCGATTGAGTGGCGTGCCATAGAAGTCGCTCTTGACTCGTTCCAGGTCGCGCTTCGTGGTGGACTTAATACTGATCTTCGCCAGAGTTTCGGCTGTCAGGTTTGAGTTGCTCTGTTCTACTTCATCAAATATTTTTTGTAAGTACGTATCGATTTTCTTAAATGGATTGACCATCAAGGCACCCTTGGCACCGCTGAGAGCCCAGACTAACGAGTTGTACTTGCCTATCAGTTCACGCAAGTTGTACATTTCGACTGTTTCCTGTTCGTCGCTCTTTAGCCAAAACTTGAATTCTTGCGGTAAGGCGTCGAGGTAGGTCGACAGCAAGGGATTCCACACATTAGGCGAGTGGGTCGGCTTTTGGGCCAACTTAAGTCCCAGCAGGAATAAGGCCGCTTGGCTACGAAACGGACCAAGAGGCCATCGCTCCGAAGCGTCAAGGCAGTGTTCAAAATGGATTTGAGCACCAGGGGCATGTTCGCTCAAAGCGAGGAGACCAGCCATGAACGAGTGCACTCCGTTGAAGAATGGCTTACTGGTAAAACAATTGAGCTGACTGTTCGCTTTCAGCAGTCTGGATTTGTTCCAAGATGGCGTCATGCCTTCACGGAGGAAGTCGCGTAAGAGGTCCGGCAGGCCTTTGCTTGAAAATGATGCATTGCTATCAAGCAGCATCCTAAACGAAGGGGTGTTCAATATCGTTGCCGTTAATCTTCTAGGGTCATCTGCATTCAACATCAACAAAAACAAGTCGTGGTTCGCCGTTAGTCGGCGCGAAGGCTTGATCGCGCCAAAGGCTTCTCTGAAATCTGCCTGAAGCTGGCGAACGACTGATGGGAAGAACTGCGGATGACGCTCATTGGTGCGGCGACGTAACTGATGCAGGGCCATCATGGCCGCATAGATACCTGTCAACTCGTCGATTAGTGCATGCCTTTCACTTTCGGTGAGCTTCGGCACATTAATCAATTCTGTGTTCAGGTTTTTGAGCGCAAGTCGTTGAGTTGACGGACGAGGCGCTGAGCGCCAGTCGAGACTATTGATATGCTTGAGAAACGCAAGACTAGGTGGCGTTCGCCCGTACAGCCGTTCTTGGATACGTAACCGTAAAAGTGCCTTACATGCGTGGATTGGGTCGAAGTCGTGTTCAACTAGGGCCTCCATACATTGAGGAACCTGTTTCAGCGGGCTACTGTCTTTCAACAGGTCTGACTCAAGCAAGGCACAAATCAGCATCATCAATTGAGGCGTGCCGAACAACCGGCTTACGGCGATATTGAGATCTTCCTGGTCTATCGCTTCATGCACTAGGCTCGCTTGCATCCAGGAAATTAATTGTTGTATATAGGCGAGAAACTCGCGTACTAATTTGGGGGCCACTTCGTTTTGCCCATCATTTAGAACAACAGAACGGCCAACTAACGCATCGACGAGAGGACTATCTTGTTCACCGTCTAGCAGTGCATAGCGATCTTGCTTTGTGCCGAAGGACTTGGCCAAAGACAACTTTTCAGCCTGCTGCGTACCTAAGTCAAACAATGAACTAAGTGATTCCACAAACTGGACGACTGTTATCTGTTTTACATCATTATGCTGACTTTCAAGTGGCATGCCAACGTCCCCGTAAATTTCCGGCACCTGTGAATTGCGGGTAATCCTACTATGAAGATGCTTTCTCACCGCTAGGCGGAATTAGTGAGCTCTCTCTAAACCCAACAATCTAGGTTCTGAAAATGACTATTTCGAAAAAAATTAATTCTATGCAAGATTCGATTGTCGATACTCTCGACAAGGTTTCTGGTCCCTCCTCCCGTGCTGGCGTGACGCTTGAACGTATCGCGAAAATGGCAAAGGCGGGTGTTGGCAATCGCGCAATCGCGGTACAGCTGGAAGACAATAGCCACACCCGTCAACAATACTCGCCCCAAGAGATCGAAAGCTTCAAGAAACTGTTCAAGGACGTCGAGACCAAGGTCGGCGTCACCGCTACTCAAGCTCGGGCATTGATCGAAGATCAAGTCAAGAATCCAAAAGCTGCTCCACCTGATGCGAAATACAACGCCTGCTAAAAGCTAGAGCCTTCGGCTGACTCGCTGTATTCCCAGTAAGACTAGTGATTCGGACCTGCCGTCGCTAAAGCGTGATGTCTTCATGTAAGTCGAATAAGCTTCTAAAGGTCGAATCGCTGTTTACTTTGAGTATGAGGGGCGGTGCCCCCTCTCCTTTTTTCTGCAGATTCCAGCAGGGAGCCCGTCAATTAGTCCCGCCGCTGTAACGTGACCTCTTTTTGCGCCTGCAGAACTTTGGGGGCCAACTGCTTTTGATGTAAGCGATGACGGCGGCAATATCTTCGTCGGATAACAGGGCGCCATAAGCGGGCATATCGCTGACATAGCCCTGCGGAGCCGTCCTTCCAGGAACCAGGCCGTTCCTTACTATATCGACCAGCACGGCGTCGGGATGATGCCATGTGTGGCCTGTCTTGTCATGCGGCGGCGCGGGCAACTTGCCATTGGGCATACGGTCGCGCCAGTTCGGCTGCCCTTGCAGTGACTCGCCGTGGCATGCCGCGCATTGGTTGGCGTAAATGGCCCTGCCCTGCCCCACAAGTGTTTGATCCGCCGGATCAATGAATGCGGGGCCGGATGGAGGCATTGCGCTGTAAAGGACAGCGGCGGCCCCGGCGACTGCGGCGCCAGCCACTCCAACGATCATTTTCTTCTTTGCCATGTCAAATCCAATAGGTCAGTTGACCTTCACCTTGCCCGCCATTCCGGCCTCCATATGACCGGGAATCAGGCAGGCAAAATCAACGGTACCCTCCTGGCCGAACTGCCACACCAGGCCGCCCATCTTGCCCGGGGCCAGTGTGATCATATTCGGCTCCGTATGCTGCATACCCGGCATTTTTTGCATTTCGGCCGCATGGGCCTTTAGATCGGGGATGGATCCGATCACCATTTCATGGGGGATTTTGCCCGTGTTCTTGATAAGGAAGCGAATGGTTTCGCCGGCGTTGACCTGGATGTCGCTGGGCGTAAACCTCATGGTGTCATCCATCGTCAGCTCAATTGTGCGAGTAACTTTAGCCGGATCGCCAGGCTGACCAGTAGGCGAAGGTGTCTTCGACATGGTGGACATGTCGTGCCCGGGCACGACATGCGCCGTCGCGCCATGCCCCCCGCCATGGCTGCCCGCAGCCATGGCCAGGGTTGGAAGCACGCTTAAAGCCAGAATGGAAAAGGTCTTTTTCATATGAATAGTCTCTTGGATGGATTGCCGCGGCGGGCAGCCGCTTTAAGCCGCCTATGTTAAAGAATCCTGTAATGAATCGTTGATGGAGGCTTCATTTGCCGCATTCCGCGCGAACCGAAAAGGGTATTATTCCTCAACTTCAATCAAGTAAGGCTGTCACACCCATGACGGCTCCATCACATTTCTGTGATCAAGAACCCAGCTGATTTTGTTTACTGGATTTCGACTGGCCTTCGGCTAGTGGTAGAATTCGGCTTCCTCTTTGGGGAGTAGCCTACTTTCGACTTCACAGCCGAAAGGTTCGCGTCAACATTCTTGGCTCCAAAGCCATGGCGCAAGCGGCCGAAAGGCATGGCGAGACCATAGACTTTTCCAGTGCGCTGCCGAGCCGTACCGGAAAGTCCATGTGTCGCTCGGCTGGAACGCTCCCACATGAATTTTGTCTCCACAATGATTCTGGCGCTGGCCATGTCGACCGATGCGTTTGCAGCCGCGGTCGGCAAAGGCACCGCTCTTCGCAATCCTCGCATATCGGAAGCGCTGCGCACTGGAATCATATTTGGCGTAATCGAAGCCATCACGCCGCTAGTCGGATGGGCTCTGGGCTCCATCGCAGCCGGCTACGTCGAAGATTGGGACCATTGGATCGCTTTCATCCTTTTGATGATTTTGGGTGCGTTAATGATCCGCAACGGCCTTCGGGATGAAGAGCCCGAAACCGCTTCCGTGACTCGTCATTCGTTTTGGCTGCTGGCCGCTACAGAGGGTCGGCCGGGATTACGGTTTTTTTCGCCAATACGATGTTAACCACATGATTTAATTGACTTATTTCGACCCGCACTTCATTTGGCACCGCCTTCGATCGCAGTGCCTCTCGCGTCCAAATAAGTGCGCAGATCGGCGACAACACCTTGCTGTGCCGCCAGTTTCGCATCAGCCGCTGCCAATGCCAGCTCAAGCTCGCGCATCTGGTCCGCAAGTCCTTGAGACTTGTTGCACGATGCTTCAAGTTGTTCCTTTTGCGCCTGAAGCTGGATATCCCTGTCAGCAAGCCTTGTTTCAAGGGCCTTGGCGTGCTGCTCGATCGCCTGCAGCGTCTCCAGCTTCTGCTCCAGTTGCCGGCCGCGGGCCTGCTGTTCATAGAGGGCGCTTTGTGCATGCGACAGGTCTGCCACCAAGCGCCCGCCCTCCTGGTTCAAGCGCGTCACGTCGTCCTGCTTGACGATCAAGCTCTGCTGTAATTGGCGCATTTCGGCTTGCATCTGTTGAATCTGCTGCTCATGCCGGCGCTGATCCTGGTCGCGCTGCTCCTTGACCGATGCTCGGTAGTGTTCCAGGGCGTCGCGCGCATGCTGGTGCTTTTCCTCGATCGATAACCGGTGCGCCTCGTTCTCGGCCAGGCGTTCCTTCAGGTCGGCTACCTGCTGATCGAGCGTATGACGCGTGATCTTTTCGTTCTGCAGATCTTCGATCGCGCGGGCATGCACCGCCGTTTCTTGCTGCATCTCAGTGTCGGCGCGCTGCAGTTGCTGATTCAGTGCCTCGACTTGCCTGTGCAAAGCCGCCAGCGCTTCCGCATGCTGGCGTTCCATGTCTGCGCTTTGCACTTGAAGGGTCTCGATACGGGCGTTCGCCTCGTTCTGCAATTGCGCGGCTAGGCGTGCCACCAGGTCCTGTAGTGCTTCGCTGATCGACGCCTTGCGGTCGTCGCCGCCGTTTTCCTCTCCCAGTTCCTTGAGGTACTTGTGGATCGTGGTCTTGGAGCCGGTATTGCCCAACGCAACGCGCACGGCGTCGACCGATGGATTGACGCCCTGTGCGATCAAGGAATCGCGGGCTTTCTTGACTTCCGATTTGTACAGTCCGCTACGTGCCATGTCAGATTCTCCGGAGAGGGAAATAAGATAATATATTACATACCACGTAATTACATACTAAATATATGTGCATATTCAAGAATATTTTCATTGAAATTAAAAATGGATAATATATATTTATCCGATATCATCAGTGAAATTGAGCAAATTCCAACGGTCCAAGCCGTAATATTGCAGTTCCCGCGCTACAGGAGTCGATTTGACGACGCTCGACCACTACATTCACGCTGCCACCCGCGACAACACCCGCGAAAGCTATCGTTCGGCCATTCGACACTTCGAAATCGAATGGGGCGGATTCCTGCCCGCTACTACCGACAGCATTGCGCGTTATCTGGTCGCGCACGCCGAGACTCTAGCGGTCAATACGTTGCGGCACCGTTTGGCAGCGTTGGCGCAGTGGCATATAGATCAAGGTTTCCCCGACCCCACCAAGGCTCCCGTCGTGCGTCAGGTCTTGCGAGGTATTCAGGCACTCCATCCGGCCGTCGAAAAACGCGCCAAACCGCTCCAACTCGAACATTTGGAACAGGTTGTGCAATGGTTGGATGCCACGACTAGTGCGGCGCGTTCCGCAAGTGATCGCGCCGCAGAGTTACGGCATGCCCGCAACAAGGCCATACTGCTCCTCGGTTTTTGGCGTGGCTTTCGCGGCGACGAATTAACGCGGCTGCAAATTGAACACGTCGAGGTCGTACCAGGAGAAGGCATGACCTGTTATTTCCCGCAAACCAAGGGTGACCGGACTTACCAGGGAACGAGCTTCAAAGCACCCGCGTTGTCCCGGCTTTGTCCAGTCGATGCGTACCTTGAGTGGATGGCAGTATCGCATTTGCGCGAAGGACCTGCGTTTCGCGCCGTCAATCGATGGGGACATCTTGGGGAAACTGGCATGCATACGGATAGTCTGGCACCGCTCCTACGGACAATGTTGGCCGAAGCCGGCATTGCATCGGCTGAGTTGTACAGTAGTCATTCATTGCGGCGTGGCTTCGCCAACTGGGCCACGTCCAATGGATGGGACCTGAAGACTTTGATGGAATATGTGGGATGGAAAAACGTCCAGTCTGCCATGCGTTACGTTGATTCTGCCGATCCGTTTGCAAAGCATCGCATCGAGCGCGCGATCACGGGCGCGTCCCGTGATCGCGCCCCTATTGTCACTAGGCTATGACCTGACACAGCCTTTGCTTGCTGGAATCGTCAATGATTTGAGTCCCCCATTGCGGCCAAGCAATGGGGTTGAATGTCTTTACATTGTTCTCGGTTTTGGTACAGGTAGCTTGATTTTCGGAGGGATGTTGTCGCTCGGTTTCGAAACCGTTTTTCTTGTTTTTGGTGTCGTCGCCGTTCTGGCGGGTGTTTTTGCTGCCAAGCTGTTTAAATCCGAATCACATAAATAAACAGCGATATTGGGATGGAGAGGGAAAACGGAAAAAATCGGGCGCTAAGACCCAATGAGGGGGCGAGGTGCAGTGGAACCGCAAACCAGGTTAAGGGCTCCTGACTTTCTCGTTGCTTGCTGATTATGTGGTGGCCGCAGCTTGCCCTTGGCTGCTGCTTCCAACACAGAGCAGGAATACTGGCCAAGCGTGTTGATCTGCTCATGCAGTAACGGCGGCAGCCTGGCCATGTCATCATCCCGAATATCAGAGCTGACATAAAACAGCGGTATCCCAGTGTTCAGCGAGAGCCGAAGAAGCTGTCGATTTTCTCGGTTAGTGTTGCGCGCGAAAGCTCACCCATGTGCCGCTTGTATAGCCGGCCTTGAGCGTCATAGAACAGCGTTGTGGGGTAACCAGACGAACCAGTTCGGGCACTTACCTGCTTGGCGGGATCGAGAACGATATTTGGCATTTGTAACTCATTCGCGTCGAGGTAGCTTTGTACTGTTGCTGCTGATTCGCCTTGATTCACAAACACGAAGTGGATTTCTGGATGGGCTAGCTGTGCAGCCTTTAATACAGGCATCTCACGTCGGCACGGCGGACACCAAGTTGCCCAAAGATTGATAATCAAGGGGCGGCCCACAAAGGCACTGAGCGGCACAGTTGTGTTGTCGAGGCGGCGTACTTCAATTGTCGGGACAGGCAGACCCACCGGCGTGAGGGCATGATTCAGCGCACTTCCTCCGAAAAAGACAAAGCAGCCCGTCAAGGTTGCAGTCAGAAGCGGCTTACGTAGTGTCGTCGAGCGCCGTGACAATTCCATGCCAACCAGAACGGCCGTCGCGAAACCGGCCATGTTGTCGAAGCCTCCATCACGAAAGTCGATGATCAACGATGGAACATTGGAATAAATCTCATGATGTCTTAGTACGAAGATCGAGCGTCCGGCGAGGAAACCGAACACGATCATCTTCCAAAGAACGGGGCCCGGATCGACACCGCGCCTCGTGCGGAACCACGCGGCAACAGAATGGGCAAGCATTATGCTTGCCAAGAGTAGTGCTACTTGTACAGGGACGACGAGCGGCCCAAATCGTACAGCATCCAAAAAGTGGCTCCCTGAATCGAAATTTGTGAACTTTAACTTGCAGTTCTAGTTGCGAATTAACATCTATTTGGCCGTGACTTGCCTGACGAAACTGGCGAAATCAGCGGAACCCTGAAGGTTGAACCCCATGGTTTGCGCTTCCTCGAACGTGCGTTCCGCTGTCCACCCATTCTGCTTTGCGCGACCAAGCGCGAGCAGCAACGCGGCCCTTGTGCCTGTGGCGCAATGCAGTAAATGCGGTCCTTGTGTTCTCTGCATTACTTGGCTCAACTCGTCAATCTGCTGCTCCGACAGGGCTGTCTTGTTGACTGGTACATTGACGTAGTCTAGTCCGCTGTCCCTGACTAGGTCGGCGTTCGAGGTGGCCGTTTCCCCAGGCGCACGCATGTCAATCACGGTGTGAATGCCCTGCTGCTTTGCCTCCACCAGATCCTGCCCCGTAGGTTGGGCGCCGATGAACAGGCCATCCCCTATTTGCTTGAAGTTTGTCATTTCAATTTCTCCGTTGGTTAGAGTCAGGTCAGCCCTGCGGACTCTGGGTCATCTGGCGACAATAGCTGGCCAAGTTCTCTGGCAGGTCTGGGGGACAGACGCCACATTGCTTATTCCCCGGAACGGCGTAGTCAATGAACTTGGGGTACGGAAGGTTCAGCTTGGCCATGATGATCCTGAATTCTTCGAGGGTCTTTTCGCCGCCAAGCCGTGGATTACGCTTCTTTTCCTGCGCGATCGAGGAGACGAAACGTTCCTGGTAGTCGTGCGCCGGGTAGACCAGGGTCTCGTCGGGCAAAGCAAACAGCTTCTCTCGCACGCTTTTGTAGAGCGCATCGGCATCACCGTTTTGAAAGTCAGTTCTGCCACACCCCTCAATAAGTAAGGCGTCGCCCGTGAACACGCGGCTATTTAAAAGATAGGCAAAGTGTCCGTCGGTATGGCCGGGGGTATGCAGGGGCTGCAAAGTAATACCCCCGACCTGAAATGGCCTGCCTTCTTCAATGCCGACATCGGCACACGGCAACTGATCGTAGGCAGGCGCGGCAATCTTGCTACCCACGGCACGCTTCATTTCCAAAGCTGCGGTGATGTGGTCGGCATGGATATGGGTATCGACCGTGTAAGCCAAGGTCAGACCTAACCTGTGCACCTCGGCCAGGTCCCGATCCATGGTCGCAATCACGGGATCGATGAGGACTGCCTGTCCTGTGTCCTCGTCCCCCAGCAGATAGGTATAAGTGCTTGACAGGGGTTCGTACAGTTGTCTAAAAATCATGGGCGCTCCTTGATAGTCGTCGTGATCAGAGTCCGACACATGGATCATCGTCTCTACGTGTAATATATTATGTTCTGGTATAATGTTCGTGTAAAGTGTTACTTTTAAACGGATCTACGTGGCCATGCCAAAGCAAATTGATTTAGTGAAACTGCATGCCGCAGCTGGGGAGGCTAGCAAGCTTCTGAAGGTACTGTCCAACCCCGACCGTATGCTCTTGCTATGCCAGATGACGCAGGGCGAGTTCTCGGTCAAGGAGCTGGAAACCATCACTAGGATCTTGCAGCCTACGCTTTCACAGCAGCTGACCGTGCTCCGCGAAGAGCGACTAGTGAATACGCGCCGTGAGGGCAAGCAGATCTTCTACAGCATCTCCAGTAGTGAGGCACTGGCAGTGCTACAGGTGTTGTACCAACTTTACTGCCCAACGGAATAGGAGGCTGCAATGATGATTGACTGGAACAATTTCACGCCCTGGACGTCGCTGGCGGGTGGGCTGATGATTGGAATAGCCACGGCACTGTTCTTGGTATTTAACGGAAGAATTGCGGGCATCAGCGGCATCGTGGGTGGCCTCTTAACGCCTGCAAGGGGCGATATCGCCTGGCGTCTTGCGTTCGTGGGCGGCCTAGTGCTTTCTCCTCTCGTGTTTTCGAGCATCGCTCCCCTGCCCCAAGTGCACATCGAGGCCGGTTATCCGGTCTTGATCCTGGCCGGACTGCTGGTAGGGATCGGTACCCGTTACGGTTCGGGCTGCACTAGCGGACATGGCGTGTGCGGGCTGTCGCGTCGCTCCCCGCGTTCGATGGTGGCTACCGTAGCCTTTATGTTCGCGGGATTCGTGACCGTCTACGTTGTTCGCCATGTTGTCGGCTAAAGGAGCAAAAATGAAAATCTTCATGTCGCTGTTGGTCGGCCTGTTGTTCGGCTTGGGGCTTATTTTGTCCGGCATGAGCGACCCCGCGAAGGTGCTCGGCTTTTTGGACCTGGCCGGAAACTGGGACCCGTCGCTTGCGTTCGTGATGGGCGGCGCTGTAGTCGTCGGCGCGCTGGTGTTTCCGTTCGCGGCCAAACGTCCGAGATCGATCCTGGGCGACGCCATGCGCTTGCCGACGGCTACGCAAATTGACCGCCGCCTCGTGCTCGGCGGACTAGCGTTCGGCGTCGGCTGGGGCCTGGCCGGCTATTGTCCCGGTCCTGCGCTCGCATCGCTCGCACAAAGCGGCGCCAAACCCTTGCTGTTCTTCATCGCCATGCTGGTCGGAATGGCGTTGTTTGAACTGCTCGAACGAGCAAAAGCCAAAGCCGCATCACCGGCCGCGTAAACGGGGCTATGATGATAACGGGTCTTCTCTTGGGGGCGGTGGTAGGTATTATCATGGGTCTGACAGGAGCTGGGGGAGGCATTCTCGCGGTCCCACTTCTTGTCTTCGGCATGCACTTAACGATCGCCGAAGCCGGCCCCGTTGGCCTGCTCGCCGTCGGTGTTTCTGCCGCAGCAGGTGCTTTGATGGGCTTGAAGGCTGGGATTGTGCGCTACCGCGCGGCCGTGCTCATTGCCGGCACTGGCATCCTGCTCGCGCCACTCGGTGTATGGTTGGCTCACCGTTTGGACACGCGACTGCTCAGCCTGTTGTTTGCCGCTGTTCTCGCCTGGGTCGCGTATAAAACCTTCCGTGAAATCGTCGGTCGCAGTGTCGAGTCCACCTCTCTTACTCTGGATCGACCCTGCATTCGGGACGACATGAGTGGACGGTTTATCTGGACGAGCAAGTGCGCCGGCGCCTTATCGATCGCGGGTGCCATTGCGGGCATTCTGTCCGGTTTGCTCGGGGTAGGCGGCGGGTTCGTCATGGTGCCGGCCCTGCAGCGTTCCACGGATTTAGCGGCGCAGTCGGTCGTCGCTACATCGCTGGCTGTTATCGCACTTGTTTCGCTAACTGGCGTAGTGGTCAGCTTATCTACAGGAAAATTTTCCCTCGGTGTCGCGCTCCCGTTTGCAGCAGGAAGCATAGTCGGGATGGGAGTCGGCAGTGTGCTCACCTCGCGGCTTCCGCAAAAGTATCTAAAAGGTGCTTTCGGGGTGATATGTCTCGGGGTCGCTGCAATGATGACTTTCAAATCACTGTAGAGGAAACGATCGATAACACAACCCATATGCCCCTACTGGCTCTCGGCCAGAGAATCGCTCGTTCGTAGAACGGCTTTAAGATACCCCTATTCCCATTTCCGGCGTCGCCTAGCATGTCAGCTTAGGCTATACCCTAACCTGATGTCAGACGACCTTAACGCAATCCGTCAGGATAGAGTTGGTATAGCCATTACTTGACAGGTGCCTCGAACGGTCATAGAGTCTTTCCTGACACATCTTGTTAAGGAGGCACGTTTTGCGAGGTCAACGTATTGGTTATGTCCGGGTCAGCAGTTTCGACCAGAATCCAGAGCGTCAGCTCGACCAGGTCCAAGTGGACAAGCTGTTCACCGACAAGGCATCGGGCAAAGACACGCAGCGGCCGCAGCTCGACGCGTTGCTGTCGTTCGCCCGCGAAGGCGACACGGTAGTCGTACACAGCATGGACCGTCTAGCGCGCGGCCTTGATCACTTCGGCGCACTGCGCCTCGGTGCCAAAGCTACGAAGGAATTCCGGAATCGACATGCCGTGCTGGAACTGAATCTGGTTGAAGGCCATGGTGCTCACCCCACTGTAAGAAGACTCCAGATTAGTGAGTCACAAGCTCATGGGGTGAGCCTCGCTGAGGCACGTTTCTAATCAGGTCCTCATATATTTATTCCCGATTATCGATCTGAGGCATTGGCTGCACTGTAGCCAACGCCTGAGAATGATCAAGTTCAATTGGCCTTCACGCGCTCACTTATCGTTAGTATAAGCTAGGACTGAATTAACGGGAATCGATTTATGAACCTGGCAACCCTTCTTAAGCTTCGGCCAATTCGACGATCGATGATCGATGATCGACAACTGGTGTCAAGAATTGATACGAGGTGATGCACCGTGGGAAAACTTCTTTGGGTCGCACTGCCCCTGCTCATCGCGGTGACACTGCTCGCGCTGCAGGCCCTGCTGCGGCGGCGCGCGCCCTCGCGGCATGCGCTGAACATCTGGTCGAGCCTGCTGCTGACCAGCTATGTGTCGACGACGGCGGGGCTGGGCATCTTCTAGGTGGCGAACCAGCAATTGCCGGCGTTCGATTGGCACTACCTGTTCGGCCACACCACGGTGCTGCTGGTTGCGCTGCACCTGGCGTTCAACTTTCGCATCGCCTGGAACTATGTCACGCGTCGTGCACCGAACGCTCCCCGGGTGGTAGAACGCCGCGCCCCAACCATCGCGGGTGCCGCCGGTCGGGCCGCTGTGGCTGGCCAGCGCCTACGGATAGGAAATTCAACCGCATGAGGCCAAGTATGGCACGAGTTTTGGGCCTCGAAACACGTTCGGCCAAGGAAGGTTGAGCGCTCGCTTGCCGCTCAATGGCAAGAGCTTGGGAGGCAGTATGCATTTGGGCCTGGCGCGCGCGCAGCTGCTTCCCCGCAGCGATGGATACCGCCGCTTCACTGGGTCACCAATTGACGCGCTGGTCTACCTCGTCGGGTTGAGCTGCCAGATCCCAATCCGGCTCGCCTTGCGCACCATCATCCACCGGCGCGTCGCAGCCCTCCCACAGCGGTGGCCCGCGTGCCGGGGTGATGTGCGGGGGGGCAGACTCCACCCCGATGTGGTTCAGGATGTGGCGGATTTCGGCGCTGTGGGTGATGAAGGCAATGATGCGCATCTGCCCACCGCA
>NZ_JAZHOB010000078.1:0-278 GCF_048751585.1 Pollutimonas rozaliensis | reverse complement strand
ATTTTTTTATATTACCAGCTTCATCTAAAATAGGGAAAATAGTAGCTTTTACATAATATGAACTACCATCTTTAGCTTTATTTTTTATTTTACTTTTCCAAACTTTTCCTGCTTTTATAGTATCCCAAAGATTTTTAAAGATTTTTGAAGAGTTATCAGGATGTCTTACTATATTATGTGGTTGTCCTAAAAGTTCTTCTTTTGTATAACCAGATACTTCACAAAAAATATCATTTGCATAAGTAATTATTCCATCAGGATCAGTTTCACTAACTAAA
>NZ_JAZHOB010000077.1:0-278 GCF_048751585.1 Pollutimonas rozaliensis | reverse complement strand
CCTAATAAAAGGGGGGCGTAGTGTGAGAGCCCCACACAGCTACCACGCATGGGTGGTTTGTTGTGGGGCTCTCATAAACTCATCAAGGATTGAGGGCTTGTTTAGGCGAGGAAGTCATCTGGGCCGTCATCGCTGAAAGCTGTGAATTCATCTGCCGCGCTAGCCCTGCCACCTAAGGGTTCGCCGTCTCGGATCAGCTGTAGGTTTCCAAGGCCACACGCCACACCTTTATTGCCGTTGGTATTGAAGGCGTAGAAGGTGACGGTGGCGCGGCCATA
>NZ_JAZHOB010000076.1:0-278 GCF_048751585.1 Pollutimonas rozaliensis | reverse complement strand
GGCGCACCAACAACAACACCTAAAGCATAAGCGCTTATAGCGTAGCCACTTTGCGAAGGCGTTGAGCCAAAAGTTTCACTGATCAGTGGCAGCATAGGCATCATCGAAAATTCAGATAACCCTAAAATAAAAGTACCGAGCGCAAGCACGATTAATATAGCTGTTCGGTTAAGTTGATTAGATGGCGGCGCTACATTAGCGGTCATAAAAATCCTTTGAGATTAATGTTTAATTCATAAAAACTAGGGCAACAAGCAAACTGTAAAGTGTTGTTGCTG
>NZ_JAZHOB010000075.1:0-278 GCF_048751585.1 Pollutimonas rozaliensis | reverse complement strand
CCGATGACACGCTGCGAGAGCGCTGGTCGCAGACCCTGCGTGAGGCCATCGAAGACCTGGCGGGGCTGAGTCAGATCGAAACCGATATCGACGATAGCCCGGACAACGAGAACGATCTGTTTGCCCTGACCGAGCACGCACGGATGGCGGCCATGCTGCTGTATACCGAGCAGCACCCGGGCCAGCCCCAGGTCGAGCAGGTCGACGCCCCCGTCCACTGATATCTGACTGTTCTTCAGGATATGCAAGGAGCCACTATGTTGCCTGAGCTATTGCCG
>NZ_JAZHOB010000074.1:0-279 GCF_048751585.1 Pollutimonas rozaliensis | reverse complement strand
CGCAGCCAACCCGTTCTATGCGCCACCGCCGCCCCAGGAAGATGCACCCATCTTCAGCGGCGACGCCGAGCTTGGGTTCAACCAGCTCTCCGGCAATACCGACAGCCGCACGCTGATCGGCAAAACGCTGCTCACCTGGCTGACCGGCGACTTCACCCACTCGTTTCGGGCAGAAGTGCGCAATGTCAGCAAGGATGGCGAGACCAGCGCGGAGCAGTACCTCGTGGCGGGGCGGGAGCGCTATGACTTCAACGGCCCGCATTACCTGTTTGGATTTGC
>NZ_JAZHOB010000073.1:0-279 GCF_048751585.1 Pollutimonas rozaliensis | reverse complement strand
AGTAACCACAACACTATCCGCCTAAGGCGAGTTAATATCGAAAGCACTCACAATCCTACTTACATCATGACAACATCAAATTGCTCTTGTACATACAAAGGTTCCGCTTGAATACGAACTTGCTTACCAATAAACACCTCTAATTCCGCAAGTGAGTCAGACTCATCCCCTTGCAAGGTATCCGCGACGGCCGGTGAGGCATACACGACAAATTTATCGGCGTCATAAGCACGATTCACTCGGGTAATTTCACGTAAAATTTCAAAACAGACCGTCTCA
>NZ_JAZHOB010000072.1:0-279 GCF_048751585.1 Pollutimonas rozaliensis | reverse complement strand
CACCCATGACATTCAGCTCATGTTTGCCTGGCCCGGCATTCTGATGGTCACCATCTTCGTCACCTGCCCCTTCGTCGCTCGGGAACTGATTCCGTTGATGCAGGCCCAGGGCTCCCGCGAAGAGGAGGCCGCCGTGACCCTGGGCGCCTCAGGCTGGACCACGTTCTGGCGCGTGACGCTCCCCAATATCCGTTGGGCACTGCTGTACGGCATCATCCTCACCAACTCTCGCGCGGTGGGTGAATTCGGCGCGGTCTCCGTGGTCTCAGGGGCTATTCG
>NZ_JAZHOB010000071.1:0-279 GCF_048751585.1 Pollutimonas rozaliensis | reverse complement strand
GCTAAAGCGAGGGTTAAAGGAGGCAGTGCATAACCAATGTAAGCACTGCGTTCCATGGTGCGTGTTAACGGCGATGGATAGCGAGTCACTAAATAACACAGTGGCAGCGCCATCAAAGCCGCCAATAACGCGGCGGGTGCGGCGGCAAAGGCAGAGCGTGCAAAAGTGAAAGGGTCTTGCATGAGAAAACTGATATCCGGTGGTATGACGATCATCCAGTCACCGAGCATGGTTAAAGGCAAACCGATGGAGGCGGAAAACACAACAGTGACATAGAGC
>NZ_JAZHOB010000070.1:0-279 GCF_048751585.1 Pollutimonas rozaliensis | reverse complement strand
CGAAACTGTAACTGCCCAGCAGCAGGAGACTTGCATAAAACACGACTAGCTTTAATTAAATCTTCATAATCTAATGTGGGTGCACGAAAGTCAGCCTCCAATAAACCACATGCGCTGTGCATATGTTTACGGCCCATTTTATTGCTTGGTAATTTAAATCTATCAAATCGCTTTAATGCCAGCCATTGTTTTGCTCCAGTGCCTTCAGGTGCATTTACCAAAAGTCTTTCAGGTGGGCTTAATTTAGCTTTATCTGCTAACTCCAAATACACAGCTTCG
>NZ_JAZHOB010000006.1:0-347129 GCF_048751585.1 Pollutimonas rozaliensis | reverse complement strand
GGCGGAATTGGTAGACGCGCATGGTTCAGGTCCATGTGCCGCAAGGTGTGGAGGTTCGAGTCCTCTCCTGGGCACCAACGCCAAATACAGAAAACCCAGTCAAGCTTATTGTTTGGCTGGGTTTTTTTCTTGACCGCCCTGGTCCGCGAATTGCCGGTTCATGGCATCCGCTTCCGCAAGTATCCAGCCTTCGAATGTCTGGATGCGGGCCGGCTTGGGGACGTCCGCCCGATAAGCCAGATAGTATGCGCCCGGCGTCGTCACTCTCAGCCTGAAAGGCGCCACCAAACGGCCGGACGCAAGATCGTCATTGACGAAGGCCAACTGCGCCACCATCACGCCCAACTGATCAGTGGCCGCTTGGTAGGCCAACGCGGCATTCTCGAATTTCAACCCGCTGTTGCCATCGATATGTCCGGCCTGTGCGGCCTCCAGCCAAGTCGGCCAGTCCATGGGGCGATTCATCGAGCACAGCAGTACATGGCCCGCCAAATCGCCGGGCTCCGACAGCGCCGGCTCCTTTTGAAGCAGGCCCGGGGCGCATACCGGCAGCAGGGTTTCCCCAAACAGATAAAGATATCGTGAATCAGCCGAATCGCCGGGATGATGAGCCTCGGAATGGATGCTGACGTCCACGTCCTCCCGATCAAAATCGGCACGCTGGTGCGAAGTGGTGATCTGGACATCGATATTCGGATGCAAGGCATGGAAGCGGGCCAGCCGCGGCACCAGCCAACGAATCGCAAAGGTCGGCGGCAACTTGATGCGCAACCGGTTTTCATCCGGACTCTGGCGCAGTTGCTGGCTGCCGTATTCAATCTGGTCGAGCGCGTTTTTAATCGTGCGGAAATATACGGCGCCTTGGCTAGTGAGTTCTATCCCATAGCGCCCACGTTCAAACAGCTTGATTTTCAGCCAGTCCTCCAGCGCGCCTACATGGCGGCTGACCGCACCCTGGGTCACGCATAGCTCGCGGGCGGCACGGGTAAAGCTGGTGTTGCGTGCCGCGGCTTCGAAAGCACGCAAGGCGTTCAAGGGAGGCAAACGACGCATAAGACGGCCCCAGGCATGAGTTTTACTCATCCCTATTATGCCTTAATTGTGTTTGCCAGAGGGCTCTGTTTATTCAAGAATGACCAGGCAGAACTATAAAAGACCAAAGAGACCAAAGGAGACTTCGATCATGAATAAGATACATGCTTGGCTGACTGGAATACTGCTGGCCTGCGGCAGTTTGGCTTGCGTCGCGCAGGCGCAAGACTATCCCACCCATGCCATCCGCTTGTACGTTCCTTGGCCACCGGGTGGCGGAGTGGACACCATGGGCCGCATCTTGGCCGAACCACTATCCAAACGGCTCGGCCAATCCATTGTGGTGGACAACCGCGCCGGCGCCGGCGGCAACATCGGCACAGCGATCGCCGCACGCAGCGAGCCCGACGGCTATAACCTGCTGATGGGTTCAATCAGCCCCAATGCGGTCAACGTTCACTTGTATTCCAAGCTGGGCTTCGATCCCGTCAAGGATTTCGCCCCCATTATGTTCGTCTCGTCGGTCCCCAATATCCTGGTCGTCCCTACGGCATCGCCCTTCAAGACCGTACAGGACGTCGTTGACTATGCCAAGGCCAATCCCGGAAAACTGAACTACGGATCGGGAGGGGTCGGGTCCTCGCAACACCTGGCCGCAGTCCAGTTCATGAGCACGGCGAACATCAACATCGTCCATGTACCGTACAAAGGCACCTCGCCGGCCGAGGCCGACCTGATGGCGGGCCAGATTTCCTTGATGCTGGACACGACCACTTGCCTGCCCCTCATCGCCGGCGGCAAGCTCAGGGCGCTGGCCGTGGCATCGAAAAAACGCAACCCGGCGTTGCCTGATGTGCCGACCTTTGCCGAACTGGGCATGCCCATATATGCCTCGTCCTGGTACGGCCTGATGGCACCCGCCGGCACGCCAAAACCCATTATCGACAGGCTTAACCGCGAGGCCAACGAAGCGCTCAAGTCCGACAAGAGGGTGCTCGCCCTGATGGCCGATTATGGCGCGGAAATAGGCGGCGGCACTCCCGAAGAGTTCGGTGCCTTCATGGCATCCGAAACCAAGCGCTACGAAAGTATCGTGAAACTGTCCGGCGCCAAGCTGGACTGAGTCCCTATCTGTGCAACCCATATCGTAGACATCATGCCAACAACTCCTCCGCCCCGCAGCCTGTTCGAGAAAATCTGGTCGCGCCATGAAATACTGCGCCGTGAAGATGGCCAGAGCCTGCTGTATGTGGATCGCCATCTGATCCAGGACGGTTCGGCGCCCGCCTTCGAGATGTTGCGCCAGCAAGGCCTGTCGTTGCGCGCGCCGCAGCGCGCTTTCGCAACGCCCGACCATTATGTGCCGACCGACAGCCGCAACATGGCCGATATCGCCGATCCGGAAAAACGGGCCATGGTTGACGCGCTGCGCAACGACAGCACCGGGGCGGGTGTTGAATACTTCGGGCTGGAGGATCCTCGGCAGGGAATAGTGCATGTCGTTGCGCCGGAGCAGGGCCTGAGCCTGCCCGGCTCGCTGATCGTCTGCGGCGACAGCCACACCTCTACCCACGGCGCATTGGGCGCTCTGGCCTTTGGGATAGGCGCCTCCGAGGTGGCCCATGTATTGGCGACGCAATCGATCTGGCAGAACAAGCCCGCCACCTTGCGGGTGACCATAGGCGGGCGCCTTGCAGACGGCGTCACGGCAAAAGACGTCATCCTGGCGATCATCAGCCGCATCGGCGCCGCGGGAGCCACGGGGCATGTCATCGAGTATGCCGGCCCCGCCATCACCGCACTGTCAATGGAAGGCCGGCTGACCGTGTGCAATATGTCGATCGAAGCCGGTGCGCGCGCCGGCATGATCGCTCCGGACGAGATCACCTTTGCCTGGATCAAAGGCCGTCCCTACGCTCCAACCGGGGCCGATTGGGACGCCGCCGTGGCGGGCTGGCGCACCCTGCCCAGCGACCCTGGCGCGGAATTCGATCGGGAAGTAGCGATGCACGCGGATGAAATTGAGCCCATGGTCACCTGGGGCAATAGCCCCGAAGACGCTTTGCCGATCTCCGGGCGGGTGCCGGACCCCAGCGCCGCGCAAGATCCCCGGAGGCGCGATGCGATGGAGCGCACCCTGGCCTATATGGGCCTGCGGTCCGGCACCCCGCTGGTCGATATCGCCGTCGATCGGGTCTTCATCGGCTCCTGCACCAATGGCCGCATTGAAGATCTGCGCAGCGCCGCCGCCGTGGCCCAGGGACGGCATATCGCAAAGGGCGTCCAAGCCTGGGTTGTGCCCGGCTCGGGCTTGGTGAAGGCGCAAGCCGAGCGAGAGGGATTGGACAAGATATTTCGCGACGCGGGGTTCGACTGGCGCCATGCCGGCTGTTCCATGTGCCTGGCCACCAATGGCGACCTGGTGGCGCCGCAGCAGCGCTGCGCTTCGACATCGAACCGCAACTTCGTCGGACGCCAGGGCCCCGGGGCGCGCACCCACCTGATGAGCCCGGCCATGGCGGCGGCTGCCGCCATCGCAGGCCATCTGGTCGATGTGCGGCAACTTCCATCCAGGAGCTGAAACATGCAGCCCTTCCCCCATCTCGACGCCGCGATACTGCCTATCGCCCGATCCAACGTCGATACCGACCAGATCATTCCCGCGCGCTATCTGCAAAAGCCGCGCTCGGATGATTTCGGCCAATTCCTGTTCCGCGATCTGCGCTTCGATAAAGAAGGCAAGGAAAATCCGGACTTCTTGCTGAACAAGCAAGCCTACCGCCAGGCCCGCATCGTGGTGGCGCAAGAAAACTTCGGCTGCGGCTCATCGCGCGAGCATGCAGTATGGGCTTTGCATGACTATGGTTTTCGCGCCATGATCGCACCCAGTTTCGGCGATATTTTTTTCTCCAATGCGCTCAAGAACGGCCTGCTGCCGGTGGTGCTGCCCGCCCCCGTGACCGCCCGCCTGCTGGAAATGGCGCAGGCCAAGCCCGGCATACGGTTGATTGTCGATCTTCCAGCCCAGACCGTTACGGCTCCCGATGGCGTCGTTCATCGATTCGACATTGACGCCTTTTCAAAAAAATGCCTGGTCGAAGGCTTGAATGAAATCGACTACACCTTGCAAAAGGCCGACCAGATCACCGCATTCGAACAACACCACACCACCGCGTATCCATAGCGCCGGACTCAACAGCCATCCATCTGTTTACCATCGAGGAACACTTAATGAGAATCGCAGTCCTGCCAGGCGACGGCATAGGTAAAGAAGTGACAAGCGAAGCCGTAAAGGCATTGCGCGCCGTCCTGGACCAAGATACGGCGCTGCAACTGATCGAAGCGCCCATAGGCCAGGCGGGCATAGACGCCGCGGGCGACCCGCTGCCCGCCGAAACCGCCGAAATAGCAAGCGCCGCGGATGCCATCCTGTTCGGCGCCGCCGGCGTCCCGGGCGACGAAACCATTCCTTATGCCATGCGCCCCGGCGCGAGCCTGTTGCGCTTGCGAAAAAAACTGGGACTGTTCGCCAATTTCCGCCCCGCCTTCCTGTTCCCCGAACTGGCGGGTGCATCCAGCTTGAGGCCGGAGATCGTGGAGGGACTGGACCTGATGATACTGCGCGAGCTGACCGGCGACATCTACTTCGGAGAACCGCGCGGCATCCACACACTGGCGTCCGGAGAACGCGAAGGCTACAACACCATGCGCTACTCGGAGTCTGAAATCGAACGCATCGCGCATGTGGCATTCCAGACGGCTCGGCAACGCCGCCGCAAGGTTTGCTCGGTGGACAAGGCAAACGTCCTGGAGACCATGCAGCTGTGGCGCGAGGTGGTCACGCGCGTTTCCAAACAATATCCGGATGTCGAACTGACGCATTTATTCGTGGACGCCGCGGCGATGATGCTTATGCGCGCCCCAAAACAGTTCGATGTCATGGTAACTGGCAATATCTTCGGCGATATCCTCTCGGACGCCGCCGCGATGCTGACCGGCTCCATCGGCATGCTGCCATCGGCATCGCTGGCGCTCGACAAGAAAGGCCTGTATGAACCGGTACATGGGACAGCGCCGGATATCGCCGGCCGTAACTTGGCTAACCCGATCGCATCCATACTTTCAATGGGCATGATGCTTAGATACTCATTCAATCAGCCCGATAATGCCGACCGGGTGGAGCGCGCGGTACGCAAGGTGCTGGCCGATGGGTACCGCACAGGCGACATCGCGCAAGCCGGCTGCAAGCAAATAGGCACTTCGGAAATGGGGGATGCGGTGGCCGCCGCCATAGCCAGCGGCGCCTAGAAAGGAACGCGAATCTTAAGCCGTCAGGGCGCGCCGCATGGTTACATGCTCGATGCCGGCATCCATGTAGGAGGTCCCTTCCGGCACGAAACCGTGCCGGGCGTAGAAATCCTGCGCATGCAGTTGTGCGGAGAGCACCACTTCCATGTAATGGCGGCGCCTGGCCTCGTCCACCAATGCCGCCAGCAGCCTCGAACCGACGCCGGCGCCGCGGCAGTCTAGCCGGACCGCCATCCTGCCGATATGCGCATTGGGCAATAAGCGGCCGGTTCCCAGCGCCCCGCCCTGCTCATCGTAAGCGACGACATGTACGCAATCCCTGTCATGCTCGTCCATTTCCAGTTCGGGGGGCACATGTTGTTCCACAACAAAAACCTCGTGCCGAATGGCCGCGGCGTCGTGCCGGCATGCAGCCCAATCGCCCACAACGATTTTTATTTTCTGACCCAAGTGTATGCCCCCTTGTTTCAACCGGCCAGCTTCAGGCCGATGATCCCCAGGATAATGAAGCCGACGCTGATCAGTCGGGGAAGACTGGCTGAATCGCCAAGCAGGATGATGCCTAATATAACCGTTCCCACGGCGCCTATCCCCACCCAAACGGCGTAAGCTGAGCCTACAGGCAGTTGCTTCATGGCCATTCCCAGCATCACCACGCTTATCAGCATTGCCAGCAATGTACCCACGCTGGGCCAAAAACGGGTGAAGCCTTCGGTGTATTTCAGGCCTATGGCCCAGCCCGTTTCAAAAAGGCCTGCAATAATCAAGACCAGCCAGGACATGGATATCGACATAATGGTTCTCCGACAGGGGCCGTCCCCTTGCATGGGCGCTTGACAATGCTAAGCGGCAAGGCCGTCCTTGCTGTTGGAAAGGTATGCATTTTACTATTGCCAGGCAATATGACGGCAACACCTCGAAACAAAGGAAACATATGGACCGCCTGTTAACACGCTACACCGCCTTTTACCTGGCCATACTGGGCACGCTGGTTTTTCTTGCCATGGGGATGGCCGCTGATGCCTGGTGGCTGCTCGCCGCGGCGGTATTCGCCGCGCTGACGGTCCTGGGCATGTGGGATTTGCGGCAAACCCGGCATGCCATCCGGCGCAACTACCCGGTGATCGGCAACCTGCGTTTCCTGTTCGAATCCATACGCCCTGAAATGCGGCAGTACTTCTTCGAGGACGACACCACCTCGCTGCCGTTCTCCCGCGTGGACCGCTCGCTGGTGTATCAGCGCGCCAAGCGCCAGATCGACAAGCGCCCCTTCGGCACACAGGGCGACGTGTACCGTACCGACTACGAATGGATCAACCATTCGATGGAACCGGCCCACCCTGAGACCAGCGATTTCCGCATCACGGTCGGCGGTCCCGATTGCACCCAGCCCTACTCCCTATCGGCGCTGAACATATCGGCGATGAGCTTTGGCGCCCTCTCGGCCAATGCGGTGTTGGCGCTTAACAAAGGCGCGGCGCTGGGCAACTTCGCCCACGACACCGGCGAGGGCGGCGTCAGCCGCTACCATCTGGAACACCAGGGCGACCTTATCTGGAACATCGGCTCGGGCTATTTCGGCTGCGGCGATGAAAAGGGAAATTTTTCCGAGGAAATCTTTACCAACCGTGCCCGCCAGCCCAGCATCAAGATGATAGAAATCAAGCTGTCGCAAGGGGCCAAGCCCGGCCATGGCGGCATATTGCCCGGCCCCAAAGTCACCCCCGAAATCGCCGAGGCGCGGGGCGTGCCCGTATGGCAAGACTGCAATTCACCCGCCAAGCACAGCGCCTTCACCACCCCCATCGAGCTCATGCATTTCGTGGCGCGCCTGCGTACGCTGTCCGGCGGCAAGCCCGTCGGATTCAAGCTGTGCATCGGCCATCCCTGGGAGTGGTTCGCCATTGCCAAAGCCATGCTCAAGACCGGCATCACGCCGGACTTCATCGTGGTCGACGGCGCGGAAGGCGGCACCGGCGCTGCTCCCATCGAATTCGTGGACCATGTGGGAACGCCACTGCGCGAAGGACTGCGCCTGGTGCACAACACCTTGGTAGGCATAGGCCTGCGCGAACAGATCAAGCTGGGCGCATCGGGCAAGATCATCAGCGCCTTCGACATGGCCCGGGTCATGGCGCTGGGCGCCGACTGGTGCAACAGCGCGCGCGGATTCATGTTCGCCATCGGATGCATACAGGCGCAGGCCTGTCATACGGGCAAGTGC
Source organism: Pollutimonas rozaliensis (assembly GCF_048751585.1). NCBI lineage: Bacteria > Pseudomonadati > Pseudomonadota > Betaproteobacteria > Burkholderiales > Alcaligenaceae > Pollutimonas > Pollutimonas rozaliensis. Next base: position 339,565 of record NZ_JAZHOB010000006.1, on the reverse strand, counting down.
CCCACCGGCGTCACCACACAGGACCCCAAGCGCCAGGCCGCATTGGTGGTGGGCGACAAATCGCTGCGGGTCGCCGGCTTCCATGGAAACACCCTAAAGGCCTTGGCAGAGCTGCTGGGCGCCGCCGGCCTACGGCACCCGGACGAACTACGCCCGCATCATATCGCCAAGCGTATTTCCAACGGCGAAGTACGGGTACTGTCCGCCCTGTTCCCGGACCTGGAAAAAGGCGAGCTGCTGGAGGGCAAGTTCCGCCTGACCATATTCAGAACCGGCTGGCCCATGGCGCAGGCCGAATCCTTCGCCCCCCTATACAGCCTTAGCGCGGCGCTATCGGGCAATGCCAACAGCCCGCTACCCGACGATGCCAGCGACACCCACAAGGCACACAGCGTTCCGACCTAGTATTTTCCCGTACTTGCATTTGCCGCAGCTTGGAATTATCGTTGAATCGCTGCCTGACGGCAGTATAGCTACCTCTCCGGTAGTTAATCCGACACTACCTTCAGCGTAGTGTCCACTGCCATACCGGCAGTAGGGCCCCGCCAAAAGGCGGGGCCTTTGATTTTTTGGCCTCCCGTCGCGTGCAATCAGGCTTGCCATATCGACGGCTCGGCCTTCGGACCGTGGCAATCGTTTTTCGCTGCCAACCAGCCCGTTTTGCCGCTACACAAACCAAAAAAAATATGCTAAAGTGTCGGACTTTGGCGCATTAGCTCAGCCGGTTAGAGCGACGGAATCATAATCCGCAGGTCCCCTGTTCGAATCAGGGATGCGCCACCAAAGAATACAAGCTGCCCCGACACCGCAAGGTTCGGGGCAGTTTTTTGTTCTTTTAATTCGTAATCATTTGATTTTAAAGGGATATTTATAACCTAAAGTGGGTTCCATTTTAGCGTCAACGACAAGTTGCTAGACGAAGTAGCTGGTACACAAGACTGGTACACACACCGTCCGACAACCAGCGACATCCAACGTATAGCTAGATGCAAACCTCCATCACTCGTGAAGCCATTCGGCGATGCCGCATCACGGCGGACGAAGTGGACAAACTGTTCCTCGAAGCCGAAAAATGGCGTGAAGGCGCCTGCCCCCTTAACGCTGTGGCCAACTTGAGGGCCTTGCAAGCCGAGTTCGACGACCCCGATGCGGTGACTGACCCGCTGGAGCGTTGGATGATTCCAACAATCCTTGCACGCTACCAGGAAGCAGTGCTTGCCGGGCATGAGCTGCAATGCCAGTCCATGCTGCCTGATGAGCTGACCCCCGCAGCAGACACGTCCTTGGCCTGACCTCGCTTGAGCGAGCCAAGGCGGAAGCTCTTGCGGCCCGGCTTCGCCAAGATATCCCAGGCCTTCAAATCACTGGTTATCAAGCACGTGTGGCTGAATGGCTGGCCAGGGTGGAAAACCACAAGGAATACGACTTGGTCGTCGAATGCACCGGTGAGAGCAGTGTGCGAACAGTACTCTCGCAATGGCGCCCACTTGCTTTCGGAAATACCCCAGTTCTACATGCCTGGCTTGAGCCCTATTGCTCAGCAGCCCACGTTGTCTTGACCTTAGCGGATGACCCATGGCCAGCATCAGACCCCGCTGATGACAAAGTCAATGCGGCCGGATTCTCTGGCTTTGATATCAGAGTGGATTTACCTGCTTGTGGGGCCGGCTTCCACCCCTACGGCGCTGCGGATGCCTGGCAAGGCGCGGCATTCGCTACAGAACGGGTCCTCGCCGTGCTTGATGGCCAATGCACCGAGGCAACTGTGTGGAGCTGGGTAAGGACAAAAGCTTTCTACGACGCCCTTCCTGTCCCAGGCCAGGTCCCTCTGCGCGCCATCGTGCCCCTGGACGGCTCCCGCTACGATTCTGTCATGCGAACCAGAGACTACCGCTCAGTCATGGGCGCACCATGAGCGAGGCCCTCCAATACCAAGTTGCCCGGGCAGCGCAAGAGGATGTTCTCCAAGGGACTGCACTGCATCGGGCTATGGCATTCACACCCGGAGCCGGTGCCATCCCCATCGGCCTCCCGCTCTGACAAGTCAGAATCCATGAAACAAAAAGTCAATGGCACCCACAATATCGTCGTGCAACTGTCGGAGACTGCATACGGGGTTCTGTAGCTCCCTGTCCGGAACTGCAGCGATGTATTGCGTCACCATCGCGTAGGGTTCACCACCTATGTCAAAAACAGGGTTAAGTGTCTTTGCTGGTTTGGGCGCCTCGCCAAGTGGTAGCAGTGGCACAACAGCTCTCGTATTCAGCGGCTGCAGGATGTCCGCCTGGACATCAAGAAGGTATCCACTGCCTGACGGATTGGGGTAAACGTCGTAGCGGCTCATCAGAACATCCGGTACTTCGCCAGAGGAAGGCCGTGTTTCTCAACGAAGGTATTGGAACTCTCGATGGCATCCTGGTTCTCGGCAAGCCAACGCTGGCTGCGCGTGCGTGCGACGGCCTGCGCAACACCGGCTTCAGCGGCCTGCGAGATATTAATTTGCAAAGCCTTGGCCTCGGAAAGCAGGTCCTCAGGCAGTGACACATTCGTGGCACGCTTGGCCGCACTGCGCGGGCGGTTGACGGTCAGCATGACAATCTCCTTGTTCAGTAGCGCAACCATGCGCACCTTTCTCAATAAATTATATGCGCATACTAGCAATACAAGAAAGGTGTTTCTGCCCAAAATTTTCGTAATCGATTTCGCTTGGAGGCTGGTACACCACGCTGATACACTAGCGCCAAGCAGCTTGTAAACCATTGATAATCATAATTACTTTACGAACTCCTATGCAAATTTCCAGCATCAGGGATGCGCCACCAAGATACTAAAGGCCGGAAGCCAGCATACATGCGGGTTTCCGGCCTTTTTCTATTGTCGCACGCCAGCGTAGTTGCTCCCAAGCTTCGCTTGTAACGTCGACCCACGACGCTACGTTATAAATAGCGGTCCAGCGCTCCGAGACGCAATCAGCATCAGCGTCAGGGTGTGAGCCTACGGAAGGTCTCCAGGACAGCAAGCATCACGCAATGGTTAAAAGCTCAGTAAGCCGGGGCGAGGCCGCATTAAGCCCCTTCTGCGTTGACCTCGGGGAACACCAGTCGGTAGTTTCGTAGGTCTTCTTCAAAGGCGTTGCACCTCTTGAGCGCCTCATAGAGGCCGGGCCGGGGCTGGGTGTAGTCAAAGGCCGCCGTCCAGGCATGGATGCGAGTCATGGCCCGGATGTAGGGTGTCGCGTCGGCATGGTTCGACAGGCTTTTCAGCGGCAACAGATAATCCTCGCGATAGACCGTCGGCACAATGATGCGCGACAGTCCGGCGGCGCTTAGTACGCTGTTCATGGCCAGGCGCGCTGTTCTGCCGTTGCCGTCCTTGAAGGGGTGAACCTCGGAGACAACAAACATAGTCATCAGCGCGCGGGCAAGGGGGTCCTCCAGCGCCTGAATCCGCTCGAAGCCTTCCCGCAGCGTGCCCGGTACAAGTTCATGGGCCACGAATAGCGTCGCCCCGGCCTGGTTGTTCTGGTTCTTCCACTCGCCTGGGCTCTTGTCCAACCTGGACTGCATCACCAGCGCGTTGACGCTCTTGAGCCAATGCAGGAAGTCGTCCGCCGAGCTTGCCGGTTGGTCGCGCCAAGGGGCTTGCATCGCGGCCTGGAAGGTACCCAAAATGTCGTGAGAGTCCTCCGTCCGGTTCGGTATGAGCTTGCCTTCAAACACGATTTCTTCGGCCTCGCTGACCAGGAATGTAGTGCCTTCGATATAGTTCGAGAAGTAGGACTCAAAAAAAGCGAAGTTCTCGCGTGCGACTCCTGTTTCCGCTGTGGCGGTCACCTCCGGCAAGACCGGGGCCCGTAGGCCGCTGAACAGGGTATCGAACAGCACTAGACGGTCGGGGTCATAGGGACGGTCGGTGGCGCGTGCGAGCGCCTGCTTGCCGTGTAACTTTTTGCTCTCGTGGGTACCCAGCAAGGCTCCCATGATGCCATCCAGACGCTTGAACTCCTTTTCCCTGCCAATCTTGTTCGCTAACGTGCGGCAGGCATCCCCGAGTTGGTTGAACCGATGCTCCCCCCGAATCGAAAGAAGTTTGTCGAGCTCGACCTCGAGCGTCTCCTGGGGAAGCACTCTTTCACTTACACCACGGCCAGTCGCCATGTTCTCCAACAACCAGCGGGATTGGCTGGCCAGGAAAAGGTTCTTGTAGGGCATGTCGCCATCGACCGCGCCGGGTCCCGGAATAACCTTGATGGTGAGTCCGGGCAGCTCAAGCGTTCGCGGTCGATTTCCGCGCGTTACATAGAGGCGTCCTTCGACGGGCTTCGCGTCATACCCGCTCCGATAGCTGAGGACGCCACCAGGGCGAGGCGACCGAGCTGTTTGGACTGGTGCGTGGTAATGGCCTGGCATCCGCCTTGGCAACAATTGAAGAGCCCTTTTTATTTGCCTACGTTTCCAGGCTTGCCCAATGCACCTTATGCTTTTAGAAGCATGGAAATCAGAATTTATAGCGCAAGCCGGCGACGAACAGGTTGTAGTTCTGGCGCCCCAGGTTGACATGCCAGGGCGCGGTAGGCTGGTGAACCCCAGGGTAGTTGGTCGACCCGAAGGTATAGCTCGTCGAGTAAATGGACAGATATCGGTATTCGGCGAATAGCGATAAGTTCGTATCGACGTCTGCTTTGAGCCCTGCCTTTAGTTGCATGGCGAAGGCCGAGTCCGAAGCATCGGGGTTCGAATTGAAGTGATTGATACCCGGTTCGGACGGATTTGCCGAGTCCGAGCCCTTAATAGAGATGTGCGCTACGCCCGCGCCGACTCCAAGATAAGGGAAAACCTTGCTTGAATATGGAGTTTGAAAGGTAAAAACGGCATTTGCCAAAAAAATGCCGGCCGTCATGGGAATGGTGACATATTGCGTCCCCAGGAATCGCGGAATGATTGGCATCGTGCCGATGGGCGAATGTTTGCCCAGATAGATGCCTTCAAGCTCAGCGGCAGGTTTCAGCCCCCATTTTGAGCGTCCGAATTTCCAGCCGGCCCATTCATAACCGGCTTGAACACCAGCTAGGGCAAGACTCTTGCTTCCTGTGTCCCCCCTGGCATTGATGGGTAAAAACTTAAGGTCCGGAGCCGGATCGTAAACCCCTCCTTTTTGCTGCAAGCTGGCCGAACCGGCAGCCCCATAGCCGGCAAACACACCGATGTAAGCGCCTGCCTTGTCTGGGGCATCGGCGGCTAGACTCGAGCTTGCACCGAATGAACAGAAAACTATAAATAAAAAACTCGATAGTTTTTTCATGCCTTGACCCCTCTTGTTTGGGTAAACAATCGTTACATGCAGGCATGCTAGCCGGTTTGTCGGTTTGAGGATACGGCCTGGCCAGATGTCAACCAACGGCCAACGACATAGCCAAGCAAAGCGTCCTTAGAATCCACGAAACAAAAGGTCAATAGCAGCGACGATTTCATCGTGTAGATACCGAAGACCGAGTGCAACACTTTTAAGTTCTTTCGCCCGAATCGCGGCCATATAGCCGAAAGCCTGATCAGACCCGTGACGCACGTATAAAATAGAGCATCTGCACCCTATCCGCAGCACTCCGGCAAAAAAAGAGATTCTTAATGATAAAGGCGGCGCCCGCCTGGCTTGTACCCATCGCGGCAATTTTCATCCTGCAAACCACGACGTCGTTCCTGGCACGGTTTATTCCCATCATTGCCCCGGCAATGTCCGACGAGTTCGGATGGGGCGGCAGTTCCATCGGTTACCTGACAGCCACCAATTCGCTGGGCGGGCTCGCCATTCTGGTCGCCGGATCGACCCTGATGAAACAGGTGGGCGGGATGCGCACCTTACAGCTCTGCCTATTGCTGGGAGCTGCCAGCATGGCGCTCTTTCTGCATTCCAACGTTGGCGTCGCCCTGGCCGCGTGCTTTGTAATGGGGCTGAGCGGGGGCACCGCCAACCCGGCCGGCAGCGAAGTCCTGCAGCGCTTTTCACCGCCCGGGAAACGCAATCTTATATTTTCCATCAAGCAAGCCGGCGTACCCCTGGGCGGGGTCATAGCCGGATTGATCATCCCCATCATGATTGCCGTAGCGGGATGGCGCATCGCCCTCTTCGCCTGCGCGCTCCTGGTCGCGTTGCCAACCATCCTGACGTGGCGCATGAGCGCCGGACTGGACGACACAAGCGATACAGAAAGGTGGCATTTCAGCCTGCCAGGCCTGCATTCGCTATATACCCTTTGGGTTCCCTTGCAGTCTTTGATGAGCAATGGCAGCCTGCTGAAAACATCCATAGTCGGCAGCCTGTTCGCCGTTTCCCAAAGCTGCTGGTTCACCTTCACGGTCATCTACCTGATAGACGGACTGGGATACTCCCTTGGCCTGGCCGGCGTGGTATTTGCCGTCATGCAAGCGGGCGGCGTGCTGGGCCGCATTGCATGGGGATGGCTTTCCGACCGCTTGCGATCGGCCACCGCATCGCTTTCAATGGTGGCGATCTTGTCGGCGACGACAACCGTGCTTCTGGGATTGAGCAAGCCTGAATGGCCCTTTTGGAGCATTGTGGCGCTGGCATTCATTGCCGGCTGCTCGGCGGCCAGCTGGAACGGCGTGCACATTGCCGAAGTGGCGCGGCGCTCGCCGCCCAACCTTATTTCCGAAACCTCGGCGGGATCCAGCATCCTGGTCAACCTGGTCAATATGCTGGTGCCGGCCGCCTTCGCCGCATTTGTGGCGTTCAGCGGCCGCTACGATTACGCTTTCGGCTGCGCGGGCATTTGCACCTTGCTTGTCCTGGTGTTCCTGCCGCGCGACAAGCAGGCGGCGCAATAGCGGCCAAGCCAAGGAGCACAGAATGAAGCCACGAGTAACCGTCATTACCCTGGGTGTCGACGATCTTGAACGCTCACTGCGCTTTTATCGCGATGGATTGCAACTGGCCACGGAAGGCATCATAGGCCAGCAATTCGAACACGGAGCCGTTGCCTTCTTCGATCTGCAGCCGGGACTGAAACTGGCCATATGGCCGCGTAAAAGCCTTGCGCACGATTCGGGGCTGGCCTTGGGCCCGCCCAGCGCCACGGAGCTCTCGCTGGGGCATAACGTATCGTCCAGGAAAGAAGTGGACGACGCCATGGATCAGGCCAAGGGTGCCGGAGCGGTCATCGTCAAACCCGCCCAAGACACGTTCTGGGGAGGTTATGCCGGTTATTTCCAGGATCCCGACGGCCATCTTTGGGAGGTTGTCTGGAATCCCGAATTGTTGCCGCAAGACTGACGCCATGAATCCCGACGATCTGGAGTTGCTGCTGACGCGCAGCATGCCTTACGGCAAATACAAGGGGCGTCTTATCGCGGACCTGCCCGGCCACTACTTGAACTGGTTCGCCCGGGAAGGCTTTCCCAAAGGAGAGATCGGCCGCCTTCTGGCCTTGATGCAGGAACTGGATCACAACGGGCTTTCCTCCTTGTTGACGCCGCTGCGGACGCGGCGCTACCCGCCCTCGGCCGCCGATTCCTTGCCGCCCTCCGAGCCGGACTTGTTGCCATCCGGACCAGACTCTTGATAGACCCTCATTTCGCCACGGCCGAAGCTCAAGCCCCGCTGCGCCACTTCACGCATGATGCCCAGATTGATGGCCTGCTGGATATCCATATACTGGTTGTATTCGGCGCTTAGCACGTAATACACCACCTCGTACTCCAGCCCGCGCTCGGTAAATTGCAGCAGGTGCGCCCGATCGAAACGCGTGCCATCTTGTTCCTGGATCAACGCCCTGACGGAATGCGCAATCTCTTCCGCCTGTTGCGGTTCGGCTCCGTACGCCAAGCTGAAGCGGAAGGCAATACGGCGCAACTGCATGCGCTTGTAGTTTTGTATGGTCTGCTTCAACAGCTCTGTATTGGAGCAGACGATCTGCTCGCCGCCCAGGCTGCGGATACGCGTCGTCTTCAAGCCCACGTGCTCGATGCTGCCGGCGATGCCGCCGACCACGATAAAGTCGCCGGGCTCAAAGGGCTTATCCAGCCCTATCGAAACAGAGGCGAACAAATCGCTTAATACCACCTGTGCCGCCAAGGCAACCGCCACGCCGCCTATGCCCAGGCTGGCGATAAAAGCCGTGATGTTCACTCCAAGATTATCCAGCACGGCAAGGACCGCCACCACCCAAAGCACGGCCCTGGCCGCAAACCCGACGATACTCATCGCGACGGCATTCAGGTCGGCATGGCGCTCCAGATACCGCGCCAGGCCGAATGTGATGGCCCCGTTCAGCCACAGCGCCACCTGCAGCACCACGGCCACGAACCACAACTGTGATATTCCGGCTCGCCAAGCCAGGGGCATATCCAGAAATTTCACCCCGACCAACACAGCCAGGGCAAACAAGGCGAACGAACTGGTGCTGGCTGCAATCTGGAAAAACATGCGGAAGAAAATGCTGCGCTTATGCTCCGGATCACTGCCGGCCCGCCTGCGCACCCATTGCCGGATCAACAGCAAAACCACCAAGATCAGGCCGGCAACCACCAGCGCCGACAGCCAGTTCCACACGGGAATAGACAACACCTCGGTTTCCAGCCACCACTCGCGCATCGTTCCGCTCCTTTGAATTGAGTACGGGCACGGCGATGCGGCAGCAAATGCCATGCCCCTGTACCGGGAATGCCGATTGCTGGCAAAACGAAGACGGCTGCCGCAGCCGCCTCTTCAACCCACGACCAAGGAATCGCCATGACGAATAGACCCGGCCAGTCCAACGAGACCCTGCAAAAAGATGACCGTCTTCGCGAGGAGCAACGCAGCCATCGAGACCAGCAGAACCGAAGCAAGAAAGACGGCCATACCAGCCAGATCGGCACAGGCCAGGATCAGAGCAGTCAACGCAACCGCGGGCAAGGCGCGCGGCGCCCATGACGGTTCCTCCCCGAATGTGGCGCAGAGCCACGATTCGGGACCTAGTGGAAACACCGAATTTCTACGTGATAACCCTGCCAGCCAGGGAAAGAAAATCCTCGCCAGCCTAAATATTCAAACCTAAACATCCTCCGGAAACCCTTATGGACATTGGGTTTCAAACAAAACTCAAAAATTTTTTTATTCCTGGTACTTGAATTTGCCCGGCTTACAAATTGTTGACTCGCCTATTCGGATAGCCTATAAAAGCGACGGCAGTTGATAGTTTGTACCTTGTTGCAACCAACGATACGTAGTCATATAAGCCAGGAGACACAGAAAATGAAAAGCAGTGCTAAATTGGACAACCTTGCCCCCGCCAAGTCGTCGCGCCGCCAGTTCCTAGGCGGCGCCGCCGCCGGTACGGTGGCCGCGGTGGGCATGGGCTTCCCCGCCATCGTCAGCGCACAGACCCCCATCAATTTCCGTTTCCAGAGCACCTGGCCGACGGTCGATATTTTCCACGAGTACGCCCTGGACTTCGCCAAGAAGATCAACGACATGACTGGCGGCGAACTCAAGATCGAAGTCCTGCCGGCAGGCGCTGTCGTGCCCGCATTCGCACTGCTCGATGCCGTATCGAAAGGAACCCTGGATGGCGGCCACGGCGTGCTGGGCTATAACTACGGCAAGCAAAACGCCCTGGCTCTGTACTCGTCCGGCCCGGCCTTCGGCATGGACGCCAACATGGTTCTCGCTTGGCACAAATACGGCGGCGGTAAAGAACTGCTGGTCAAACTGTATGACCAAATCGGCGGCAACGTGGAGTCCTTCCTTAGCGGCCCCATGCCCACGCAAGCCTTCGGCTGGTTCAAGAAGCCGGTCACCAAGACGGCCGACCTGAAAGGCCTGAAGTTCCGCACCAACGGCCTAGCCATCGACTTGTTCACGGCCATGGGCGCGGCGGTCAACGCCCTGCCCGGCGGCGAAATCGTTCCGGCCCTGGACCGCGGCCTGCTGGACGGCGCCGAGTTCAACAACGCCACATCGGATCGCCTGCTGGGCTTCCCCGACGTGTCCAAGGTGTGCATGCTGCAAAGCTTCCACCAGTCGTCGGAAACCTTCGAAATCATCTTCAACAAGGACAAGTACAAGGCCTTGCCCGACAAGATGAAAGCCATCATCGCCAATGCCGTGGAAGCCGCCTCGGCCGACATGTCCTGGAAGGCGGTCAACCGCTACTCGCAAGACTACATCAAGCTGCAAAAGGAAGACGGCGTCAAGTTCTACAAGACGCCCGACGCCATCCTGCAAGAGCAGCTTACGGTCTGGGACGACATCGTCGCCACAAAGGGCAAAACCAATCCGCTTTTCAAGGAAATCGAAGAGTCGCAACGCGCTTTTGCATCGCGCGCGGTGTCATGGGACATGGACACCAACAACAATCGGCGCATGGCATACAACCATTACTTCGGCAAAAAGCCGGCCGCCAAGAAGAGCTAAGCCGCAATTGTGCTGCACCAAACACTACCCAGCTGTACGGGTAGTGTTTTTTAAATCGGCTGCCAGGAGCCGCGGCATCTTGTGCGCGGTTCCCCTGCTTCTTCCCTAGCAAGGTGAATCTACCATGCAAAAATTTTTGCAAACCATAGACCGGGTCAACACCTGGATAGGGCAGCTTTTTGGCTGGTTTGTCCTGGCATTGACGCTGTTCGTGACTTATGAAGTGTTTTCGCGCTACGCCCTGGGCGAGCCCCATGCATGGGCCTTCGACGCCATGAACATGATGTATGGCGCACTGTTCATGATGGCCGGCGCCTACACATTGTCCAAGAACGGACACGTGCGCGGCGACGTGCTGTATGGCTTCTTCCCGCCGCGCCTGCAGGCCGGCCTGGATCTGACCCTGTACATATTGTTCTTCATACCCGGCGTCGTGGCGCTGGCCTGGGCGGGCTATAACTATGCCATGGAGTCCTACATGATCAATGAGCACTCCACCATTACCGCCGACGGCCCGCCCATCTACCCGTTCAAGTTCATCATCCCCCTGGCCGGCGTCACGCTGCTGTTCCAGGGCTTTGTCGAGATCGTCTACTGCATCCAGTGCCTGAAGCACGGCGACTGGCCCAAGCGCGATAAAGACGTCGAAGAAGTCGACGTGGACAAACTCAAAGACATGGTGCACGTGGACACCAATGAAATCAATGCGCTTGACTCCATAGTCATCGACCAAGAAAAAGGGAAGCAACCATGAGAAAAGAGATATGGTTCGGCCTCTCTATATTAGTGGCCGTCGTCATCGCGCTGATAGTGCTTATGCCCTCGCCGGCGGACATCACCAACGGCCACCTGGGCCTGCTGATGCTGGGCCTGATCGTCGTCACCATCATGCTGGGGTTCCCCACCGCCTTTACCCTGATGGGCATGGGCGTCATGTTCACCTACCTGGCCTATCGCGGCATGGGGCCGCAGATCGCCATAGAACAAACGCTGGACCTGATGGTGCTGCGCACTTATGCAGTCATGACCAATGACGTGCTGATTGCCGTGCCGCTGTTCATTTTCATGGGCTATTTGGTCGAACGCGCCAACCTCATTGAAAAACTGTTCAAAAGCATGCACCTGGCCATGGCCCGCGTGCCGGGCTCGCTGGCCGTCGCCACGGTCATTACCTGCGCCGTGTTCGCCACGGCAACGGGCATCGTGGGCGCCGTGGTCACGCTGATGGGCCTGCTGGCCCTGCCGGCCATGCTCAAGGCAGGCTACAGCATCCGGCTGACCGCCGGTGCCATTACCGCCGGCGGCTGCCTGGGCATCATGATCCCGCCATCGGTGCTGCTTATCGTGTACGGCGCGGTGGCCGGGGTATCGGTGGTCAAGCTGTATGCGGGGGCCTTCTTCCCCGGCATCATGCTGGCCCTGCTGTACGTCCTGTACATCATGATCGTGGCGAAAGTCAGCCCCAAGTCGGCGCCTCCGCTGTCCGAGGAAGAACGTCGCGTAACGCTGCCCGAGTTCGCGCAGATCGTCAAGGACACCGTCAGCAACCGGGTACTCCCCGGCCTGATCGGCGCCATGAAAGGCAAGCGCAATGCGAACGTGCCGATGCGCACCTTGTTCAATCACCTTGTCATCGCGCTGCTGCCCGCCCTGGTGTTCGCCGCCGCCATGCTGCTTAGCTACGAAATCGTAACCAAGCCCGCCGCCGTCCAGGAAAGCGGCCTGGTGGAAATGGGCTTTGCCGGCGGGTTCGACAACAGCCTGGCCAGTAGCGGTGGCCTTCAAGAACCGGAAGGATCCACCGGCCTGGCCGAACCCGCAGGGGCGGAGCCAGCCCAGCCTGCCGCCGCCGCAAGCGGCGACGCGGCGGGCGAAGCAACGGCCGATTCCATTTCGGCACCACTCAGCTTCTGGATCACCCTGGCTGTGGGCACGATCCTGCTGCTGATCTTCTACACCATCTTCACCTTTGCCCGCCTTGAAGTCTTCAAGATGCTGCTCAGCTCGTTCTTCCCGCTGGCCATCATGATTCTGGCGGTCCTGGGCAGCATCGTGTTCGGACTTGCCACGCCATCGGAAGCGGCGGCCATGGGCTCGTTCGGCGGCCTGTTGCTGGCGCTGGCCTACCGGCGATTGAACATGGAAATGCTGAAGGAGTCGGTGTACCTGGCGGCCAAGACCAGCGCCATGGTGTGCTGGCTGTTCGTGGGCTCCAGCATCTTCTCGGCGGCATTCGCACTGCTGGGCGGACAAGAGATCATCAACAGCTGGGTATTGGGCATGGACCTGACCCCGGTCCAGTTCATGATCCTGGCGCAAATCGTCATTTTCCTGCTGGGCTGGCCCCTGGAATGGACCGAGATCATCGTGATCTTCATGCCCATCTTCCTGCCCTTACTGGCGCACTACCAGATCGATCCGCTATTCTTCGGCCTGCTGGTCGCGCTTAACCTGCAAACGGCCTTCCTGTCGCCGCCGGTCGCCATGTCCGCGTTCTACCTGAAGGGGGTTGCGCCGCCGCACGTCACCCTGAACCAGATCTTCGCGGGCATGCTGCCTTTCATGGGAATACAGATCATCGCCATCGTGATGCTGTACGTATTCCCCGAAATCGGACTGTGGCTCCCCAGGGTGCTTTACTGATCCTGGTAGATAACAAGAGGGCCGCCAAGGCCCCTGGCAGCAGCCGGCTCCGCAAGGAGCCGGTTTTTTTATGGTCGGCAGGTTCGTGACGTAGCACCTTGGGGGTGGGCATGATTGTCACAGGTGGCAAGACATTGGGCAGTGCCACACGGTATGGTCATGCCTGATACGCGCCGTCGATACCTGGCGGTGCCTATTCCTTTACTTGCCTATCCAATTGGTATAAAATTTTATACAAAAATGGTTTATGAAATCAGAAAAGCAGAAAAGGAAATTCGCTGGGTCGGTTCTGCCTACAACGATTTATTAGCGTTTCCCGATGCGCCGCGCCGTGATGCGGGCTTCCAGTTAAGCAGAGTTCAAGCAGGTCTTGAGCCAGAGGACTGGAAACCGTTCAATAACATAGGCATGGGTACCCAAGAGATTCGTATTTCCGACGGTGGGGGGATATACAGAGTGATATACGTTGCCAAGTTCGAGGAGGCCATATACGTTCTGCATTGTTTTCAAAAGAAAAGGCAGTCCACCAGCAAGCGGGACAAGGAGCTCGCCGTAATACGTTACCGAGCTGTAGTTGATTCAAGGAAAACAAATTCGTGAAAGCCGATACTGAAATTCGCCACATTACAAAACCAGGAGTGAATCTGTTTCTTGAACTAGGCTTCCCTGTCGGCGAAGCCAAACGGCTGCAAGCCGCCTCACAGAAGCAGATAAATGACATATCCTTATTAAAAGAGCAATTGATGGCAGAGCTGGCTGGGTGGATAGAACAAAACCATCTGAAACAAGCTGAGGCTGCAGAAATCCTGATGGTATCCCGCCCTCGGGTCTCTGATGTCGTTAACAAAAAAACAAGCAAGTTTACGATTGACTCATTAGTCGAAATGTTAAGCCGCATAGGGAAGCCAGTTCGACTGGCGATTGGCCAATGAAAGCAAGCAACAAACATTTCTACCATTCAAATAACCATACCAATAACCTGGTTACATGATCCAGATCAAAACGGCAGGCCGGACTCCGTCCTAATATCGCCCCAACTTTCCAATTTTTATAACAACAACCCGAAAAGCCTGGGCCGACGCCCAGGCCTCCGAGACCGGCTATTTCAACCTCATGCGCATCAACCATCCCGTCAACAACATCGAAACCAAAGTTCGCCCCGATCAATACCTGATTTCCAAGACGGACACCAAGGGCAGAATCACCTACGCAAACCCGGCATTCATCGAGATCAGCGGCTACACCCGGGAAGAGCTTATCGGCAAGCCGCATAACCTGATCCGCCACCCCGACATGCCGCCTGCGGCATTCCAGGATTTATGGGACAGCATGCATGCCCGCAAGCCTTGGCTGGGTCTGGTCAAGAACCGGCGCAAGGACGGCGGCTTCTATTGGGTGCTGGCCAACGTCGTGCCTATCTACGAACATGGCGAAGTCACGGGGTATGCATCGGTCCGGGTCCAGCCCACCCAGGAACAGGTCGACGCGGCCCAGGAGTTCTACGACGACATCAACGCGGGCCGCGCGGGCGGCTATGCCGTCAGGCACGGCCAGCGCGTGCGCACCGGATGGCGGCGGGCATTCGACATCGCCGCCCTGCCCTTTGAAAAAACCTTGAAAGCCGGCATGTTCCGCATGGCCGCCCTTTCCACGGCAACCATAGCCGTCGCCACCTGGCTGGCGCTGACCGGCGGCGTGCCCGCTCCCTACCAGTGGTGGGCGCTGGCGGGCATCGGCGCAGCCACTGCGGCCAGCCTGGCCTATGGCTGGCGCATCGCCCAGCGCGTCGTCATGCCTCTGGAGGGCGCCGCCAAGATCGCCCGCCAGATCGCATCGGGTAATTTACAGATCGACATCGACGCCGAGCAGGAAGGCGAAGTCGGCAATCTGTATTTCTATCTGGACATGATGCGCAAAAGCCTGCTGGGCATCGCCAACGACGTGCATGGCGGCGCCTACGCCACCGCGCGCATGGCCCAGATCCTGGACGCCAGCAACACCAACCTGTCGGCCCGCACCGAAGACCAGGCCGCATCCCTGCAGGAAACGGCCGCCAGCATGGAAGAGCTGACCGTTACCGTCAAGCAGAATGCCGACAACGCCCACTTGGCCAGCCAGTTGGCCGACGACAGCATGCAGATCGCCCAGCGCGGCGGCGCCGTGGTCGGCGACGTCGTCAACACCATGCAAGGCATACACGACAGCTCGCGCAAAATAGGCGACATCGTCTCCTTGATAGAAGAAATCGCATTCCAGACGAATATCCTTGCGCTTAACGCCGCCGTCGAATCCGCCCGCGCCGGCGAGGCGGGCCGAGGCTTTGCCGTCGTGGCGGGCGAGGT
This sequence comes from Pollutimonas rozaliensis, assembly GCF_048751585.1. Taxonomy (NCBI): domain Bacteria; kingdom Pseudomonadati; phylum Pseudomonadota; class Betaproteobacteria; order Burkholderiales; family Alcaligenaceae; genus Pollutimonas; species Pollutimonas rozaliensis. The sequence goes on along the minus strand of NZ_JAZHOB010000006.1, from coordinate 324,170 downwards.
GCGCAGCCTGGCCCAAAAGAGCTCGCAGGCCGCCAAAGAGATCAAGACACTGATCGACGAGTCTGTGGATCGCATGGCGGTCGGATCCGAACATGCCGCCCGCGCCGGCCAAACCATGCAGGAAATCGTCGACTCCGTGCGCCGCGTCACCGACATCATGGGCGAAATATCCACCGCCTCGGTGGAGCAATCCAGCGGCCTGGAGCAGATCAACCAAGCCATCGCCCAGATGGACGGCGTCACCCACCAGAACGCGGCACTGGTCCAGGACTTGGGGAATACCGTAAGAACCTTGGCGGGTGAAGCCGGCAATCTGCGGCTGTCCATAGAAGTGCTGAATACAGGCAGACACAAAACAGGCGCGATACCGTTACGGGCACAGATTTTGCAACCCAGGCAAACCGCCGCACTGATACTTTCCGAGGCTTGATACCTTGCCATTTAACCGCGTCGTCCTCAATATTGGCGGAAACAAATATCGTTTAGTAGCGGAAATCCAATATCGTGCCAGTATTGTTTGGATAAAGTTCATCGGCACACACGCGCAGTACGACCAAATTAATGTGGAAACCGTTAATGAATATTAAGCCCATACGAAATGACGCAGACTTGCAGACGGCTTTCAAACAACTCGAATCTGTGTTCCAAGCGACAGAAGGAACGCCCGAAGCCGATGAAATGGAAATCCTTGTAACACTGATAGAAGCGTACGAGAACAAGCACTACCCGATTGGCCCGGCCGATCCGGTAGAGGCCATAAAATTCCGGATGGACCAACAAGGGTTGACAGCGAAAGACATGCAAGCCTACATCGGCTCCAGCGGCCGGGTATCGGAAATCTTAAGCCGAAAGCGGCCGCTGAGCCTGGGCATGATCAGAAGGCTACACAAAGGGCTGAATATTCCTTACGAAAGCCTGTTGAGCAAAGCCAACTAACTACCCATCTATGCTTTTTACAGCGCCTGCGCCCAGTCCTTCCGCACCCGGCGCAGCGCTTCGGGCAACTTGCCTTCCATGCGGGCGAACAACTCGTCGTGCAATTCAAGCTCTTCGCGCCATTTCTCGGGGTCGCAAACCATCAACTGCTCGAATTGCGTATCGTCCAGCGACAGGCCGGTCCAATCCATATCCTGAAACCGCGGCGAAATACCGAAGAAGCCGTCCTCGCCTTGGGCGCTGCCTTCCAGCCGCCCAATAATCCATTTCAGCACCCGCACATTGTCGGCAAAGCCGGGCCAGATGAACTTGCCGTCAGCCCCTTTGCGAAACCAGTTCACGCAATAGATGCGCGGCAATGCCGCGCCCAAGCGCTCGAGACCCGTCCCCAGGCTTAGCCAATGCGCGAAATAGTCGGCCATGTTGTAGCCGCAAAAAGGCAGCATGGCGAAGGGGTCGCGCCGCACCACCCCTTGCTTGCCGGCGGCCGCGGCAGTGGTCTCCGAGCCCATGGTGGCCGCCATGTAGACGCCCTCCGCCCAATTGCGCGCTTCGGTCACCAGCGGCACGGTATCCGATCGCCGGCCCCCGAAAAGGAAGGCGTCCATTACAACTCCTTCAGGATTCTCCCACTCCGGATCGATGGACGGGCACTGGGAAGCGGGGGCCGTAAACCGCGCATTCGGATGAGCCGCCTTGCGCCCGGTTTCGCGGGCGATATCGGGAGTCCAGTCCCGGCCCTGCCAATCGATAAGGTGGGCCGGCGCGGTGGAAGTCATGCCCTCCCACCACACATCGCCGTCGTCGGTCAGGGCTACGTTGGTGAAAATGACGTTTTCCCGTAGCGTGGCCATGGCGTTGTAGTTGGTCTTCTCGCTGGTGCCCGGGGCCACGCCGAAGTAGCCCGCCTCAGGGTTGATGGCCCGAAGGCGGCCATCGGGGCCGGGCTTGATCCAGGCGATGTCGTCGCCCACCGTGCTTACTTTCCATCCGTTGAGCTGGGCTGGAGGAATGACCATGGCGAAGTTGGTCTTGCCGCAAGCCGATGGGAATGCCGCGCCAATATGGTACTTGCGGCCTTCGGGCGATTGCACACCCAGGATAAGCATGTGTTCGGCCAGCCAACCCTCGTCCCGCCCCATGGTCGAGGCAATCCGCAAGGCGAAGCACTTCTTGCCCAACAGGGCATTGCCTCCGTAGCCGGAACCGAAGCTCCAGATTTCCCGGCTTTCGGGAAAATGAACGATGTACTTGGTATCGTTGCAAGGCCAGGGCACATCGGACTCGCCCGGCGCCAGCGGCTTGCCGACCGAATGCACGCAAGGCACAAACTCGCCGTTTTCGCCCAGCAGGTCGTATACCTTCTTGCCCATGCGCGTCATGATGCGCATGTTCGCCACCACATAGGGACTATCGGTCAACTCGATACCAAGATGCGATATGGGCGAGCCCAATGGCCCCATGGAAAAGGGAACCACATACAGCGTGCGCCCGCGCATGGCTCCGGCGAACAGCCCGTCCAGCGTCTGGCGCATTTTTTCCGGCGCCATCCAATTGTTGGTCGGACCGGCGTCCTCTTCGCGCTCGGAGCAAATAAACGTGCGGTCTTCCACCCGGGCAACGTCCGACGGATCCGACCAGGCCAGATAGGAATTGGGACGCTTTTCAGGATCGAGCCGACGCATGGTGCCGTTGGCGACCAGTTGGGCGCACATCCGGTCGTACTCTTCCTGCGAGCCGTCACACCAGACAATGCGGTCCGGCTGGGTGTGGCGAGCGATCTGGTTCACCCATTTGATCAACCCTTGGTGCCTGACATAGGCAGGCGGCGCATCGGCCTGTGCCCCGTCGGCATGCTGCTGCGTCGATCCATCGGCGGCCGCAGATCGGCTGCCCTCGCTATATAGCTTGTCCATGCTGTCTTCCTCTTGGTTCGAATATCCTGAATGTCCCATATCCTGCATCATGCTTGTTCGACGGTTCCCACGCAAATAGCGCCGGCAGAGCAATCGAATGTCGCTTCTACGTGATAGTAACGTGCAGATGTAAGAGGATTGCACCATGAAGCTTCAAGAAATGTCTATCCAACAGGCAGCCCATTTATCAAGCGGCCCGCAGCGGCATGAATAATTATTTGAGCCTGCGCAGCGGATCTATGCCTTTTTCAACCGCCCTTGCAGCCATACCAAAGGCAGGCCGGCAGCCAGTACCGCCAGTCCCAGCAGCGCTCCCGCAGCGGCATACTGGATGCTGGACCAGCACAGCGCCAGGCAGGTAAAGGCAAACACCACAGGCGTCAGCGGATACAAAGGCACACGAAAGGGCCGCCGGCGCTGCGGATCGCGCCGACGCAGCACCATCACCGCGCATGCGGTCAGAAACATGAACAGCCAGAAAACCGGCGCCGTATAGGCCACCATGGCTTGGATGCCACCCTGGCTAAGCACGCCGAACAGAATCAGCGCCAGCGTAATGGCCGCCTGCAGCAATAGCGCCCTGGCGGGCGTCTCCCCGCGGTCATTCCATGCGCCCAGCCCGCGCAGCACCCGGACATCCCGCCCCAATGCGTAATACACCCGGGCGCCCGTGAAAATGCTGCCGTTGATCGTGCCAAGCGCGGTGCAGCACACCAGCAGACTGAGCAATACAGCTGCCCATGGCCCCGCTACCAGCCTCATCAGGTCCGCCCCCACCGCCTGCGTGCCCCGCAGCGGCTCCAGGCCGAAAATCTGTAGATAAGCCGCGTTCACGATCAGGTACACCGCAGTCACCACGAGCGACCCGATCAACAAGACACGGCTCATATTACGGCCTGGATCGCGTAGTTCTCCGGACAGATAAGCGGTTTCGTTCCAGCCACCGTAGGTCAGCAGCACAAACACCATGCCCAGCCCCAGGGCACCCGCAAGGCTGCCCGTAACCGGCGCAGATGCCGCCGCCACCCCGGCTGCCGGACCCGCCAAAATCAGCCCTGAAAAGCTGGTGATCAGCAATGCGGCAATCGTCGCCCCCGCCAGCAACAGCTGCACGCGCTTCGATTGCAGGGTGCCAAGCACATTCAGGCCCGTCAATGCGATGACGGCCATCGCCCCATGCAGAGCCGGGCCGTAGGTCCCCAAAGGCATCAGTATCTGGGCATAATCCCCATAGATGAAAGCGACCGCCGCGATCGAGCCCGTTTGTATGACCGTGCCGCGCGCCCAGGCAAACAGCATCCCTGTCGGCAGCCCCCATGCGCGCACGAGATAGCTGTATTCCCCGCCCGAATCCGGATAGGCGCTGCCCAGTTCGGCATAGCATAGGGCGCCCACCAGCATGATCAGCCCGCCAGCCAGCCAAAGCGCCATGTAGATTGCAGGGGTCGGCGCTTGCTGCGCCACCAGTGGCGGAAACCCGAAAATGCCGATGCCCACCACCACGCCCACCAGCATGGCCACAGCGTCCAGAACCGACAGCCCGCCGACAGGGGCGAAGGACGGGGCGGGCTTCATAGCGCGCTAACGCCGCTCGGCTTGCCAGCCCTGCACGGCCCCCGGGGCCGCCACCGCCACGATGGAGTCGCCCTGAACACGCCCCACATAACGCCGGGCCTGCGCACCCTCGCCAATATCGAAACGCAGTTCGGAGCCGCGCAAACGGCCGATTATCAGTTCCGCGGCCGCGCCTTGCCGTATTGCGCGGCCATTGAATTTTTGAAAAGACTGGGCAAGGTTCAGCATCACATCGCCGTCAGGCCCGCTAAGCAGCCATTTTCCATCCACCTTGGCAGGCACCACCCAAAAATAAACCCGGCTTCGGCCCACATCGGCATGGGCATCGCTTTCCCAGTCATCCATATCGAAATCATGGGATACGATCCGGGTTCCGGGCGCTAGATCCAGGATCGCCGGGCGCAGCTTCAGGTTGACATCCGGCAGCAAATACATGCTGATCACCGATGCACGGGACAAATCCGTCTGGAACAGATCCTGGACTTCAAATCGCACCTTGTCGGATACGCCCTCTTGCTGAGCGCTGGCGCGCGCCTCGTCCACGCGATCAGGATCGATATCCACCCCGAAAGCGCCTTTGGCGCCGAAATCGCGTACGGCTGTCACGGGAATCCGCCCATCGCCCGAACCCAGGTCAATCAAAAAATCCGAAGGCCCCACCTGTGCCATAGTCAGCATACGGGACACCACTTCCGTGCGCGTGGGCACAAAAGGCACATCCAGATCAAGCGGCGCCTGCGCGGCCGCCGCGCCTGTAAAGGACAAGGCCAGCATCAGCATTATTGACCGAACCCCCGCTATCGAGCCGCGACCCAGCAGCCCCCCGAAAAAGTTGCCCATGATCGCCCCTCTTTTGTTGGGATGCTAGTAATTTACATTAAGCTGAATTTAATCTTACTACAAGCTGAACATTTTTTACTTAATGACACGAATTGAGAATGGAAGCCCGCAGGCTAAAGGCTTGCCAGTTGTCCGGTAGTAAGTATGAAGGCCAGAAGGTAAATAAAGAGGGCTGTATGCCGTAAAACAAGGTAGGAAGCGTTCTTGTTGCAACAAACGCATAACTCTCCCTAAAGTTCCGCAAGCCATAGCCGTTAATGCCAGTGAACAGGAAGAAACCGGCTTTGCTTTACCGCGGAACAAGCAGCACACCGCTCAAAACAGGCTTTTTTCTTCTTGGCAACCAGGCGGAGCCAGATTCGCCGTATTTATTCCTCTCAGGAGTTATCCATGTCAGTCATCAACACCAACTCGCTTTCCCTGATTGCCCAAGGCAACCTTCAGAAATCGCAGTCGGCTCTGGGCAGCGCCATCGAGCGCCTGTCCTCCGGCATGCGCATCAACAGCGCCAAAGACGACGCCGCCGGCCAAGCCATTGCCAACCGCTTCACGGCAAACATCAAGGGCTTGACGCAAGCCACCCGCAACGCCAACGACGGTATCTCGATCGCTCAAACGACCGAAGGCGCGTTGAACGAAATCAACAACAACCTGCAGCGTGTTCGCGAACTGTCGGTTCAAGCCGCCAACGGCACAAACTCGGCTTCCGATCTGCAGTCAATCCAAGAAGAAATTACCCAACGCCTGAACGAAATCAACCGCGTTTCGGCGCAAACCCAGTTCAACGGGGTTAAAGTTCTTGCCAGCGACGCAACCTTGAAGATCCAGGTCGGCGCCAACGACAACCAAACGATTGACGTCAACCTCAAGCAAATTGACAGCGGCAAGCTGAATTTGCGTACGTTTAGCGTTGCCGGCCCGGATGGCACCGGGACTAGCAGCAACACCACGCTGAAGGCCTTTGTGGGCGCAACGGCAATGGGTACAAACTCCGCCACAACCATCACCACTGCGGCTGGCACAGCCGCTGGTTTGGCCGACCTTGGCACCACCGCGCCCACCGTCAGCGTTGTAATGGACTCCAAGGGAAATTACTACGCGGAAGTTACCGCTGGCGCCGGCACAACTCGCGAAGGAGTACAAGCCAGCGACAAATTGTATGTCGCGATCCAAGCCAAAGACGTCGACACAACTACTTCGTCTTCCGCTGCCACCATCTCGCTTGATAAGCTTGACTTCTCCAAGGCTACCTTTGCAAAAAGCTCGGGCGCGCTGGCCAGCGTCGACAGCGCTCTCGCTCAAGTCGACAGCCTGCGCGGCGAACTGGGTGCGGTTCAAAATCGCTTCCAATCCACCATTGCCAACCTTAACAACACAGTAACCAACCTCTCGTCGGCTCGTTCCCGGATCGAGGACGCTGACTACGCGGTTGAAGTGTCCAACATGACACGTGCGCAGATTCTGCAACAAGCAGGCACCTCGGTCTTGGCGCAAGCCAACCAAGTGCCTCAGACGGTGCTGTCCCTGCTGCGTTAATGTTGTGCGCACATCGAGTCCCTGGGTAAATACCCCGTGACTCGATGAAAAACCTAAAAGGCAAGCTGAAGCCAGCTTGCCTTTTTTATTGTCCGTTTGGAACTCAATGGGGGTACGTATACTGAACAGCGCCCGCTATTTTTAATGAAAACGCCCCAAATATCATGCCAAATAGTCTTCCTACGGTTACCGATTCAGAAAAAAAATCAATCGAACCCATAACAAACAGCCAAGAGTTTTCACCATTCTCGCTAACAAGGCTGCGGGCGATCGCCCACTTATACGGCATAGAAACCGTGGCACTCGAACAGGCCCGTACCCTAGTGGTTGGCAGTGGGGCCGTGGGTCAACTGATCGCCTATGCGGAGCTTTACCCCAACGCGGAATTCCTCGGCCTTTGCAATAACCCGGCAGAGCAAGCAGCCGGCACTCGATTAATCGCCGAACTAGGCCTAGGAAATGTCTATGTCGTAGAAGCAAGTTTAAGTCAGCTTGACCCTGCCACAGTAGGGAAATTCGACTACATACTTGTGCCCAGCCTGTATAACAAACTGACCACCCCTGCTGCTCAATCCGCATTACAAGACTGCCAGGCCCTATTATCAACGCTGGGCATGCTCTGTATTGGCTATGACGTCTATCCAGGAGCGAAATCGATAGAAGTTGTCCGCGATGCCATGCTTATGCATAGCGCAAACAGCGTTGGCGAACCTGAGCTTACCGGGTCGGCCAAGGCGGCCCTGACTCTCTTTACAGAAGGGCTGGCCGCCACTGGCCCAATGGCCGCGAGCCTTCGCGCTGCGGCGGTTACCCTTGCCGGCCGAATAGATGCGGAAGGGATCCATTCAGTACTGGCTACGGAAGGCTCCCCAAAGTATTTCATTGAATTCGTAGAGCAAGCAGCTAAGGCGAACCTAGCCTATATCGGGGATGCCATCCCCCAATATGACATGCTTTCCGTTCAGGATACTTCTGTGGCCACCGCGAACAGTGTGCTAGCACTGGGGCAGTCGCCTCTGCTAAGGCTGCAATACCTGGATTTTTCCACAGGACGCGCATCGCGCCATAGCATCCTTGTAAGATCAGACAGACTGACTGACGCTATCGGGGCTATCAATGTCAAGAATTTGCTTGATTTAAGCTGGGCCAGCAGGTTGGCGCCAATAGAGGTGCCGGGCCTGGAAATTGATACTGTCGCGTTTCACGACAGCCAAGGCCATCTGGTCTTTGTCAAAGACGAGATCGTCGCCGCCATGCTAAACGCCTTGGCATGCGTCTGGCCTGGTAGCTTGCCTGTCGATTCACTGATTAAGGCTGTAAGGAAAGCAGTAAGCAAGTCAAATCGGAATGATCAAGACGATAATGTGCGCGAGCGGGTGCTGCGTACATTAAAAATGTGGTTCGAGGGAGGCGACCCCGCGATTCAATATTGCCTTGGTTGCGGGCCTTATGACAATCTGCAAGGCGATGGGGTACGCTTGCTACCGAGCTTGCTATTTGGAACCAAGGATAGCAGTGGCCAAATTTCAAGCTTTGATGCAGTCAACCTCTGGGACCAAGTCCTGGGTCTTCAATTCTCCGATGCAGAGCTCGAAATATTGCAGCACTGGAAGCAAGGGCTGAAGGCTGACCAGATCGCCTCGGGCATACTTGCCGATGAGCCTACGGCAACTGAAGCCGGTCAAGGCGAGAGCAGCCATGCGCGTGAATTTGAAAACCTCTCCCCCAAGGAAACCATAGCCGTACAGAACGGCTTACTGATTAAACTACATCGTGCGGGCCTTCTCTTATCCAAAGGCGAAGCTTGGCGTGATTTTCTTTATTCCGTTATTGCCATGTCCGATGGGGAATCCCCCTACTGGGCGGAATATATGGCTGCGCTAGCAAGATACCGTTACACCACAAACGAAATTGGCAAAGAAGCTCAGGCAACACCTCTGCCACCACATCTTTTGAATCAAATCAAGAAAATTGATTCCTTATTTCAGCTCGCCAACTATCGTTCTGCCGAGCAGTTGTCCAGGCAGTTGGTGGAAAAGCACCCCCACCTGCCAGAAGGCTGGTATCAGCTAGCCCGCATTCAAGTCGAATCAAAGCAATATATAAAATCATTGCCAAGCTTTTTAAAGGCCCTAAGCTTAGCCGGCGATGATACCCGCATATACGAGTATCTTGCCACGGCACTAATCCGAATCGGGTACTGGTCAGTAGCCCACCGCGCCATAAACCATGCTCTAGCGTTAAACCCTGATTTACCGCAAAAGAATTTTCTCTTTGGCAATCTCTATCTGTCCTTGGCGGAAAACTCCAAAGCAGAGATTTACTTTCACCGCGAGATCGAAGCGTATCCAGAAAATGCAGCGGCCCATCTAAATCTGGCAAGCTCACTGATTCTCCAAGGAAATTCCACCAAAGCGGAATCTGTGCTGGAGAGCGCGCTGAATAAATGCGCACCCAATGCCATTATTAAATTTGAATTGATCAATGCATACCTTTTTGCCTTGAACTACAGCGCAAAAAAAACGAGCGAAGATATATTTTCCAAGTACAAAAATTTTGATAAAGAAATTTATGCCGTACATAGAAAAAATTGGCGGTCTCATAAGAACAGAAAGCTTGCTGGTCGAAAAATCAATATTGCTTACGTATCTCCCGACTTTAACAATCATGCAGTCAGCAAGTTTCTTGAGCCATTAATCTCTAACCATGATCGTGAAAAATTCAAAGTTTATGCCTACGCCAATCAAGTTAAACACGATGCGGTGACGGAGCGCTATAAATCCTATGTAGACCAATGGCTTAATGTCCTGGACATGGATGACGACGCTTTAGCCGCACAAATAAGGGTAGATCAAATCGATATTTTGGTGGATGTAGCCGGGCACACTGCCGGGAGCCGCTTAGCGGTTTTCGCTCGCAAGCCTGCGCCTATTTCAGTCACATGGCTTGGCTATGGTTATACAACAGGCCTTTCCGCCATCGATTACTTTCTTGGCGACGACAATTTATGTCCTCCCGGTTCAGAGCCTGTTTTTTCGGAAAAACCTTGGCGCCTGGCTCCATCCAATTACGTTTATCGAACCAATTGGGAATCAATGGGCGAGGTGGGCGCGCTTCCTGCGCTAACAGGCGATGGCATCACTTTTGGTACATTAACCAGAGCGATCCGACTCAACGAACAGGTTATTGAAACTTGGTCCACCATTCTTAAAAAATTGCCGGCATCCAGACTCATCGTAAACAGCGCCAATTACTCGGATCCTGTTGCCTGCAACCGCCTGGCAGCTCAATTCGCTGAACACGGCATAGCAAGAGATCGTTTAACATTGATGTACGAGTCGCCCCCTTGGGACTCCTTGCGTAAGATGGACATTGGCCTGGATTGCTTCCCGCACAACTCCGGTACAACATTATTTGACACCTTGTGCATGGGTATTCCATATGTCACTCTAATGGGAAGACCAGGCGTTGGCGGCATCGGTGCGTCGATTTTGAACGGTGTTGGCCACCCTGAGTGGATCGCCCACAGTCGGGAAGAATATATAGAAAAAGTGCTTGAGTTGGCGAGCGATGTGCCTAGGCTAGCTCATACCCGCTTACGGCTGCGCGATGAGCTGAAAAGCAGCCCCTTGATGGACGAACAAGGGTTTGCCCGAAAGGTTGAAGATGCTTATCGAAAGATGTTTCAAAATTGGGTGGAAAGCAAAAATGATAGTCAGTGACGATTTATGTAAAAAGGCTTTGACGCTTGGTGTCAGCCTATCGGCCGGCACAACGCGTACTATCGGTAGGTGGCTGATAAAAACAGACTGTTATCGTCATGTCATACTCAACTCATCAGTGTTCAAAGGATAATCATGGCTGAAAGCATAAGCCACCCCAAGACAGAGAAATTGCAACAAGCGCTACTAAGGTTAGGGCGAAACGAAGCATTACGTCATGAGTTGCTGGATTGGCTGAAACAGGCCGAAAAGAGGCTGGAAGGTCCTTCTCCTTTTGCTGTCCGTGATGAAATCACAGGCCCTATTGTCGACGCCCTACATACCAACGAAGACAAATATGAAAAAACCCTGGAGGGTGGTGTACGGTTCCAGTTTTTGTATCGCACCAAGATCGCAAGGGAATTTCTTCTATCTGCTCGTGAGCACCCAACCCATGTATGGGAGCCTCAAACAACCCGACTATTGCAGTATTTAGCCCGCAACACCAAGAAAGACATTCTGATTGGCGGTGCTTATTTCGGCGATCACGCAATATTGCTTGGCCGGCAGTTGGAAGACTCCGACCGCTTGATCCATTGCTTCGAGCCCGATATCTCGCAATCCGGAATGTTGAAAATCAATGCAGAAATCAACAATCTTGATAATATGCGAATCCACCCACTTGGCCTTTGGCGTGAAAGCAATCAACATCTGAAGTTAGAGGGGTTTGATTCCCTTGCCAGCTCTGTTGTTGCAGACAATGAGCCAGGTGCATTTGCAACGGTATCAATTGATGATTACATGGCTACGCAAGGCAGGGCTTGTGGATTAATCATGATTGATATTGAAGGTGGCGAGTTAAATGTTTTGCAAGGCAGTGCCACAACGCTGAAGCAAGACAAGCCAGTCATAGTTTTTGAAGTCCACCGAGATTACGTAGACTGGACCAACGGACTCTTAGCTACCCCTATTTGTTCCTTACTAACAAATGCGGGATATCAAATTTTCGCAATAAGGGATTTCAATAGTAATCAAGAAATGGGGCAACGCCCCATTGAACTGATTCCGGCAGACAAGGTGTATCTGGAAGGCCCGTCCCATGGCTTCAATATGCTGGCTATCCAAGACAAAGAGTTAATCTCTAATGCCTTGTTTAGCATAGTAGAGAATGTCAGCCCAAAACTGCTGCGGCATAAAAACCCTGCATTACATCACCCTTTAGACGGGCTGCCGGACTAAGCAAAGGGCCTTATCGGCCCTTTGCAATAGCTAATAAGGCGTGCTTAATGATCAAAACGTGTCGTCAGGCAATACGTCGCAAGAAACCATCCGGCGCTGAAGTAATCAGCAACTTATCTTCGATAGATTTATCGATTTCAAAATTGGGGTTTGTTTTCAACCATTCCGAAACAGCCGTCTTGGGATTGTTCCCCTTCCCCCATGGACGATCTTCCCATACGTAATCGGCTGGCAGGTCTTCCACAAACGTATCGAAAACTACGCAATAGCTGTCAATACCGACCAACCCGGCATAAGCCTTTAATTCCGCCAAGACATGCTCATGCGTATGGTTCGAATCCAAAAAGACCAGTGCTCGCTTTCCTTCGGCCATGGCATGAATCTGTGCAACCACATCCGGGGCAACACTGGAGCCTTCGATCAATTTAATACGGTGCGCCATGGGATGATTTTGGATTGCGCTGCGATTATGCGAGCGAATATCAATGTCGATGCCGACCACTTCGCCATGTCCCAAAAGCTGTAACATTGACGCAGACAGAATCACGGAACCTCCATGGGCTACACCGGTCTCAATCACCAAGTCTGGTTTTACCGCCCAAATAATTTCCTGAATCGCCATAGCATCAGTTGGCAATTGGATCATCGGCCGGCCCAGCCACGAGAAATTATTCATATACTTTCGCTCAAGCGCTTTGGCGCGCCAAGCTACCGATAGAGCCCGAAATTCCGCATCGCTTGCAAATCCAGTGATTCGGGCTTGCTTTTCAGCCCGATAATCTGCAGCTGCGTCTGGCGTGGTTTCTAGGTAAGTCATAAAAAGCCTTTATTGCGGCGATATAGTTTAAGAAATTCAGGAAAATAATCAGAAAACAAGCGGGGTTGAATGGCAAACTCGTCTTTCAACCGGTTTATATCAATTGCTGTGAAATCCCATGCGGGCGCGTTAGCCGCCACATCCACAATGAATCCCATATCAGACTCCAAGATGCGAACTATCTGTTGGTTATCGACAGCTTCGCCGCTGGCGACATTGATAATCCCTTGGGCCTTCGATGCGGCGATAAGCGCTAAAGCGGACACAGCATCGTCGATATACAAATAGTCCTTACGAGAACTGAGCGCTGTACGCAATAGTATCCGCCCGGTCTTCCTTCCCTCTTCAAGAAGCTGGTCAATAAAAATGTCGGGATCGGGGCGCAAGCCAACAATATTCGACAAACGGGCAACGCGCGTATTAGCACGCCCGCCATGCAAGCATAGGGATTCTCCCATCAGCTTGGACAAATTGTATAAATCACCTGGCTGATTAGGGTTTACATGCAAAGTGGAGCTTTCATCCGTGGCGGTTGCACCGGCGTACACGCGGGTGCTGGACAGATACGTTAACGATTCGAATTCAGCCTGCTCAAGCAAGCGACGTAGCAAACACACATGGGCTTCGACGGTGTCCAGCGGCCTGCTACGAAAATCGGCAGTCAAGCCAACGCAGTAGATAACATGGCCAAGCGAAGAGTTGAATAAAGAATCATCACCGCGTAAGGGGGAAAAGCACTGATGATCATTTTGCCGTAAATAACGCAGCAAGTGGCTACCAATAAATCCGCCCCCCCCTAATACCGTATAGTGTCCTGCGGTCACAGCGAAGCTCCAGCCATATCCACTCCTGCAAACTTGCCCTCCAGGAATGGGCGTTGACGATCGCGTGCAGATACCTCGCTGACCGGTACTGGCCATGCAATATTGATCATTGGATCAAAAGGATTAAGGCCACCTTCATGTTCGGGACTGTATTGCGTCGTCACTAAATAAAATACTTCGGCTTCAGGCGTCAATGTCTGAAACCCATGTGCAACCCCTGGTGGAATTACAAGGCTGTTCTGGCTTTCTGCAGACAACGTCACGCCGAACCAGTTTAAAAATGTTGGCGAGGCCGCACGTAAATCGACAGCGACATCAAACACTTCTCCGTGTAAGCAGGTGACAATTTTGCTTTCAGCGTTGGGAGCATATTGAAAATGCATCCCTCTGACGGTCCCTTGCAAATCAGACCATGAATGGTTGATCTGAGTAGGAACGCCTTGTAGTCCAATAGCTGAAAACTCATCTTCACAGTAAAACCGCGTAAAGAAACCTCGCTCATCGCGAATAGGTTTGCGGTTAACCTGCCAAACGCCTTTCAAAGGTGTCTGCGCAAAACTAAATCGAGAGGTTTCCATAATCTTCCGACACCATCATTCAAATTGACGCACTCATATAAGCTGCAATATCCGCTTCACATAACAGACGCGCATCCATCCCTTCATTTTGCGAGCGGTACCAAAGCACAGTGCGCTCGACAGCCTCCCGCAATGACCAACGTGGATATATGCCCAGAACATTACGACTTAAAGATGTTTCAAGTGCCAGCCAGCCAGCTTCGTACGGTCCCTGGTTGATGTCATCGCTATAACGGACGTTACCGCAGCCATATACTTCCCGAGCCAAGGAAACAACCCGGCTCACGGTCGCCGCCTCATGAGGCGTAGGCCCGAAGTTGTAGGCCGTTGGCAAGGAGGGTGTGTCCCACAATCGCTCTGCCAAAGCCAAGTATCCGGACAATGGTTCCAACACATGCTGCCAAGGGCGTATGGCTTGCGGTCGACGAATCTCAAGAGTTGAGTTACTTTGCCATGCTCGAACGGCATCCGGTATTAAGCGATCTATAGACCAATCGCCCCCCCCGATGACATTACCCGCACGCGCGCTGGCAACCGCTACGCCTTGAGCAGATAAAAAAGCGGACCGATAACTTTCGATGACAAGTTCACTAGCCGCCTTGCTGGCGCTGTAGGGGTCATGGCCGCCCAAGCGGTCAGTCTCTCTATAGGGATACGAAGACTGCTGCGGCGAATACACCTTATCGGTGGTTATCATTACCGCGATACGTACACTATCGATGCCTCGCAATGCGTCCAAGACGTGCACCGTACCTTGTACATTGCTGGCGAAAGTACCGATAGGATCTTCGTAACTCGCCCTGACCAAAGGCTGAGCTGCCATATGAAAGACAATTTCCGGCTTGGCTTGCCTTACGATGCCTGCGACCCGCACAGCGTCCCGTATATCACAGAAATTGCTGTCAAGAGCCTTCTCAATATCCGCCAGAGCATAAAGATTTGGAGCGGTATTTGGCGGTAAAGCGATGCCAGTCACGCGAGCGCCTAATTGAGCTAACCAGAGAGCTAACCACCCGCCCTTAAACCCAGTGTGCCCAGTAAGCAATACTCGTTTTCCTTTCCAAAATTTGGGCGACACCATTGAGGTTTTCACCAAGCTTTCCATGGAGCTCGCCCCGTCTGCCATAGATCCTCCAGCAAATTCTTTTCCCGTAAGGTATCCATGGGTTGCCAGAAGCCGCTATGCTCGAATGCCATCAATTCGTCAAGCTCGCATAATTGGGCCAGGGGTTCTTGCTCCCAACTGGTTTCATCACCATAAATCATCTCTATGCATTTGGGGGAAAGCACGAAAAACCCCCCGTTGATGAACCCACCATCGCCACGCGGTTTTTCCATAAAACCGGTAACGCTGTCACCATGGCGCCTTAAGGCGCCATATCTACCAGGCGGCCGCACTGCTGTGACGGTGGCCAACTTTCCATGTTCACGATGAAATTTTATGCAGGAGGCAATATTCACATCGCTTACCCCATCACCGTAAGTAAAGCAAAATGCTTCTTCATCCTGTAAATATCCCGCCACGCGTTTTAAGCGCCCCCCCGTCATAGTGTTTTCGCCCGTATCCACCAGGGTAACCCGCCACGGTTCAGCATGCTGATGATGGACCTGCATGCCGTTATTGGTCATGTCAAACGTTACATCGGACATATGCAAGAAATAGTTGGCAAAATACTCCTTAACCACATACCCCTTATAACCACAACAAATCACAAACTCATGAATTCCATAATGGGAATACATCTTCATGATGTGCCAGAGTATTGGCTTACCGCCAATTTCCACCATGGGCTTAGGCTTGAGATGTGTTTCCTCGGAAATGCGGGTACCAAGCCCTCCCGCGAGAATAACGGCTTTCACCTTGGGTCCTGAAAATAATGTTTTGTACGAAGAAAAATGAAGCTGGAGAGCAAGAATCATCCAGTTAGCACTATAGAAGCTGCAAATATAGCGGCAGTTTGGATATCTCAATATCCGAAATAGCGATCAAATCGACATCCAGTCTGTGTGAATAGCTAAACCGTGACACGCATCGGAATTGGCTTAACCACCTTGTCGATAGAGTAGCGTCGCTTGCCCGCTGCGCTGGCGGATGCGGATAATCCGCCTTTCAGCGATGCGGAATTGGCTGCCTTGCGACCGCGCCACGGACGCCCGCCCAAAGCAAGGCCTAAAAACCAGGTATCCATATGCTATTTCGCCGAGGTTATCGGACTGTTCAAAGCCGGATGGCAAAACCAAGGATGCCCCTGGACCGAACATCTTCGTAAAGTCGGAGTCAGGGCAGCAGGCATAGGCTATGTTGGCGTTATCATGCCTCAAGCGCATGTCGCTGCCAGCGCGGCGTTGATTCTTGTAATGTCTGGATTTACAATTTGGCTAGGGTTCGCATTAACGCACAGGCGCATTGATAAGGGTTAACAATGACCACTGCATTTATCCTGACTACCGGTGGCCTGTTTGTTGCCTTCATGGCTGTTGCCGGCTATGTCTTTTATTTCTCAGACGGAATCCATTCAGACAAATCAAAGCATTGATGCCGGACCGACTGGGCA
Organism: Pollutimonas rozaliensis; assembly: GCF_048751585.1. NCBI lineage: Bacteria > Pseudomonadati > Pseudomonadota > Betaproteobacteria > Burkholderiales > Alcaligenaceae > Pollutimonas > Pollutimonas rozaliensis. The sequence continues at coordinate 307,653 of NZ_JAZHOB010000006.1, read as the reverse complement.
TAAACCGGTATTCCTGAAAGAGCTACAGGCAGTCATGCGTAGCGCCAAGCGGCCGGTGCAGAACAAGCGACTGTAGTGTTGTATCGTGTATCTACACAAGATACAATAGCAAATGATCAAGAGCTTTCGCCACAAGGGCATCCAGATGTTCTTCGAGACCGGCTCCAAGGCCAAGATACAGGCCGCGCATGCAGGTAAGCTTCAGCGTCAATTGCTTGCACTGAACCGCGCCGCCGAACCTAAAGATATGGATGTGCCTGGTTGGCGGCTGCACCCTTTGCAAGGTGCTGACCTGCAAGGCCATTGGTCGGTATGGGTAAATGGCAATTGGCGGCTTACGTTCATGTTTGACGGACGGGACGCCGTTCTGGTGGATTACCAGGACTATCACTAGGAGCATGATTATGCCGATGCACACTCCCCCGCATCCGGGCAGCATCCTGAAAGAAGACGTTCTGCCGGAGCTTGGGCTGACGGTGACGCAGGCCGCCGAGCAACTGGGCGTGTCGCGTGTTCAGTTTTCGCGTTTTATCAACGGGCGCTCGGGCGTGACGCCCGACTTGGCTATACGTTTGTCCAAGTGGATTCGGGCGCCCACGGCCATTATGTGGCTACAAATGCAGGCCGACTATGAGCTATGGCAAGCAGAGCATTCGGGGCGCAACATAGAGGTTGAGCCGGCGCATACTATACCGGCCTAGCTTTATCCCCTCGTCTGGGTGTATCGGTCGCCGTCTACAGCTCCCGCCCTATCGAGTAATAAACGACACCGCGCCGTTCCATCCGGGCAGGGTCATACAGATTCCGCCCGTCGAATATCACCGGCTGTTTCAGCCACTTCTTGATGTGATCAAAATCTGGCGCTTTGAATGCCTGCCAGTCCGTTACGATCGCCAGTGAATCGGCCCCTTTCAGGGCGGCCTCCTTGGTGCCGCACAAGCTTAGCTCATCCCGTGTTCCGTACAGCCGCTGGGCCTCTTCCATGGCTTCGGGGTCATAGGCCTGGACGTTGGCGCCGGCTTCCCACAAGGCTTCCATCAGCACCCGGCTGGGCGCCTCGCGCATGTCGTTGGTATTGGGTTTGAAGCTTAGGCCCCACAGGGCAATTGTCTTGCCGTTCAGGTCGCCGTTGAAATGCCGATGGATTTTGTTGAACATAACGGTTTTCTGCGCGTCATTGCGCTGTTCGACAGCCTTGAGTATCTTCGGATCGAACTCAATGCTCTCGGCAGTGCGGATCAGCGCCTGGATGTCCTTGGGAAAGCACGAGCCCCCATAACCCGCGCCTGCGTAGATGAAGGCATACCCGATGCGCGGGTCGGAACCGATGCCCTGCCTGACCATTTCAATATCGGCGCCTAGTTTTTCAGCCAGGTTGGCCATTTCATTCATGAAGCTGATTTTGGTGGCCAGCATGCAGTTGGCCGCATACTTTGTCAGCTCGGCACTACGCACGTCCATCACGATGATTTTTTCGTGATTGCGGTTGAAAGGCGCATACAACTCGCGCACGGCTTCTTCAACCTCATCGCTGTCTGTTCCAATGATGATGCGATCGGGCCGCATGCAATCCGCAACAGCCGACCCCTCCTTCAGGAATTCGGGGTTGGACACCACATCGAAAGCCAAATCGTTGCGGTTGCGCCGGCCCAGCACCTGAGCCATGCGAACAGCCACCTTGTCGGCCGTCCCCACCGGCACGGTGGATTTGTCGATAACGATTTGACGGCGCTCCATGTGCCGGGCGATGGTATCGGCCACATCCAGAACATAACGCAGGTCTGCCGAGCCGTCTTCGTCCGGCGGCGTGCCCACCGCGATAAATTGCACATCGCCGTGCATCACGCCTGCAGCGGCGTCCGTGGTAAAGTTCAGTCGACCGGCCGCATGGTTGTCTTTGACCAGCGCGGCCAGCCCGGGTTCATAGATGGGGATGCGCCCCTGCTTCAACAGCTCGACCTTATCGGCGTCGATATCCACACACACCACATCGTGGCCGACTTCAGCCAGTACGGCCCCTTGGGTCAGGCCGACGTAACCAATGCCAAATACCGTAACTTTCATGATTTCTGGATGCCCGGAGCGCATCGCTTGCGCGATGCGCTCCAGATGCCTCGGTGGTATCAATAAGCGGCATGATGGCAGTGGTCTATGACCGTTTGATTTCTTACTATGCGGCTGTGCAGCCTCGCCAGGCAACCAGGGTGTTAGATTAGAAAAAAATCAAACAGACGAGATGCTTGCACTCATCAGCCTCTCCACCTTGGGCTGCTTATGCTCTTTAGCTTTGGCGAGATCGTACTCAGCTTGCAATGCAATCCAAAAACGCGCTGTACTAATACCTGCGGTTTCAAGCCGAATAGCCAAATCAGCACTAATGCCCGCTTTGCCATTGACGACGCGCGAAAATGCGGCCCTGGACATACCCAGCTTTTTAGCCGCATCGCTGACTGATATACCTAAAGGCGCAATGACTTCGTCGCGTAAGGTAACGCCGGGATGAGGATGATTTGCAGCATTCATCATGTGCCTTTCAATGGTAGTCCTGATAGTCGACGATATCCACGTCAGCGCCAACAAAGGCAAACGTCACGCGCCAATTACCATTGACAGTTATGGACCAATGGCCTTCCAGCTTGCCTTTCAAGGGATGAAGATTGAATCCAGGCAAATTTAGTTCCGCCGGAGCCTGTGCCACATTGAGCGCCCTCAAGATACTTCCTATCTTCTTGGAATGGCTGGCCTGGATCCCTCGCAAGGAACCCGTATAGAAGAACGCTTCCAACCCTTTGTGCCTGAACCTTAGAATCATAGTTATTGTATAGTGGGGCGCGTCACGATACAAACTTCCTGCTAAGTCGCGCTGAATTATTGGCCCAAGAGCAATATGGGATAAATCCAGTAAATACTCCAGCACCATACCGTGACAGAACCGTCGATTTGCCATCCTGCACCTGGTTGCGTCCATCCGCAAAACTGCGAAGGGCGGCACGTGTTTTTCACGTGTCGCCCTTCTGAACCACTATGACATCAACCGCCCTTCCTAAAACTTAAAACTCTTCCCACTCCTCCTCGCGTACCGGCTCGGCCTTGCCCATGGTCAGTGCTTGCCTGGATGGCGCAGGGGTGGGCTTTCCTGTCCTTGGCGAAGGCTGTCCTGCACGCTGCGGCTTACCCTGTGGGATCGCTGCCGCGGCAGCTTCACCTGTAGGCATTTCGCCACTGGCTGGCGCATTTCGGCCAGGCAATCGCGCAGGAGCTGTCGCTACCTGCTTGGCTACCGCCACCCCCTGATCCTGCCCCACTTGGAACACGCCCACCACGTCCACCAGCGCCTTGGCCTGATCGTTCAAGCTGTTGGAGGCCGAGGCCGACTGTTCGACCAAGGCGGCATTCTGCTGGGTTACATCGCTAAGCTGCAGCACGGCGTCATTGATCTGGGCAATGCCCGAGGTCTGTTCCTTGGTTGCCGCGCTGATTTCACTGATCAGGTCGGTAACGTGCCGGACCTGGGTCACGATACCCGTCATGGCCTCGCCCGCCGCGTCCGCCATCTGGCTGCCGGCTTCCGCTTTGGCCACGCTATCGTCTATCAGGGTCTTGATGTCCTTGGCGGCGGCGGCGCTCTTCTGCGCCAGGCTGCGCACTTCGCTGGCCACAACGGCAAAGCCGCGGCCCTGTTCGCCGGCGCGGGCCGCTTCCACGGCGGCATTCAGCGCCAGAATATTCGTTTGAAAGGCGATGCTGTCGATGACGCCGATGATGTCCACAATTTTCCGGGACGAGGCATTGATTTCGCCCATGGTCGCCACGACGCCGTTGACGACTTCGCCGCCCTTGGTCGCGGCGCCGCTGGCCGAACTGGCCAGTTGCGCCGCCTGCTGGGCCACGTCGGCATTGCTCTTTACCGTACTGGACAATTCCTCCATAGCGGCGGCGGTTTCAGTCAGGTTGGCGGCCTGTTCCTCGGTCCTTTGGGAAAGATCGGCGTTGCCGGCCGCGATTTGGCTGGATCCGGTGGCGATGCTGTCGCTGCTGGCGCGCACGGAATGGACCACCCTGCGCAAGGACTCCTGCATGACGTTGATGGCGTGAATGACGCTGCCTTCCCCAGCGTGGGATACGTCGATGCGGTTGGTCAAATTACCCTGGGCTATCGACGCCGCCACTCGAGCGACATCGGCCGGCTCGCCACCCAATTGCCGAGTCAGGACGCGGGTGATTACCCAGCCCAGCAGTACCGCCAACAAAACCCCGCCCAGGGTCAGAGCGATGGAAATAAGCTTGGTATTTGTATAGACATCGGCGATTTCACCGTCCAATCTTTGGGCATTGGCCTGCTTTTCCTCGACCAGCTTGTGTAGATTGGCCTCGGCATCGCTGGCCAAGGCCAGCGCCTTATCGCCGAGTTTCTTGCCCTCTTCGGCGGAAACCTCGCCGCGCTGGGCGATGGCCATGATGGCGGCGCCTTCGAAGGCCTCGATACTGGCGCGGGTTTGTGCAACGGCCGCCTGACCGGCCTCGGTGATGAACAAAGCCTTCAATGCTTCCAAGCTCTTGTAGGCGTTCGAAAACCGCTGTTGCAGGCGTTTCATGTTTTCGCCGCGCTCTTGCTCATTGCTTGCCAATAGCGCGCTACGCACCGCGCCGCCCGCCCCAATGATATTTCCACGCGTATCGGCCGCTTGGCGCAAGCCCACGATTTCGGTTTGATACATTTGCCCGGCCATGGCGTTCACCTGGCTGGTGGAATATAAGCCCACTACGCCGATAACGGCGGCAACTGCGGCGACTATCAAAAAGCCGCCGATCAACTTGGTTTGAACCGTAAGGCGCGCAAGCCACTTCATGTTTTCTCCGGATTTTTTATGAATCAATTATTAAGGGTAAACCCTTAGTTATTATAGGGAGGCAAGTGGCGGGCAATTAGATGAACTAGGGCCAAACCACCTGTCAAAGCATCGCTTTGCATAAGTAGTAACCCTAGACTCTTTGAATAATGCTTCGTCCAAGATACTTCGATCAAAACCCTTCAATAGCTGGATAGAACTCGGTGTTTTCTTTCTGCATGCGCGTATGCAGGGTCTTCAGCACTGTGTTGGCCTCTTGACGAAACTGTTCCGCCTTTTCGGCAACGGCGGCGACCTTGCCCCATTTGCGGGCAAACGTGATATATGCATTGGCGATGCCCTGCATTTCTTCCTGATATGCCCGGCTCATGTCGGCCAGGCGCTGGTCGCCGCCTTTTTGCAGGGTGGGATACAAAATTCGGTCTTCGATAGCCAGGTGAAGGTTCACGACAGAAGTCAGTACGCCTAGTTGATGGACTATTTCATAGGCATTTTCCTTGATTCCCGCATGGGCGAATTTGCGCAGATTCGCAATGCCTTGCAAGATTTCCACGTGCTGATGCTTGAAACGATCGATTTCCATGACCCGGTCCTTTGCTGAAAGAATTAACACATAAGATACATATTAAATACATCTTATAAAAAACACAAACCGTTTCACTTGGCGAAAACGGAATTAAAGCAAGGCCTGGAACTCGGCTTCGCCAGGGCTCTCGTGCCAATCGGCATGAGCCAGCGCGGCGCGTATCCGCGCAACGGCCTGCGAACGCAGTTGCGATACCCTGCCTTCGGTAATGCCCATGACAGCCCCGATTTCCTTCTGATTAAGATCCTGCTCGAACTGCAGGGACAGCAATAGCTGCTCACGTTCAGGCAATGTCTTGATCGCAGTCACCAAGGCGCGCCGCAGGCCTTGGGATACCAATTGGCCCAGCGGATTGGCCCAATGCGTGGACTGGGTGTCCGTAGTTTGGCTTTGGTCCAACAGATGCTGTGCATCGTCGCTATGGCGGGCCAGGTCTTCGTAATGAATAATTTGCACGCCGCGCGCTTCTTCCAGCAATTGCTGATATTCAGGCAGCATCACCTCCATTTCTTCGGCTATTTCCGCCTCCGTTGGGGGACGCATGAGTCGATGACCCAGAACGTGGACGGCCTGCTCTATGTTTTTGGTCTTGCTGCGCACGCTGCGCGGCAACCAGTCCTGGCTGCGCAGCTCGTCCAGCATGGCGCCGCGTATTCGGGTTACGGCATAGGTTTCAAACTGCGCGTCGGGAGACTGCTGGTAGCGCCGCACGGCGTCCAGCAGGCCCATCATGCCGGCCTGCATAAGGTCGTCCAGCTCTACGCTGGCGGGCAGCTTGGCTATCAGTTGCAAAGCCAGGCGGCGAACCAGTGGAGCGTGTTGTCCGACAAGGAGGTCTTCGGAACTAGGCATGCGGCATTAATAAAACATACGATCAAGACATACAAAGGGGCCGCTTATTGTGGCGTGAACCACCTGGCGGCGGTGGATTGATCAGCCCGCCATTTGCTTGTCTATTCGCCGAATTAAAGTTTTTCCGTATTCTGCCGTTAAGAACGCCTATAAGGCGCTTGCGCCAAACGAAAATTACTTTCGGAGCCAATCCAATGGTCAATCCTATTGCTTCTGGTGTAGCCGCTGTACCGTTTGGCGCCCCTTCGGCCGACTTTGAACGGCCCATGTCGCTGCCCGAACCGGCCGTTCAGGTTACAAAATCCAGCGAAGCCCTGAACAGCGGCAGTTCGACCAGCACCCAGCGCGACCGCGACGATTTGCCCGAGGGCCTGGATCCGCTGGCAAAGGCGCTGGACATGCTTAATAACAATATGAAGGCATGGTCCACCGGCATGCGCTTTGACGTCGATCCGGAAGCGCAGCGGGTGGTGGTATCGATTATAGACAGCGAAACCGGAGATGTACTGCGCACGGTTCCCACCGATGCCGTCATCCGGGTGGCGAAAATGATTGTGCAGCTTCAGGGCCGCAGCGTGGATACCAAGGTTTAATGGAAATGAGGTCGTTTAGGGTAAACGCCTAAACAGCCAATACTAATACCCGCTTTCATCCACATTGAAGCGGGCGATTTTGCAGGACAATAACCCCAATCGGGAGCTTCACATGGCTATATCTTCTATCGGTGTCGGTTCAGGTCTTCCTCTGGACGAACTGCTGGGCAAATTGCGCGCCAGCGAAAACCAGGCGCTGACCCTGATCGAATCCAGGGCGACGTCGGTGCAAAGCCGGCTGACCGCCTATGGCACGATAAAAAGCTCGATCGAAGCCTTGAAGACGGCGTCCGACGCTTTGGGAAAGGCCGAGACCTTCGGCGCGCTTAAAACCAGCGTCAACAGCGAGGCATTCACCGCCGCTGCCAACAGCAAAGCCATTGCGGGTCAATACAGTATCGAAGTCACGCAACTAGCCTCTTCGCAAACCCTGACCAGCAGTTCGGGCATGGCCGATCGCAAGGCCACGCTGGCGAACGGCAGCGTGGACATCGCCTTCACCATAGGCGGCACAACCAAGACGATTACCGTAGCACAAGACCAGACCAGCCTGGAAGGCATCGTAAAAGCCATCAACGGCGACTCCAGCCTGGGCGTTTCCGCCACCATTGTCAACGATGGCTCCGGCACACCGCATCGCCTGCTGCTGACCGCCAAGAATACCGGCGAGCAAGCCGCGCTGCAAACCATTACCGTAACAGCCACCGATGCCGGCGCGGGTACCGACATCAGCCAGGTCTCGGGCTTGATCGGCTACGACAGCGCGGCCCCCGGCCCCAACTTTACCGAGATAACCGCCAAGAATGCCATTGTGCAGATCAACGGCATACAGGTGCAAAGCCAGAGCAACACGATTGAAGACGTCATCGAAGGCGTAACCTTGACGCTGACCAAGCAAAGCGAGGTCGGCAAGCCCAGTGTGCTGTCCGTTACCGCCGACGATTCCGTCACCAGCAAGGCGGTCAATACCTTTGTTACCGCCTACAACAACCTGCAGAACATCATCAAGACACTGACGTCCTATAACGTCGACACCCAGAAGGGCAGCGCCCTGACCGGCGACAGCCTGGCCCGCCAGGTGCAAAGCCAGATACGCAGCGCCTTAAATGTAGCGGGATCACCAGGCGCCATCCGTAATCTGTCTCAAATGGGCATTACGACCAACCCCAGCGACGGCATTCTAAAGGTCGACGACACCAAGCTGGCCGCAGCGCTTAAAGACAATATGGTCGATGTCCAAAAACTGTTCGCCGGCGAAAACGGCGTCAGCGCAAAAATGGCGGCAGCGGCGGATGCCTTCGTGAAAAGCGGTGGCTCGATCCCCTCCGCCACCGACAGCATGAACAACACGCTGAAAGACCTGGAAAAACAATACGAGGCCATGTCCAACCGCATCGACGCCAAAATGGAGACCTACCGCCAGCAGTTCTCACAGCTGGACACCATGATGGCGCAAATGAACTCGGTCAGCAGCTATTTAACCCAGCAATTGTCGATGCTGGGCAATACAGGCGAACAGAAATGAGCTACTCCCCCACGCGTGGGCTAAGGCGGCACTCCGTCCAGGCCTACGCCAACATAGGCCTGGAAACCCAGGTGCTTAGCGCCAGCCCCGAACATCTGATTACGCTGCTGTTCGACGGCGCCCGGGCGGCCATTCTGAAAGCCCGGCTGCACATGCAGAACAACAACATCGAAGGCCGCGGGATGGCGATATCGAAAGCCATCGATATCGTGGACTCGGGCCTGAAAGCCAGCGTCGACCAGGAAACCGGCGGTGACCTGGCGAAAAACCTGGTGGCCTCGTACGAGTTGATCATACGCAATCTGTTGCTGGCCAATCTGAATGCCGATTCCGAAAAGCTGGATCTGGCCGAACGCCTGCTGACTGACATTGGCAGCGCCTGGCGCGAAGCCGTGGACCCCGTACGCATGGAACTTCCCGCCAGTCAAACGGCCTAATACATCCAATGGCTTGTCAGCAACAGCAGGCTTTATTAAATTCATGCACTTGCCATCCATTTCCGGCATAAAGCATATTGCCTTATCATCATCCAGACTCCAGCAGCCGCATAGACCGTGCAACGTTAATTATGAGCAAATCGTCAACCATCCTGCGCCAGTATGAAGTCATTGCGGGGATTTCCAGCCGCATGCTTAGCGAGGCGCGCGCCAACCACTGGGACGAGGTCGTTACATTGGGCGAACAATACCAGGCCGCGGTGGAATCGCTGCGCAGCCTGAATCAGCTTAGCGACGAAGACCGCCTGGCCCGGCGCGACCTGCTTACACGCATCCTGGACGACGACGCCAATATACGCCTGTTGGCCGCGCCGGAGCTGAACCGTTTAGGCATGCTATTGGGCAGTATGAAGCGGCAGCATACCGTTCTACAGGCCTATTGCGCGCCGCTGCTTAAGCAATGAGCATAGGCGCCCCCTCGGCACTGGGCACGCTGCTGGTGCAGCGACTTGATGCCGCGCTGGGCACCACCCTGTCTCAACAAGCCAATCTGGTCACGGGCGCCCGTCCCGATGCGGTCACGCAGGCCGCCAACCCGGAACGCGCCGACGCGGCCCGCACGGAAACCCAGCGCCATCCACGCGAAATCGTCGATCGCGCCACGGCCCAGACCGAGCAGCAAGGCCGGGGCGCGGTGGATAAAGCGCGACTGGACGCCCGGACCGCCGCCCTGCTGCTCGGCAGCAACCTGACCAATACCGCAACCACGCCATCGGCCCCCACGACTCTGGGCCAGGCGGCAAGAACCATATTGGCGCTGTTAGCCAACTACCCGGAGCAGGCTGCCGCCCTTCAAGGCAAGCAGCCTTTGCTGCAAACCCGACCCAACCCTCTTGTCGACGCGCGCGCGCAATCGCCGGGCCAGGCGCCCGTGGACGGCGCGCAGCAGACTGCGGGACGCGGGGCGGGCGCCGCCGGCCAATCAGCGGCCGGCGCGGCGGCGGCGGGCTCCGGATCTGTCGGCGCCACTGTCGGCTCTGCTGCGGGCGCCACTGCCGGCACTGCGGGAAGCGCCAATACCGCCGGACCGGTTTCGGCCGGCGCCTCCGCTGCGGCAGCGGCCGGCACGGCGCTGCAAACCGCCGCCGCACCGGCTCAACTGGCGCAGACGCTGGCCCAGGTGTTGCAGACCAGCGGCATGTTCTACGAATCGCATCTAGGCAATCTGGCTTTCGGCAAGCAGAACCTGGCACAACTGATGCTGGAACCACAAGCCCAGGCCGGACGCGCTCCTGCCGGCAACGCTCCATCCCATGCATCCCTACCCGCTTCCGGCGAGCCAGGCGGGGCGCGCGGCGCAGCCGAGAACGCTGCTCTCAACACCACGGCGGTCCGCGCCGGCGACGCCGGCGGCAATCAAGCCGGCGTCAGCACTGCACAAGCGCTCTCTCAGCATGCCCCCGCCCTGCTGGCCAGCGGCATGGATCCGCAAACCCATTTGCTGGTGCGGCAACAACTGGAGGTCCTGGCCAACCAGACATTCGCCTGGCGGGGAGAAGCCTGGCCCGACGCCCCGATGGAATGGGAGATATCCCGGCGCGATGCGCAAGGCGATGATGCATCGCCCCAGACCGAACACTGGGCCACGCGCATCAACATCCATCTGCCCGAGCTTGGTAAAGTGCAGGCGCAACTGACGCTGGCGGGCCGGCAACTGGTCATGCATCTGGTGGCGCCCGATTCAGCCGGGTTGCTGGGCCGGCACACCGAGGCTTTGCGCGGACGCTATTCCGCGCAGGGCCTGCAGCTTAGCCAGTTGTCCATTGCCAGCGAGGAAAAGGCGTCAAGCCCCACGTCGATTGTGCGCATGGGCGCCGAAATAGATAAGAGTCAAAGCCAAGCCGCGGAAACAGGCAACCAGGCCGGCAAGCAGGCGGACGCGGATCGCGCCAACGGAGGCGCGGCATGAAGACCGGCCCCCGTCCACTTGATGACGGCCGCCCCAGCGCGGTCGCCATCGCCTACGACAAAAGCGACAGCGCGCCCAGAGTGGTCGCCAAGGGTTACGGAACACTGGCCGAGAACATTATCCGCACGGCCAAGGACAACGGCCTGTATGTCCACGAATCGCCCGAGCTGGTTGGCTTGCTGATGCAGGTCGATCTGGATTCCCACATTCCCCCGGAACTGTACGTGGCGATTGCGGAGCTGCTGGCGTGGCTGTATCAGCTGGAAGGCGGTGCCGGTGGCGGAAAGCGGGAAGACCTGCTGGGGGCTCCTAAGCCCTAGCCCTATACAGGCATGCTGGCGATTTCCTGGTACGCGGCGACCAAGCGGTTGCGGACCTGGACGGTCGCCTGGAAGGCGATGCTGGCCTTTTGCATGTCTATCATCACGTTGTTAAGCGAGATGTCGGGCGCGCCCATCTGGAATGCGCGTCCCTGGGCGGCGGAGTCGTTCTGCAGGGTCGATACACGATCCAGCGAACGCGCCAGTTCCGCGGCGAAGCCGCCGTTATTGACGACTGTGCTTTTCGCGGACGAAGGCGTCGACGACGCGGCCTGCGCCACGGCGCGCATTTGCGACAGCATGTTCTCGATGGCGGAAAGGTGTTGTATGGCCATAGTGGTAAATAAGTCCTGACAGGGCGAGGATCGCCGCTTGCCTAATGTACTCAATAAGGCCCGCCGCCAAGCGGCGCATCAAGCGTCAAATCACCCTTCTTTTCACCTGATACCCGGCGTATCCGCAAAGGCTATAGTCCCATCCGGGCTTGTCGGCCCGCCCTGATCCATAAGAGCTAAATGACACCCAAAACACGTGTTTTTCGACGCTTGCGGGTTTTACTTTACGCGCAATAATTCAGGCTCTCTTACCTTTGTCTTGCCGCATGTACACCTTGCCAACCCACTGCTTGACGTTCTTCTTACGCCAGAACCAACCCAGCGACAGAGGCCGTCAATGAGCCAGTCGGCGCAATTGTTGGCGCGTTTTCCTGCTTTGGAGAAAATCAGCGGTTGGCCCAAACCAGCGCTTCTTGGCGCCGCGGCGGCCGCTGTGGCCGTTGTGGTCGTGCTGCTGCTTTGGGCGCGCACACCCGATTACAAAGTTCTGTTTTCGAACCTCGAGGACCGGGACGGCGGCGCCATCGTGGCCGCGCTGACACAAATGAACGTGCCCTACAAGCTGGCCAGTACGGGCAATGCCATACTGGTCCCGGCGGACAAGGTTCATGAAGCGCGCCTGCAACTGGCCCAGCAGGGTTTACCCCGCAGCGGCGAGGCCGGGTTCGAGCTCATGGATCAGACCCGCTTCGGCGCCAGCCAGTTCACCGAACAGATCAACTACCAGCGCGCCCTGGAAGGCGAGCTGGTCAGCTCCATCCAGGCCGTGCATGCCGTTCAAAGCGCCCGCGTGCATTTGGCCATACCCCGCGAATCGCTCTTCGTGCGTGATCGCCAGCCTCCCACGGCATCGGTCCTGCTGACGCTCTATCCCGGACGCAGCCTTAGCGATGCGCAAGTGGCGGCCATTACCTGGCTGGTGTCCTCCAGCGTTCCGCACCTTACCGCCGACAAGGTATCGGTGGTCGACCAGAACGGACGCCTGCTGACCGCGCCCACGGGCGAAGCCGGCGCTGACGGCAGCCGGCGCAACCTGGTCAACGACATCGAGCAGCGCACGGTCCAGCGCATCCTGACCCTGCTGAATCCGCTGGTGGGTTCCGGCAATGTGCGCGCCCAGGTCAGCGCCGACGTGGATTTCGCGCAGCGCGAGCAGACATCGGAAGTCTACCGGCCCAACCAGAAGCCGGGCGAAGCAGCGGTGCGCAGCGAACAGACCAGCGCATCGGTGCAGCACAATGTCCTGCCGCCCGAAGGTGTTCCCGGCGCGCTGACCAACCAGCCTCCGCTTAATGCCACGGCGCCCATCGTGACGCCGCCGGCTCCCAATCAGAACCCCGCGAATCCGAACGCGCCCAACGCGGCAGCCGCCAACCCGGCGGCCGGCGCCCCGGCGGCCGGCACTCCGGGCCAGAACACCGCGACCGCATTGGCCGGCGGCGGCAATCTGCTTCAAGGCACAGGAAATTCCCGCAACGACGCGACCATCAACTACGAAGTCGATCGTACGATCAGCCACGTCAAGAATCCCCTGGGAACCTTGCGGCGCCTGTCCGTGGCGGTGGTGGTGAACTACCGCAACAACGAAGGCGAACTCGAACCGCTGCCGCAGGCGGAGCTTGATAAACTGAATGATCTGGTCAAGCAGGCCATGGGCTATTCCGCCGAGCGCGGCGACTCGCTAAGCGTGGTGAACAGCCAGTTCAGCGATGCCGGCGAAGTCGAGCCGCCCGTCTGGAAGAACCCCGTGTATCTGGATTACGCAATGCAGCTGATTCAATACCTGTTGATCGCACTGGTCATCTTCATTCTCTGGCGCTCGGTCGTGAAGCCCTTCTTGGCCGACTCCGAAGCCGTCAAGGAAAAGCGCAAGGCGGAAGCGCTGGAAGCGGAAAAGAACCGCGAACAGATGGCGGTGGCGGAGCGCCTGGCTTCCGAAATGAACCGCTACGAAGAAAACCTGAGCACGGCGCGCAAGATGGCCGAAAAAGACCCACGCGCCGTTGCGATGGTGTTGCGTTCTTGGATGGAAAAGAAAGATGGCAACCGTTGATTCCGATTTGGATCAGTGCGCAATCCTGGTCATGTCCCTGGGCGAAGATGCCGCAGCGGAAGTCTTCAAGTACCTTTCGGCCCGCGAAGTACAGCAGATTGGCGCCGCCATGGCCAACCTCAAGCAGATTACCCGCGCCGACGTCGACGGGGTTCTGGAGGAGTTCCGCCAGGAAGCCGACCAGTTCATGGCCGTCACCCTGGGTTCGGACGAATACATACGGTCCGTGCTGACCAAGGCGCTGGGCACCGACCGCGCCGCGGGCTTGATTGAAGACATACTGGAAGGCGGCGAAGGCGGCAACGGCATCGACGCGCTGAACTGGCTGGACGCCAACAGCGTGGCCGAATTGATCTGCGACGAGCATCCGCAAATCATCGCCACCATCCTGGTCCACCTGGAGCGCGATCGCGCATCGGCAGTGCTGGCATTGCTGAACGAGCGCCTGCGCAACGATGTCATGCTGCGTATCGCCACCTTCGGCGGCGTACAGCCGGCCGCCCTGCACGAACTGACCGATGTGCTGAACGGCATGCTGTCGGGCCAGGGCGCCAAGCGCAGCAAGATGGGCGGCGTGCGCACCGCCGCCGAAATACTGAACTTCATGAATTCGGCCGAGGAAGACGCGGTGGTGGCCAGCCTGCGCGAACTGGACGCCGATCTGGCGCAGCGCATCGTGGACGAGATGTTCGTTTTCGAAAATCTGGTGGGCATCGAAGATACCGCCATCCAGATGATCCTGAAAGAGGTCGACACCGCCTCGCTGACCATCGCCATGAAGGGCGCCCCGGAAGAACTGCGCGAGAAATTCTTCAAGAATATGTCGAACCGGGCGGCCGAAATGCTGCGCGACGATCTGGAAGCCCAAGGTCCGGTGCGCATGTCCAAGGTCGAGGAAGAGCAAAAGAACATCGTGCAGATCGCCCGCAAGCTGGCCGAAGCCGGCCAGTTCACCCTGGGCGGCCTGGGGAACGACGAGTATGTCTGACAAGAGGCCGGCCCCTCTACGCGTAGCCGAAACATGGAAACGCTGGGAGATGGCATCGTTCGATGCCCCGCCGGCCGCCGCGCCCGTCAAGACAAGCGCCGCGCCCACCCAGGTCCTGCCGGACCCGGAGATGCTAAGAAAAGAGGTCAAGCGCCTGCATGACGCGGCGCAGGCCAGCGGACATGCCGAGGGTTATGCCGCCGGCCATGCGCAAGGACTGGAAGCCGGCACCGATGAGGGCTACAAGGCCGGCCACAGTCAAGGCTATGAGGCCGGTTTTTCCGCCGGACATGTCTCGGGCCGGGAGCGCGCGCAGCAGGAAACCACCCAGCTTCAAGCGCTGGCGCAGGACTGCGCCGCATCGATCGCATCGATCGAGGCGGAGATGGGCCAGGCGCTGATTTCGCTGGCAATCACGATTGCCGAGCAAGTTCTACGCAGCACGCTGGAGGCCCAACCCGAAAAAATCCTGGATATCGTGCGCGACATTACGCATGTGGATACCGGCAGGGAAACCATGCTTACACTGCGCGTCAACCCCGCTGACCTGGCGCTAGTCCAAGAATACCTGGACGGCGATCCGGGCTCGGGCAAGTGGCGCCTGACGCCCGATGCTTCGATCGAGCGAGGCGGGTGCATTGCGCAAACCGCCTTGGGCGGCATCGACGCCACGCTGCAGACACGGTGGCAGCGCGTGACCTCGTCGCTGGGCCACAAAGCCGCAGCGGCCAAGGACGAACGGTGACCCAGGCTTCCGACCTTCTGCCCACGCCGACGGCCCGCTGGCAAGCCCAGCTGGAAGCGGGAGCAAGGCGTGTATCGGCCACCGAATCGTGGCATGTCAGCGGCCGGATCACACGCGCCACCGGCTTGGTGCTGGAAGCGACCGGGCTGCGCCTGGCCGTCGGCGCGGCCTGCAAGATCGAAATAGCGCCCGGACAGAACCACTGGGCCGACGCGGAAGTGGTCGGCTTCCATGGCCACACCCTGTATCTGATGCCGCAAAGCGATATCTCGGGCCTGCCTCCGGGCGCTCGCGTGATTCCGCTGGAACCCTCCATACAAAGCCGGGTGCCGCTGCCTTTGCGCGCCAGCGACGATATCGGCCCTCCTCCCGTGCTGTCCCGCCACTTGCCGGTGGGCGACGCCCTGCTGGGCCGGGTGCTGGACGGCGCCGGCCGGCCTTTGGACGATTTGGGCCCTCTGGACAACGTCAGCTCGGCTCCGCTGGGCGCGCAAATCATCAATCCGCTGGCCCGCGCGCCCATCGACACCGTGCTGGATGTGGGTGTGCGCGCCATCAACGGCCTGCTTACCGTGGGCCGGGGCCAGCGCATGGGCCTGTTCGCCGGCTCGGGCGTGGGCAAGAGCGTGCTGCTGGGCATGATGGCCCGCTACACCAAGGCCGATGTGATCGTTGTGGGACTCATTGGCGAACGGGGCCGCGAAGTCAAGGAGTTCATCGAGCTCAATCTTGGGGCCGAAGGCCTGAAGCGCTCGGTCGTGGTGGCGGCGCCGGCCGATGTCTCGCCCCTGCTGCGCCTGCAGGGCGCCGTCTATGCAACCAAGCTGGCCGAGTACTTCCGCGACCAGGGCAAGCATGTTCTGCTGATCATGGATTCGCTGACCCGCTACGCCATGGCGCAGCGCGAAATCGCGCTGGCTATCGGCGAACCGCCCGCCACCAAGGGGTATCCGCCATCGGTATTCGCCAAGCTGCCGGCCCTGGTCGAGCGCGCCGGAAATGGCGCTCCCGTGGGCAATCGGCCCGCCGGTTCAATCACCGCGTTCTACACCGTCCTGACCGAAGGCGACGACCAGCAGGATCCCATTGCGGATTCGGCGCGCGCCATCCTGGACGGCCACGTGGTGCTGTCTCGCAGCCTGGCGGAATCGGGCCATTATCCGGCCATCGACATCGAGGCATCCATATCGCGCGTGATGGCGGCCGTCGTGCCCAAGGAGCAGTTCACGCTGGTGCATCAGTTCAAGAAAATGCTTTCGCGTTACCAGCGCAATCACGATTTGATCGCCGTGGGCGCCTATACGCCCGGCAATGATCCGCAAATCGATGAAGCCATCGAGAAGTACCCCTGGCTGGAGGCCTATCTTCAGCAAGGCATCGAAACGCGGATCGACTATCCGTCGGCGGCCGGTGAATTGGCCACGCTACTGGGCAGGAACAACCCTGCTCCGGGAGTGCCGTTTCAAGGAATGAACCATGGCTAAGCATTCTTCATTGCCTGTCCTGATCGATCTGGCCAAAGAGGGTGCCGATCAGGCGGGCAAGCAGCTGCAGTTGCTGATGGCGGAACGAAATAACGCGGAAACGCAGCTTTCCACCTTGCTGGTCTACCGCCAGGACTATGCCGAGCGGCTGCAAAAAGCGACCGAAACGGGTCTTTCATCGTCGAACTACCACAATTTTAGGCAGTTTATCGCTACTTTGGATGAGGCCATTTCGCAGCAAAATAGGGTCGTAGCGCATATTGACGGCAAACTCGAGAGCGGGCGCCAGCGTTGGCATGCGGAAAAACGCCGCCTGAGTTCGTTCGAAGCTTTGCAGGCGCGGGAAAACCGGCTGCAGCTGGTGCGAGAGAACCGGACCGAGCAGCTTGCCAGCGACGAGATTTCGGCCAATATGTACCGCCGGGCGCGCCAACCACATTGATCAGGCTGAACCATGAATACACCTACGATTTCCGCTGCCCCGCCCGTTGCCCCGGGCAACGCCGGCCGCACACAGAATGGCGGCGGATCCGAGCCTGACAGCGCCACCCCTTTTTCCACCATCCTGACGCGCCAGCGCGGCGCCGAACCATCACGCGCCGAACCGTCACGCGCCGAACCGTCACGCACCGAACCGTCACGCGCCGCGCCGACCGCCGCGAACGGCCAGGACTCCGCCGTCGAGGGAAAGAATCCCACAGACAAGAAAGGCCACGCGGCCGACAAGAACGCCAAGGAAGGCGATGAAGCCCTGGCCCTGGCCCAGGCCGCCGCCGAGGAAGGCCTGACCCTTCCGCAAATCGCCCTGACGATCGCGGCCGAGGCCGCCGCGGTTCAGCAGTCTTCCCATACGGCCAAGACGCAGGCTGTCGATGCGGCGGGCCTTCGCACTCCGGCGATGCCGGAGCATCCCGCCGCCAATGGCGGGAAAGCCCCCTTGAAACCCGCGCTTGCCGCCGATTTGGCCGCAAGCAGAGTAACCGCCAATGTATCGGCCGTTGCGCGAAACACATCAGCGGCTCAGCAGCCCGTCCAGGACTTGACTGCCAACCCGCTGGTCAACGCTCCTTCCGCCGGCCTGCCGCCCGCCCCAATCGCACCGATGCCGCAAGCAACGCTGCTGGGCGCCAACAAGGCGGCCAGCCTGGCGGGTGCCCGACAGGCTGTGCTGACCATGCAGGCTCGCGCCCAGGCATCCGGCGATGGCCAGATCAAGCTGGTGCTGCCCGAGGTTTCAGCAGCCATGGCCAGTGCGGCACGCCATGGCGCCTCCGATACCGGGATGATTGCCGCCGGCAATACCGAACTGGCAGCAGCGCAAATCGGCTCTCTGGCCGCCGGCCATTCCGCCGGCGCCGCCAGCCTGCCGGCCAATGGATCGGCCTTGCTCGCCAACCTTGGCCTGCAAGCCGCCCCCCCCGCCATCGGAGCGCCATTGCAAAGCCCGCAGTGGGCTTCGGAGCTTGGACGCCAATTCGTATCGATTACCCAAGGCGGGCACAACATGCCCCACACAGCTGAACTTCGGCTCGATCCCCCGGAACTGGGGCCTCTGCGTATTACGATCAACATCAGCGACAACGTGGCTCACGCCGTTTTTGTTTCTCCTCATGCAGGAGTGCGGCAGGCTGTGGAAAACGCCATGTCGCAGTTGCAGCAATCGCTGGCGCAGGCAGGCATATCCCTGGGCCAGACCAGCGTCAGCGACCAGAACCAGCCTCAGCAGGCGTTCAATGAATCGTTCGGGAACAGCCGGCGCGAAGCAGCCGACGGCGGCGCCGTGAACGCGGCGGGCCCGGATGGCGGCATTGCGCAGTCGGCCGCGCGCAGCCGCGCGCCCGATGCGCTGGTCGACACCTTCGCCTGATGGCCGTGAAGCCCTCCATCAAACCCCGGAGCTACCAAGCTTTCGATCCCTTATTCAACATGATCGCACTCGCCCGATTGCGCCACAATGTGATAACTTGAACAAAATCCCGCGTGCATCCGCGCACGCGAACCACCACGATGGCAACTTCTTCCACCAGTAACCCACGTCGACCGGTCATGGCCAAAAACGAACCCAGTGCAATCGCCAAATTAGTCAAATCTATGCTGGCGATTATTCTTATCGTCGTCGCCAGCGTCGGCGCCACCCTGTTTCTGTACGATAAGATCGGCAGCGGCCCGGCCAGCACCGAAGCCACGCCGGACAAGCCCGCGCCACTACCCACCCCCATCTTCACGCCGCTGGAACCGTTTACCGTGACGCTGCGTGGCGATAGCAGCAGCCGCATCCTGTATGTAGCCGTAACGCTGCGCGTGGCCGACGAGGATTCGCGCCGCATGATCGTGAACTACATGCCCGAAGTGCGCGACCGCATCCTGCGCAAGCTGTCCGAGCAGAAGCCCGATTACGTCCAGACCGCCCAGGGCCGGGCCGCCCTTGTGCAGGTGCTGACCAAGGACCTTGAAGCACCCTATTCACCCCAGCCGCGCGGTCCGCTGATCAACGGCGTCCTGTTCACTGCTTTCGTGATTCAATAAATGTCCTACCAAAGCCTTCTCTCGCAAGATGAAGTCGATGCGCTACTGGCCGGCGTAACCGGCGAAAGCAGCGAGAAATCCGGCGAGGCCCAAGACTTAAGCGGAGTACGGCCCTACGACCTGAGCTCGCCCGATCGCGTGGTGCGCCATCGGATGCAAACGCTGGAGCTCATCAACGAGCGTTTCGCCCGCCGGCTGCGCTCGGTATTGCTGACTTTCATGCGTCGCAACGCCGACATCACCGTCGGCACCATACGCATACAGAAATATTCCGATTTCGAACGGAACCTGCCGGTGCCCAGCAACCTGAACATGGTTGCCATGAAACCCCTGCGCGGCGCGGCGCTGTTCACCTTCGATCCCAACCTGGTGTTCCTGGTCATCGACAGCATGTTCGGCGGCCACGGCCGCTACAACACCCGGGTCGAGGGCCGCGACTTCACCACGACCGAGCAGCGCATCATCCGGCGCCTTCTGAATCTGACGCTGGAAAGCTACGGCGGCGCCTGGGAACAGGTGTATCCGGTGGAATTCGAATACATCCGTTCGGAAATGCACACCAAGTTCGCCAGCATCACCAGCGGCAACGAGATCGTGGTGGTTTCGTCCTTCAATATCGAACTGGGCGCGTCGGGCGGCAACCTGAACATCTGCCTGCCCTACTCGATGATAGAACCGGTGCGCGACCTGCTGACCCGGCCGCTGCAGGAAGCCAACGTCGAAGCCATAGACCAGCGCTGGATACACCAGTTGTCGCGCCAGGTGCGCAGCGCCGATGTCGAACTGGTGGCCGAATTCTCGCAAATACAGACCAGCATCGCCGAACTCATGAAGCTGCAGGTCAACGACGTGCTGCCCATGGAAGTCCACCCGACCATCACCGCGAACGTGGGCGGCGTTCCAGTCCTGGAATGCGGCTATGGCACATTCAACGGCCGATACGCGCTGCGCGTAAAAAAAATACTGGCGAACTCTGAAACCGACCTCACTTGAGCACACCTAAATGACTGATCCCAACAACGATTCCGCGAAAGAGAACGAAGCGCCCGAAAGCGCGGATCTCGATTGGGCGGCTGCGCTGTCCGAACAGCAGGCAGCCCAGACAAAACAAACCACGCAGGCCGATGGCCTGGCGCAGGAAGCCGACGACTGGGCCAGCGCGCTGGCCGAGCAGACCGCCGCGACGCCAAGCCCGACACCCGCCGCCGTAAGCACCCCGGCTCCCGCCAGCCCGGCGCTGAACGTGTTCCAGCCTTTGGTCGACAACGATGTGCAGGGCAACAGCGACATCGACATGATCATGGACATACCCGTGCAGCTGTCGGTCGAACTGGGCCGCACGCGCCTGACGATCAAGAACATCCTGCAGCTTGGCCAAGGCTCGGTCGTGGAACTGGACGGCCTGGCCGGCGAACCCATGGATATCTTCGTGAACGGCTACCTGATCGCGCAGGGCGAAGTCGTCGTTGTCGACGAGAAGTACGGCATACGCGTTACCGACATCATCACGCCCTCCGACCGTCTTAGCCGCCTGAACAGCCGCCGCTAGTCCCAAGCATGTCCGAAGCCGCCGTCCTGCGCCTGGTCATAAGCCTGGTTTTCATCGTTGCGTTGATCCTGGCTTGCGCCTGGATGACGCGGCGGGCCGGCTGGCTGCGCGGCATGGGTTCCCAGCAACTGAAAGTGCTCAGCACCCAAAGTCTGGGCGCCCGCGCCTATATCACGATGGTCGAAGTCGAAGACGCCCGGCTGGTGCTGGGCGTAACCGCCAACCAGATATCCCTGCTTCATACTCTGCCTCCTTCCGAATCCACCGGCGCCGAAACGCCGGTCCGCCCCGATCCCCCCACCTTCGCGTCGGCCCTGGGCAAAGTCCTGAGAGGCCGCTAGGTGCCGTTCCCCCCTATTCATTCCGCCATCGCGCCGCCGCGCGGCCGCCGCATGCCGGCCCTGCCCCTGGCCGTTCTGCTGGGCCTGCTGCTGGCGCTGCTTTGGTTTCCGTCCAGCTCGCTGGCGCAAGCCACGCTGCCGGCCATTACGTCGACGACCAACCAGAACGGCAGCCAGACCTGGTCGCTGAGCATCCAGACACTGGTCCTGCTGACCATGATGTCTTTCCTGCCGGCCATGCTGATGATGATGACGGGCTTCACGCGCATCATCATCGTGCTGGGCCTGCTGCGCAATGCGATGGGTACCGGCGCCTCGCCGCCCAATTCCGTGTTGATCGGCTTGTCGCTGTTCCTGACCTTCTTCGCCATGTCGCCGGTGTTCGACCAGATCTACAGCACGGCCTACCAGCCGCTCAGCACAGGGGTCATTTCCTTCGAGGAAGCCCTGGACCGGGGCATCAAGCCGCTGCACACTTTCATGCTGCACCAGACGCGGGAAACGGATTTGAGCATGTTCGCCAACATGGCCAATGTGCCGGAGATAGACAGCCCCGAACAGGTTCCGCTGCGTGTCCTGGTGCCGGCCTTCGTCACCAGCGAGCTGAAGACGGCGTTCCAGATTGGGTTCACGATATTCATACCTTTCCTCATCATCGACCTGGTCGTCGCCAGCGTGCTGATGGCGCTGGGCATGATGATGGTGCCGCCGGTCACGATTTCGCTGCCGTTCAAGCTTATGCTGTTCGTGCTGGCCGACGGCTGGCATTTGCTTCTGGGCTCTCTGGCCCGAAGCTTCTATCAGTAGGGGTAGGCGCATGAATTCCGAAACCGTCATGTCCATGACTTACCTTGCCATGAAAGTCGCGCTGACCATGGCGGGTCCGTTGTTGCTGGTCACCCTGGTCGTCGGCCTGTTCATCAGCATCTTTCAGGCTGCAACGCAGATCAACGAAATGACCTTGTCGTTCATCCCCAAGCTTCTGGCGGTCGGCGCGGCGCTGGTCCTGCTGGGCCCATGGCTTATCACCACCATGGTCGACTACATGCAAACCCTGTTTTCACAGATTCCCGGCCTGGTGTCCTGATGCCGCGCCCGCGTGATTCGCTTGCCCGATTCCGGCGCCCACGGCCCGCATACGGAGTCGCCGCAGCGCCCGGCCTATGATTTCGGTCGACATCGAACAGCTCTATGCGTGGATGAATGCCTTTCTATGGCCCTTCTTCCGCATCCTGGCGCTGGTGGGCACAGCCCCCCTGCTGAGCGACTCGGCAATACCTCTACGAGTAAAGGTAGGTTTCTCGGTTCTGCTGACGGTGGCCATCGCGCCCGCCCTGGCCCCCATGCCGTCTGTGCCCACCGCATCGTTCGCAGGCCTGTGGATAGGCTTGCAGCAGGTGCTTATCGGCATGGCGCTGGGACTGGTCATGCGCATCGTGTTTGCCGCTGTGCAAACCGCCGGTGAATTCATCGGCCTGCAAATGGGCCTGTCCTTCGCGTCTTTCTTCGATCCCGCCACGGGCGCGAACACGGCGGTGCTGGCGCGCATCATGAACATCGTCGCGATGCTGCTGTTTCTGGCGCTAAATGGCCATTTGATGATGCTGGGCGGCATTATCCGCAGCTTCGACGTGCTGCCCATACAGGTGGGGTCGCTGGACCCCAACGGCTGGGGCATATTGTTTGAATGGAGCTCGGAAGTGATGGTATCGGGCATGCTGCTGGCGCTGCCGCTCATCATCGTGCTGCTGACCATCAATCTTTCGCTGGGCATCCTGAACCGGACCGCTCAGCAGCTGTCGGTATTCGCCGTGGGCTTTCCCATCAGCCTGATGACCGGCCTAGTTTTGCTGGCTGTCGTGCTGCCCCAGTCGGCGCCCTTCCTGGCCCGCTTTTTCGAGCGCGGCTACAGCACCATGGCGCGCCTGGCGCAGGCCCTGGCAGGGTCTTGAAGACGAGTACCGCCGCATCGGTCAGTAAAAAGTAAAAAAGCGCCGCGATGAATCGCGGCGCTTTTCCTTGCTGCTGCCGAGTGATCAGGAGTAGGAGCTTTCCAGAGCGTTGTAGCCGGTGGGACCCGATACTTCCACCGCCTTGGCCTGCATGTCGATGACTTCATTGGCATTGATCTTGAACACCGCCACCGCTTCGGCCAGGCGCGTGGCCTGATCCTGCAGCGAGCCGGCCGCCGCCGCCGCTTCCTCGACCAGCGCCGCGTTCTGCTGCACCACGCTGTCCATCTGCGTGACCGCCTGGTTCACCTGCTCGATCCCGTCGGACTGCTCGTGCGAGGCCGAGGAGATCTCGCCCATGATGGTCGTGACCCCTTGCACCGAACCGACCACCTCTTGCATGATCTCGCCCGCCTGGCCCGCCTGCTTGGCCCCGGCCGCCACCTTCAGTTGCGATTCTTCAATCAGCACCTTGATCTCCTTGGCCGCCTGCGCGCTGCGCTGCGCCAGCGAGCGCACTTCGCCCGCCACCACCGCAAAGCCCTTGCCCTGCTCGCCCGCCCGCGCCGCTTCCACCGCCGCGTTCAGCGCCAGAATGTTGGTCTGGAACGCAATCCCGTCGATCACCCCCACGATCTCGACCATCTTGCCCGAGCTGGTGGAGATCTCGCTCATGGTGTCCACCACCGCCGAGACCGCCTGGCCTCCGCGCGCGGCCACATCGGACGCGCTCTTGGCCAGCGTGTCGGCCTGCGTGGCGTTATCCGTGTTCTGGCGCACCGTGCTGGCCAACTGCTCCATGCTGGCCGCCGTCTCTTGCAAGGACGCCGCCTGCTGCTCGGTGCGGCTGCTCAGGTCCGTGTTGCCCATGAAGATCTCGCGCGAACCCAGCGTGATCTCTTCCACGCCCTGGCGCACCGTGCTCACCGTGCGCGTCAGGCTTTCCTGCATGCGCCGCAAGGCTTCGTACAGCACGCCGATCTCGTTGCGCGAACGCACCTCCACCCGCTGGGTCAGATCACCGCCCGCAATCCGGTCGAAATGCGTGCCGGCTTCGACCAGCGGCCTGACCACGACGCGGCCGAAGACGATGCGCATGATGATCATCAGCACAAAGCCGATGATCACCGCGACGCCGATGGCTATCAGGGCCTGGCTGAAGCTGGCCACGGCATCATCGTAGAAACCGGCCTGCACTTTGTCGACGTGCTTCACGAAAGCCTCGATGGATTGATCGAACGCTTCGCTGCGGGCGATGCCGAATTCATTGTTGACGAAGTAGAAGGTGGTGTAGTCCTGGCTTTCCAGGGCTTGCACCATAGGGTCGATGCCATCGTCCAGGTAAGGCCGGTAGGAACTGACGATGCGGGTCGCCAGGCGGCGGCCGTCGGCTGTCTCGGGCGTATCCTTGCGGAACTCGTCGTAACCCTTCTGGACATCTTCAAGCTTGCCGTGTGCGGCCAACAGCATGGCCTTGCCGGCCTCGCTCAGTTTGGCGTCATTGTTCGCGGCGGCTTCCTGCTGGTAGCGCGCGGCCACCAGCAGCGATACGCGCGCGCTGAGCATATCGTTGCCCAGCTTGTACACGCTCTGCGCCAGCTTGTTCTGCTTTTGCATGGCATTGACCTGATTCAGGTTGTTCTGCAGAAACCAGGCGCCCAGCCCGCCCACCGCCACGATAAGAATCATGAAAGTGGCCAGAACCAGCATCAAAATGGAGCTGACTTTGGCATCGCCAAAACGGAACCCGCGCTTGCCGCGTGCTTTGCTTTTCTTTTCAGTGATGGGAGACTGCATCGAGTTGGACATAATTAAACCTGAATAGCGTTATGGGTGCATGAGCACAAGCAGAAACTGCTGTTTTTATAGATCTACTGCAATACCGGGTAAGTATGCGCGGGCTTGGGTATGACGCCGGATAACGATGCGTCGGACGTTGCGGCAGGGTTGCTGCCATCGGCGGAAACAGCGCCTGCCGAATGTTCTGGATTCACCGTTGCCGCGGCCGGCGCCTGGCGCACCCGCGTGTCGTAGGGAACGGTCTGATTTTGTTCGCCATATTCATAGGCGCGCGGAATATTCACGCTTTTCACAACATGCTGGAAACGGCCGTCCGGCCCGAAGGCCAGCCATAGTTCCTGATTGAAGTACACGGCGTCGGTGGCCAGCGTCAGCTTGTGCGACCAGATGGCCAGGGCTGATCCGTCCTGTTGCCGATAGACATTGACCGGCTCCGCATGCAGCAGCACACTGGCCTCGGTCATGGTGGTCTGGCCGGGCGCCAGCAATGGCATGGCGGCCGAATCAAAATTATTGCCCGTGGTGCTGCATGCGCTCAAGCCCAGCATGCCCGTCAGGGCAAGCAGCAAGGCTGGAAAGAAGCGGCGAAGCAAGCCATGCGCCGGCATGATCAGAACTCGACCCAATCGTCGTCGCTGGCCGACTGGCGGCCCGATCCCGACTTCATCACATAAGAAGGCTGAGCCGGCGCAGCGGCTTGGGCCGGAGCCGGCCGGCTTCCAGCGGAAGGCCGGACAGCCGCCGCCGGCTTGGCATCTGGGGCCGGCTTGTCAGCAGCCGGTACGCGAATATCCGCTTCCGAATTGCGCCGGGCGGGCGCCGCAGCCCCATGGCCCACTAGAGCGGCGGCCGAGCCAGGCTGAGGCCTGCCAGCCGCGGGCGCGTTGGCCACGGCGGGACGCTGCTTCGGCGCGGCGGCGATCTGCTTGGCGGAAACGTCAATCACTTCCCTGCCCGTCGTCTTGAATGCCGACACTGCGCCGCTGACGCTGGATACCTGTTCGCGCAGGCTGGCGGCGGACGATGCGGCCTCTTCGACCAGCACCGCATTCTGCTGCGTGACCATGTCCATCTGGGACACGGCGCGATTGATCTGATCGATGCCCGACGATTGTTCCGTGGTGGCGGCGGAGATTTCACCCATGATGTCGGTGACGCGCGCCACCGAGCTGACGATCTCTTGCATGGTGTCGCCCGCGCGCTCGACCTGCGCCGAGCCTTCGGACACCTTCTTGACCGAATCTTCGATCAGGCCCTTGATTTCCTTGGCCGCCTGGGCGCTGCGCTGCGCCAGGGCGCGCACTTCGGACGCCACGACGGCGAAACCCTTGCCTTGTTCGCCGGCGCGCGCCGCTTCCACGGCGGCGTTCAGCGCCAGAATATTGGTCTGGAACGCGATGCTGTCGATGACGCCCACGATGTCGGATATCTTGCGCGAGCTGGCCGAAATGCCTTCCATGGTGGAGATGACCTCGCCCACGGCCTGGCCGCCGCGCTGCGCGACGTCGGAGGCCGTGGCCGCCAACTGGTTGGCCTGACGGGCGTTGTCGGCGTTCTGCTTGACGGTGCTGGCCAGCTCTTCCATGCTGGCGGCGGTTTGCTGCAAGGCCGCGGCTTGCTGCTCGGTTCGGCCGCTTAAATCGGTGTTGCCGGCAACGATTTGCTGTGACCCGGCATGGATTTGCTCCATACCCATCCGCACCGTGCCGACCATGCGGCCCAGGCTGTCCTGCATGCGCTTGAGCGCAAAATACAACATGCCGATTTCATTTTCGGACTCGACTTCGATGCGCTGAGTCAGGTCGCCCGCCGCCATGTGCTCGAAGTGCTGGCCCACTTGCTTTAGAGGACGCAGAACCGCGCGCGACAAGACGACATAAGCCAGCAAGGCCAGCACCACGGCCAACACGGCCAGCGCCACGAAAGCATAATGTGTCCAGGTGAAATGCTGCTCCAGCGATTGCAGGGCACCGGCATTGCCGCCGCCGCTCACCAGCGCGAGCACCGTGGACTGGCTGTTCCAGCCGACCCCCACGGCGACAAGAGTCAATACCGAGAGGAAAATCACAACGATGGAAAGCGTGGCTTTAAGTTGCAATTGCTTGAGGCTCATCTATTATTCTCACTTCACACCAAAACGACGGGAAATCTGTCCGGCGGTGTCTCCGCTCCGGATTAAGCGTCCTGCTAGTTCGAACCCATGTTGAACAGGCTGAGCGACTGGATTTTTCGGAAAGCCAGGGAAGCCGCTTCCAGCGCCGAGGAACGAAGCTGCAATTGCGTCGTGGCGGTGTAGTAGTCCAGGTCTTCCATTTTTGATAACTGCGAGCTATAGCCCAGGCTGCGCTGGGCGCCGTTGGCATCCAGCGCATCCAGTTCATTCATGCGTGAACCCACCGACGCGCGCACGGTCAACACGTTGTTGTAGTTGACGTCGATGCGCTGTATTGCGGTGGCCAATGTGTTCTGGAAGGCCGCCGTAGCAAATTCGTCGCCCTGCATGGGGTTTTCCAGCGCGGCGATGATGCTGTCCAGGGTGTCGAAGATGTTCAGGTTGGTATTGGTGCCTGCGGCTGTGGCCTGGACCTCGATAGTATCGCCGGCGATGGGCGCCCCCGATACCTGCAACTGCATGCCGTTGGACAGTTCCAGGGTATTGGATGCCAGGGGATCATAAACGCCGTTGCTGATATTGGCCGTGACATTGCCGTCGCCGTCGGTCATGTCCACTTCATAGGTCGTAGGCGACGTGAACCGGACAGTAAACTTGTTGGCCGGATCAGCCAATGAAGGATCGGACACGCGCGGCGTGCCGACAATTACGCTGGGATCAAGCGCCGCGCCCGGTGTCGCCGTATACGCCGGAGCGCTGGCGGGTTCAACGACGAACTTATCGCCCACCGCCGGCTGTCCGGAGAACTCCACCTGCACGCCGCCTTGCAGCGCAATCGACTTGGTGCTTCCGGCCGCATAGCCCGTGCCCGTATAGCTATAGACCGCGGCACCGGAGGAATCCGACACATCAACCGTATAGTCCGTAGCGGACGTAAACGTAATGGTATAGGTCTGCCCAATGCCCGCACCCGCCGGATCGGTAATCGATGGCTTGCTGATCAGACCAGTGCCGGCGTTGGCGGCACCGGCCGTCGATAGATAAACACTGGTTCCAGGCGCGGCGCGATCGAAGATATCCGAGCCAACGTCGCTGCCGGCGATGCGCCGGGTCTGGTCGGCCTGGATGTTGCGCTGGTTCTGATCGCCCATGTAGACGATTTTGCCGTTCACTTCCTGGAAGGCGGCGGTATTGCCCTTGGCGCCCGAGAACAGATACTGTCCGCTGCCGTCCGTGGCGTTGGCCAGGCCCAGAAGGTTGGTGCGCGCGCTGGCCAGCACATTGCTGAGCGTGGCGCGGTCGGCGTCGGCCATGGTGCCGTTACCCGCTTCGATCAAGCGTGTCTTGATGTCCTGCAGCAGCGTGGTAACCGAATTAAGGGTGTTTTCCTCGATGCCCAGGTTGCTCTTGGCAACGTCCCGATTATCGGCAAAGCGCTTGTTCAGCGATTGCGATTGGCTGATGTTGATGGCTTGCGCCGCCGCCAAGGGATCGTCGGCAGGGGTCACCATGCGTCGGCCGCTGCCGATCTGCTGATACAGGTGCATCAGGTCGGACTGCTGCGCGTTGATGGAATTCAGTCCCGTCTGAAAAAACAAGGTGGAACTAATACGCATGGTGAAAATCCTGAAAAAATAAGCGACTAATCAATCAAAAATGCAGGGCGTCCAATTAACTGCGCAAACTCAGCAGGGTATCGAACAAGGTGGAACTGACATCGATCAGTCGTGATGCCGCGCGGAACTGCTCTTGATAGCGGTCCAAATTGACATATTCTTCGTTGAGGTTCACGCCCGACACCGCCTGCTGCGCCGCGTAGTTCTGCTGAATCAGCGTAGCTTGGGCCTTGGCTTGGGTAGCATTCTGCTGAGTCAGCACCCCAACCTTGTTGACGATCTGCGAAAACGACTCGTTCAGGCTCATGGCGCCGTTACCCAGAAGCTTCTTGGTTTGCAGCTCGGCCAGGGCCAAGGCATTGTCGCCATTGGCTGTGCCGGTGCCGGGCGCCGAGGCGGCGATCTTGGCCGGGTCGTTGATGGCCAGCGACAAATTCGCCGCTGCCGCGCGGGTGGGCTGCACCAGCCAGGAATCACCCACGGCGGGCGCGCCGCCGGTGAAGTCGAAGCTTACTCCGTCAACCGTACCGGTGGTGCCGGTCAGCGCGGTGGTCGTGCCATTGGGAATGCTGGTAACTGTATAACCGGTGGCGGTACGTTCTACCCGGTAGTCTTGACCCGTAAGCTGATTGGCGTCGGCCAAATCGATATTCAGCACCGCTGCGCCGGCGTTGCGAGCGCCGGGGAGGGCTTCGACTGTACCCAAGTTGAAGAAATCGCCGCCGCCCACGCCGTTCAGATCTTCGCCTTGCTTATGCAAGGCGTTGACGGCGGTGGCCAAACCTACGGCCAGACGGCCCAGGTTGTTCTGCACGGTATCCAGCGCATCGCGGCGGTAGGCGATAAGACCGCCCAGCGTACCGCCCTTGATGCGGCTTTCGTCCAGCTCGAGCTTCAGGGTGCTGCCGTTGGGGCCGGGCGCCGAGTACGCCACGACAACGCGCGCCGGATCGTCGGCCGAAGGCTGCGCATGCAGCGGGAATAGCGTGTCGCCCCCTAAAAGAATCTGGCCGTTGCCCACAGTAAGGCTGAAACTGCTGTCTTGCTCGATGACCTTCACTTCCACCAGTTGGCTAAGCTCGGAAACCAGTTGATCGCGCTGGTCCAGCAGGTCGTTGGGCGCGTGCTGCGATGCGGTGGCGTACGCCGTGGTGATTTGAGTATTCAGATCGCGTATGCGTTCGGCATAGCTGTTGATTTGGGTTACGACCGTGGTCAACTGGGTATTGATGTTATTGCGCTGGCTGTCCAGAAAGGCATTGCTGTCGTTGATCTGGCCCACCAGACTGCTGGCGCGGCCCAGCAGTTCCTGGCGCGCGGCGCTATCGGCCGGCGCCGATGCCACAGCCTGGATGCCGTCGAAGAATTTTTGCAGGGCGGGTGTAATGCCCACGGTGCGATCGGCGAACAGGTTATTGATCTGGGTGATTTCATTGCCATAGGTGGCGATGGACGCGCCCGTGGTCTGCGCATTGACCAACTGGCGGTACAAAAAGCCGTCGTAGGCGCGCTGCACCGTAACGGCCTGCACACCGCGGCCGATGTAACCGGCGCTGGTAGAGGCGGCACCGGCCGTTGCAACCAACACGGACTGGCGGTTATAGCCTTCGGTGGCCGCATTGTTGATGTTGTGGCCGGCCGTTTGCAAGCGGTTTTGCGCCGCCGTTAAAGCGCTAAGACCCAGATTGGATAGATTCATGAAGGATTCCGCGTTCAGTCAGCTGGACTATCATCCATCTGTATTTAAATACTATGTACCGTATTAACGGCTGCAGCTCCAAAAGGTTTAGCTCTGTGCTCAACCTCGGTTTGGCCTATCCGCCCTCAGCCCGCCCGCTTGATCGACCCCGAGTCGAAGTAAGACATGATGGAGATCAGCTTTTCCGCATACGCCGGGTCGGTTGCATAGCCGGCCGCCTGTATCTTGCGGGCGGCATCTTCGGCCGACGTGGCGGCAACGACCTCGCTATAGCGCTCATTTTCGCTTATCAAGCGTGCATAATCGGCAAAGGACTCGGCATACGAACCGTAGGCTCGGAATGGTTGCGTTACCTTTTTGGCCACACCGTTTTCAAACTCGGTGGTCGTGATATGCACGACATCGCCTTTCCAGCCAGACGTCGCTTTGATGCCGAACAGGTTGTAACTGGTGGAGCCGTCGGGTCGCATGATTTCGCGTTTGCCCCAGCCCGACTCCAGCGCCGCCTGGCTAAGGATCAGTTTTTCCGGCACGCCGCTTTGATTGGCGGCCACGCGGGCCGCGCTGGACATCTTGGAAACAAAGCTTTGAATGTGATCGGGCGCGCCCTTGATGGCCGAATAGATTTTTTCGGTAAACGGGTTACGGGTCAACAGATTGATCAGACTGTCTATCGACGAGGCATCGTTGCGGCGGCCGTCCCCTATCCGCGACGTCAGGCCGGGCAGGCGCGAGCTGGCCAATTCCGGCGGCGTCGATCCGCCGGCGATGACACCGGATGGCCCGCCCTGTGCGGCCTGGATCTGATCCAGCAAGGCCTGGGCCAGGCCTATGCCCGGATTGGCCAGTTGCAAAGACATCTGCTCATCGCTCATGCTCTGCGCCAGCCGGGTCTGCTGGCTGTCGAACGCGCCGGGCGCCACCGAAACCTGCCGCGCCTGCTTGAGCATTTGCTGGATGAACAAGGCCTCGAACTGCTGCGCCACTTCTTTCTGGGCCTCCGGCGACGCGCCTGCGCCCGATCGAACGCCCTGCTTCAGGCTGTTCAATCCGCTGAAGTCAAGCGAAGAAGCAATGTTGCCGTGGCTGGGACGGGGAATGTACTGTACGAATGCCATATCGCCCCCTATATGATTTCCAGGTCGGCGCGCAAGGCGCCGGCACTCTTCAGGTTCTGCAATATGGACAGCAAATCCTGCGGCGTGGCGCCCAGCGCGTTCAAGGCCTTCACCACATCGGCCAGGTTGGCGCTGGTGGTGACCCGCTGCAGGCTGCCGGTGTCGGAGCGCAATTCGATATCGGTGCTGTCGGTCACCACGGTCTGTCCGCCGCCGAAAGGCGTATCGGGCTGGCTGACCTGCGAATTACGGCTGATGACCACCGAAAGATTGCCATAGGCGATAGCCGCTTCGTCTATGGTGACGGTACGGTTCATGACCACCGATCCGGTGCGCGCATTGACGACCACCTTGGCGCGCGCGGGCGGCAGCTTGACCTGCAGGTTTTCCACCTGCGACAGGAAGGCCGTTTGCGCCGCCGGGTCGACGGGGCCGCGCACCTGGATGACCCGCCCGTCCAGGGCAGTGGCGGTGCGCTGGCCAAACTGGCGGTTCAACGCCGCCACCATGCTCTGCGCCGTGCCGAAATCGGTGTTGTTCAGTTCCAGATTGATAATGCCGTCGCGGGCATAAATGGTGGGCACGCTGCGTTCGACGATGGCGCCGTTGGAAATGATGCCGCCGTTAAGCTGGTTGACCTGGACGCTGGACCCGCCCGCTTGCGCGCCGGCTCCGCCGACCAGCAAATTGCCTTGCGCAATGGCGTAGACCTGGCCGTTCGCGCCTTTCAGCGGCGTCATCAGCAAGGTGCCGCCGCGCAAGCTCTTGGCATTGCCCATGGACGACACGACCACGTCCATGGTTTGCCCGGGCTGGGCAAACGCGGCCAGCTTGGCGGTCACCATGACCGCCGCCACGTTCTTGACCTGCATATTGGTGCCCTGCGGCACGGTCACGCCCAACTGAGAAAGCATATTGGTCAGGCTTTGCTGCGTGAAAGGGGTCTGACGCACCTGGTCGCCGCTGCCGTCCAGGCCCACGACCAGACCGTAGCCGATCAACTGGTTGGCGCGCACGCCCTGGATGGAGGCCAGGTCCTTGATGCGTTCCGCCTGGGCCGGGCCAAAGGCCGCGGCGCACAGCGCGCCCAGCGCCAGCGCGCTTGCGTAACGGCCCAGCTTGTCGAGGAAATAGGAAATCAAAGCCGGCACCCTGTCAGAACGGGGAAATATTCAGGAAGAAGCGTTGCAGCCAGCCCATGGTCTGTACTTCGTCCATGGTGCCCTTGCTGCGGAACTCGATGCGGGCATCCGCCACCTGTGTGGACGACACCGTGTTCGAGCCCGTGATGGAGCGCGGATCGACCACACCGGAGAAGCGGATGTGTTCGCTGCCCCGGTTGATGGCAATCTGCTTGTCGCCGGCGATCTGCAGATTGCCGTTGGGCAACACGCCGATGACCGTCGTTGTCAGCGTGCCCTGGAAGGTGTTGTCGGCGCGGGTGGACCCCTTGCCCTGCGATGCATTGTTGCCGCTTACGCCGAAATTCTGCTTGGCGCCCAGGTCGGTGGGCAGAATGGCCGGAGCCAGCGTCATGTCCAGGCCGGCGCTGCCGCTTCGATCCGTCGTGGTCTGCACGTTCTTGGCCGCGTTGGTCTTCTCCTGGATGACGACCGTGACGATATCGCCCACATTGCGCGGCCGGCGATCCTCGAACAGGGGGTAGTTGCCGTAGGCGGTGGGCTGATAGATGGCCCCATTGGCCTGCGCGCTGGGCAAGGCAGGCAGCGGCGGCGGCGCTGTCAAGGGACCCGTTACAACAGGCTCGGGGGGTACCAGGGCACAACCCGACAAAGCGGCGGCAACCAGACAAAGCAGAAAGCGGATAAGACGTTTAAGCATTATTACAGTTGAGTCAGGCGCGCCAGCATCTGGTCCGAAGTCTGGATGGCCTTGCTGTTCATTTCATAGGCGCGCTGTGTGGTGATCATGTTCACCAGTTCCTCGGCCACGTTCACGTTGGACGTTTCGGTATATTGCTGCAGCAGCAGACCGGCGCCATCCAGGCCCGGCTGGGCGAAGTTGGCCGGACCCGAAGCGTCGGTTTCCAAATACAGGTTCTCGCCGGCGCTTTGCAGGCCCGTGGTGTTGACGAAGGTAGTCAACTGCAACTGACCGATCTGCACATTGACGCCGGCGGCGCCCGGCTGGGTGACCGACACAGTGCCGTCGCGCGCAATCGTAAGGGTCAGGGCGTTATCGGGGATATTGATGGGCGGCTGGATGGGATAGCCGCCGGCCGTCACCAACTGGCCGTTCTGGTCTTTTTGCAGGTTGCCGTCGCGCGTGTAGGCAAAGGTGCCGTCGGGCAATTCCACTTGCAGGAAGCCATTGCCCTGGATGGCGATATCCAGAGGATTGCCGGTTTCTTTCACATTGCCCTGGGTATGGATGCGCTCGGTCGCCACCGTGCGCACGCCGGTGCCGATCTGCAAGCCCGAAGGCAGCTGGTTGGCGGCGCCCACCTGGGCTCCGGGCTGGCGTATGGTCTGGTACATCAGGTCTTCGAACACGGCGCGACCGCGCTTGAAGGCGCTGGTGTTGACGTTGGCCAGGTTGTTGGAAATCACATCCATATTGGTCTGCTGCGATTCCAGCCCGGTTTTGGCTATCCAGAGTGAACGTATCATTTATTTTCCTTGCGGCGCGGGCAAGCCGGCGCCATTGCACACAAGCGTTAATTGGTCGACAGTATGGAATTGGCCCGCTCCGCATTGGCGCTGGCGTCCTGTATTACCTTCATCTGCATTTCGAAGCGGCGGGCGTTGGCGATCATGCCCACCATGGCTTCGGCGGGATTGACGTTGCTCTTTTCCACAAAGCCGGCAATCATGCGCACCTGCGGGTCGGCCTGCGCCGCTTGGCCGCCGGCCACGCGAAACAAACCGTCGTCGCCGCGCACCATGTCGGCGGCGGGCGGATTCACCAGCTTCAACTGCCCGATAAGCTGGATGTCGTTGGGATTGTCGCCCGCGCCCAGGGCCGAGATCTGCCCGTCGCCTGAAAACGTGACCGCGCCCCGCTCGGGAACTTCCACCGGCGCGCCGTCGGCCGACATGACGGGAAAGCCTTGCTGGGTGACCAGCAGGCCTTGCGTATTGACCGCGAACTCGCCCGAGCGGGTGTAGGCCTCGCCTTGCGGCGTCTGCACACTGAACCAGCCATCGCCCGTAATGGCCGCATCCAGGGCATGGCCGGTTTCGACCATGGTGCCCTGCTGAAGATTGCTGCCCGGCGTGGACGTTACCGTGGACACGCGGGTGGGCATGCCGGGGTGGCCCACGACGGGAACCGAGCGGTAAATGGCCAACTGTTCGCGGAAACCCGTGGTGCTGACGTTGGCCATATTGTTGCTAATGACGGCCTGCTGCTCCAGCACTCTTGCGGCGCCGCCCGCGGCGGTGTAGATGATGCGGTCCATTTACGCCCGCTTAACGCATGTTGATCAGGGTTTGCACAACCTGATCCTGGGTTTTGATGGCTTGCGCATTGGCCTGGTAGGTGCGCTGCGCAATGATCATGTTGACCAGTTCCTGGCTCAGGTCCACATTGGATTCTTCAACGGCCTGGCTCTTGACCAGGGCCAGGCTGTTGGTGCCGGGGCGGCCCAAAATAGGCTGGCCCGATGTCGAGGTCTCGGCCCAGGCGTTGCCGCCCTCGGGCCGCAAGCCCTGCAAGTTGGCAAAGTCGGCCAAAACCAGGTAGCCCAGGCCTTGCGTTTGGCCGTTGGTGTAGTTGGCAACGATAGACCCGTCCGCCGTGATCGACATGCTGGCGTATTCACCGGTGGCGAAACCGTTACGGTCGAACTTGTAGGTGAAGTCGCCGCCAAATTGCGTGGAGTTGGCGTAGTCGACGGTGAAATTCAGTTCGTCGGCGGGAGAACCGCCGGTGGGGGGCGTTACAGTAAGCAGCTGTGGTGTCGTCGGAGAGGTAAGCCGGCCAGCCTTATCGAACTGTAGCTTCAGGCCGCCGTCCACCGGCGAGGTCAAAGGCTGGCCACCCAAGCGATAATACACATCCCATTCACTGCCGCCAGCCGTTGCCGGGCGCTTGGCAAAATATTGGGTCACCTGATGAGAATTGCCCAGGGAGTCGTAGATATTGATGGGTAGCTGGTGAGTAAAGCTACTCGCGACAGCAGGGTCAAACGGGGCAGCGGCGACGGGCGCAACGTAGTCCGTGTTACCGCCGCCCTCAGGAATAGCAGGCGGATTGGCCGCGTCGGGAACGCCAGCCGCAAAGGTTACTGACACACCGGCAGTGCCGGTGGTAAAAGTACCATTAGGAACAGCTCCAGTCCACGTCGGGGCGGCCCAGCTACCTGTATAGGTATAGTTTGTGCCACCCAGCACCACTACGCCCTCCTTCTCCAGCACCTGCCCGCCAGCAAGCTCCGCGTTCGCATCCAGATTCATCGTCGACCACATGGTCGTGGTGGCCTGCGGTGCGATATTGCCCGTGGGTACGCGCACTGGAACGATGTTGGTGCCGCCTTCCTCGTAAGCCGTCAGGCGATAGCCCTGGGCGTTGACGATGAAACCTTCCTTGTTGGGGAAGAACTGGCCGTTGCGGGTATACAGGACGTTGCCATTGGGATCCAGGACACGAAACAGGCCCTTGTCGCCATCGATGGCCAGGTCGAACTGATTGCCTGTATTGGAAATCGTGCCTATGGTGAAGCGCTGACTGATGCTGGAGACCTGGGTACCCAGACCCACGCCCGAGCTGGCATAGACGTCGGCGAAGGTGGCGCTCGCGGACTTGAAGCCCACCGTGCCGGAGTTGGCGATATTGTTGCCGATGACATCCAGTGTCTGCGATGCGGCATTCAAGCCGCTTAAACCTTGACCGAAACTCATGATTAACCTCGTTTACTATTAACTTGTTAGTGATGCGGCACGCCACAGCGCCGCAGCGAATGCCGCAAAACTACATAATTTTCCGGATATCCAGCAGGGAAACCTTGCCGGCCAGGCCAAGATCAAGCTGCAAGCCGTTGGAGGAGTACGCCACGCTGGCCACCTTGCCATAAGTCAGCGGACCGGCGGCTACTTCCTTGCCGTCCTCATCGGACGCCGATACCTTGATGGTGTAGCCGCCGTCGGGCAGCTCTGCCCCGCCGTCGGCCTTGCCATCCCACTCCACCGAAATGATGCCGGCGGACTGGGGCTCCAGTTCGATCTGGCGCACCGCCTTGCCCGAACCGTCCATGATGGTGACCGTGATTTTGGTGGCGGGCGAAATAAGGTCCACGCCGAAAGGCGTCGCCACCTTGGCGCCGGCTTCGCCGCCCAGCGATATCTTGGTGCCGGGCACCAGAACGTCTTTGCCGATCAGCGCGGCCGCCTGCATGGACTGCGAAACATCCATCTGGCCGGACAGCGCCAGCAGGGTATTGTTCAACTGACTGATACCGTTAACCGTGGCCATCTGGGCAATTTGCGAAGTGACTTGCGCATTGTCCATGGGGTTGAGCGGGTCCTGGTTTTGCAACTGGGTGACCAGCAGAGTCAGGAAGCGGTCCTGAGTATCGCCCATCAGGTTGTTGTTGCTGGCATTGGCGGCTGCCATGGCTGCCGCGTTGCCCGTGGTATCGACGTTATTGACTGTAGCCACGCCTTGCTCCGTATAAAAAATGCCGGGTTATATAACCCTGGCTTACTGGCCTATGGACAGGGTACGGGTCATCAGGCTTTTGGCCGTATTGATGACTTCCACGTTGGCCTGGTACGAACGCGATGCCGAAATCATGTTTACCGTTTCAGCGACCACATCCACATTGGGCATGACCACATAGCCGTCGGCATTGGCCAGCGGGTTCTTGGGGTCGTACTGCATGCGCGGAGGCGCGGCGCTTTCAACCACCGCCGCCACGCGCACGCCGCCCACCGACTGCGCATAGGCCTGGCCTGGCGTCGGGGCCATCTGGAACACCACTTGCCTGGCCTTGTAGGGCTGCCCGTCGGGGCCGGCCACGCTGTCCGCGTTGGCCAAGTTGCTGGCCGTGACGTTCATGCGCTGGGACTGCGCGGTAAGCGCCGAGCCTGCAATCTGGAAAATACTCAATGAAGACATCGCTGATCCTGTTTTATGCCGTGCCTGCTTACTGCTGCAGGGCCGCCATAATGCCCTTGATGCGGGCGGAGATAATGCTCAGGTCGGTTTGATAACGCATCGTGTTGTCGGCGAACTGCACACGCTCGACATCCATATCGACCGTGTTGCCGTCCATGCTGGGCTGCAAAGGCTGGCGATACAACAGTTCGGCGGGATCGGGCGCCACGGCCTTGGCCGGTATATGGCGCGCCGAGGTCAGCGCAAGTTGGGTATCGGGCAGGCGCATGCTGCCGCCGCCGCCCATGGCCTGCTCCAGCGCCGAGCTAAAATCGAAGTCGCGCGCTTTATAGTTGGGCGTGTCCGCATTGGCGATATTTGCCGACAGCACCTCCTGGCGCTGCTGACGCAGGTCGATAGCCTTCTGATAAAAGCCCAAATCGTCACCGATCCGATCAATCATTTGCCACTCGCAAGATAAATACCCGCCTTTTGCAAGGCATGGAACTGAAATAACGGCCTACTACCGCCTATACACCAGCATAGTAAAGTGGCGACCCTATTCGTAAACTACGAAACAAGCCACCAATTGACAGCCAATTCCGGAAATGCGGGCGCGGCACCTTCTATAAAATGGCGTCATGCTGAAGTTTTTTGCCCTTTTCGCCCTGGCGGCAAGCGCCTTCACCAGCGCTTCCACCTGGGCCGCCGCACCCGGTGCCGTCCCGCCCGCGCAGGACCCAGCCCTGGTCGTCGAAGAAGTCGAACGTTTCCTGCTGGGACAGGCCAGCAGCTATCCGGGTTCGGCTCATATCAATGTGGAAGCGCCGCGCATCGCGGGCCAGGCGGCCTGCGACCATTTGCAGCCCTTCCTGCCCAGCGGGCAGCGCTTGCGCACCCGCATGACCGTCGGCGTGCGCTGCATGGCGCCCGAGGCCTGGACCAGCTATGTGCAAGCCAGCCTTAGCATTCAGGGTTACTACTATGTCGCCAATCGCAACATACAGTCGGGCGACGTCATCAGCCTGGACGACATGAGCGCGCGCGAAGGCGACATCCTGCGCCTGGCGGGCGGCGTGGTGTTCGACCCCAGCCAGGCGGTGGGCTATATTGCGTCGCAACGCATTTCGGCGGGCACACCGATCAAGTCGCGCGCCCTGCGCGATCCCAACTCCATACAACGCGGCCAGACTGTGCGCACCGAGGCGCGCGGCACCGGTTTTGTCGCCACCGGCGAAGGCCAGGCCCTGCAAAGCGGCGCGCCCGGCGCGCAAATCCAGGTGCGGTCCAGCTCGGGCCAGATTGTCAACGGCACGGTATTGAATGCCAACACCGTTCAAGTGATAATGTAACAATCCGGGCGACCGCGTAAGCGCAGGTAAAAACAGACAACAAGGCTAAAGTTTGCCCGCTGTTGGCCGTAAAAGAACACAGCAAACAAAGTAAACTAGTCGCCAGTTTCCGGAGAATACCTTGAAGATCACCACACCCTCATTGAAAGGCCCAGCCGCCAGCCCCCTCGCCGGCACCCGGACCGACGTGACCGGTGCAAACGTGTCTTCGACCGGTACGGCCAATAGCGGCAAAGTCGACTTAAGCGCCGCCGCCCGCCATCTATCCAACCTGCAAGGCAGCGACAACGACATCAACGTCGCGCGCGTCCAGGAAATCCGCGACGCCATCGCCTCGGGCCAACTGAAGATAGACCCAAGCCGCATCGCCGACGGCCTGCTGGCCAGCGTGCGCGACCTGCTGAAGTAATCCCGTCCTGCCTGTATTCGTATTCATGAACGACGCGCTTGCCCAACTAAATACCTGCCTGCTTCAGGAAAATGAACTGCTGCGGGAATTCATCACTATCCTCGAGGCTGAAACCCTGGCCCTCACCGAGGCCGCCAACGAACAAGCCCTGGCCGAAAGCACCGCGCAAAAGAACGATTACGCCGAGAAGCTGGCTGCGGCCTCCGAGCGCCGCCTATCATTGCTGACGCAGCTTGGATACAGCGCCGACAAGGCCGGACTGGACGCCGCCGCCCTGGAACACGCCTCGCTGCAGGCGGCCTGCCGCCAGCTCTACGACAGGGCCCGCCAGGCCAACGAACTGAACGCGTCGAACGGCATCATCATCGATACCTTTCTTACGCATAATCAGCAGACCCTGGAAACCCTGCGCACGCTTGCGGGCATAGGCAATTTATACGATGCCAGCGGCCGCACCCAGGCAGGCGCCAAGGGACAGACCCGCAATATCAAGGTCGGTTGACCCCATACATACGCGAAAAGTTTCGCCCAAAGAGACGAGGCCGGCTGAATTCAGCCGGCCTCGTCTTTCTGACCGCATCATTCTGTCCGAAAACCGGCTAAGGTCCCACCATTTCCTTCAGGGCGAATAGCTTGAACAAGCCGGCCGCGGCCAGGCCCGCCGGCAATTCGGGCTTGCCGGCAACCAGGCTGGCGGCCACGGCGCGCGCGGTGGCCCCTTGACCGTCCTGCTTCAGCTGCCAGGCGGCCAGGCCCGATTGAACGGCCGTCAACGCCTTTTTCTGTAAAGAACCGGCTTCGCTGCGCGGGGCCAGGCTCTGCCAGCAGCGCGCGGCATAGCGCATGCCCTGCTTGGCCTGGGCACGGATCAACAAGCCGCCCGCCAGCCACTCGGTGGTGGCCGGCGAACCTGCGGTACGGGCCAGGCCGAACAAGGTCTTGACCAGGACGCCGTCGCTGCGCTTCAAGATGCGCAAAGTCAGCAGCTGCACGTCCACGGCCGCCAATCCACGACCAGTCAGTTGGACCTTTTCCGTTGCCGCCCATATAACCACATCGCCGGCGGCATGCCCCGCCAATTCGCCCAGGGCGGGCAGTTGCGCCGCATCGAGCGGCGTGTGCTTAAGGGTCTTGGACAAGGCGCCCGCCGTGGTCGCGCAGGAGTCGAATTCGATGCGGGTCGCGGGGGTGCACTGCGCCAGCCAATCGACCCGCAAGGCATCGATGCGCCTTAGCAAAGCCTGGCTGCCGCCATCGAAAAGGTGAACCATGGGAAGCTGCCCATGGTTGCTTGCCAGCCACTGGATCTGATGATGCAGGGCGTCGTTGGCGTTGGGCGCATGCTGGGCGGCCGCGCCGCAAGACGACAGCCAGCCATCGGCAAAACTCAGCTGCTGCATGGGTGTGGCCAGGGCCTGGCCGCCATCGTCGATCAGCAAGGCGGCGCGCAAATGGCCGCGCCCGCCGGACTGCTTGGCAATGGCCGCCTGCTCATGCACGGCCAGCACACGGCGGCCGCTGTCGGCCAGCTCGTTCTGGGCAACCCGGACCATGTGCCGGACATAGCTGTCCAATAGCGTGGCATCCGGCTTGGCGTTGGTATAGCTGCGCCACAAATCGTAAGCCTCGGATACCGAGGCCTGATCGTCGATGTAGGCGCAAGCGGCATGCAGATCGTCCATCGTCAGGCCCAGGCCGGAGCCGCCGGCCATGGACAGCAGCCCGGGCAGCAGGCGTTTGCGCCGGCTCTCGGCGGCCGCGGCCTGAGTGGTGTCCTCCGGCACTTTGGTCAAGGACATGAGCGCGGCAAAATCCGCTTCGGTCGGCGCATACAGGGCGCTGGCCTGCTGATTGTGCGCCAGGGCCTGGTCGACCAGATCAGCCGCGTTCGGCAAGATCAGATTCTCGGGAACCTTCTGCCCATTGGATACATAGTGTATGGGCAACTGATAGCGTATGGCGGTATCCAGGGCGGCGCCCAAGCGGCTGGCTTCGTCGATTTTCGTGATGATGCAACCCATGGGCGGAGAGCCGCCGTCGCTCGCATAGGTTCGCGCCACCTCGTCCAGGGTATCGCCATGGCTGGACGCATTCAGGACCAGCAGCCGATTGACCGCCCGGCCGGCTCCCGCCAGCATGGCCGCCTGTTCCGAAATATAGCGATCGCGCTGGCTGATGCCCACGTTGTCGATCAGGATGGTCTGCTCGGGGCTTATACCCTGCACGATGCGGCGCAGTTCCTGCATGTCCTGCACCACATGCACCGGCACGCGCAGCATCTGCCCGTATATCTTCAGTTGCTCGTGCGCGCCGATACGATAGGTGTCGGTGGTCAACAGCACCAGGCTGCCCGGCCCCGCACGCCGCACGCAACGCGCGGCCAGCTTGGCGATAGTGGTGGTCTTGCCCACGCCGGTCGGCCCCACCAGCGCAAGAGCCCTGCCGGGCGTCCACAATGCATCTTCGCTTTCCAATACAGGAAGATGGGTGGCCAGCTCGTTGCGCGCCCACTGGAAGGCCGCCTTGGCGGACAAGTGTTCGGGCAGGCGCTTGAGCATGGCGCGCAACAGCGCCGTGCTGAAACCGAAACCCAGCATGCTTTGGAACAGCAAGGCCGCCTGCGGCACGCGGCGCAATTGGTTGCCCCACATCAGCTCGTCGATGCGGCTTTCCAGCGCGCCGCGCATTTCTCCGATAGCGCTCATGACTTCGACACGGGCATCCGGCGCCGGCTGGCGAGGCGGAGCCGGACGAGGGGCCTCGCCAAGCGCCGGCTGGGCCGGGGGCATCGCCTGGACCGCCTCATCGGCCGCCGCCGACGTGGGATCGGCGGCCAGGATCTCGACCCCGCCGTTGATGCGGCGGTTGGAGACGATCATTGCGTCCGGGCCCAACGCCAGGCGCACCTGGCGCAAGGCCTCGCGATTCGTGCTGCCAAAGAAGCGGCTTATGTTCACGGCGCGCTCCCGCCTATCACCGAGGTGATTCTCAAGATGCGCTCATCGGGGATTTCAACGCTGGACAGCACGCCCAGCTGAGGAAAATGATGGCGCAGGAAACGCGACAATGAAGGACGCAAGACGGGCGGAACGACCAGCACCGTGGCGTCGCCGTTGGCCTCCTGCGTCTGTATGGCGCGGCCGGCCTCGGTCAGCACGTTTTCGGCCAAGCCCGGCTCCAGCGCCCCGCTGGTGGTCAGGGCCTGGGTCAGGACACGCTCCAGGCGGGCATCCAGGCCTATGACCCGAAGCTCGGCGTCGCCGGGGAACCACTGCTGGGTAATCGCCCGGCCCAGGGCCGAGCGGATCAGGGCCAGCAGCTCGCCCGGATCGGGTCCCGCGCCGGCCGGATTGAGCGCGGCCAGGCGCGGCGCGTGTTCGGCCAGCGTTTCGATGATGGTGCGCACATCGCGTATGGGTACTTCCTCGTCCAGCAGCCCGCGCAGTATTTTCTGCAAAAGCGTAAGGCTGACCGTCTTGGGCACCAGGTCTTCCACCAGCTTGGGCGCTTCGCGTCCGATGTGGTCCAGCAACTGTTGGACTTCCTGGCGGCCCAGCAATTGTGCGCCGTAGCGATGCATCAGATGGTTCAGGTGCGTGGCAATGACCGTGCCTGCATCCACCACGGTATAGCCGGCGATCTGCGCCTGTTCGCGCAGCGCAACATCTATCCAGACGGCCGGCAGGCCGAAAGCGGGGTCGGTCGTGGCCGTGCCCGGCAGCTTCATGGTGACGCCGCCCGGATCGATGGCCAGCCACTGGCCGGGAGTGGCCGTGCCATGCCCGATCTCGACCCCCGACAACAGGATGCGATAGTCGTTGGGCTTGAGTTCCAGGTTGTCGCGTATATGAACGACCGGGGGCAGGAAGCCGACATCCTGGGCGAACTTCTTGCGCAGGCTGCGAATGCGGTGCAGCAGCTCGCCGTTCTGGGCATGGTCGACCAGCGAGATCAGGCGATAGCCCACTTCCAGCCCCAGGGGATCGAGCAGCGCCACGTCGTCCCAACTGGCCTCGGCGGCGGCAGCCTCGACGGCCGCCTGTGCTTTGATGGGTTCCTGGGCTTGTTGGGCCAGTTCAGCCTGCTGGCGCTTGAGCAT
Organism: Pollutimonas rozaliensis; assembly: GCF_048751585.1. Classification (NCBI taxonomy): domain Bacteria; kingdom Pseudomonadati; phylum Pseudomonadota; class Betaproteobacteria; order Burkholderiales; family Alcaligenaceae; genus Pollutimonas; species Pollutimonas rozaliensis. The sequence continues at coordinate 264,285 of NZ_JAZHOB010000006.1, read as the reverse complement.
GAGCCAGCCCCCGCCGGCCAGGGCGGCGGCCAGCAGCAGGAAAGCCACATGGGGCATATTGGGAATCAGGCCCATGGCGGCCATGATGCCGGCGGTGATGAACAGTACGTTGGGATTGGCGAACAGCTGGCTGACCATTTGCTGGCCGACGTCCTGGTCGGTGGCCACGCGCGACACCACCACACCGGCCGCGGTCGAGATCACCAGGGCCGGGATCTGCGCAACGAGGCCGTCGCCGATGGTCAGCAAGGTGTACACGCGGCCGGCTTCGGAAAAAGCCAGGTCATGCTGGCCCACCCCGATGATCAGGCCGCCTATGATATTTATGACCATGATGAGCAGGCCGGCCACGGCATCCCCGCGCACAAACTTGCTGGCGCCGTCCATGGAGCCGTAGAACTCGGCCTCCTGGGCGACTTCGGTCCGGCGGCGGCGCGCCTCGTCCTCGCCCACCAGGCCGGCGTTCAGGTCGGCGTCGATGGCCATCTGCTTGCCCGGCATGGCATCCAGGGTAAAGCGGGCGCCGACCTCGGCGATACGCCCCGCACCCTTCGTAATGACCACGAAGTTGATGATCACCAAGATGATGAACACCACGATGCCGACGGCGAAATTGCCGCCCACCAGGAAGTGGCCGAAGGCCTCGATGACCTGTCCGGCCGCATCGGGGCCCTTGTGTCCGTGCAGCAGCACCACGCGGGTCGACGCCACGTTCAGCGCCAGGCGCAGCAAGGTTGCAAACAGCAGCACGGCGGGGAAGGCGGCGAAATCCAGCGGCTTCTTGGTGAACATGGCGACCAGCAATATCATCACCGACAGGGAGATATTGAAGGTGAACAGCAAGTCCAGGATGAACGGCGGCAGCGGCAGGATCATCATGGCCAGGACCATGAGGATCAGTATCGGCCCCGCCAGGAGGCGGGCATGGGCCGAACCGTTGTCTTTGAGTAAAGCTAAAAAACTGTTCATGATGCGCTTGTCGCGACCCTATTCTTTTCCAGGGGATCGAACCCCGGCGGAACCGGCAGACTGGAAGGCTGCCGCGGTTCCGCCCCCATTCCCATGGTCCAGCTGCGTAGTTGAAACACCCAGGCCAGCACTTCGGCAACGGCCGAATACAGCTCGGCCGGAATCTCGTGGCCCAGTTCGACATTATGGTGCAAGGCCCGCGCCAGGGGCGGCGCGCTGAGCATGGGCACTTTATGCTCGGCGCCGATTTCGCGTATGCGCGCGGCAACCAGCCCCGACCCTTTGGCGATGACCTTGGGCGCGCCGCCCTGCCCTTCCTTGTAGGAGAGGGCCACGGCGTAATGGGTCGGATTGGTGACGATGACATCGGCATTGGGCACCTCGGACATCATCCGCCGCCGCGCCATGGCGCGCTGCTGCTGGCGGATGCGGCCCTTGACGTGCGGGTCGCCTTCGCTTTCCTTGTGCTCCTGCCTGACGTCTTCGCGCGACATGCGCATTTTCTTGAAGTGGCTGAATATCTGCCAGGGGGCATCGATCAGCACAATCAGAAACAAGGCCGCCACGATCAGGGCGCAGCACAGGGCCACCAGGCCGATGCCCGAGGTCAGGGCCTCGGTGGGCGTGGTGTGCATCAGCGAAATCATCTGATCCCGGTAATTCGAAATCACCAGCGCGGCGACAATCCCGATCACCGAGGCCTTGGCCAGCGTCTTGACCAGCTCCACCATGGTCTGGGCCGAAAACATGCGGGCCACACCCTTGATCGGGTTCATCCGCTCGAACTTCGGCTCTAGCGCCTTGGTGGAAAAAAGAAAGCCGCCCAGAACCACCGACGCGAAGATCGCCACCGCGACCAGCAAGCCGAACAAGGGCAGCAAGGCGAGCAAGGCCTGGAAGGCCGAATTGGTCGCCACGGCCAGCATGACCTGCGTGTCGCCGGCGACACGCGGGTCGAACCATAAGCCCGAGCGCAGGATGCCGGTCAGGCTCTGATACATGCCGGCGCCGCCGAACCATAGCGTCGCCACACCGGCTGACAGCAATAAAAAGGTGTTCAGCTCGCGCGAGCGCACAACCTGCCCCTCCTCGCGCGCCTTCTCAAGGCGCCGGGGCGAGGCGGGTTCGGTTTTCTCGAGGTCGCTGTCCTCTGCCATGCGGTGCTTAAAACGGGGGGGGTTGACGGGGGTGGATTATTCCACGTGAATTCTAGTCGACCCCTGTATGCAACGAATGGCCAAGCAAACAGGATAAATGCGCTTAATTCGGCCGCTGTCCTTCAGAGGCCAGCTCTTCGAAACGCGAATAATCCACCCCTATGCGCACAGCCCCCCAGCGGCCGTCGTCGATATCCAGCGGAACCGACAAGTCGGTAACAATTTCACCTGTATCGCGCATATAAGTCTGGCACAGCACGCCCGCCCGGTTCCCGGCCGCGCCCAGGCTGACCGGATCATCGAAAATGCGCTTGTTGCGCACATGGCGGGTATCGTGATCCAGGTCGCCGGTGGGCTGGCGGGAATAGCGGGTGTTGTGAGTTGGGCAATAGCCGTTGCGATCGATCAGCAGGGTATAGAAACCGCCCGGCAGTTGCTCCAGCATATAGTCCAGCACTTGCGTCAGTTGCTGGTCGATGGCGCTGTCGTAGCGGGTGTGGTAACGCGGAGGATTGCTGCCGGGAATACGCTGATATTGCTGATCGAAAATATCGGTGCCCTGCTCCCTGGCTTGCAGCAACAGCTTTTTGCAAGCCGACTGCAGCGAATCGAGCATGGCGGCCAAGGCATCGAAGGGGGTGTTGCCGGTGCGCAGCGCCGCCAGCATCTCTTGCAGATGCTCGGACTTGTCGCGCACGGCAACCACCTGGTCGTTCATGGTGACCATGCGGTTCTGGACCTGCGAACTGAGCACGGCTATCCGTTCGATGGCATGGTTCATTTCCTGGTTGGTCGAAGCCACTTGCGACACGGTGTGCACCACTTCGTTCATCTGGATGTCCATATGCTCGAAGTCTTTGACGAACTGATCGAAATTGGCGGTGAACTGGGTAACCACTTTGCCCGATGAGGTCATGTCCTGATGGATATGGTCGGTTTTCTCGCGCGTGCTGGCGACCAGCTCCAGGATTTCGCCGGCATGCGCCACGATTTCCCCGGTGGCCGCATTGACGCGCTCGGCCAGCTTGCCCACCTCGCTGGCGACCACGGCAAAGCCCTTGCCCGATTCGCCGGCGCGCGCCGCTTCGACCCCTGCATTGAGCGCCAGCAAATGGGTCTGAAGGGCAATATCCTTGATAAGCCGGCTGGTGTCGTCCACCGACTGGGCGCGCTGGCTAAGCTGCGACACCACGCCGGAGAAGACCTCCATCTGCGTCGTGACGCGACTGACGCGCTGGTGCAGTTCATTGAGTTGACTCAGGGTTTGCCGGGCGACATTCATCTGGTCGTGAAAGGTGGATGCGATTTCACCGACGGATGCCGAGGTTTCTTCGGACATGGCGGCGATCTGGGCGCCTCGGGTGGCCAGGCCCTGGGACTCGGCGGCCTGTTCACGGGCCATGTCGCGGCAGGCCAGCGTTTGCGCAAGCAGGCGGGCCGTGTTCAGGGAAATATCGATACTGGCCTGGCGCATTGTGACGAAACGATCGCGCAAAGCCGACAGGAAACGGGATAAAGGCCAGGCTAACGGGCTGAACGTCCAGGCGCGGTCGGACAATGTCGCCCGCCCGCTGCTAAGCCGGTTAAGCAAACGCGATACACCCACCGTGCGTTTGGTCGTCTGTTTCATGTTTGTCTCCTGACTTTGCTTTATTTATGTGGATCGGGGGTGGCCCATACGGATCACCCCCTCGCGCAAATAACCAGTTTTTCGAGGCGGTGCCGCTTAGCGTGCCCGCCCGTTCTTATCGTGATGTCTACTTCAGCTCGATGGCCTCCACTGTATCAAAATCGAAAGTATTTGTATCGAAAATGTGTCAAAAACCCAGGCTGGACAACAAATCGTCGACCTGATCCTGGCTGGTGACGACATCGACCTTGCCTTCGGGATTGACGGCCGGGCCGTTCATAAGCGATTTGGTTTCTTCACGCCGCTCTTGCGGCACATTGTCGACCAGCACCTGCACCAGCTCGGTCTCGATGGCCGACACCACGCCCAGCATTTTCATGATGACCTGACCGGTCAGATCCTGGAAATCCTGCGCCATGATGATTTCAAGCAGGTAGTTCTGCGAAGCCGCCGTTTTTTCAGGAACCGACTTCAACAAAGCCCGGGTGTCGTCCACCAGCTCGCGCGCTTCGACCAATTCGACCGGGTGGTCGAACCAGGCCTGCCAGCGTGCGTCCAAGGCTTTGGCATCGCGCTGCATGCTGTCTTGCAAAGGCTGCGTCTGCTCAGCGGCGTTCAAGACCCGATTGGCCGCCTGCTCGGTCATGTGGGCGACGTAATGCAAGCGGTCGCGCGCATCGGGAATGGCATGCGCGGCATCTTTGATAGCCTGGTCCAGTCCCAGCTCGCGCATGCTTTCGCGCAGCATGCGCGTCAGCGATGCAATACGATGTATCAAATCGACGGGCGGCTCGCCGCCTATCGCCCGAGCTGTGGGATTGTCTGCGGTATCCATGCTTGCCTTCCCTTACGACTCGAGTTTTTCGAAGATTTTATTCAGCTTCTCTTCAAGAGTGGCTGCGGTGAACGGCTTGACCACATAGCCATTCGCGCCGGCCTGAGCGGCGGCGATGATGTTTTCCTTCTTGGCCTCGGCCGTCACCATCAGAACAGGCAGCTTGGCCAGCGCGGCATCGGCCCGGATATTCTGCAACATGGTCAGTCCGTCCATATTCGGCATGTTCCAGTCGGACACGACGAATTCGAAATTGCCGTTGCGCAGTTTTTCCAATCCCATGGCGCCGTCCTCCGCTTCATCGACGTTCTCGAACCCCAGGTCCTTGAGCAGGTTCTTGATGATGCGACGCATGGTCGGAAAATCATCAACGACCAGGATTTTCATGGTTTTCTGTACCACTTAACACTCTCCAAAATAATAAAACCAACGGTCCGGCAAAGAAATCAGACCCGATGGCCATAAGAGCCGGCGCTGGCCAAAATGCGCTCGCTCATTTCCGATAACGGCACCGCGTTCTCCGTTGCACCGATGTGCAGGGCTTCGCGCGGCATTCCAAATACAACACAACTGGCTTCGTCTTGCGCAAAGGTCGTGGCGCCGGCCTGTTTCATGGCCAGCAGTCCTTGCGCTCCGTCCTTGCCCATGCCGGTCAGGATCACGCCCACGGCGTTCTTTCCCGCCACCTGGGCCGCGGAGTGAAACAATACATCAACCGAAGGGCGGTGCCGATTGACCGGATCGCTGTATTCCAGCTTGACCACGTAATTCGCGCCCGAACGGGCCAGCTTCATGTGGGCCAGCCCGCCCGGAGCCAGATAGACATGCCCCGGCAGGACGCGCTGGCCGTCCTCGGCTTCGTGAACCTGGACCGCGCACAGGTTGTCCAGGCGCTGCACGAACGACCGGGTAAAACCGGCCGGCATATGCTGCGTGATCATGATGGCGGGGCTATTGGCCGGCAAGGGTTCAAGCACCTGCCGTATGGCTTCGGTCCCGCCCGTGGAAGCGCCGATCAGCACCAGCTTTTCGGTGGTGGAAAAAGGCTGGGTCAGGCGCGCGCGCGGAGCGGCGCCGGCCTGCGCAGCCTGGCGCGGCTTCGAATTCGCCGCCGCGCGTATCTTGTCGGCGATGAGTTCGCCGTACTCCATCAAGCCATCGCGCAAGCCCAGCTTGGGTTTGGTCACGAAATCGACGGCGCCCAGTTCAAGCGCGCGCAGGGTCACCTCGGAATTGCGCTCGGTCAGCGACGACACCATGACCACGGGCATGGGCCGCAGCCGCATCAGGCGCTCCAGAAAATCCAGACCGTCCATGCGGGGCATTTCGACGTCCAGGGTCAGGACATCGGGATTGTGCTGCTTGATAAGCTCGCGGGCGATCAGGGGATCGGGCGCGGCCGCGACCACCTCCATATCGGGATGGCTATTGATGATTTCCGTCATCAGTCCTCGGACCAAGGCGGAATCATCAACACACAGGACACGAATTTTCTTCATTCTTTACGATTCAAAAAACGAGCGCCAGGCGCTACGTTGTCACGTACACGGTCTGCCCTTGCAGGCGGAACGACTTGGTCAGGTACGTGAAATTTTCGGAATGGCCGGCAAACAACAGGCCGCCTGGCTTCAATATGGCGGAAAAACGCTCCAAAATACGCGTTTGCGTAGCCTTATCGAAATAAATCATGGTGTTGCGGCAAAAAATGACATCCAGCTTATCGGCGATGGGCCAATTGGGCGACAACAGGTTCAGGGTGTCGAACTGGATCATGTCGCGCAGGATGGGCTTGACGCGCACCATGCCCGTGCGCCGGCCGGTGCCGCGCTGGAAATATTTTCTAAGGTAGTCCTCGGGCACGGGACCGGCCCGCTCCATGGAATACATGCCTTCCTGGGCTTTCTGGACCGCATGGGTATCGATATCGGTCGCCAGGATGGACACCCCGCTGTCGGGCGCGGGGCAGGATTCGCGCAGCGTCATGGCGATGGAATAAGGCTCTTCGCCCGTCGAGCTGGCGGAACACCAGACGGAAAACGGCTTCTTGCGCGTCTTGGCGAACTTGGCCAGGATGGCGAAGTGGTGCTGCTCGCGAAAGAAGGCGGTGTGATTGATGGTGAAGGCATTGACGAATGCCTCCCACTGCGGCGACTGGCCGTTCAGTTCGAGATGATCGAGATATTCCTTGACATTGGCCATGCCCAGGCTTTTTGCCCGCATGGCCAGGGTCCGCTCGGCCATTTCCTGCTTGTGTCCCCCCAGCACAATACCGGCGCGGGCGCGCAAGATGCGCGCCGCTCGCTCAAAATCGTTATGCCCGACCTCGGGTAAGGCGGGCATGGTGAAGATGGATTGCGCTATTGATGACATGGTCTAGGAGCTGGTTAGAGCTCCAGCAGGTTGTGCCAGGTTCAAGCGTCCTGTACCGGACGCGTCTCCCGACTTGGAATGTTGCAGCCGCGCAGCGGCCACATCGATGACTTCATTGGCATTGATCTTGAATACCGCCACGGCTTCGGCCAGGCGCGTGGCCTGATCCTGCAGCGAACCGGCTGCCGCCGCCGCCTGCTCGACCAGCGCCGCGTTCTGCTGCACCACGCTGTCCATCTGCGTGACCGCCTGGTTCACTTGCTCGATCCCGTCGGACTGCTCATGCGAGGCCGAGGAGATCTCGCCCATGATCGTGGTCACGCCCTGCACCGAACCGACCACCTCCTGCATGATCTCCCCCGCCTGGCCGGCCTGCTTGGCCCCGGCCTGCACCTTCTTCTGCGACTCCTCGATCAGCACCTTGATCTCTTTGGCCGCCTGCGCGCTGCGCTGCGCCAGCGAGCGCACTTCGCCCGCCACCACCGCAAAGCCCTTGCCCTGCTCGCCCGCCCGCGCCGCTTCCACCGCCGCGTTCAACGCCAGGATGTTCGTCTGAAAAGCGATGCCGTCAATCACCCCCACAATCTCGACCATCTTGCCCGAGCTCGTGGAGATCTCGCTCATGGTGTCCACCACCGCCGAGACCGCCTGGCCCCCGCGCGCGGCCACATCCGAGGCGCTCTTGGCCAGCGTGTCGGCCTGCGTCGCGTTATCCGTGTTCTGGCGCACCGTGCTGGCCAACTGCTCCATGCTGGCCGCCGTCTCCTGCAACGACGCCGCCTGCTGCTCGGTGCGGCTGCTCAAATCCGTGTTGCCCATGAAAATCTCGCGCGAACCCAGCGTGATCTCTTCCACACCCTGGCGCACCGTGCTCACCGTGCGCGTCAGGCTTTCCTGCATGCGCCGCAAGGCCTCGTACAGAACGCCGATCTCGTTGTGCGAACGAACCTCCACCCGCTGGGTCAGGTCCCCGCCCGCGATACGGTCGAAATGCGTGCCGGCCAGACGCAAGGGACGCAGCACCACGCGGCCAAGGAACACGTAGGAAAGAAAAGCAATAAGTACGCACATCAGCATTGCGACGGACACCAGCATGATCACCAGTTCGTATTGATCAGCCTCGGTCTGATAGCTGCGGTCGATAAGGCGCTGCTGGAAGGATTGCAGGCCGCCCAGCGAACTGTAGAGGTCCTCTTCCAGAAACAGGGTGGTGCTTCCCAGGAAGCTGTGATATTCGCGGATATTGCCCGATGAAATCAGGCTGAACAAAGGCATGACGCCGCCTTCCATCAGCGTGGTATAGCCTTCGATCACGCGGCGGTAGCGGCTTTCCGGATCGGGAACGTTTTGCGCCAGATCCTGGAAGGCCTTGAAGCGCGACATCGACTGGTCGTATTCCTTGCGCGCGGCGGCAATGAGCTGGCGCGACTCGTCGCTGAGGGCGGAAGCGTCGGCGCCGCTTTCACCGCCCCATTCATTGGCGATGGCATAGCTTTGCTGATCGCTGTTGACGATGAAGCTGGCGACGGCGCGACCCAGTATGGTCTGGACGTTCTTGTAGCCGTCGATGGCCGTGCTCAGGTTGGCGCCCAGGCGCTGATTCAGGACGATGTTGTTCAGGGCCTGGTTGTTGGCGCGCAGGGACAAGACCCCCAGGGCGGCGCCGGCCATCAGCATGGCCAGAAAGAAAACCAGCACCAGGATGAGGCTGCTGCGTATCTTCATATCGGAAAACAGGGAAATCTTGCGCATCCTGCTACGTACCTTTAAATAGGACTCCACCCGCCGCCAACGCCCACTACCCGACGGCGTCTGCCGTTACTTAAACGACGGCATTTTCCACCAGCGCCATTTCCTCGCTGGTCATGAGTTTTTCAATATCCACCAGGATCAGCATGCGCTCGCCCAGGGTGCCGATGCCCGTCAGGTATTCGGTGGAGAACGCCGTGCCGAATTGAGGCGCCGCGCTGATCTGCGACTGCTGCAGCATGAGGACGTCGGACACGCCATCGACCACCACCCCCACCACGCGCGTCTGCAGGTTCAGAATGACAACCACGGTTTGGTGATCGTATTCGACGCGTTCAAGATTGAACTTGATGCGCATGTCGACAATGGGAACGATGATGCCCCGCAGATTGGTAACGCCCTTGACGAACGAGGGCACGTTGGCGATCCGCGTAACGCTCTGGCTGTCGTAGCCGCGGATTTCCTGGACTTTCAAAATGTCGATTCCGTATTCTTGCGCCGCCAGCGTGAATACCAGGAATTCCTGGCCTGTGGTGTCGACCTGCTGGGCATTGGATTCGAATTTGTTGAACATTGCTTTCTCCGAAACTTTAAAGAGGCGTTATATCGTCGTTTTGTCGCGCGTAACACGCATCAGCGCGAATACGTCGACTATCAGCGCTACGCTGCCGTCACCCAGGATGGTGGCAGCGGATACACCCGGTATTTTTCGATAATTGGATTCCAGGTTCTTGACGACAACCTGGTGCTGTCCTATTAGGTGATCGACCAGCAGGGCGAAGCGTACATCCTCGGCCTGCAGCACCACCGCTATCGCGCGTGTGATGTCGGTTTCCGCTCCGTTGACCGCAAAGACGTTGTGCAGGGCCACCATTGGAAGGTATTCCCCGCGTACGTGCAGTACGTGCTCAGACTCGGAAATGCTGCGTATCTGATCGGCCGAAGGCTGCATGGACTCGGTGACATGGCTGAGCGGCAGGATAAAGGTTTCTTCGCCGACCTTCACCGACATGCCGTCCAGGATGGCCAGCGTCAGGGGCAGCACGATGCGCGTGGTGGTGCCTTGGCCGGGGCGCGACGACAATTGTATGTGCCCGCCCATGCCCTGGATATTGCGCCGGACGACGTCCATGCCGACGCCGCGGCCGGAAATATCGGTGACCTTTTCCGCCGTGGAGAAACCGGGCGCGAAAATAAGCTGCCAGAGTTCTTCGTCGGGTGTGTTTTCGGTGACCGCCATGCCTTGCGCCATGGCTTTCTTGAGGATGCGCTCGCGGCTAAGGCCGGCGCCGTCGTCGGACACCTCGATGACGATTTGCCCGCCATGATGCTGGGCCGACAGAATCATGTTGCCTTCGGGGCTTTTGCCCGCGGCGACCCGCACTTCGGGCAGTTCGATGCCGTGATCGATGCTGTTGCGCACCAGGTGGGTCAGCGGATCGATGATGCGCTCGATAAGGCTTTTATCCAGCTCGGTGGCCTGGCCGTATGTGGTCAGCTTGATCTGCTTGCCCATCTTGGCCGCATTTTCGCGCACGACGCGCGGAAAGCGGCTGAATACGTAATCCATGGGCATCATGCGTATGGACATGACCGCTTCCTGCAGGTCGCGCGCGTTGCGCTCCAATTGCTCGATGCCGTTGAGCAGGCGGTCGTGCACGACCGGATCCAGCGTGGATGCGGTCTGCACCAGCATGGCCTGGGTAATGACCAATTCGCCGACCAGATTGATGATCTGGTCGACCTTCTCGACACCCACGCGTATGGTGCTGCTATTTGACGAGCCGGCGGCGGATGCTTTTTCAGGTTTGGCGGGACGCGGCGCAGGCGCGCTTGCGGCCGCGGCGGGCTTTGCGTTTGGCGCTGGGGATGCCGGGCTTTCGGCGGCAGCCGGCACAGCGGCCTGTTGGATCGCTTGCGCAGCGGCCTGGACCGGAGGCTCGGCCTGAGCGGCCGGACTTGCGGCCGCGGCCGCGGCAGCCGAAGGCGCGGCTTCCCGGGCAATGTCAACCTGGTCATCGTTGACGATGAACCCGCATACCGCTTCAAGATCGTCCGCACTGGCGGTGGTGTTTAACCAGATGGTCAGCGTGTCGGCTGTTTTTTCCTGGTGCAGGACATCGCCCAGCAAGGCCATTTCGGCGGCCAGGGCTTCCATGTCTTTGGCGGCCAGGCGGATTACCCGCACGCGCAGCGGCAGGTTCGCGTCGGCGGCGAGAGGGGTGGCTGCAACAGCGGGAGCCACCATGGCAGCCGGCGCAGGGGCCTGAATGGGCTGGGCCGCTGGAGCCGGCGCGGCCGGCTCGCCCTGCTGTTCCAGGGCCAGTTCACGCAATTGAGCGCAAATGCGTTCGTATGCCCCCACGTCGGGTTCTTGAGAATTACGGTACGCCGCCACTTGCTCTGTCAACACATCTTTGGTTTCCAAGAATAGATCGATCATGTCCTTGCGCAGCGGCATTTCACCTCTGCGGATATTGTCCAGCAGGTTTTCCAGCAAGTGCGTGGTCTCGGCCAGATGGCCGAAGCAGCCGAACGTGCCCGCCCCCCCCTTGATGGAATGGGCCGCCCTGAAGATGGCGTTGAGCTGGTCGGTATCGGGATTGTCCAGATCCATTCCGAGCAGCAACTGCTCCATGTCGGCCAGCAACTCGTCGGCCTCGTCAAAGAACGTTTCGAAAAACTGGCTCAGGTCCACGCCCGCACTCATGATTGCTTCCTTTTACTGTAGAGCTCTGTCATTCGCCTTCCCCAATTCCGGCCCGCCTCATTATGATTTGTTGTCGGCAACAATACCAGCCCGCGCCCGGGAACCATGGATCAGCCGGCAACGAAAGCGCCAGCCTTGCTCCGGTCGCGAAGCAAGGCGGCCTATTGTCCGTTCGGCAATAGCGGCTTGACGGGCAGATCCAGCAAGTCGGGCAGCCCCGGCACGGCCCCTCGAGGGATCAGCGCAGGCGCCGGCTCCAGCAGGTCTCTCAGGCTGGCGGCCGAGGCCGCGGATGCGTTCTGCTCGTCGATGCGGCGTTCGGCACGACTGTTCAACACAACAATACTGATACGTCGATTAACGGCTGCCGCCGGATTATCTTTAATCAGGCTGACCGATGCGGCCAGACCCAATATGCGCTTGATCTTGACCTCGTCCATCCCGCCGGCCACCAGCTCCTTGCGGGCCGCATTGGCCCGATCGGCCGAGAGTTCCCAGTTGCTGTACTCGCGCTCGCCGGTCGCGTACTGGATGGAATCGGTATGGCCGGCGATGCTGATGCTGTTGGGCAGCCTGTTGAAGACCGGGCCCAATTGGCGCAGGATATCGCGCATATAGGACTGAACCTGGGCGCTGCCGGTCGCGAACATGGGACGGTTCTGCTTGTCGATGATCTGAATCCGCAAACCGTCCGGAGTCATGTCCAGCAGCAACTGGGGGCTGAACTGCTGCAGCACGGGATCGGTCTTGATCAGATCCTCGAGTTCGGTCTTCAGGCTTTCCAGGCGCTGCACGTCGCGCAGGTCGCCCTCGGTATGGACATCGCCGCGCGAGGGGATGGGACTGGGATTGGGGATCACGCTGGATGCTCCAGCGGGTATCACGCTGCTGCCGCTTTCGTTTTTGGGCCCGCCGGTGACGGCTGTCATGAGCGGCATGCGGAAATACTCGGCGATCGCCTGCAGGTCTTTTTGCGGAACAAGCGAAAGCAGCCACATGACCAGGAAGAAGGCCATCATGGCCGTCATGAAGTCCGCATAGGCGATCTTCCAGCTGGAGTTGTGCTTGGCTTCCGCAATGCTGCGCTTGCGCCGGATGACTATCCGCGGCTGGGGTTTCTTCATGACGGCTCGTTACGCCTTGCGGGCGGGCGCACGGGTTTGCCGGACATGGTCTTCCAGTTCCATGAACGACGGCCTGACGTATGAATACAGAACCTTGCGGCCGAATTCCACCGCCAATTGCGGCGGGTAACCATTCATGCTGGCCAGCAAGGTGACCTTGATGCACTCCAGGACCTTGGAGGACGCAACGGAACGGCGTTCTATCGAAGCAGCCAACGGGGCGACGAAGCCATAGGCCAGCAGCACCCCCAGAAAGGTTCCAACCATGGCTTTGGAGATGAGGTCGGCCAGGACGGCCGGCGGCTGATCGACCGAGGCCAGGGCCTTGATCACGCCCAGCACCGCCGCCACAATCCCGAAAGCCGGCAAGGCGTCGGCCACGGAGTGCAGCGCGTTGGCGGGCACATTGCGCTCCTGGTGATGCGCTTCGATTTCCTGGTCCATCAGGGTTTCGATCTCATAGGAGCTCATGTTGCCGCTGACCATCAGGCGCAGGTAGTCGGTAATGAACTCCATCAGCTTTTCGTCGCGCAGGATGCGCGGGTAGTCGGTGAAGATGGGGCTGGTTTCGGGCTCTTCGATGTCCGATTCGATGGACATCAGGCCGTCGCGGCGCGCCTTGTTCAGCAATACGTACAAGAGCGCCATCAGCTCCATGTACAGCTCCTTGCTGTAGGGGCTCTTGCGGACAATCAGAGGCAGCGACTCGAACAGCAGCTTGACGGATTTCCCGCTGCTCGAAGCAATGTAGGCACCTAGCGCGGCTCCGGCGATCAGAACGAATTCGAACGGCTGGTACAAGGCGCCCAGATGCCCGCCCAAGCCGACATAGCTTCCGAATACCGAGAAGAAAACGATCAGAAATCCAACGAAAATAAACACGGATACGCCTTCAGTAAACACATGCTGCATATGATCCCTTCTTTTGGCTGCCGCAAAAGCGCCTTTCAAAGGGTGTTTTTGAGCCTAAATCCCCGCTCTGGGCAAAAAAAACCGCCTCGGAACCCCGGGGCGGATCGATCGTTTCATGGCATCGGCCATCGCGGCCGTCAACCCGACACAGGGCTGATCTTGCCGGCGGCCTTGCGGGCCGAGCGCAAGACCTCGACAGGGTGCGCGGCCGCGGCCTTGCTGCGCGTCTTTCCGGCCCTGGGCGGCGGACGGCAGATGGCGCAGACGAAATCGTTCTGAGGGTCGTGGGCGTGAGCAACAAAACCGCCCTTGCAGCGGGTGCAGTGCGACAACTGCACCATATTGCTGTCAAAAAACCGAACCAGCATCCAGGCGCGCGTAAAGCTGAGCACGGGCTCTTCGGTGGAATCGGCGGGGCGGCCGGTGGACGATTGTTCCAGGTACAGCCTATACGCCTCGACCAGCGCTTTCGCTTTCTTGGCCGGCGTATGCTGATCCATGTACTGATACACGCTGTAGAACACGCTGGAATGGATATTGGGCAGCCATGTCATGAACCAATCGACCGAGAAAGGCAGCATGCCCTTGGGCGGCGAGCACCCTTTTACCTCCCGGTACAGCCGGGCCAGGCGATCATAGCTAAGGCTGGTCTCGGCTTGCAATACCTGCAAACGGGCGCCCAACTGGATCATTTCGGTGGCCAGAAGAATTTCTTCCGCTTCCCTAGCTACGCTTTTTGTTGCCATAATAATTATTGTCGAGGCGTCCGGCCGCTTACGCGGGCTGTTCGCTGGCCTGCTGGGAAAGAAGAATGGTGGAATGGGCTTTTTGAAGCACCCCGCCAAGCACGTCCTGCGTCAACGAGGACAGCAGGTCGTAGTCGTTAAGACGAAACTTGCAGATCAAGGAGCTGGAACCCGCCAGCTTGACCAATTGGGCAGGCGACAAGCGCATGACAATATCCGCGACGTCGGAATCGAAACCCAGGCGGAACATGCCGGCGGCATAGTTTTCGCGCAACATACGCTGAGCGAGCATCAAGTACGATAAATTGACTTCTTGAATGTCGCTTAATAACGAATTATCCGTGACGGGCATTGTGCCCTCCTTGTTGAAAACCGAAACAGGCTCACCGCAGAAATCAGAGGTTTTAAGATGCTAACAAATGTTAATGGGTTAACAAAACCTAATTAGTGTATCTGCGGCAGGTATCCGATCAGCTTACGCTGGTAATTTACAAAAAAGCCATCGAAACGCTTACAACCATGCACATTCTGTATAAATGACATAGGCATAGTATCAAATATTTAAAGAAAATTACATGACAGCGCTGTCGTAGTTACACAATATTCTGCGAAATATCAGGGATAAGTTACATTGTCCTGTAAAAAAACAACGCTATGCATACACTTGTATTAAACCTGTCAAAGCCCTTATGCTGATTCCCATGCTTATCCGCCGCTTATTATGCTTGCTGTTTGTGGCTGCCGAATTACTGCTGCTGGCTGGATGCGCGGTACGTGGTCCTGATGGCTCCGCGTCGCAAGGTGTTCACGCCCCCCTCGGCCGGGCGATAACCCTGGCGCCTGGGCAGCGCGGCGACGTCGTGCTGACCGCCATGGGCTTGCTGGAATCGAACTACCGCTACGGCGGCTCGCACCCCGATGCCGGTTTCGACTGCAGCGGCCTGGTGGCCTACGTATTCAGCCAGGCGGCCAGCCAGCCCCTTCCTCATAACACGGCTGAAATTGCAAGGCTAAGCCGCCCTATCCCGCGAAGCCAATTGAAAGCGGGCGATTTTGTCTTTTTCAACACGCTGAATCGGCCTTTTTCCCATATGGGTATATATATAGGCGATGCGAGATTCGTTAACGCGCCATCGACAGGCGGACGTGTGCGGGTCGATTCGCTGGACAACCCCTACTTCGCCAAGCGGTTCGAATCGGCGCGCACCCTGTTCGGGTCTTGAGCCTTCCTTGCTTTCGCGGCGCGCACATCAATCGGGTAGCCGTTGATACTGGCCGGCCAACGCCAGGAACTCGTCCAGCCGGGGATCCACACCGGTCTCCTCGCCCAGGATGTCGGCCGCGGCCGGCGCCAGTTTTTGCGCAAGGCGCGCATCCAGGAACAACAGGCGGGAACGCCGGGCCAGCACGTCTTCCACCGTTCGGGCATATTCGTTGCGCGCGGCGAAACGCAGCATCGCTTCGGTCAAGCCCGGAGCCAGTTCGACTTGCGCTCCGGGCAGGCCGGCCAGCCATTCGGCCTCGGTGCCATAGGCGTCCAGCCCGGGCGTCCCCGTAAGGCTGGTTCTGCCCTGGCCGGTCACCGGGGCGCCCACCAGCTTGAAGTCGCCGGTTTCAGAAGGCGGCAAGCGTTCCAGCAGCGCGCTTTCCATGCATTTTTCCAGCACGTCTTCCGCCATTGCCCTATAAGTGGTCCACTTGCCGCCGGTGACGGTCACCAGGCCGCTGGGGCTGACCAATACCGTGTGTTCGCGGCTGATTTTCTTGGTGTTGTCGCCTTCATTCTGGGGCGGGCGCACCAAGGGGCGCAGCCCAACCCATATGCTCTTGACATCCGATCGCGATGGCGGACGAGCCAGGTATTTGGCCGCCTCGCCAAGGATGAATTCGACTTCCTCGGCAAAGGCAAGCGGCTCGCGCGACAGGTCGTGGCGCGGCGTATCGGTGGTGCCCAGGATGACCTTGCCCAGCCAGGGCACCGCAAACAATACCCGGCCGTCCTGCGTCTTGGGCACCAACAGGGCATGATCGCCCGGAAAGAACTCACTGTCCACGACCAGATGGACGCCCTGGCTGGGCGCCACCATGGGCTGGGTGTCGCGTCCGGTGGCCGAACCATCCATCTGGCGGATCTCGTCGACCCAGACGCCGCTGGCGTTGATGACGCAGCGCGCCCGCAGGGTATGAACATTGCCTGTTTCGGCATCCCGGCATTGCAGGCCGGCCACCCTGCCCAGCTCGTGGATCAGTTCGATGACGGGACAGTAGTTGATCAGCAAGGCGCCCTGCGAGGCCGCGGTTCGCGCCAGGGCCAGCGCCAGACGGGCATCGTCGAATTGCCCATCCCAGTATTTGACGCCGCCTTTCAGGCCTTGCGTCCTGACACCCGGAATGCAGCCTTGCGTCTGCCGTAAATTAAGAAATTCGGTGGAACCCAGGCCGGCCTTGCCGGCCAGGGCGTCGTAGATTTTCAGGCCGGTGCCGTAAAAAGGCGTTTCCCAGCACTTGTAGCCGGGCATGACAAAAGGCAGGGGCCGCGCCAAATGGGGAGCATTGTGCAATAGAGTGGAACGCTCGTGCAGCGCTTCGCGCACCAGGGCGATATTTCCCTGCGCCAGGTAGCGCACCCCGCCGTGCACCAGCTTGGTCGCGCGCGAAGACGTGCCCTTGGCAAAATCGTGCGACTCCAGCAAAACCACCGACAGGCCGCGCAGCACGGCATCCAGCGCCACCCCCAGGCCGGTTGCGCCGCCGCCAATGATAGCCAGATCCACCTGGCCCAGACCGGCCAGAGTCCTGAAAAGCTGCGGCCGATCGGTCGGCTGGGGAGATACAAGTGATGTCATAAAAAACAGTCAGAAAATGGAAGCAGCGTAAGTGTAGAACAGCGGACCGGGCCCAAGCGAAAGGCCGTGTGCCGGGATTTGCGCACACGGCCTTTCGCTTGCTGGACAGCCAGGCTTAACGCACCCGGCCCTCTTTCCAGGCATTCAGCAGCGCCTCGTAGGCCACTGTTTCACCCTTGGGATTTTCGTTGGCCAGTTTTTTCCAGGGCGCCTGCTTGTCGCTGAGCCACTTGGACGGGTCGCTCTTGGGATTGAGCTTGGGCGCGCAGTGGCTCATGCCGGCGCGTTCCAGGCGCGCCATGACAGCGTCCATTTCGGTAGCCAGGTTATCCATGGCCTGCTGGGGCGTTTTCTCGGCGGTAATCGCCGTGGCTACATTCTTCCACCATAACTGGGCCAACTTGGGGTAGTCGGGCACGTTGGTGCCGGTGGGCGTCCAGGCCACGCGGGCGGGGCTGCGATAGAACTCGATCAGGCCGCCGTACTTATTGGCGTTCTTGGTGAAGTATTCGCTGTGTATGTCGCTGTCGCGAATGAAGGTCAGGCCGACGATGGATTTCTTGAGCGATGCCGTCTTGGACGTGACGAACTGCGCATACAGCCAGGCGGCCGCCACTTTCTTGGGATCGTGGTTCTTGAAGAAGCTCCATGAACCGACGTCCTGGTAGCCATTCTGCATGCCATCCTTCCAGTAGGGACCGTGTGGCGCCGGCGCCATGCGCCACTTGGGCGTGCCGTCGTCGTTGACCACGGGCAGGCCTTTCTTGGTCATGTCGGCGGTGAAGGCCGTGTACCAGAATATCTGCTGCGCGATATGCCCCTGCGCGGGAACCGGACCCGATTCGCTGAACGTCATGCCTTGCGCTTGCTTGGGCGCGTATTTTTTCATCCAGTCTATGTATTTGGTCAATGCATAGACCGCGGCCGGAGAATTGGTTGCGCCGCCGCGCGAGACGGATGCACCCACGGGGGTGCACTTATCGTCGGCGACCCGTATGCCCCATTCGTCCACCGGCATGCCGTTGGGCGTTCCCTTGTCGGCGGTGCCCGCCATGGACAGCCAAGCATCGGTAAATCGCCATCCCAGCGAAGGATCTTTCTTGCCGTAGTCCATGTGGCCGTAGATGGGCTTGCCGTCGACGGTCTTGACATCGTTGGTGAAGAAATTGGCGATGTCTTCGTATGCGGTCCAATTGACGGGCACGCCCAGCTCGTAGCCGTACTTGGCCTTGAACTTGTCTTTAAGGTCCTGCCGCGCGAACAGGTCGGCGCGGAACCAGTACAGGTTGGCGAACTGCTGGTCGGGCAGTTGATACAGCTTGCCGTCGGGCGCCGTGGTGAACGAAGTGCCGATGAAGTCCTTGACGTCCAGCGTCGGGTTGGTCCATTGCTTGCCGTCGCCATTCATGTAATCGGTCAGGGACAGCATTTCGCCGTAGCGGTAATGAGTGCCGATCAGGTCGGAATCGGAAATCCAGCCATCGTAGATGGACCTGCCCGACTGCATGGACGTCTGCAGCTTCTCGACCACGTCGCCTTCCTGGATAAGGTCATGATGCACGGTAATGCCGGTGATTTCGGCAAAGGCCTTGGCCAGGGTCTTGGCTTCGTATTCATGAGTGGTGATGGTCTCGGATACCACCGATACTTCGTTGACACCCTGCTCCTTGAGCTTGTTGGCGGCTTCGATGAACCATTTCATTTCAGCCAGCTGCTGATCCTTGCTCAAGGTGGATGGCTGGAATTCGTTGTCTATCCATTTCTGGGCTTCGGCTACGCCGGCGTATGCCTGGCCGGACAAGGCGCAGGTTATGGCAAGCGCCAGGGCTGTACGGCGAAATAACATGATGGTCTCCTCGGTAGAACATGTCCCCGTTTTCCCGTCCCGCCGCGTTGATCCGGGGAAAGGTCAAATCACGCGGCATCAAGCATTCAGCCCTTGCGCAGAATCAGCGCCAGGACCAGCATGGATACGACGAAACTTATCCAGACGCTGGGTTCCCGCTCCATGCCGAACCAGCCGGCCATGCCGCCGGCCAGGCCCAGGAAGCCCAGGTTGATATAGGCGGCCACCAGCAGGCCGATGAACAAGCGATCGCCCCGCGTGGTGGCAATGGGCAGAAAACCCTTGCGCAGCGTAGTGGGCGATTTAAGTTCCCACACCGTCATGGCCGCCAGCATCAGGCCTATGCAAATGAAGAACACGGCGGTGGGCAAGGTCCATACCATCCAGTCGAACATGGCGGCTCTCCTTTACACGCGGCCCATTGCAAATCCCTTTGCAATGTAATGACGCACGAACCAGATGACGATGGCGCCCGGAATGATGGTCAGCGTTCCGGCCGCGGCCAGCGTGGCCCAATCCATGCCGGACGCCGATACCGTGCGCGTCATGGTGGCCACAATAGGCTTGGCGTTCACGCTGGTCAGCGTGCGCGCCAGCAGCAGCTCCACCCAACTGAACATGAAGCAGAAGAAGGCCGCCACGCCCACGCCCGATTTGATGAGCGGCAGAAAGATGGTCAGGAAAAAGCGCGGGAAGCTGTACCCGTCTATATAAGCGGTCTCGTCGATTTCACGCGGAATGCCGCTCATGAAGCCTTCCAGTATCCAGACCGCCAACGGCACGTTGAACACCAGGTGCGCCAGGGCGACCGCCCAGTAGGTGTCCATCAGGCCCAGGGTCGAATACAACTGGAAGAATGGCAGCAGGAACACGGCCGGCGGCGTCATGCGATTGGTCAGCAGCCAGAAAAACACATGCTTGTCGCCCAGGAACTGGTAGCGCGAGAATGCATAGGCCGCCGGCAAGGCCACGGTCAGCGAAATCACCGTATTCAATGCCACGTAGATCAGGCTATTGATATAGCCGCTGTACCACGACCGGTCGGTAAAGATGGTTATGTAGTTGTCCCAGGTGAATTCCCTGGGCAACAGGGCGAAACTGGACAAGATGCCCGAATTGGTCTTGAAGCTCATGTTGACCATCCAGTAGATGGGCAGCATGGCGAAGAGCAGGTACAGGATCAGGAACAGCGTGCGTACCCGGAATGGCTTTTTCCTATTCATGGCCGGCCTCCTTGTCCTGGGTTCCGACCCGCAGCATCCAGTTGTATAAAATAAAGCAGAACAGCAGGATGATCAGGAAGTAGATCAGCGAGAAGGCGGCGGCCGGCCCCAGGTCGAACTGCCCCACCGCCTTCTGCGTCAGGTACTGGCTAAGGAAGGTCGTGGCATCGCCCGGCCCTCCGCCCGTCAGCACGAAAGGCTCGGTATAGATCATGAAGCTATCCATGAAACGCAACAGCACGGCTATCATCAATACCCCGCGCATCTTGGGCAGCTGGATGTAGCGGAACACCGCGAGCCGGCTGGCCCCGTCTATGCTGGCCGCCTGATAATACGCATCGGGAATGGAGCGCAAGCCCGCAAACGCCAGCAGGGCCACCAGCGGCGTCCAATGCCATACATCCATCAGCAACACCGTCAGCCAGGCCTGGGTGGGGTTGCTGGCGTAGCTGTAGTCGATGTCCAGCATATACAAGGCCCGTCCCATAAGGCCGATATCCGTGCGCCCGAATATCTGCCAGATGGTGCCCACGACGTTCCAGGGAATCAGCAGCGAGAGCGCCACCATGACCAGCACGGCCGAAGATTTCCAGCCGGTGGATGGCATGGACAAGGCCAGCAGCACACCCAGCGGAATCTCGATGGCCAGGACGGAGAGCGAAAATATCAGTTGACGCAGCAAGGCCGAATGCAGTTCCTCATCGCGCATGACGGCGCTGAACCATTCCGTGCCAACAAACACTGCGCGACTTGGCGAGATGACATCCTGCACCGAATAGTTGACCACGGTCATCAAGGGGATCACGGCCGAGAACGCCACGCAAATGCATACGGGCAAAATCAGCCACCAGGCCTTCTGATTGACGGGTTTCACGTATTGACTCATGCGATGAGCTCCTCGTTCTTGTACAGGCAGGTGTGCCGCCCAAGCAGCGCGAGGCCGACGGCGGCGCCCGGTTCCGGCAATTCCTGCTCCAGCCCCAGGCGGGCGCGCAACTGATGCGGCCCCACGCGCGCGGTGAGCAATTGGCCTGTGCCTATGTTCTGCACTTTCTCGACCCGCGCCTGCACCGCGCCCATTTCGCGCGGATCGGCCACATAGGTGTATTCGGGGCGTAGCCCTAAGGTGAACTCGCCTTCGGGGATCGCCAGGTCCGGCGGAGGCTGCACCGCCTGCCCGCCCACCAGGATACGGCCGCCCGCGGCGGACAGGGGCAACAGATTCATGCCCGGCGAACCGATGAAATGTCCGACAAAGGTATGGGCGGGGCGCTCGAACAATTCTTCGGGCGTGCCTTCCTGGACGACGCGGCCGCGCGACATGACCATGATGCGTTCGGCAAAGGTCAGCGCCTCGACCTGGTCATGCGTGACGTAGATCAGCGTGAGCTTGAGCTCGTGGTGGATCTGCTTGAGCTTGCGGCGCAACTGCCATTTCAGATGCGGGTCGATAACGGTAAGCGGCTCGTCGAACAGTACGGCGGAAACATCGTCGCGCACCAGCCCCCTGCCCAGGGAGATTTTTTGCTTCGCGTCGGCCGAGAGGCCGGCGGCGCGCTGATTCAGCTGATGGCTCATTTCCAGCATTTCCGCTATCTGGCCCACGCGCTCCTTGATCCGGGCGGGCGGCACCTTGCGGTTGCGCAGCGGAAACGCCAGGTTCTCGCCGACTGTCATGGTGTCGTAGATGACGGGGAACTGGAATACCTGCGCAATATTGCGTTCTTGGGGCGTGGCGGCGGTTTTATCGACGCCATCGAAAAACACGGTCCCCTGCGATGGCGCGAGCAAGCCGGAAATAATATTCAGCATGGTGGTCTTGCCGCAGCCCGAAGGCCCCAGCAAGGCATAGGCGCCGCCATCCTGGAAGGTCATTTTCAGGGGCAGCAAAGCGTAGTCCTCTTCGCTTTGAGGCTTGGCCTTATAGGCGTGCGACAGGTCCAGGTCGATACGGGCCACTATGAGCTCCTTGCGCCGGAGGGGGCCAGCAAGAGGTCGCCGGCCGCATCGAAGACGTATACGGCCGACGGCGCAAAATACATGGTTTGCGCCGCGCCCAGGGTGAAGTGGTGCACGCCGGCCAGCTGGGCCACCAGATCGCCGATATCGCTGCTTAAATGCACGAAGGTGTCCGAGCCGGAAATTTCCGCCAGCAGCACCTTGCCATGCAGGGACAGGTCGCCGTCCCGCTCCCGCAGGCGCAAGGCGCTGGCGCGCAGGCCGACGGTAACGTCTTGCCCCGCCCCCGCGGCGGCATCCGGCAGAGCCATGGGCAACAGGGCCGATCGGGGCAGTTGCACACCGCCGGGAACGCGAAATGCCTGGAAGAAATTCATGGGCGGATCGCTGAAGGCGCGGGCCACCCGCAAGGACCGGGGCTGCTGAAAAACCTGTGCCGTGGGGCCGTATTGCAGCAGTTCTCCCTTATCGAGCACCGCGGTGTAGCCGCCCAACAGCAGGGCTTCGCCGGGCTCGGTCGTGGCGTAGACGATAGTGGCGTCGCCCGCGCTGAATACCTGTCCCAGTTCTTCGCGCAGTTCTTCCCGAAGCTTGTAGTCCAGATTGACCAGGGGTTCGTCCAGCAGCATCAGCGGAGCCTTCTTGGCCAATGCGCGCGCCAAGGCGACGCGCTGCTGCTGCCCGCCTGAAAGCTCGGCGGGCAGGCGATCCAGAAACGTGCCGATATGCAGCTTGTCGGCCAGGGCGCGCACGTGTTCGTCCACATTTTTCTCGCCCCGCAGCCTCATGGGCGAGGCGATATTTTGCGCCACGGTCAACGACGGATAATTGATGAACTGCTGGTAGACCATGGCCACATTGCGCCGGCGCACCGACTGTCCCGTGACATCGCGCTCGTCGACCAGCACCTTGCCGGTGCTTGGCGCATCCAGGCCGGCCATGATGCGCATCAGGCTGGTCTTGCCGGCGCGGGTGGCGCCCAGCAATACCGTTACCGCGCCCGGCTGCGGACTGAGGCTCATTTCATAGAGCCAGTCTTCGCTTCCCACCTTCTTGCCGATGCTCTCCAGCCTCAACTGCATGGTGTATGTCTCGCTGATTTTGTTCTATTCTGCGCATTATTGTTCGTTTTGTATAAGAATTCCCTTGATGAAAACCCTAGGATCGATTCCTTTTCTTTCGATGTAAATTCCCTTTTGTCATATTTGCAATAAAGAACATGAATCCGAATCCACGCCAGCTCAAGCTCCTGCAGCATGTTCACGAACGCAGTTCCAGCACGGTGGACGAACTGGCCACCCATCTGGATGTCACGGTGCAGACGGTGCGGCGCGACCTTCAGCGGCTGTCGGAAGCCGGCCTGCTGGCGCGCTTCCATGGCGGGGTCCGCATGCCCAACTCCACCATCGAGAATATTGCGCACCACCAGCGCGAAAACCTGCACGCCGAAGGCAAGCGGCGCATTGCCCTGGCGGTGGCACGGGCCGTGCCCAATGATTGTTCGCTGCTGATAAACATAGGCACCACTACCGAAGCCATCGCCAAGGCGCTGCTGCACCATACAGGCTTGCGTGTCATTACCAACAACATCAACGTGGCGGCCATCCTGAGCCGCAACCAGAATTGCGAGGTCATCGTCGCGGGCGGCGTGGTGCGTCCCCGCGACCATGGCATAGTGGGCGAGGCCACGGTGGATTTCATTCGGCAGTTCAAGGTCGATATCGCGCTGATCGGCATCTCGGGCATCGAGTCCGACGGCTCGCTGCGCGACTACGACTACCGCGAAGTCAAAGTGTCGCAGGCCATTATTTCGCATGCGCGCGAGGTCTGGCTGGCCACGGATGTCAGTAAGTTCAATCGTCCCGCCATGGTTCGGGTGGCGCAGCTTAGCCAGATCGACCGCCTGTTCACCGACGCGCCGCCGCCCGACCCTTTTCCCGATCTGCTGTCGCACGCTCAAGTGCAGTGCGATGTAGCCGCCCGGGAAGCCTTGTAGCCCGGCGGGCCTGCCCTTACACTGCAAGCCAACCCTTAATCCAACCGCCGCCATGACCTATATACTTGCCCTCGACCAAGGAACTTCCAGTACGCGCAGCATCGTCTTCGACAAAGAAGGAAATATCGTCGCGCTGGCCCAAAAGGAGCTCACGCAGATCTATCCCGAATCGGGCTGGGTCGAGCATGATCCGGTCGAAATATGGCAAACCCAGCTTGCAACGGCGCGGGAAGCCATTGCCAAGGCGGGCCTGCGCGCCGCCGACATCCATGCCCTGGGCATCACCAACCAGCGTGAAACCACAGTGGTCTGGAACCGCAAAACGGGCAAGCCCATACACAACGCCATCGTCTGGCAGGATCGCCGCGCGGAGCCCACCTGCGCGGAACTGCGCGCCAAGGGACTGGAAAGCATCATCCAGGACAAGACCGGCTTGCGCATCGATGCCTACTTCTCGGCCACCAAGCTTAAATGGATACTGGACCACGTGCCGCAGGCGCGCGAACAGGCCAAGAAAGGCGAACTGGCCTTCGGCACCGTCGACAGCTGGCTGATCTGGCAACTGACGGGCGGTCAAAAACACGTGACCGATGTCAGCAACGCCTCGCGCACCATGCTGTTCAATGTGCACAGCAATGAATGGGACGCCGAACTGATGCAGGCGCTGGACATCAACCCCGCCATGATGCCGGCCGTGCTGCCGTCCAGCGCCGAGTTCGGAGCCGTGCAGGCCGAGCTTCTCGGCCATGCGATTCCCATCTGCGGCGTCGCGGGGGATCAGCAAAGCGCCTTGTTCGGCCAGGCCTGCTTTACGGAAGGCATGGCGAAGAACACCTACGGCACCGGCTGCTTCATGCTGATGCATACCGGCACCAAATTCCGGATTTCCAAAAATGGACTGGTAACCACCAGCGCGGCGCAAACCGGTCCGCAAACCGAGTACGCCATGGAAGGCAGCGTCTTCGTGGCCGGCGCCGTGGTGCAATGGATGCGCGACGGCCTGAATGCCTTCAAGAAAAGCAGCGAAATCGAGGCGCTGGCGCAAAGCGTTCCGGATTCCGGCGGAGTCATGCTGGTACCGGCCTTTACCGGCCTGGGCGCCCCCTACTGGAAGCCCGATGCCCGCGGCACGATAACCGGCCTGACCCGGGGCAGTACGATGGCGCATATCGCCCGCGCCGCGCTGGACAGCATCGCCTACCAAAGCGCCGCGCTGCTTCAGGCCATGAGCCGGGACGCCGTGGCGGCGGGCGCCAAGCCGCTGGCCGAACTGCGGGTGGATGGCGGCGCCTGCGTGAACGACCTGCTCATGCAGTTCCAGGCCGACTTGCTGGGCATACCGGTGGTCCGGCCCACCATGGTGGAAACCACGGCGCTGGGCGCCGCCTACCTGGCTGGCCTGACCAGCGGGATCTACAGGGACCAGGCGGAATTGTCGGCCCTATGGCAAGTGGAGCGCAGGTTCACGCCGCAACTGCCGGCCGGCCGGGCTGAAGAACTGATGGCCAACTGGGAACACGCCGTGCGGCAAGCCTGCACGGACTAGTCCGCCAGCAAAGCCAATAAAAATAGAAAGGTCCGTCCATGATCCAGCGCCTGTCCAAAATCGCGTGCGTCGCGGCCATGGCCTTGTTCGCCAGCCTGGTGGCCCTTGGCAATATCACCGACTACGGCGCCAACCTGCCATTCGTGCAGCACGTGCTGGCCATGGATACCATTTTTCCCGATTCGGCCATCCGCTATCGCGCCATCCACACGCCATGGCTGCAGCATGCGGCCTACGCCGCCATCATCCTTCTTGAAACCGCCACCGCCGTGCTTTGCTGGCTGGGCGCCATCGCGCTGTTTCGGGCCAGAAGGGCTGGCGCCGGCGACTTTCATCGCAGTAAAAATCCGGCCATAGCGGGCCTGACGCTGGGCTTCCTGACATGGCAGGCGGGCTTCATGTCGATAGGCGGCGAATGGTTCGGCATGTGGATGTCCGAAACCTGGAACGGCGTACCCAGCGCTTTCCGCTTTCTTTGCACGCTTATGCTGGTGCTGATCTATCTGGTGCAGAAAGATGGCGAACTATCCGGATAAGGCCGGCTCACTCCGGACCGCCGCGCAATAGTCTTTACAATGGCGGCATTCCCTCTTGCATCTATCTTATGCCCGCCCTACCCTCCAACCGCGCGCCGTCCCATGCATGCTGGACCGAAAACGATGAGTCCCGCAAGGCATGGTGGCCGTCCGGGCTGCAAGGCGCCCCGGCGCGCCGCATCGTCGTCGCCGACGACACGCTAAGCGCGGACAGCGCCTATCGCCTTATCAGCCAAGGCACATCCCTGCTCTGGCGCGGCGATTTCCAGAACGCCCGGCAGCTTTTGCAGGCACTGGCGCGGCGGATCGATAAGAAGCAGGACGGCGGGAAAAAGAAGCACGGCAAGGACGACGCGCCTGCAACCCCGCTGGATGTATTCAACCGGCACCGGCTGCAACAATCGCAACGCACGGATTTGCTGAACCGCCTGCTGATCGAACTGGATGCCGACGCCGGGATCGCACTGCGCCGCGCGCCCGATGTGCGTGAAGCCTGCCTGGCGGCCATGGAACTGCCGGGCGAACCTTTCCTGCTTTCGCTGCGGGCGTTGCAGGGCATTATCGGCGCACACGAATGGCGCAAGAAAGGCGTGGCGATTCCGGGCCTGGCGCAACCCATACATGTCCACTACGGCGTGTACTCCCCCAATCGGGGCGAGTACCTGGACCTGCTGTCCCAAGCCCCGCTGCCCGCGACGGAACTGGCCTTCGACATCGGAACCGGCAGCGGCGTGATCGCCGCCATGCTGGCGCAGCGCGGCGTGCGCCGCATCGTCGCAACCGACACGGACGCCCGCGCGCTGGCCTGCGCCAGCGAAAACATCAGTCGCCTGGGCTTGGAAAACATCGTTCAGCTTGAACAGGCGGACCTGTTTCCCGAAGGACGCAGCCCGCTGATCGTTTGCAATCCGCCCTGGCTGCCCGCGCGGCCCACCACGTCGATCGAGCATGCCATCTACGATCCGGACAGCCGCATGCTGCTGGGCTATCTGAATGGGCTGGCGCAACACCTGGAGCACAACGGCGAGGGCTGGCTGATCATGTCGGATTTGGCCGAGCACCTGGGCCTGCGCGGACCCGATTTCCTGACCGACGCGATTGCCGCCGCCGGATTGCGTGTAGCCGGCAAGCTGGAAACCCGGGCGCGCCACCCCAAGGCCATGGATGAGTCTGATCCTCTGCACGCGGCGCGGCGCGCCGAAACGACTGCCTTATGGCGCTTGGCGATAAAAACCTGACGCCTTGCCGGCACCAAAAGGACGGCCGTGGCATTTGTTGACAATCTTGCGGTCCAAGCTTATTAAACTAAGCATATATATCTGTCCTGGAACCTGACCCATCATGCTGCAAAAAATCATACTGGCCATCGTCGTTTTCATTGTCATCCTGCTTGCGCTGACTTTTGGCGAAGCCATCGCCTACGATGCCTTCGCGTGGCTATCCCACCTGACCGGGCTGGTCATCCATAATTTTTCGGACATTTATTACGCCATCAAGGGCTACGTGAGCGTTCATGCCGGCAAGGTACTGATCGCCCTGGCGTTGACGGTACCCATCAGCCTGTGGATCATCAAGAACAAGGGCGACGAGCTTAGAAAGCCGCACAGCCACCGGAAAATCGCGATCGTGCTGGCTGTCTTCCTGGGCTGGCTGGGCGCTCACCGCTTCTACCTGGGCCAGATAGGCTGGGGCATCGTGTTTCTGATCATCCTCTATTTCTTTGCGCCGCTGGCCGTCGTGCTCGGCTTCATCGATGCCATACGGTATATGTTCATGACTGACGACGAGTTCGAGCCGGCGCGTGTTTAGGCTGTTGCCCGCGACGGACGGTGCGCGCGATGCCCGCCACGATGAGTCGCTGATCGGGCTTGCCGCGGCGCATGGCCCGCATGCCTGTATCTGGGAATCCGATCAGGGCCTGGTCGTACCGCGCACATACCAGCGCTTTCCCCGGTTCGCTCCGGCCTGCGCGGATTTCGCCGCCCAGGGCTGGCCTGTTGCCCTGCGGCAGTCGGGCGGCGGCATCGTTCCCCAAGGGCCGGGCATCGTCAACCTTAGCCTGGCCTACGCCGTGGAAGGCAAGCCGCTGGACCATTCCGATGAAGCCTATCTGCTGATCTGCCGCGTGATCGGCCTGGCTCTACAAGAGCACGGCGTGACCGCACAGCCGCAAGCGGTCCAGGGATCTTTCTGCGATGGCCGCTACAACCTGGCGGTGGGCGCGGGCGGCCAGGCCCGCAAGATTGCCGGCACCGCGCAACTGTGGCGCCGCCATCGCCTGGATCCGTTGCCGGAATACCGCCAGATTGTGCTGGTGCACGCCTTGATACTGGCAAGCGTCGATATAGACATGGTCACATTGCGGGCCAATGATTTCGAACAAGCGGTAGGCAATGACAGGCGCTATGCATCCACAAGCGCCGTCTCGCTGTCCGAGTTGTGCGGCTCAGGCTGGAACCCGCCTTCGCTGACGGAAAGCCTAAAGCAATCGCTGGCTCGAAAAATCGCCGCTGTTTGACGAAAGCGCCCTAAAGCCCTGTGCTAAGATCGGTTACAAATGTAAACGCTCGTATCGGGACTTATTCTCATGATCATGATGCTGCCATTTCTTACCGGCATGCTGGCAGTCTGGTTTGGCATACGCGGGCAGCGCCGCATGTGCCTGTCGCTGTGGTTCATTACCTTGGTGATTTTTGCGGCCTGGTGCCAAGTTCACATGACCGATCCACTGGGTTTCTCGCTATAAGCCATGGCCAGCAATTACTTTTACAACGACGCCTTCCGCTTCTCGCGCGCATTGAATACATTGGCGCTTGCGGGCATTTGCGCCATCTTGTTGACAGCCTTCGTCTGGCAGATCGCGTTCAACGAGCTGCCCTGCCCCTTGTGCCTGCTGCAGCGCCTGGCCTTTGTCATGGTCGGCGTCGGGCTGCTGCTTAATATACGGTTCGGACCATCGCCCTTGCACTACGGCATGGTCATTATTTCCGCTCTGGCCGGCGCATTCGCTTCGGGCCGGCAGGTTCTGCTGCATATCGCTCCCGGCGACGCCGGCTATGGCTCGCCCTTCCTGGGCCTGCATTTCTATACCTGGGCGCTGCTGCTCTTCGTGGCATTTATTGTGTACTGCGCCATCATGCTGATGCTGGACCGGCGCAGCGCCGACCACGCCAATCCGCGCCGTTGCAGCCGCACGGCCGGCGCCGTCATGTGGCTGTTCTTCCTGCTGGTGCTGGCCAATATGGTCTCGACGCTGCTGGAATGCGGATTCGGCCCATGCGCGGACAATCCCGTCGCCTACCTGTGGCTATCGCTAAGCTCGTAAGCGGATAAGCCGCCGCGCAGGCGCCGGCCCATGACTATCTGCTTATAATTCGATGATCATCATCGACATCGCGCGCACCATGGAAAGCAAGACCGCAAGACTTACCGTGCTTATCGACCCGGAAAAGAAAAAGGCCTTCGAACGTCTTTGCGCAAGCCAGGACATTACGCCCTCACAGGTCGTTCGCCAATTGATACGCGACTACCTGGCCCATCACGGCGTGGCCTACGGCAAGGCGGCCGACACAGCCAACCCCATCGTCAAGAACAAGCGCTAGCAAGCGCCTCGGGCAGGCTTTGCGCCACGCCGCCGGGGCCCAGTTTCTCGATCAGCCTCATTTTTCGCAGCTTGCCCAGCACCCGCTCGTTCGCCTCGGTCAGTATCACCCTGACGCCGCGCGCCTGCAGCTCGAACACGGATTGCTCCAACACCTGCAAGCCGGTCGCATCCATGAATGGGACATGCGCCAGGCGTATGACCAGTACTCTTGGATCGGCATGCGTATCGCTGAGCACGCGCTGGAAGGCATCGACTGCCGCAAAGAAGAACGGACCCTCAATCGCATAGACCAGCACGTCGGACGGTAGCGAACCCAGACCGTCGTGCTCCAATTCCCTTTGCAGCAATTGCGTATCCTGCCGCTGGACCACCACGCTTTCAGCCATCCGGCGCAGGAAATGCAGCATGGCCAGCACCACCCCTATGTTCACGGCAACGACCAGATCGGCGAATACCGTCAGGCCGAACGTGACCAGCAGAATGATCACGTCGGCGCGCGGGGCGCGGCGGACCATCTTGACCACATGGCGGATTTCGCTCATGTTCCAGGCCACCATGAACAATATCGCGGCCAGGGTGGCCAGGGGAATGCTGGCCGCCAGCGGCGCCAGGAACAGCAGCACCAGTATCAGCAACAAGGCATGCACCACCCCTGCAATGGGACTGTTGCCGCCATTGCGGATATTGGTGGCGGTGCGCGCGATGGCCCCGGTCGCGGCGATGCCGCCGAACAGCGGCGCCAGAATATTGGCCACGCCCTGCCCCACCAGTTCCTGATTGGAATTATGACGTGTACCCGCCATGCCGTCGGCCACGACCGCCGACAACAGGGACTCGATGGCGCCCAGCATGGCGATGGCGAAGGCCGGCCCGATAAGTTCAATGCAGCGGGTCAGCGTGATTTCGGGCCAGGTCAGGGAAGGCAAGCCGCGCGGAATCTCGCCAAAAGTGCTGCCTATGGTCGCCACGCTGTCGAAGTTGAAAACAGCCTGTATGCCGGTGACGACGATAAGGGCGGCTAGCGGCCCCGGTACGCGCCCCATGTACGGGATGCGCGATGTGAAGATCACCAGCAGCAGGGAAATGATCGCAAGAGCGGTGGTGGTCGGATCGAACTGCGGCAACACGTGCAGCAAGGACCAGAGCTTCTGGTGGAAATGGGTTCCGGCAACGGCGGGCAGGCCGAAAAAATCTTTCCACTGCCCCACCCAGATGATGACGCCTATGCCGGCCGTGAAGCCGATGATGACGGGCGCCGGAATGAACTTGATGACCGCGCCCAGGCGCGCTAAGCCGAACATCAGCAAGATGATGCCCGCCATCAGGGTGGCAATTTGCAGGCCGTCGACGCCATGCTGCGCGACGATGCCCGACAGAATGACGATGAAGGCCCCGGTGGGGCCTGCGATCTGCACCCGGCTTCCGCCCAGCAGCGACACCGCAATGCCGGCCACAATGGCGGTATACAGGCCCTGTTCCGGCTTGACGCCGGAGGCGATCGCGAAGGCCATGGCCAGCGGCAAGGCGACCACGCCGACAATGAGCCCCGCAACAATATTGGATAGCCAATGTTGGCGGCCTAGCAGGCCGGCGCGTTTCGCCTCGACGAGAGCAAGCATTCTGACCCTACACAAACCCATTGAATGAGTCTTTTATTATAATCCAACGCACACGACGGTCAGGGTTCCGCACACTGGCCGGCTCAGGATCGCACGGCGCAACGAGGCATGAAGGCCTATGCCTTCAGGTTTGGCGGGCAGTCTACTTGCGCAGCAGGCGTAGGCTGTTGGCCACCACGATCAGGCTGGCGCCCACGTCGGCGAACACCGCCATCCACATGGTCCCCAGGCCCGCGACGGTCAGGCCCAAGAAAGCCAGCTTGATGCCCAGGGCCAGGCAGATGTTCTGCACCAGCACACCATGCGTGGCCCGCGACAGGTGTATGAAGCGGGGAATCTTGCGCAAGTCGTCATCCATGATCGCAACGTCGGCGGTTTCAATGGCCGTATCGGTCCCCATCGCCCCCATGGCAAAACCGATATCTGCCTGGACCAGCGCCGGAGCGTCGTTGATGCCGTCGCCCACCATGCCCACCACGCCCTGGCTTGCATAGCGCCGAATGACCTCTTGCTTGCCGTCAGGCAGGAGTTCCGCATGCACGGCATCGATTCCGGCGTCACGGGCGATGTTGCGGGCCGCGCCCGCGTTGTCGCCGGACACCATTGCCGTGCGCACGCCCAGTTCGTGCAGCGCTTGTATGGCTTCCCGGCTGGACGCCTTCAAGGAATCGGAAATTGCAAACAAGGACAGGATGTTGTCGGCCGCGGCAAGCACGACCACGGTATGGCCCCGTTGCTGCCACTGCTCCACGCGCGCCGCCACATCGGCATCGGCGGGCATGCCGCGCAGGGCGGACCGATAGCTGCCCAGGAAATAATCCACGCCATCGATCGTCCCATGCACGCCGGAACCCGCCGAGGCGCGAAAGCCGTCGACCGACACAAGGGCGCCGCGCCAATCCTTGGCCAGCGCCTGCGAAGCGGGATGATCCGACCGGCTGCCCAGGCTGGCCGCCAGCTGGCGCAGGGCCGGCGCGTCCAGCGCGGAGGCGAGCGCCGCGGTATCGACCAGTTCGGGCCGGCCGTGGGTCAGGGTGCCGGTCTTATCCAGCGCCAGCCAGGCAAGCTTGCGCCCCTGTTCCAGGTAAACGCCGCCCTTGACCAGAATGCCATGGCGCGCGGCCGCCGCCAGGCCGCTGACAATTGCCACCGGCGTGGAGATCACCAGTGCGCAAGGGCAGGCAATGACCAGCAGCACCAGCGCCTTGTAGATCCAGTCGGCCCACGCTCCCTGCATCAGCAAGGGCGGGGCGATAGCGATAAGCAAGGCGATCAGGCAGATGATGGGTGTGTAGATACGTGCAAACCGATCGACGAAACGCTGGATGGGCGCCTTGCTTCCCTGCGCCTGACGCACGGCATGGATGATGCGCGCCAGCATGGTTTGATCGAAGCGCGCCGTTGCGCGGTATTCGAGCTCGCTCATGCCGTTTATGGTGCCCGCATACAGGATGTCGCCCGGCGCTTTCGTTACCGGCATGCTCTCACCCGTGATCGGCGCCTGGTTCACGGCCGAGCTGCCCCGCTCCACCTGGCCGTCCAGGCCTATGCGTTCGCCGGGACGGACGCGCAGCACTTCGCCGGGAAGCACTTCCGAAGCCGCCTTGCCGGCCCAGTTTCCTTGCGCATCCCTGGCCCATACCGTCGCCGGCGCCACTTCCATGAGCCGATCGACGGCATGCCGCGCATGCTCCAGCGATCGCTCCTCGATGTGCTCGGCAATGGCAAACAGCACCATCACCATGGCGGCCTCCGGCCAGTGGCCCAGCACGACAGCGCCGGTCACGGCGATGCTCATCAGCGCATTGATGTTCAGATCCCCCCGGGCAATGGCGGCGATTCCGTTTCGATAGGTGTCCAGTCCGCTAAGGATGACGGCCAGGACAGCCAGCACGATCGTCAGCCATGCGGGACCGCCGAACCAGCCCAGCGCCTCGGCCGACAGCGCCATGGCGGCGGCCAGGGCCAGCGGCAGCCAGGATGGCAGCCGCGAGAGCGGCGAAGCGTGCGCATGAGCGCCGCCATCGCCATGGCAATGGTCCGAGCAGCATGAAAAGGACAAATCGCCGCCGTCGGCCGGTCCGTCTGTGTGGTGATGTGATGACATGATGTTTTCCGTCGTCTTGCTTATTGCATGTGGACAGTAAACACCTTAAAGTAACTACAAGGTCAACCTTAGTCGAGGAAATCCCGAAATGCGAATAGGCGAACTGGCCAAAGCGGCCAATTGCGGCACCGAAACCATACGCTATTATGAAAAGGAAGGGCTTTTGCCCGCCCCGGAGCGCAATGACAGCAACTACCGCCACTACGGCAAAGAGCATGTCGAGCGCTTGCGCTTCATACGCAATTGCCGGACGCTGGACATGGCTCACGACGAGATCCGCAGCCTGCTGGCCTTTGTCGACAGGCCGCGAGGCGATTGCGAGCCCGTCAATGAGCTGCTGGACGAGCATATCGAACATGTCGACTTGCGGATTGCCGAGCTACAGCGCCTGCGCGATCAACTGAAGGCCTTGCGCCGGCAATGCGCCAGCGCACAATCCATCGAACAGTGCGGCATCATTCACGGCCTGGCCTCGATGCCCACCGAAGAAAAACGCCCTTCCGGCTCGCATTTGGGATAAAAACGAAAAAAGCGCAGCTTGCGCTGCGCTTTTCTTGCTACGGACAGCCCCGCCTTATTCGGCCGCGGCCACCGCCGGGTAATCTATCCACTCCTTGTCCTGCTTCCGGGACTGCAGCAGGCCCAGCACGACTTGCCAGAAAATGGCCAGCGCGCCCACGATGAATACCATGTCGCCGAATGTGCGCACCCAGCGCAAGGTTTGCAGCAGCGGCTGCTGCATGAACTCTTCGCTGCGGGCATACCACATGCCTTCGGTCACGCTGGCGTAGAACTGGATAATACCGATAGGCAGCAGGCTGGTTGCAATCATCAGCACCAAGCCGGCATTCAGGCCCCAGAAGCCGGTACGCATGACCTTGTCATTGAAGGAAAAACCCGGAACGACATAGCGCAGGACCAGCAGGGTGAAGCCGATGGCCAGGAAGCCGTACACACCGAACAAGGCTGCATGAGCATGCACGGGAGTGGTATTCAGACCCTGAATGTAATACAGCGAGATGGGCGGATTGACCATGAAGCCGAATACGCCGGCGCCCAGCATATTCCAGAACGCCACAGCCACGAAACACATCAGCGGCCACTTGACGGCCTGCATCCAGGGCGCGCGCTCCTTAAGGCGCCAGTTTTCCCAGGCTTCGTAACCCAGCACGATCAAGGGCACCACTTCAAGCGCGCTGAAGCTTGCGCCTATCGCCATGACCGGCGTGGTCGTTCCCGAGAAATACATGTGATGCAGGGTGCCGGGTACGCCGCCCAGCATGAACAGCGAGGCCGAGGCCAGGCTGGCCGCCGTCGCGCCGCGCCGGGAGACCAGGCCCATGGTTGCAAAGATGAACGCGAGGGCGGTGGTTGCGAACACTTCGAAGAAGCCTTCCACCCAAAGATGAACCACCCACCAGCGCCAGTACTCCATGATGGTGATGTGCGTGCGTTCGCCGTAGAACAGGCCGGTGCCGTAGAACAGGCCGATGGCGATGGTCGATGCCGCCAGCAAGGCCAGCAGGTTCTTGTCGCCGCCCTTCTTGAAAGCGGGCAGCATGCCGCGCAGCATCAGCAGCAGCCAGAATGCCAGTCCCAGGAACTTCACGATCTGCCAAACGCGGCCCAGTTCCAGATATTCATAGCCCTGGTGGCCCAGCCAGAAGTTCAGCTTCTCGGGCATGATGTGCTTGATGGCCAGGAAGTTGCCGATGTACGAGCCCACCACCAGCACAACCAGCGCCCAGAACAGGACGTCGACGCCCAGCTTCTGGTGTTTGGGGTCTTTTCCACCATTGATGACGGGGGCCAGGAAGAGGCCGGCCGCCAGAAAGCCCGTGGCAATCCAGAACAAGGCGGTTTGCAGGTGCCAGGTGCGCGTCAGCGAATAAGGGAACCACTGCGACACGTCGATGCCGTAGAAGGTCTGGCCTTCGACGGTATAGTGCGCGGTGAATCCGCCCAGCAGGACCTGGGCGACAAACAGCGCGACGACCAGGAACAGATATTTGCCCAGCGCCCTTTGCGAAGGCGTCAGCGCGCCCAGCGTCAGGGGGTCGGACTTGGGCGCCACCGGCTCGGGTTCTTCGCGATGCAGGAAGGCCCAGCCCCATACCAGGAAGGCAATGCCGGCGATCAGGAAGACCACGCTGGCGATGGACCACATGATGTTGGCCGACGAGGGCTTGTTGTCCACCAGCGGCTCATGCGGCCAGTTGTTGGTATAGGTGACATGGCTGTTGGGACGCTCTGTCGAGGCGGCCCATGCCGTCCAGAAATAGAAGTTCGTCAAGTCGTGACGGCGCTGGGCGCTGGGCAGCGTGTCTTCCTTCATGGCGAAGTTGGAACGCGTGCTGCGCAGTTCCGGGTCGGCGCCGTACAGCTTCTTGTAGTACTCGGCCGTCTGCGCCATGGCTTGTGCGCGCCGCTCCGAAACCGTCACCACGCCGGTATCCGGATTCAGCGTATTGCGGCGATACTCGGTTTTAAGCTGGTTCTTAAGCACCACCTGCCGATCGGCATCCAGTTGGGCGAACGGCACGCCGGCCGTTTCCTGCCCGGCCAGATCCAGCCAAGTGGTCAATTCGCGATGCAGCCAATCCGCGCTCCAGTCGGGCGCCTGATAAGCGCCGTGGCCCCAGACGGAACCCACCTGCATGCCGCCCGTGCTTTGCCAGGCGGTTTGACCGTTCAGGATGTCGTCCTGGGTCATCAGCACCTTGCCCGACACGGTGACTACTTTTTGGGGGATAGGCGGCACTTGCCGGTAGATTTCCACGCCGCTCCAACCCAGGATACCGAATGTTATGGCCAGGACGGCCAATAACAACCACCATAACTTCTTGTACTCACCCATGATGAGCTCCTTCTGCTGCACTCGAGGCATTTAGAAACAGCACGTCGTTCTCGAGTTGGATGTGCTGTATAAGATCGTTGTTGAATTGTTCCAGGGCGCCATACAGATTGCGCCATGTGCCGCAGGCATTTTCCGGCAGCGACAGATTGCGCGTCATGAGATTTATCAAGCCCAGCGAATTTAAATGCTGGCCGTGTTCGAAACGCATCACCGAAACCGGAGCCCGGGCCGGCCCGTTCAAGCCGCGCACCAGCAGGGGAAAAAGCACCTGCTCTTCCTTCATCATGTGGCTTTCCAGTTCCTGGCGCAGCCCCTCCAGCGCGTCGGCCAGTCCCGCGGGGCAGTCGGGCTGGTCGGCATGCACGTGTTCCACCCGGCGCGAAAGCCGAATAAGCTCGGGCAACTGCTCCCTGTGGCGTTCATGAAAATTCGCCACGATGTAGTCCACCAGTTCGCCGACAGGCCTCTGCCGCCAATCGGCATCTTCCTTCGCGCTGGCTAAATTCGTTTCCATACTGCGTTTTCCTTGTGGAAAGTTGATCCCGCATCCACTAACGCAATAGACATGCCAGCTTTTAAATGCTTATTTATCAAGGGCTAAATCCATTCAGGGTATATAAAACCTAAATTAACAGGGTGTTAAAAACCCTAAATGGGTATAATCAACCTATGGATCAGCTTATTCTCGCGGACCTGGTTACCGATTTGCCCGATGCCGTGCGGCTGCAACGGGCTGTGCATACCTTACGCGAGCGCTTCGAATGCGACGCGGTCGGCCTGTTGCGGCTGGACGACGACAGCCTGCGTTTGGTGGCTGCATCGGGACTTGCGCACGAAGCCATGGGCAGACGCTTCGTGGTCGCCCAACACCCGCGCTTTGCCACCATCCTGTCGCGGCGCGAACCTACCTGGTTTGAACCGGACAGCGTTCTGGCCGATCCTTACGACGGCCTGCTGGACGACAAGAAAGGCCTGCCGCTACCCGTCCATGACTGCTTGGGCATGAGCCTGTATATAGAAGGCCGTCTGTGGGGCGCCCTGACGCTGGACGCCCTGGCCACCGGCACTTTCGACGCCGCGGGGCAAGCCGAGCTGCAGCGCTTCGGCTTGATGCTGGAAGCGGCCATACGCATAACCGCCCTGGAAAAAGAAAACCGCAATCTGCGCCAGCTTGGCAGCACGGCCGGCGGTTCAATGCAGATCGTGGACGAAAACGAGATTCTGGGCGAAAGCGCGGCCATATCCCAGCTGCTGCACGAACTGAATGTCGTGGCCGATTCCGACCTGCCCGTCTTGCTGCTAGGTGAAACCGGAGTCGGCAAAGAGCTGTTTGCACGCCGGCTGCACCGCCATTCGCGGCGCAGCCGCAAACCCATGGTGCACGTCAATTGCGCGGCCCTGCCCGAATCGCTGGCCGAAAGCGAGCTCTTCGGTCATGTCAAAGGCGCATTTTCCGGCGCCACCAGCGATCGCGCGGGACGCTTTGAAGCGGCACAAGGCGGAACCCTGTTCCTGGATGAAGTCGGCGAGCTGCCGCTGTCGGTGCAGGCCAAATTGCTGCGCGCCCTGCAGAACGGTGAAATCCAGCGGCTGGGCACCGATGTCGTCATCAAGACCGATGTCCGCATCATTGCCGCTACCAATCGGCAGCTCAAGGAAAATACCTTGGCGGGAACCTTTCGTGCCGACCTGTATCATCGCCTGTCGGTGTATCCGGTGCTTATTCCGCCGCTGCGCGAGCGCGGCCGCGACATATTGCTGCTGGCGGGCCATTTTCTTGAACTGAGCCGCGCCCGTCTGGGCCTGCGCGGCCTGCGCCTGTCGTACGCCGCCGAACGCGCCCTGATGGGCTACAACTGGCCGGGCAATGTACGCGAACTCGAGCACGTCATCAGCCGCGCCGCAATCAAGACACTTAGCCGGGGCGCCTCGCGCGATCAGATACTTACGCTGAGCCCCGACGTGCTGGACGTGGACATCGCCGAATCCGCCGCCCAGTCCCTGGAGGACACACACGTTTCGCGACTCCATCCGGATGCCTCCGCCGGTGTCGCGGCAAAGCCGGCCGCAGACTTTGCCGCGGACGACGATCTTTATGCCGTTGAACCGTTCTATGGCTCTGGCGGCCCGCCCATTTCCAGTCCGCCCAGCCCTGCGCCGGCGTCCCATGCCCCGGCCAGGCTGCTTCCCTTGCGCGAGGCACTGGACGAATGCCAGCGCCGCGCTGTACAAGACGCATTGCAGGCCGCGCGGCACAATTGGACCCACGCTGCGCGAATCTTGCAGATAGACCCCAGCAACCTGCACAAGCTGGCCAGGAAACTGGGGCTGAAATCAGCCTCAAAAATGTAACAGCGGATACTTTCTCTAAACTTATTCCAGTGGCCGGCTTGGAAAAAACTTCCTACACTCCGTACCGCCTAGTACAAAAAGCCCGTACGCAAGGCGTGTGGCTGGGATGCAAAACATCTCTTTGATACGCAGGAGCTCCGGGCGTTAATAAAGGACTGATCATGGCACTGCGAAAAAGTCATCTTGCTACAGCGATCATTGTTGCTTTTCTATCCACCCAGCCCGCCCTGGCGGACAAACCCGCTCACGCGGGAGGGGGTGGCGGCGGCCAAGGCAAAGGCCAAAGCCAAAACCACGACAGGGGCAATGGCAACGGCAAGCAGGACAAGGCGGAAAAGAACGTGCATGGCTCACGCGGCGAATCGCCGGACAGAGCGGACCGCTCGGGGAAGTCAAGTCACCAAAGACAAGTGGATAGCCGGAATAGCGGAAACCGCGACCGGGACTACCGGGGCGATCGCGGCGACTCCCTTTCCATCAATATTCACTTCAACGACCAGCAACGAAGCTATCTGCGCGAGTACTACGGCGAAGAGTTCCGCGCCGGACGCTGCCCGCCGGGCCTGGCAAAAAAACATAATGGCTGCATGCCGCCGGGGCAGGCAAAGAAGTGGCGGATGGGCTATCCGCTGGACCGCGATGTTATCTTTTACGACCTGCCACCCACCATCGTGGCGCGCATCGGACTGCCGCCGTCCGGCTACCGCTATGTGCGCGTGGCCAGCGACATCCTGATGATCGCCATAGGCACAGGCCTGGTCGTCGATGCGGTGGCGGATCTGGCCAATATGTAACAACCTCCACAGCCGGCCTTGCTAGCCGGCGAACCCGCCTTCGTGAAGGAAGCGCAGTTCTTCAGGCGTACTGATGCGTCCCAGTTCGGGATTGCGGTGCGGGAATCGACCAAACCGGGCGATGATGTCGTGATGATCTTGCGCAAAGTGGCTATTCGCCGGGCTGTGCCGCTGGTACAGCTCCAGCCCGTAGCGCTGGTCCGCCAGGCTTTCCGAATGAATGAAGGGCACGCAAAGAAAAAGCGCCAACGGTTCGCCGACCTGCTCCAGGCGCCCCGCCGTTATGGCTTGCCGCGCGCAATGGCGGGCCAAGCCGTCGGTGGCGTACATATGCGCCGTGCCGCGAAAGGCATTGCGCGGAAATTGATCCAGCAAAAGCACCAGGGCCAGGCTGGCCATTGCATCGTCCAGCCAATGATCAAGCTCCCGGCGGGCCGCCGCAAAGTGCGCATCGCTGAACCCTTGACAAAAGGCCGCGTCGAAATCCGGATTCTTGGCGAACCAGGCGGCGGGGCCGGCCTGGTTCCAGAAGTCGATGAGAGCATCGGCCTGGCTGTAAGGCGCCCGACTGTCCACGCTAGCGCCCCGCCGCCGCGGCGCTGACACCGCCGGCCATCCCCATGTCATGCTTGGGAAAATCGATAAGCCGTGTACGGACTTCGCTTTCCGAAATGCCGGTGGTCTCTGATCCCGCGCGGCTAAGCGCCGCGATCAGCGCCGCCTTTTGTTCGACCGTGCGCCCCGCGATAAATTCGACCACGAACATCAGCCCTTCCGTATCGAACTGGCCGGCATTGAGGTAGCAGCCATCCTGCAACTCATGCAACAGAACTCGAACGCTGGCCACCGGCGCGCCTATGCTTTGCACCACGGCGTCGCTGGTCCGCTGCATAAGCTGCTTTTTCTGAGCCGCCGAGAATCCCGGTGTAATCGATATGGTGACGTAAGGCATATGACCTCTTGATGGTGGGAAGACAAGCGTCGATTATCGCTGCATCAGGGCGCCCCGCACAAGCACACGCCGCCATCCCTTGTTAATATCCATTGTGCGCCCCCCCCGCCGGCCCACCCGACCCAAGGAGCATGCATGCCGTCACCCCAAGTCCAGCCTTTCTTCGACGAACAAACCTCGACGTTCTCCTACGTGGTCTACCAGGCCGGCGATCCGTCCTGCGCCATCATCGACTCCGTACTGGATTACGATCCGAAATCCGGTCGCACGGCCACGGACTCGGCCGATGAAATCATCGAGTTCGTGCGCCGCGAAAAATTGGCGGTGCAATGGATACTGGAAACACATGCCCACGCCGACCACCTGTCGGCGGCGGCCCACTTGAAAGCGGTGCTGGGCGGGCGCATCGCCATCGGGAAACACATCATGCAGGTGCAGGCGTCGTTCAAGGAGATCTTCAATCTGAAAGATGATTTCGCACCCGACGGCCGGCAATTCGACCACCTGTTCGAAGACGGCGAAACCTTCATGATCGGACAAATGAAGGCAAGCGCCCTGCACGTGCCCGGGCACACGCCGGCCGATCTGGCCTACCGTATCGACGGCCTGGGCGTATTCGTGGGCGATACCCTGTTCATGCCCGACTTGGGCACCGCGCGCTGCGACTTTCCGGGGGGCGACGCCCATGCGCTGTATCGATCGATACGGCGCATACTGAGCTTGGACGAGAGCACCGCGCTGTATCTTTGCCATGACTACCCGCCCGAGAATCGTTCGCGCCAGTGCCGCAGCACGGTCGCTGAACAGCGCCGGCACAACATCCATGTCCATGACGGCATCAACGAGACCGAATTCGTGGCCATGCGCACGGCCCGCGACGAGACCCTGGACATGCCCGTTCTGATCCTGCCCGCCATCCAGTTGAACATCCGCGCAGGCGAGCCCCCCACACCCGAGGACAACGGCGTCCACTACCTGAAAATCCCGTTGAATCAGCTTTAATCAATAGCGCTTCCGGAACATTTCGCACACAATGCGGTCTCTGTAGCTTTTTGAATC
The DNA here is from genome assembly GCF_048751585.1 of Pollutimonas rozaliensis. Classification (NCBI taxonomy): domain Bacteria; kingdom Pseudomonadati; phylum Pseudomonadota; class Betaproteobacteria; order Burkholderiales; family Alcaligenaceae; genus Pollutimonas; species Pollutimonas rozaliensis. The sequence continues at coordinate 222,787 of NZ_JAZHOB010000006.1, read as the reverse complement.
GCCGCGGTAACGGAGCGTGAATGAACTGGAACAATGTATTGATGGATAGCGGCATATGGCTGGCCCAAGCCTATGCCATTACGGTGGCGATGGCCGCCGCGACGATATGGGGCTTGGCCAGATTCACCATATGGGGCCGGCAGTTCTGGGCCTTGGCGGCGGAGTATTTTTCTCCGCGCCGCCATTGGCGCCCCTTGGCGACCCTGGCGCTCATCCTGTTCCTGACCTTGTGCGGCGTGCGCCTGGAAGTGCTGTTCTCGGCCTGGTACAACACCATGTACAGCGCATTGCAGAAACTGGACAGTGCGGGCTTCTGGACAGCCATGCTGATTTTCGCCATCCTGGCCACCGCCCATGTCATACGATCGTTGATCGACTTTTACATGCAGCAGGCCTTTACCATCCGGTGGCGGGTCTGGCTTAACGAAAAGCTGCTGGGCCAGTGGCTGGATGGGCGGTCCTACTATCGCAGCCAGTATCTGGACGCTCCCGTCGACAACCCGGATCAACGCATACAACAAGACGTTGCCACCTTCGTGGAAATGTCCTTGTCGCTGTCGATGGGCGTCGTCAACGCCCTGGTCTCCACCTTTGCCTTCACCCTGATCTTGTGGAGCCTGTCGGGGCCGCTGGCAGTGCTCGGCACGGAAGTGCCGCGCGCCATGGTCTTCCTGGTATTCGCTTATGTGCTCATCGCCACGGTGTTCGCCATCGGGATCGGCCGCCCTCTTATCCTGCTGAATTTCCTGAATGAACGCTACAACGCCGATTACCGCTACGCCTTGGTGCGGCTGCGCGAATATTCTGAAAGCATCGCTTTCTATGCCGGCGAAAAAGTGGAAGGCGCCCTGCTGCGTAGCCGTTTCGCCAACGTCATCGGCAACGCCTGGGCCATCGTTTACCGAACCTTGAAATTCCTGGGCTTCAACTTCACGGTTACGCAGACGGCGGTGGTTTTCCCCTTCATCATCCAGGCGCAGCGCTTTTTCTCCAAACAGATCAGCCTGGGCGACCTGATGCAAACAGCCCAGGCCTTCGGCCGCCTGCAGGACAATCTGTCGTTCTTCCGCAATGCCTACGACAGCTTCGCCACGTATCGCGCCACGCTGAATCGCCTGAGCGGCTTTACCAAGGCCATTGCCGACGCCGGCGCGCTGCCGGAGCCGGAACTGCGCGAGGAAGGATCGGCCCTCGTCCTGCACGGACTGTCCATAACAACGCCGGACGGGGCTCCCTTGGTGGACAAGCTGGATCTCCTTGCCGGTCCTGGCGAGTCTCTGCTTATACGCGGCCCGTCCGGCTCGGGCAAGACCACACTGCTGCGAGCCGTGGCCGGCCTGTGGCCATACTGCCAGGGAACCATCACCCGTCCCGAAGGCGAATTACTGTTCCTGTCCCAGAAGCCTTATCTGCCGCAAGGCAGCCTGCGCGACGCCCTGCACTACCCGAAGAAAGCCGACCCGGACTCCGCTCAAGCCGGCGGAAGGGCCGAACAGGTGCTGGCGACGGTCCAGCTTGGGCATCTGGCCGCGCGCCTGGATCAAGTCGATGACTGGGGCCGCATCCTGTCGTTGGGCGAACAGCAGCGCCTGGCCTTCGGCCGGCTGTTGTTGGCCGCGCCGCGTGCCGCCTTCCTGGACGAAGCCACCTCGGCCATGGACGAAGGCCTGGAAGACGCCATGTACCGCCTGGTGCGCGAGCAGTTGCCCGATACCGTGCTGCTGAGCGTGGGCCACCGTAGCACGCTGTTTGCGCATCACGGACGCCAGTTGATACTGAAGGGTGATGGAACAGGTGCCTGGGAATTAGCGGAAACGCCGAAGACGCCCAGCTGATACGATAGGCCCGGCCGCAAGGATGGGCCGGGTGAACTACACTGCCAATGCATAAAACTTACGGGCACTACGATGAATTACTTTTTTATCAAACATCTGCACATGACGGCCGCCGGCCTGAGCATTATCTTCTTCATCATCCGGGCGTACTGGTCGGTATCGGGCTCGGGCCTGCTGCAGCGCCGTTTCGTAAAGATAGCGCCTCATATCATCGATACGGTATTGTTGGTCTGCGGGGTGATCCTGGCGGCGATGATCGGCCCCGAGCAGCCGTGGATACTGGCCAAGATCGTCGCCCTGATCCTGTATATAGGCGTGGGCGCCATCGCCATCAAGCGCGGCAAGACTCCGGCATCGCGCGGTGTCGCCGCCCTGATCGCGATCGCCATTTTCTTTTATATTGTGGGCGTGGCCATTCGGCACAACCCGATGTCGTGGCTGGCCTGATCAGGCCCTTCCCCACAAGGCGGTCGCGGCCGGCCTAGGCTTACCAGGCCCCAAGCAGGCGCTGCACCGCCAGGCTGCTGCCCGCGACAGCCAGCCACACGCCCAGACCCAGGGCAATGGGCCGCAAGCCGGCGACGGCCATCCGCCGTAGATCGGACGACAGGCCGATAGCCGTCAAGGCCACGATAATCAGAAACTGCGCCAGGAAATGAATGCTCGCATTCAGATGCTCCGGGATCAGGCCCGTGGAGCGCAGGGCCGAAGCGACCAGAAACCACAAGATAAACCAAGGGAAAATGCGCGCCAGGCTGAAGCCGGCCGTGCCCTGCTTTTTTTCACGCCAGGCCACCATGACGGCCAGCACCAGGCAAATCGGAATGATCAAGGTCGCCCGGGTCAGCTTGACGATGGTGGCGTAATCGCCCGCCGCCGTGCTGTAGCTATAACCCGCCGCCACGACCGACGAAGTATCGTTGATGGCCGTTCCCGCCCACATGCCGAAGCCCGCGTCCGACATGGATAGCCAATGGCCCAGCAAAGGAAAAGCCAGTACCGCCACGATGTTGAATAGGAAAATGGTCGAAATCGCGAAAGCGGTTTCATGCTCTTCCGGCTTGATGATGGGCGTTACCGCGGCGATGGCAGATCCGCCGCAAATGGCGGTGCCCACGCCAATAAGAGTCTTGAGCCGGGCCGGTATCCCCAGCCATTTGCCCAACAGGGCGGCCGAGCCGAATGCCACGACAAGGGTGATTAGCGTGACCCAAAGCGATTCCAGGCCGGTCTGTGCGACCTGCTGAATGCTAAGTCCGAAACCCAGGGCAATAATGGACCATTGCAGTATCTGCTTGGATGCAAACTGCAGGCCAGGCTTGAATACCGGCCCGATCCCGACTGTATTGCGTATAGCAATGCCCAGCAGAATGCCGAAAACCGGGCCGCCGATAATCGGCATCCAGCGCCCCAGCATCATGGCGAACACGCCCACCACCACGGCCAGCGCCAGACCGTACAGAGGAGACGGGGCGCGCGGCGCCGCATCGGCTTGCCGGCTCTCATGCGACAAAGACGCCCCCTGCATGGCCCCGGCCGGCGGCACGGCGCCGGGAAACAAGGAAATCGAAGCACGGGCGGGATCAGACATGGGAGCAAATTCGCATTTGATAATAACGTGGGGTTATTTTAAATATGACAAGTTAATAAGCAAATTCACTAATCCTGAATTGTTGTATAAAATTTATTGATGATAGGAATAAGCATACGCCAGCTCGAAGTCTTCGTTGCCATCGCCGCGTCGGGTACAGTCCGCGCCGCGGCGGAACGGCTGTTCGTCACCCAGCCGGCCGTCAGCATGGCTTTGTCCGAACTGGAACGCCAACTGAACGCGCAGTTGTTCGATCGCGAACGGGGACGGCTGCACCTGAGCCCGCGCGGCAAAGAGCTCTTGCCGATGGCTCAGGAGATCATCGAACGCCTGCACGAAATGCTGCGCCAGACCGGCGAGCAGCCCCTGGCGCTGACGGGCGAACTGCGCGTGGGCGCCAGCAACACCATAGGCAATTACCTGGTCGGCGACCTGTTGGGCCCTTTCGTTGCGCTGCATCCCGCGGTCTCTCTGCACGTCAGCGTGGAAAACACGGATACCATTGCCGCCGGCCTGTTGGCGCATCGCATCGATATCGGCTGCGTGGAAGGTCCCGTCAACCACCCGCAACTGGAGATTCTGCCCTGGCGCGATGACGCCCTGGTGGTCTGCGCCGCGCCTTCGCATCCTCTGGCGCAAACAAGCGAATTGAAAGCCCGGCATTTCAAGGACGCCAAATGGATACTGCGGGAACGGGGATCGGCCATGCGGGTGCAAGCCGAACAGGTGCTCAGCGCGCTGCCCGCCGGAAAGATCGTGCTGGAGCTGGGCCAGGTCGAAGCCATCAAGCAGGCTGTCATAGCCGGCTTGGGCATCGCCTGCCTGCCTTACGCGGCGGCGCGCGACCCGGTAGCCACCGGCCGCCTGCGTATCCTGGATACGCCCTTTCTGAACCTGCGCAGAAGGCTGTCGCTGGTTCTGCACAAGTCCCGCTATCGGGGCGCGCTGATCGACGCCTTCGTGGCAAGCCTGGCGGCGGCACCCGATAGTGTTATGGTGAACGGTATCGACGCGCAGCGCCGCAGCAAAGGCATTCAACCATGAGTCAACAGCTCAAGCTCTTTCCCGAAGCCGAACATACGCCTCGCCGAACCTTGTTGGCGCGGGCGGCGCCCAAGCCCCGCAACACCCACAAACTGCCAACCAAGGCCAGCACCGAAGAAGCGGCGCTTGAAAACGCCAATCTTCCGGTCAATACGACGCCCGGCCTGCCGCCCTATGAGACCGTGGCGCTGGTATTGCAGGGCGGCGGCGCGCTGGGCGCCTACCAGGCCGGCGTATTCCAGGGCTTGCACGAGGCGGGCATAGAACTGAGCTGCCTGTCGGGTATTTCGATCGGCGCGCTGAACATCGCCATCATTGCCGGCAACCCGCCCGAGATGCGCATGCCGCGCCTTTTGGAGTTCTGGGAAACCATATGCCAGCCCAATGGAGGATTGGGAATCCCGCCCTTCATCGAGCAGTCTTTTTTCAATCTGAACGACACCATGCGCCAGACGATGGGCGCCCTGCATGCCGGCAGCGCCTTGCTGAACGGCCAGAAGGGCTTCTTCCAGCCGCGCTTCCCGCCACCCTCGTCCATCATGCCTGGCAACGCCGATACCGCCAGCTATTACGACACCAGCGCGCTCAAGGATACGCTGGAGCGGCTATGCGATTTCGACCTGATCAACTCCGGCCAACAGCAAGTGTCGGTCGGCGCGGTCAATGTGCGCAACGGCAATTTCGCCTACTTCGACAATACCAAGATGACGCTGCGCGCCGAGCACTTCATGGCATCGGGCGCCTTGCCCCCGGCATTTGCCGCCGTCGAGATCGACGGCGAACACTACTGGGACGGCGGACTGGTGTCGAACACACCACTGACCCAAGTGCTGGAATCGCGCCCCTTGCGCGACACCCTGGTGTTCCAGGTGGATTTATGGAGCGCGCGCGGCCAGGTACCCGTCAACATGAGCGAAGTGTCCGACCGGATGAAGGATATCCGATACTCCAGCCGCACGCGCATGATCACCGAGCAACTACGCTGGACGCAATACCTGCGCCACATATTGCAGCATCTGCTGGAGGACATCCCCCCCGATATCCGCGCCAGCGACCCTTACTGCCGCATGGCGCAAGACCTGGCCTGCAGCAAGCGCTACAACGTCATCCACCTTATATACCGCAACAAGCCCTACGAGCGGCACTACAAGGATTTCCAGTTCGGGCTGTCGGCCATGCGCGAGCACTGGGCCAGCGGACTGGAGGACATACGGCGCACCCTGGCGGAACCCGAACGCCTGGCCATGCCCGAGAATGCCTCCGGCTTCGTGACGCACGATATCCATCGCGAGGAAATCGAGCTGCTCATGGAAAAGGCCGCCGGCAAGGTCGACGGCGCCAGCTAAACCGGCGCGGCAGCGCGCGCTACGCCCTGCGGCGGCGGCCCAGCACGACGGCGCCCGCCAGGGCAAAACCCGTACCCACCAGTTGCAGGACGGTCAGGGGCTCACCCAGCAGCCATGCCGCCAGGAACAGCACGGACACGGGTCCCAACAGGCCCAGTTGCGAAGTCATGGGCGCGCCGATGCGCGCCACCGACCACATGATCATGAAGGTGGGCGCAACGGTATTGAACAAGGCATGCACCAGCGACAGTTGATAGACCGGCAAGGGCTGCCGCAGCCCGTCCAGCCCGTGCACGCCGAAGAAATGGACCATGCTGATCACCGCCGATACCGACATCGCATACGCCACCAGCCGTGTTGCGCCCACGCGCTTGATCAGTTCGCCTGAAGCAATCAGATAAAACGAATACGAGAACGCCGAACCCAGCACGAAGGCTGAACCCAGCATGACATTGCTGCCGCTGAACGACAGGTCCTGCAGAAAGACAAACATCACGCCCAGATACGACAGGCCCAGCGCCACCCACTGTCCGCCCGCGATCGGGCGCTTCAGGTAAAAGGCCGAGATGAGCAAGACGAAAGTGGGAGACAGGAACAGAATCAGTCGCTCAAGTCCGGCGGAGATGTATTGCAATCCCAAAAAGTCCAGGAAACTGGACAGGTAATAACCGATGAATCCCAGAAAGATGATTTGCAGGCGTTCCTTCACCGTCAATCGCGGCAGTTTGCCCTGCCGCGCCTTGCGCGCCTGGAACCAACCGATCGCGGCAAAGAAAGGCAGGGAAAGCATCATCCGGAAGCCAATCACCGTCAGGGCGTCGACGCCATAGCGATAAGTGAATTTCACGACAATGGCTTTCGCTGAAAAGAGCACGGCGCCCAATCCCGCCAGCAGGAAGCCCATCCAGAATTCTTGTGTACGTGTAGTGGCTGAGGCGCCAGGTGAAGAGCTCATATCGGCAAGGGGGTTTCCATGGTTTGCAGCAGTCTGGATCGGCCATCGAGCACATGGCGTTGGGCGGCGGCCCAGGCCTTGGCCGGGCTGCCCGAAGAGATCGCCTGGTAGATTTTCCGATGTTCGGCATTCGAACGGCGCATGTTGGCGCCCACGTTGAAATACTTGCGCCGGAACAGGTGCAATTCTTTCACGTAGTCGTCGTAAGCTTGTTTGGCCCGCTGGTTTCCCGATAGATCAAGGATCAATTCGTGAAAGGCCAGGTTCAATTCGTAATAGCGGTTTCCGTCATTGGCTTTCGTAGCTTCGTCCATTTCGCCCAGCAACTGCTCGAACTGGACGGCATGCTCGGCGGAAAAATGTTCGCAGGCGCGCTCCGCCGCGTAGGCGAACACCAGCGCGCGCAGCTCGTAGACCTCGATCATGTCGCGCACGGAAAGCTGCCTGACGAACACCCCCTTGTTGGGCACCGAAGTCACCAGCCCTAGGCCGGCGAGCACCTTCATGGCCTCGCGGATGGGACCCCGGCTGGTGCCCATTCTTGTGGCCAGCGCGGCTTCGTTAAGGCGCTCGCCGGGCTCGAACTCGCCCGAATAGATGAGACGCTTGAGTTCGCTTGCTACGGTCTGGGAAAGTATTGCGGAACGTGCCGGGGAAGGAGTGGAAACCATGGCGCAATCTTACCTTAAAAGCCTATGCCGATAACTTGGAGTTACCGCCTGAAAACGCAAAATCACTTGAACAATTCATTAAATATTGTCGACCAATATAATAAAGTGTTGACACTTTAAAGCAAAAAACAAATAATTCAGGCATCATCTACAGGAGGCAATATCGTGGTTCACCTAGCCGCTTCCGAGGCGCTGAAGCGCTTTCGCGTCATCGATCTGACCCAGGTCCGAGCCGGACCCACCGCGTGCCGGCAATTGGCCGACTGGGGGGCGGATGTCATACAGGTGCAGATGCCTGAACACATGCGGGGCGACGACACTTTGGGCGGACAGGATGGGTCCGACTATCAGTACACCCATCGCAACAAGCGGTCCATCACGCTCAATCTGAAAGAGCCCGAGGGCATTGCGACGCTCAAGCGCCTGATCGCGACCGCCGACGTGGTGGTCGAGAACTTCCGCCCCGACGTCAAGTACCGGCTGGGCATCGACTACGAGACGCTGTCCGTGGACCACCCCAAACTGGTCTATGCCAGCATCTCGGGCTTCGGGCAAACGGGGCCCTACGCGAACCGTCCCGGCTTCGACCAGATTGCGCAAGGCACCTCGGGCCTGATGTCGGTAACCGGCCTGCCCGAGCAAGGCCCCTTGCGGGTCGGCATTCCCATCGCCGACCTGTGTGCGGGGATATTTGCCGCACAAGGGATTCTGGTTGCCCTGCTGGAACGCGAAGCCTCCGGCAAAGGCCAATGGCTGCATACATCCTTGCTGGAATCCCTGGTCTACATGATGGACTTCCAGACCTCGCGATACTTGATCGACGGCGAAGTCGCCACACCCGCCGGCAACTACCACCCCACCAGCATCCCCACGGGCGTTTACAAGGCCCGCGACGGCTATATGAATATCGCCGTGTTCGGCTCCAAGATATGGGAGCGCTTCTGCGACATCCTTGGCGCCCCCGAATGGGTGACCGACGAACGCTACCGCGACAAGCCCTCGCGCTCGGTCAACCGGGATTCGCTCAATGCCGAAATCAACCGGCGCCTGGCCGCGCAAGACAGAAGCTACTGGATAGCCAAGCTGAACGAAGGCGGGGTCGCCTGCGGCCTGATCAACGACCTGCGCGAAGTCTTCGAGGACCCTCAGGTCCATCACCTGAATATCGTCAAGGAGGTCGTGTCGGAACGTTTAGGCAAGCAGCGCATGGTGGGCCAGCCGGTGCAGCTTACCCGTACTCCAAGTACCATCGTGCGATCCGCCCCCCGGCGTGGCGAACACACCGAGGAAATCCTGAAAAACCTGGGCTATGGCGACGAGGACCTGGCCCGAATGAAATCCCATGGAGTCTATTGATGCCGCAAGCTGAATACCTGTCCACGACGGAACGCGTCCTGGCCTGGCTGGATGAAACCACCCTGCATATCCAATTCAATAATCCGACGCGGCACAACGCGCTTTCGGTGGATATGTGGGAAGCCGTCGTACCTTTGCTCGCGCTTGCGCAAGCCGACGACCGGGTACGCCTGGTCGTGTTTTCAGGCGCTGGCCAAAAGGCTTTCGTGTCCGGCGCCGATATCTCGCAATTCGAAGACATGCGCGCCGCCCGCGAGGCAGTGACCCGCTACGAAGCCATGGCCGAGACATCGCTGACGGCGATACAGGATTTCCCCAAGCCGACCCTGGCCTGCATCAGCGGGTACTGCATAGGCGGCGGCGTCAATGTGGCGATCGCCTGCGACATCCGCATCGCCTCGGACAACTCGGTCTTTTCCATCCCTGCCGCGCGTCTGGGCCTGGGCTACCGCTATTCCGCCATGAAGAACCTGGTCGACCTGATCGGGCCGGGTGCGGCAAAGGATCTTTTCTTTACGGCCCGCCGGATCGACGCCGCCGAGGCCAAAGCACTGGGCTTGATCAGCCGGACCGCCACTGCGCAAGCACTGCCGGCGCTGCTGGCGGAGTACACCGGCGCCATGGCCGATAACGCGCCGATAACCATAGCCGCCGGCAAGGCTATCACGGCAGAGATCCTGAAGTCGGCCCCTAATGTCGACAAAGAGCGCTGCACGGCGCTTATCCGGGCCTGCTTCGACAGCCAGGATTACGCCGAGGGCAGAACCGCGTTCATGGAAAAACGCAAACCGGTGTTTATCGGCCGATAGACCAAGCCACCCACGGAGAAGAAATGAAAAGCCATTGGATGCAAATGACCGAGACGGACACATTTCTGGAGTGCCGCGACACTCCGATGCCCGAGCCCGGCCCTCAGCAATTGCTGGTTCGCATGCATGCGGCCGGCTTGAATCGCGGCGAGTTCGTGCTGGGCCACGGCCTGCATGGCAAGCCGGGAAGCTGGAAGCAGATTGGCGGAGAAGGCGCCGGCGAAGTCGTCGGCGTTGGGAAAGACGTAAACAATTTCCAGATCGGAGACAAGGTCATGGGGCGCTGTCCGGGCGCCTTCTCGGAATATGGCTTGATGGAAGCCGCCGAAGCCATGCCCAAACCCGACAGCCTGTCGTGGGAAGAGGCTGCCTGCCTGCCTCTGACCTTCCTGGTCGCCTATGACATGCTGGTGCTTCAGGGTCGGCTGAAATCCGGTGAATGGCTGCTGATCAATGGCGTCACGTCCGGTGTGGGTGTCGCCTCGTTGCAACTGGGCAAGGCCCTGGGGGCCAAAGTGATCGGCACCTCGGGCTCGGCGGAAAAATTAGAACGGCTCAAGCCATTGGGCCTCGATATCGCCCTTCAAACGCGCGGCGCGGACTTTGCTCGCGACGTCATGGCCGCCACAGATCAACGCGGCGCCGACCTTATCGTCAATGCCGTGGGCGGCACCGTCTTTGCGGAGAACATCCGCGCGGCAGCCTTCGAAGCGCGGCTGGCCATCGTCGGCTATGTGGATGGCGTGCTGCACGGCGATCTGGATCTGGAAGCGTTACACGCCAAGCGGCTGACGATCTTTGGCGTATCGAACAAGCTGCGCAGCAAAGCGCAGCGCGCAGCCGCCGTTCCCCGTTTTATGGCCGATGTACTGCCGTACTTCAGCACCGGCAAGATACGGCCGCAAGTCGATATGGAATTCGACTTTGCGGACTTGGCAAAGGCCAAAGCCTGCATGGAGGCGGGCCGCCATGCGGGCAAGATAGTGCTGCGCATTCCTTCAAGCTGATCATCAAGCAAAACATATAAATACCGAGGAGACAAAACCATGAAAATCATTCATTTCGTTCTCGCATCCGGCTTGAGCCTGATGGCTGCGCAAGCGTATGCGCAGTCGACGGATTACCCCAACCGTCCAGTACGCCTGGTTATCGGATTCGCGCCGGGCGGAGCAGCGGATACCGTTGCCCGCTCCATGAGCGAGGCTTTCGGCAAGTCCCTGGGACAGACGGTGGTGGTCGAAAACAAGCCCGGCGCAGGATCGAGCATCGCCGCCGATTATGTGGTCAAGGCAGCGCCCGACGGCTATACCGTGCTGATTGCCAGCCCCAGCAGCATTTCCATCAACCCAGCCTTGAATCCCAAGCTTTCCTACACGGCCAAGGATTTGAAAGCCGTAACGAAAATCACGACCTCGCCGCTCGTGCTGGCCGTCAGCACCAAGACCAATATCAAATCCGTCGCGGACCTGATCAAAGAAGCCAAGGCCAAGCCCGGCGTACTGAACTACGCGACATCAGGCAATGGATCGGCGCCCCATCTGGGCGCCGCACTGTTTACGCTGCTGACAGGTACGACGATGACGCATATTCCATACCGTGGAGGAGCTCCGGCCATCCAGTCGGTCATGGCCGGCGACACAGACTTGAGCTTCGGCACCGCCCCATCGGTATTGGCACAAGTGGACAGCGGAAAATTACGCGCCATCGCGGTCAGCACGAGCGAAAAATCGGTCCTTGTGCCAGACTTGCCAGGCATGCGGGAAGCCGGACTTCCGGATTACAACCTGGAGTTCTGGTACGGAATCTTTGTACCGCTGAACACGCCCGACACAGTCGTGAAAAAGATCTATGACGCCGCGATATTCGCCATGCAGCAGCCCAACGTCAAGGCCGTATTGGCACGCGAAGGCACCGAGCCCTCGTTGTCGAAATCCCCCGAAGGCTTCAACAAATTCCTGGCCCAGGATGAGAAATTCTGGGTGAAGCTGGCCAAGGACGCCAACATCGTGGTCAATTGATGCGTGATTGATATCCGGGCCGCTTGCCAACCCTGCAGTAGCGGCCCGCGTAAAAACATGCCCTAACAGGTACTTGCCTAGGCAAATAAATAAGCGCTAAAATTGATGGCATGACCAAGCCAGCATCACCCGCCAGCAACCGCAAGCAAACCTTCTATTCGGCCGCCCTATTGCTGTCCAGCAAAGACAGCAACATCGGCATTCTGGTCAAGCAAGTGCAAAGTTCGCTGAACCGCATGATCGACCAGCACGTATCGCCGCTGGGGCTTACCGCCATGCAATGGCGTCCGCTGGTGATGATACGGTATCTGAACATCAACACGCCGGCCGAACTGGCGCGCAGCGCTCATGTGGACACCGGCGCCATGACACGCACACTGGATCGTCTGGAAGCCAAGGGATTCGTCACCCGGCACCGCTGCCCCGACGACCGGCGCGTAGTCCGGATTGAACTTAGCGAAGCCGGCACCGAAGTGGCTGAACAAATCATGCCGGCGATCGCCACCACCTTGAATACTCATTTGCAAGGCTTCAGCAAATCCGAGGTGGAAACCCTGATCGATCTTCTGCATCGCATGCTGGCCAATGGCCTGCCCGGCACCGAGCTGCCCTGCGCAAAAGAGCATTAGCGCGGCTCCCCTCGAGGCCGGCCGCTTCGGAATCCCTGTTCATTTTTTTCTTTTCTCCCTCATTATTTTCGCCATATAATTGCCTAGGCAATTACCAACTAGTCAAACATATTCAGCTTTCTGTAAGAAAAACCGTCCCTGCCTTCCCTTCCTTTTGAAAACATGAAATCACTTTTTTCCATCCTGTTGCTTGCCGTCCTGTCGGGCTGCGCCGCGATCAACCCGGGCGAGCCGGGCGTGGCGCAACTGCAAGGCGCACAGCTTGGCCTGCAAGAGCGCAACATTGCCTGGCCCACCGAACAATGGTGGCTGCGCTATAACGATCCGCAGTTGAACGAATTGCTTGGCGAGGCCCTTGCGGGCAGCCCCTCGCTGGCCGCGGCGCAGGCCCGCCTTGGCATGGCCAACGCCGCCGTCGGCGGCGCCCGTGCAATTCAGCTGCCGCAATTGAACGCCAACTACACCATGCTGCGCGAACGCTTTTCGGAGAACTACATCTATCCGCCTCCTTACGGCGGCTCCATGCAGACGGACAACAACCTGCGCCTGAACCTGGGCTTCGATCTGGATTTGTGGGGCAAGAACCGCGCCCATTACGCAGCCGCCCTGTCCCAGAGCCAGGCAGCCGCCGCAGACCTGCAAGTCGCCCGCAACACACTGGTTGGCGCCACGGTTCAAAGCTACTTCAACCTGCAAAACGCGCTGGCTCAGAAACGCGTCATTGCCCAGATCGTGAAGCAGCAGGAAGATGTCCTGGCCATCACCCGCCAGCGCGTTACGGCGGGGCTGGATACCGAAGTGGAAGTCAACCAGGCGGACTCGGCGGTATCGGCCGCCCGGGTCCAGCTTAGCCAAGCCGCCACCAACGCCGACCTGCTGCGCAACCAGATCGCCGCCCTGACCGGTTCCGGGCCGGAGCGGGGCCAGCGAATACACGAAGCCGCCCTGTCTCATGGTCCGGCTGCGCTGCCCGACCAGTTGCCCCTGGAACTGCTGGGCCGGCGTCCGGATATCGCCGCCGCGCGGCTGCGGGTCCAAGCCAGCGCCAGCGAAATATCCTCCGCCAAGGCCGAGTTCTTCCCCAATATAAATCTGTCCGCCTTTGCAGGCTTCATGTCGCTGGGCATGGCCAACCTGCTGCAATCGGACAGCCAGACTTATGGCGTAGGCCCGGCCATCAGCCTGCCCATATTCAATGGCGGCGCGCTGAATGCACGGCTGGACAGCAAACGCGCGGAACGCGACCTGGCCATCGCCAACTACAACCAGACCCTGCTGACGGCCGTGCGCGAAGTAGCCGATGCAACGACGGCGATCCGCGCCCTGCGACAACAGACGGAGGATCAGGCGGCCAGCCTTCGTGCGATTACTTCGGCCTACGACATTGCAGTGAAGCGCTACAAATCGGGTCTGGGCAATTTCGTACAAGTACTGCTGGCGCAAAACGAAGTGCAAAAGCAGGCCATCCTGAATACCGACATGCTTGCCCGCGCCTACAACCTGGACGCACAACTGGCTACCGCCCTGGGCGGCGGCTACAAGACCGAAACGACTACACACTGAAACACGAGAATTCGACATGACTACCCCAACTCAATCGGCTTCCAGGCGCAAACCGCTGCTGATTACCGCCGCACTTGTTTTCATCGCCATAGGCGCCGCCTATGCGATCTGGTGGGCCATCTATGCCTCGAACTACGAATCCACCGATGACGCGTATGTGCATGGCAACCTGGTCCAGGTAACCTCGCAGATTCCCGGCACCGTCATCGGCATCGGCGCGGACGATACGCAAACCGTCGGTAAAGGCGCTCTGCTAGTCGAACTGGATCCCAGTGACGCCCGCATTGCGCTGGCCCAGTCCGAGGCAGCGCTGGCCCAGGCCGTGCGGCACACGCGCACCATCTTTGTCCAGAACAATGCACTGGAGGCCGACGTTGCCGTACGCCAGGCCGATATCGAACGTGCGCAAGTCGACCTGGCCAAGGCGCAAAGCGACCTTAAGCGGCGGCAGACGCTGGCCCATTCGGGAGGCGTCAGCGGCGAAGAAATCCTGCACGCGCAAACAGCGGTCAAGGCGGCGCAATCCGGCCTGGCGCAGGTGCAAGCCGCGCTGGCCGCCTCGCAGGCCAAGCTGCAAACCAATCAGGCGCTGACGGCCGGCACCACCGTCGCGGACCACCCCGACGTCATGCAGGCGGCAGATCAACTGCGCAAGGCTTGGCTGGCCAGCAGCCGCACACGCCTCCCCGCGCCGGTGGACGGCCTGGTCGCACAGCGTTCGGTCCAGGTGGGACAGCATGTTGCGCCGGGCACACCGCTGATGACCATCGTGCCGCTGAATCAGGTCTGGGTTGAAGCCAACTTCAAGGAAGGCCAGTTGCGGCACATGAAACCCGGCCAGAACGCGACACTGACCGCCGATCTGTATGGCAACGACATCACCTACCACGGCAAAGTCGTTGGCCTGGCCGCCGGCACCGGCAGCGCCTTCGCCCTTCTGCCGGCGCAGAACGCCAGCGGCAACTGGATCAAGGTCGTCCAGCGTGTTCCCGTCAGGATAGCGCTGGACCCCAAGGAGCTGGCCTCGCATCCTTTGCGCGTGGGTTTGTCCATGCAGGTGGAAGTGGAACTGTCTGAACCCGAAGAGGGTGCCGCAGCTGCGGGCAACACCGAATTCAAGACAGCCGTCTTCACCGATGACAGCGGCGAGGCCGATGCCCTGATAGCCAAAATTATCAAGGAAAACCTCGGTTCATGAGCGCCACGAATACCAAAGCGGCGTCGGCCGCAGCCTACCCGCCCCTGGAGGGACGGGCGCGGGTCTTCGGCACGATCGCCTTGTCGGCGGCCGTTTTCATGAACGTGCTGGACTCCTCGATTGCCAATGTTTCCATACCGACCATCGCCGGCGACCTGGGCGTCAGCGCCACGCAAGGCACCTGGGTGATCACCTCGTTCGCCGTGGCCAATGCCATTACCGTTCCCCTGACCGGCTGGCTGACTCAGCGCTTCGGGCAAGTGCGGCTGTTCGTCCTGTCGGTGCTGTTGTTCGTCATCTCGTCCTGGCTTTGCGGGTTCGCCTGGTCGCTGGAGTCGCTGGTGGCCTTCCGCGTGCTGCAAGGCGCCGTGGCCGGCCCCATGATCCCCCTGTCGCAATCGCTGATGCTGGGCACTTACCCGAAAGACAAGGCAGGCATGGCGCTGGCGCTATGGTCCATGACCATCCTGGTCGGGCCGGTAGCCGGCCCCCTGCTTGGCGGGTGGATATCCGACAACTATAGCTGGCCATGGATTTTCTACATCAATGTCCCGGTCGGACTGCTGGCGGGCTGGGCATCGTGGCAGCTGTATAAGGAGCGGGAATCGCCGCGCGCTAAGTTGCCCATAGACACCGTGGGCCTGGGCCTGCTGGTGCTGTGGGTAGGCGCGCTGCAGCTTATGCTGGACAAGGGCAAGGAGCTGGACTGGTTCGCCAGCAGCGCCATTACCGTCATGGCCGTTCTGGCGGTCGTCTCCTTCGTGTTCTTCATTATCTGGGAACTCACGGCCAAACATCCCGTCATCGACCTGACGCTGTTCAAGCACCGCAACTTCACCTCGGGCGTGATTACCATTTCGGTGGGCTACGGACTCTTCTTCGGCACAGTGGTATTGCTGGCCTTGTGGATGCAAAGCACGCTGGGGTACACGGCCACCTACGCCGGCATCGCCTCGGCCCCGGTCGGCATCCTGGCCATCATCATGTCGCCCATGGTTGGGAAAATGCTGTCCAAGCACGATCCGCGCATGATCGCCACTTTTGCCTTCCTAGTGTTTGCATTGATCAGCTATATGCGAGCCAATTTCAACACCCAGGTCGATCTGTACACCATCATGCTGCCCACCTTCATACAAGGAGCGGCCATGGCGACATTCTTTATTCCCCTGACCACCCTTACCCTGGCGGGACTGGATCCGCATCGCATTCCCGCCGCAGCCGGCCTGTCGAATTTCGTCCGGCTGCTATTCGGCGCCTTCGGCACGTCCATCACCACGACCTTGTGGGAGAACCGGGCCGGCCTGCATCACGCGCAATTGACCGAAGCCGCCCGGCCCGGAGAACCTGCCTTCGACGCCATCATGAACGGCATGCAGCAACGGGGCTTCAGCCATGAACAGTCCGCAACCGTGATCAACAACCTGATCAACCAGCAGGCATTCACCATGTCGGCCACCGATATCTTCTATGCCTCGGCCATCCTGTTCATCCTGCTTATCGGGCTGGTCTGGATCGCCAGGCCGACCTCGAACAAGGGTGCGGGAGGCGCCGGAGCCGGCGCGCATTGAGCCGGCGACAGGCGGCCTTCGCCAGGCACGAAGCTTGCTGATGACTCTGATGGATGGCGGGGCGCCCTACCGGCGCCCGCGCCCGGCCTTTTCGTTAATACAAGACAAGGATAATCATGAGCACAGCATCGACCGACGCACGCAATAGACAACCCATAGACGTAGCCGCCATACGCGAGGCCGCCCGCAAGCTGGACGATGGCGCCGTTCCGTCCGGCTACCAGGGCAACCGCCAGGAAATTATTGAAATGCTCAACGCCGCGCTGGCCACGGAACTGGTCTGTGCGCTGCGCTACAAGCGCCACTACTACACTGCCACGGGACTGGTCAACGAATCCGTCAAGGCCGAATTCCTGCAACACGCCCAGGAAGAGGAAGAACACGCCGGCCGCATCGCCGAGCGCATCGTCCAATTGAACGGCGAGCCCGACTTCAATCCGTCCACGATATCCCAGCGCAGCCATGCCGAATACGACGAATGCACCGACATCAAGGGCATGATCCGCGCCAACCTGATCGCCGAACGCGTCGCCATCGAGTCATACCGGCAGATGATAGAGCGAATCGGCGACTCCGACCCCACCACCAAGCATCTGCTTATCGACATCATGGCGGTGGAGGAGGAACATGCCGACGACATGAAGGATTTACTGGACTGAGCAGGCAGGCAGCAAGCGGTCTGCCACCTGTTTCGTCCACGGGGCCTACGACTTGGCGAGGGGTGAAAATTTATGCTATAGTTTCGCTTCTTTAATTCCCCGATAGCTCAGTCGGTAGAGCGACGGACTGTTAATCCGCAGGTCCCAGGTTCGAGCCCTGGTCGGGGAGCCACAAAATATAGAAAGAAATCAAGCCTTTAGCGATTTTTCGCCAAGGGCTTTTTTCTTGTCCGCAGCCCCTGCTAAGGTCTGTGTCCGACTTGTGTCCGAAATTTCCGGCGGCGGACACGAGACAACTTGAGACGTTCGGTGTTGCGGCGGCGCCTCAGCGGGCTGTCTGCGACGGGCGCATGCAGTGTCTCTTCCTCTCTGTACTCTTGAGGATTTCCTATCCATTCTTGCAAGGCGGCTGGCGTCCAACCACATGCGCGCCCGCCCAGATTGACAGGACGTGGAAAGCGCCCCTCTGATATACGCCGATAGATCGTAGCGCGGCTAAGTGCCGTGATGCGTATCACATCGGCAATGCGATAGAACGCAGGCGCTACAGGGAAAGCAACGTGTGCCGATTGCTTAGCGATTCCTTGCTCGTCGGACATGGCCATCTCCGTAGTGGATTGATATGGCCTTAGGATGCCTCAAATAGTCTCAACCCAAAACCTGCAAGGGCGTAGCTTGGCGTAGTAGAGTCAGATTTCCAGGTCGCAGCCTCAAGCCCCACTCGATACGCGGTGATTAACAGTAGCTTTCTCGTTTTTGTCGCCGCGTTTGAACCCCCGATCCCCCGCCATAAACGCTTGCAGCATATGTGGAATGAGCGTCAATGCATCGACCGTTTCCTCATAGGTCTGGGAATACAGGGTGGCGTAGCGCTCCAACTCAGCTTTCAGGCTGGACGAGCATGTGAAAGTCAGTTTGACGGTTTCAGTCTTGGGTAGCGGCCCCAGCCGCAGCTTTTTGGTGGTATTCATTGCGAGGCTCCCTTGTTGAAGAAAAGCGGCTGGTAGGGTCGCAGCACGAGATCGCGGTTGACGATGATCCGCACCGGCAAGCCCGGCCGACTGGTCAGCGTAGGCTGGATGTTGAGATTGCGACGAGTCATTTCTTGACCGACTTGATTGACACTGTCTTGTGCGCTGTCGCGTCCGGCGATGATGATGCGGTCGCCGTCCTGGCGGTTCTCTGGTGCCGCCAGCTCGGCACCTACGCCCAATAGTGTCGTCAGCACGGCGCCGCCGATGATGCGATCCCAATGCCAGTCCACTTCATCCTCCAGGCCAGCATAGCCGGCGGGGTCGGTACCGACAAGGTTGTCCAGCGTTAGCGAGGACGTATCTGGCAGGATGATGCGATTCCACACGACCTGCACCCGGCTCTGTCCATAGCTCACCTGGCTGTTGTAGCGGCCCAGGATGCGAGAGCCTTGCGGAATCAGTAGGTGCTTGCCGGTCGCAGAGTCATAGACGGGCTCGGTGACAGTGCCGATCACCTCCCCCGGAAGGTCGGACTTGATGCCTGTGACCAGCGCAGCGGCGATGACCGTACCGGCCATGACCTGATATGGCGACGCGGGTAATTGCAGGTTTCCGGAGTTACGGGTTTCTGTGGAGCCAGATTGCAAGAAAGCTTCTTTCTGGTCTTGCCGGTTCTGTGCGGCTGCGGGGTCGCTAGATTGTGCTGCCGTCGATGCTGGGCCAGCGGCCAGCGGGTCGAAGCCGGCCAAGGTGTTGTCCATGCTTGGCGCGACAGGCATAGCTTGCGCGACTGTCGCCGTAGGTTGGCTGGACTGGCCCTGGCCGGTACGGAAGAACACCGATGATGCGGCCGCCGCATCAGCTTCCTTGCGCCGTGCTTCCCGTTCGGCAGCTTCAGCATCAATGCCGGGCGACGCATAGGTGGCCACTGCAGGCTGTTGTGCGTTTACGATGGCCGGCCCCAAGTCGCCCGGTAGCGGTGGGCCAAGCTCCGGCACGTCGGAGGACGTCTCCGGGGCGGGCAGCATGGAATAGTCAGCCGGAAGCGCGTCAAGCCCTTCCGACTTCGATACCCGGTCTACGTTGTAAAGCTCGGTTTGCGCGCCCGCTGTGCGTCGGTGCGGTTGCAACGACCAGATCGTGGCACCCAATACGGCCACCGACAGGCCACCCACGAGCATGGCGAGTGTGCGCCGGTTCAGCCGCGTGACAGGCCGGGGCTGGGCGCGCAGTGCGACCGTTTCGGGGGCCACTTTGTCAGCCGGTGGGACGGTCTGATCGGCGGTTTCTTCCTCGCTCATACTCAGTTCCTCCGTGACGCGCCATCGGTACGCTCAATCCGTACCACCTCGCCCCGATCACCGCCCAAGCGCAGTTCGGCAGCGCCGAAGAGCCGATCCACGATGTAGTACGGCGAACGGAAGCGATAATTCACCAATTGCCCATCGCCTTCAGCGCCGATCACAAAGAGTGGCGGCAGTTCGCCCTGGGCGATGCCAGCCGGAAACTGGATATAGACCTTGTTCCCGTCATCAAAGGCGCGCAGCGGCTTCCAGGGAGGATTGCTGCCGCTGACCGCGTAACGAAAGCGCAGGTTTCCCAGCGCCAGCCCCGTATCCACGGGCGCGGCGGCTTGCGCGGCCTGGTTCTGGCGCTGCAACGCCAGCATCCGGTCTTTCGGGTACTCCCAGGACGCGGATGCCATCCACGTTTTTTCGGTGGAAGTCAGTTCCAGCAAGTATGTGCGGCGGCTGGTGGTGATAACGAGGTTCGTCTTCAGGCTAGAGCGGATGGGTTTAACCAGCACATTGACTCGCAAATCTGCGCCGCTGCCGCTGGAGGTATCCCCCACAATCCAGCGCACGGTATCGCCTGCGGCGACTGTCACCAGCTCCTCGCCCGGCTGTAGCGCGATGACTGTCACACGCCCCACACCCGTATAGAGTTGATAAAGCGCTCCGTCGCTGTAGGGCCAGACCTGGATGGCATTGACGTAGCCCTCGCGCGTAGGTGCCACCCGTGCTTCGGCATTCGCACGAGACACCCGCACGGTTTCATCTTTGGGTTCCGGCGTCGGCTTGCCGCCATCCGTGCCCGGCAAGGGCTTCAGTTGCGCCGGCAATGCCAGAGGTTCAGGCACGGCAATCACTTCAACGGGACTGGGCGGCTCGGGCAGCAGTTCGGCCTGTACCGGCTCATCAAGCGAGATGGCCGGTGGCGGTTTGCCCTGGGTGGCGCAACCCGCCAGGACAATCAGGGTCAACGGCAAAGTGTAAAAGCGGATAGATGGTGTCATCGCTGGGCTCCTTCAGATGAATCTAGTTCACGGCTCCACGACAGGCCATTGACGTAAAGCCCCAGGGGGTTTTTGCGCAAGCGTGCTTCGGTGCGCGGCGGTTGATGCACGATGGACACCACCGCCGTCCAGCGTTCCAGACCGGCAGATGCGCCATTGACGTAGCGGCGTTCTGTCCAGCGCACGTTGAAGGACGTGTCGCTGGCCCGCACGACGCTGGTGATCTGCACCGTTACCGATTCTTTGCCGATGCGGGTGAAGGGATCATTCACCCTGGCGTAGTCATTAAGTACGGCAGCCCCCTTGTCCGTGGTGTAGTCGTAGGCATCCAGCCAGTTCTGACGCACCACGATCGGATCAATAGACAACGAACGCACCAAACCAATGAAGCGGGCGAGTTGGTGGGCGATCTGTGCATCGTTGGGCAGGTACGGCGTGGCGGCTTCGCCCACCGCACGCACCTGACCCGCGTTATCCACCTCCACGACATAGGGCGTGACAATGGATTGCGCCGAACGCCAGACCAGGCCACCGGCCATGAGCAGTGCCAGCAGCAAGCACCCGAAAGCCATCAGCCGCCAATTCCTGGCTTGCACACGGGCCGAACCGATACGGTCATCCCAGACCTGGGCGGCAGATTGGTAAGGTGTCGCCGGTTGCGGCGACTCGGCATAACGTACTAGTGGTCGTTTGAAACGCATGGACTTGTCTCCTTATGAATCGGAATCACGCAGGCTCGGGCCTTGGCCCGCACCACCACCGTCACCCCCGCGCAGCGTATGGGCGGCGGTCGTGGCGGCTTGCGTCAGTTGTTGTCGGCGCTGCAGGCGTTTGGCCCAGGCCGGTTGTGCGCTGGGGCCAGCCGCCTGGGCGGTCGCCGCTTCAGCGGAAGCGCCCGATCCAGCGGCGCCTTTGAGGCCACCGGTAGCCGAACCTGCCTGGAAAGCTGACCGGGCACTGCCTGCGGTCGCGCCCACTGAACGGGCCGCACCCGCAGCCATGCGGGCGGCACCCGGCATCATGCGCGCACCGGCGGCCACGGCACCGCCTACCCCCGTAGCCGCGGCACCAATGGCGACGGCGGCACCGGCAGCGCCCACAGCAGCGCCGGCCATGGAACCGGCACCCAATTGCGGCCCGCCGGACACCAGCCCTGTGGCGATGCCCGGTCCAAAGATCCCCAGTGCGAGCAAGGAAAGCGAAGCCAGCATGATGACCAGCGCGTAATCGACGGACGGTTCATCGGGATGCACCTGGAACTCGGCAAACAAACCGCTACCAATCCCAACGATCACAGCCAGCACCAGCACCTTGACGCCGGAAGACACGACGTTGCCCAGCACCTTCTCGGCAAGGAATGATGTCTTATTCCATAGAGCAAACGGCACCAGAACAAAACCTGCCAGCGTGGTCAGCTTGAACTCGATGAGCGTCACAAAAAGCTGGATGGCCAGCACGAAGAAGCTCAACACGACCACCATCCAAGCCAGGAACAGCACCACGATGGGGTCGATGTTGGTGAACACTTCCGGAAACCCTGCCATCTCGCCGATCTGCTCCAGAATGGGTGCGGCGGCATCAATGCCGGTCTTGGCCAGGCGTCCAGGCTGCAAGAAATTCCCCATCGTGAGCGACGAACCGGAGGCGATCAGGCCCAGCCCTGCGAACGACCGGAACAGGATGCTCGCCAGCGTATTGAAGTTGCCAATGATGTAGGCAAACGCCCCGACATAGAGCACCTTGCGCAGCAACTTGGCGATCACGTCGTCCCCTTGGCCGCTGGCATGATTCATCGCCCAGAACAGGCCAGCCAGCGTCATGTCGATCACAATAAGCGTGGCCGTCAGAAACGCCACCTCACCTTGCAGCAGGCCGAACCCCGAATCGATATAGCGTGCGAAGGTTTCGAGAAATCGGTCAATGATCGCAACGTCGTTCATGGTGCAGGCGCTCCCGGTCAGTTGCCGTAGAAGTTCACGGCTTGCGGTGTGTACGGCGTGCCCGTGCCCTGAAAACGCCGCCGCACTTCGCGGGCGCGTTCGGTCGCCGCCGCCTGCTGAGCCAGCTCCAGGGAAGCGGCGCGGTCTTGCGTAATTTGAAGCTGCTGCGCCTGGATGCTCTGCTTGGCCTGCAAAGCCAGCAACTGGTTGGTCGCCTGCGTGGCCTGCAAAGCGCCTTGCGCCGACTGGCTCTGGCTCACCAAGTCGGCCAACGCGCTTTCATCATCTTGCAAGTTTTGCGAGGCTTGAGCCTGTACCCGCATGGCTGTGTGCAGGCCATCCAGTGTGTTCTTCCAACGCTCGCGGGCATCCTGGGCCATGTGGTCGCCGCTCACGGTCGAGGCGTACTGTTCAGGGTATAGCCTTGCGAATTCACGGTTCAGGTTTTCGACCTCATAGGCCAGTCCTTGCGCCTGGGCGATCTGCTGTTCAGTGGCTGCCAGGGTCGAACGCAGGCGGTTGACGACATTAAAGTCAAGGCTCGCCAGATTACGCGCCTGGTTCATCAACATCTGCGCTTCGTTCTGAAGCTGGTTGATCTGATTGTTGATCTGTTGCAGCGTGCGAACGGCGGTCAGCGTGTTCTGCGTATAGTTGGAAGGGTCAAAAACGGTTTTCCAAGCCCAGGCGGGCGAAGCGGTCAGCAAAGACGCCGTGAGCACGGCGGCGAGCGAGAGGGACAGCGTGCAGATTTTCATGGCAGGGACTCCTGTGATTGAGAAGGAACGGAAGTGACTGAGGGCGAGATGCCGGGAAACTCGGGCAACAGGTCGGCCGCCCAATCCAGGCCGCGATGGCGCAGCCAGGCACCCGCGAAGCCGGGTACACCGGCATCCAGCAGGATGCGATCGATGTCGCGCTGGTCTTGCTGGGTGGACGCCCCCGCAAAGGCGAGCGTGGCCGGTCCCAGGTCAAGATCGAAGAGGCGATTGCCCAGGCGCGACTGGTAGTAGTAGTCGCGCTTCGGCTGGGCGGTGGCAACGATCTCGATCTGTCGGCTGTTCAAGCCGAAGCCCTCGTAGATCGTGCGGATCTGCGGTTCAGTCGCCTGCGGGTTGGGTAGGAAGATGCGGCTGGCGCAGCTTTCGATGATGGCCGGCGCAATGGTCGAGTCCTTGATGTCGGCCAGGCTTTGCGTGGCGAAGATCACCGAGACGTTCTTCTTACGCAGGGTTTTTAGCCACTGCCGGATGCGGGCGGCAAAGGACGGCTCATCGAGAAACAGCCACGCCTCGTCCAGAATCAAGAGGGTCGGTGCACCATCGAAACGCTCGTCGAACCGGGCGAATAGGTAGCGCAGCACCGCCTGCACGGCGGCGGGACTGTGCATCAGCTCTTCCATCTCGAAGCCCTGCACGTCGGCCATGCCCAGCCGATCATGATCGGCGTCCAGCAATTTGCCGTGCGCACCGCCCAGCACATAGGGCGCAAGCGCCTGGCGCAGCGCGTTCGATTGCAGCAGGACGGAAAGCCCCGTCATCGTGCGCTGTTCGAAGGGCGCACCGGCCAGACTGCCCAGCGCCGACCAGATGGCGGCTTTTTCATCGGGGGTCACCGACACCCCTTCATGCAGAAAGCGACCTTCAATCCATTCCGCCGCCCAAGTGCGGTAGCCTTCGCGATCGATGCGCGCCAGCGGTTGGAAGGCAATCTCGCCATCATTGCCCAGGTCGTAATGTTCGCCACCCAAGCCCAGGATGGTGGCGCGCATCGAGCGGCCCATGTCGAAAGCGAAAATGCGTGAGCCGTGATAGCGGCGAAACTGCTTGGCCAGGACGGCCAGCAACACGGACTTGCCCATGCCGGTCGGCCCGGCGACCAGGGTATGACCAACGTCGCCAATATGCGTCACCAGCCGAAATGGCGTCGCGCCCTCGGTGCGCGTGACAATGAGCGGCGGGCCATCGAGGTGGTCGTTCTTTTGCGGCCCCGCCCATACCGCCGAGACCGGCATCATGTGCGCCAGATTCAATGTAGACACAATGGGTTGCCGGACATTGGCGTAGGCGTTGCCGGGGATGGATGATAGCCAGGCATCTACGGCGTTCAGCGTTTCCGGGATAGTCACGAAACCCCGGCCCTGGATGACCCGCTCCACTAGGCGCAGCTTTTCATCGGCCACGGCAGGGTCGGCATCCAATACGGTCACGGTCGTGGTGACATAACCAAAAGCGACTTGATCGCTCCCCAACTCCTGCATGGCGGCGTCCGCATCCGCAGCCTTGTTGCTGGCGTCGGTATCGACCAGCGGCGACTCTTGCTGGAAAATCGTTTCCCGGAGCAACGCCACAACGTTCTTGCGCTTGGCGAACCACTGACGGCGCAGGCGGCGCAGCTCCTTTTCCGCCTCGGCTTTGTCCATGCACAGAAAGCGCGTACTCCAGCGATAAGCAAAGCCAAGCCGGTTCAGGTCATCCAGAATGCCCGGCCAGGTGGACGTCGGAAAGCCCCGCACCGACACCACGCGCAGGTGGGCATCCCCCAGGGTCGGTGCCAGCCCACCGACCAGGGCGGAATCTGTGAGCAGCGCATCGAGGTGAAACGGTACTTCCGGCACCTCAATGCGGTAACGCCGTGTCGAGATGGTGGCATGCAGGTAGGTCAGCGTCTGGCTGTCATCCAGCCAGATGATTTCCGGCATGACGCCATCGAGCAGATCAAAGACCCGATCCGTCTCCGCCACGAAGGCCGTCAGGCGCTCGCGCCAATCCACCCCTTCGGAGGGCCGGTTCTCGTACAGCATCCCCGCCGCTCGGGCGCGGGACTCTTCGGGCGGCAGGAAGACCAGCGTGAGGTGATAGGCGCTCTCGAAGTGATTACCGGACGCTTCAAACGCGGCGCGGCGTTCTTGATCGACCAGCCAGGACAGCGGTTCAGGGAAGTCCGAATAGGGATAGTCTGCCGCCGGGCGACGTTCGGCTTCGATGAAGAGCGCCCAACCTGAACCCGGGCGGCGCAGCGCATTGTTCAAGCGTGCGGAAGTTGCGATCAGCTCGCCTTGGGTGGCGCTATCCAAGTCCGGCCCGCGAAAGCGTGCCGTGCGCTGAAATGATCCGTCTTTATTCAGCACGACGCCGGGCGCAACCAGCCCGGCCCACGGCAGCCAATCGGCTAGGAGCGCGGGACGCTGGCGATATTCGGCAAAGTTCAGCATGGCGTCATCCCCTCACACGTCCAGCAGCGTTTTGTGCTTGATGTGGCGTGCGAAGACCTGCATGAACTGCGGGTCAACCCGTGCACCCCACACCGCCAGGGAATGGCCGACGATCCATAGCACCAAGCCCGGAATCCACAATTGCAGGCCCAGCCCCACGGCGGCGGCCAGCGTACCGTTGGCAATCGCCACGGTGCGCGGTGCGCCGCCCATCAGAATCGGCTCGGTCAGCGAGCGGTGCAGCGGAATCTCAAAGCCGGTGGCGAAGCTCGATACGCCTTCGTTGTCGGTATTCATACGACGGCCCCGCCAGAGAAGGAAAAGAACGACAGAAAGAAGCTCGATGCCGCAAAGGCGATCGACAGGCCAAAGACGATTTGAATCAGCTTACGAAAGCCCCCGCTGGTGTCGCCAAACGCGAGCGCCAAGCCCGTGGCGATAATGATGATGACCGCGACGATGCGGGCCACCGGCCCCTGGATGGACTCCAGAATGGATTGCAGCGGCCCTTCCCACGGCATGGAGGAACCGGCGGCTTGTGCCGCGCCGGCCAGAAGCATCAGCAGCGCGGCCAGCAACAGCCCGTGCGCGGCAGGCCGGGCAAGCTGGCGTAAGCGGTTCATGGTGAAAAGCGGAACTACGGAAATACGGAAGGCATCAGCAGGTGTCATGACAGTTCTCCAGACAGATCAGGGGATGGGAAAGAAGGCGGCGACGGTTCGGGAGACGGGGTTTCCAGCGCATCAGCCAGTTGGTAGCCTGTGCCGTCAAAACCGACGACGTGGGCGATGTTCTCAATGCGGCGCTTGCGTCCGCGTCCGGCGATGTAGATCACGACGTTGACCGCCTCGGCGATCAGGGCGCGCGGCGGGTTCACCGCCACTTCCAGAATCAGTTGCTCCAGGCGCAGCAGCGCACCTACGGCAGAACCGGCGTGGATGGTGGCGATGCCGCCCGGGTGGCCGGTGCCCCAGACCTTGATGAGATCCAGTGCTTCACCGCCGCGTACTTCGCCCACCACTACACGGTCAGGGCGCAGACGCATCGTGGCGCGCACCAGTTCTTGCATCGTCACCACACCCATACGAGTGCGCAGTGGCACATGGTCGCGGGCGGTGCATTGCAGTTCGACCGTGTCTTCGAGCACCAGCACGCGGTCGCCCGTGGCGGCGATCTCGGCCAGTAAGGCATTGGCAAGCGTGGTCTTGCCGGTGCTGGTGCCCCCGGCAATGAGGATGTTCTGACGGGCGCGCACCGCCCGTACCAGAAAATCGGCTTGGGCGGCGCTCATCATGCCGTCGGTGATGTAGCGTTCCAGCGGAATCACGCCTATGGCACGCTTGCGCAGCGCGAAGGCCGGGCCGGGAGCAGCCGGCGGCAAAATGCCCTCAAAGCGTTCGCCGGTTTCGGGCAACTCGGCAGTCAGTAGCGGCTGGCCGCGATGCACTTCCGCACCGACGTGGGCCGCAACCAACCGGATAATGCGTTCGCCGTCGGCTTCGGATAGCTCCACACCCAGCGGCGCACGCCCACTGGAAAGACGATCCACCCAGAGCGAACGGTCGGGATTCAGCATAATTTCCACCACATCGGGGTCTTCCAGCGCGGCGGCGATCACCGGCCCCATGGCGGTACGCAGCATCTGAATACGACGATCCAGGGCAACGGCGGTAGATGATTTGGGGACGGCGCTCATGAGACACGCTCTTGTGCCTCAAACGGAGGCGCCGTATCGTCCATGCGTACCGGCTCGGGGTGCAGTTCTTCCACCACATCGCGCACCAAGCTGCGGCCACGCAGCAGGTGACGGCCAAGCTGTTCGACGAATTGCTCGAAGCGTGCCTTGCCCTGGGCACGGGCCGCGTCCTGATGGGCTTCGGGCACCGGCGTACTCACGGTCAGGTAGTAGCGTACGAACAGCGCCAGCGTCTCGATCTGGATATTCTGGTCACGCTCCAGGCGCTCGAATTGGCGAGACAGGCGATCGAGCCGCTTGGCCATCGCCGCTTCACGCTGGTCGCCCGCATCCGGCGAGAGCCAGGATGCCAAAGCTGCCGCCACGATGGACGATTTGGACACACCTTTCTTGGCGGCCAGTTCGTCCAGGCGCTTGGCGTGTTCAGGATGAATAAAGAGATTCAGGCGATATCGGCTCATAGCTGGATTCCGTCATCAGGATCAAGGGAGGCCATGCGCGCCACGCGCTGCATGGCGGGGTCAATCTGGCTGGGAAGTATCGGCGGCAAGTCATCGTCATCAAGCAGCCTCAGGTCGCTGGTCGGATATTCCAGTTCAGGGCTGTAAACGGTGGATTCAGAAAGTTCGGGCTGGTGACGCGGGCCACCATCGTCGGCGGTGCCCAAATCATCGGCAGATGCCGTAACCGGTAAGGCAGGCATGGCCGGAATCGCCAAACCACTCCAATCGTCAGGCCGTGCCGGTGGCGCATCCGCGTAGTGCCCGGTGGCAAGCGCAGGTGGCGGCAGTACGCGCTGCGAGAAATTGGCATCTGCGTAATAGCGCAGCTTCTTGGCCTTGATGGGCGCGACACTGGACACCATCACAACCGATTCGTCGGGCGGAAGCTGCATCACCTCGCCGGGGGTCAGCAGTGGTCGCGCTGTTTCCTGGCGTGACACCATCAGGTGTCCCAACCAAGGCGCGAGCCGATGCCCGGCGTAGTTGCGCTGCGACCGCAGCTCAGTGGCAGTGCCCAGGGTTTCGGAAATGCGCTTGGCCGTGCGTTCGTCGTTGGTGGCGAAGGTCACACGCACATGGCAGTTATCCAGAATCGAATGGTTCTGGCCGTATGCTTTGTCGATCTGGTTGAGCGATTGCGCAATGAGAAAACTGCGGATGCCATAGCCCGCCATGAAGGCCAGCGCCGTCTCGAAGAAGTCCAGGCGGCCCAGCGCCGGAAATTCATCAAGCATCAACAGCAGCTTGTGGCGGCGGGCGATGCCATCCGACCCGTCCAGCGACTCCGTCAGCCGCCGTCCGATCTGGTTGAGAATCAGGCGAATCAGCGGCTTGGTACGGCTGATGTCTGAAGGCGGCACCACTAAATACAGCGAGACCGGGTGTTCGGCGGCGATCAGGTCAGCAATACGCCAATCGCAGCGCGAGGTGACCTCGGCCACTGTGGGATCGCGGTACAGGCCAAGGAAAGACATGGCGGTGGACAGCACGCCGGAGCGTTCGTTGTCCGATTTATTGAGCACTTCACGGGCGGCGGAGGCCACCACCGGATGCGGCGCATCGCCAAGATGCGAGGTTGTCATCATCCGGTGCAAAGTCAGCTCAAAGGGACACGCTGGGTCGGACAGGAAGTTCGCCACACCGCGCAGCGTCTTGTCCTCGCCCGCATAGAGCACATGCAGGATGGCGCCCACCAGCAGCGCGTGCGAAGTCTTTTCCCAATGGTTGCGCTTCTCCAGTGCACCTTCGGGATCGACCAGAATGTCGGCAATGTTCTGCACATCCCGAACTTCGTGCTCACCCCGACGCACTTCCAGCAGCGGGTTGTACCTGGCGGACTTCGTATCGGTCGGGTTGAACAGCAGGCAGTGCGAGAAGCGGGCACGCCAGCCAGCCGTGATCTGCCAGTTCTCGCCCTTGATGTCGTGAATGACGGCCGAAGCCGGCCAGGACAGCAAGGTCGGCACCACCAGGCCCACGCCCTTGCCCGAGCGGGTGGGAGCAAAAGCCAGCACATGCTCCGGCCCTTCATGGCGTAGGTATTGGTCATCATGCAGGCCCAGGAAAATGCCAGTCGGCTGAGTCAGCCCCGCTTTGCGGATATCCGGCGCTTGCGCCCAGCGTGCCGAACCATAGGTCGTGACCAGCCTCGCCTGGCGCGAACGCCAGATCGACATGCCGATGGCGACCACCACGGCGATCAAGCCACTGCCCCCGGCAATAATGCCACCAGCGTTAAATACCTCCGACGCATAAGCATCAAAGAAAAACCACCACTCGAACAGCCGCCACGGGTGATAGATCGGTATGCCGAGAAAATCAAACCAGGGCAAGCCCAGGCGTAGCTGATAACCCAGGGCGGCAGCTGTCCATTGTGTGGCACCCCACACACCGGCGATCACAATGCCGAATACGACGGCGATCTGCCCAAACAGCACGTTCGTCCCTTGCATACCCCTGCCTCCGACTTCTCTTGCCCTGATTCCTCGTTCCAAAGCGGCACAAAAAATGTGTCCGCCCCATGAGAATCGGTGCTGGGTCAGTGCCGGTCAAAGACCGTTATCAGGACAATGCTGATGAAAAAAGCATCAGTGCATGCACAGGCGAACAGGACGAAAACGCCGCAAGCGCGAGGACGCTGCGGCGTGTCGGTTAAGAAAAACGGAATTTGTCGGGAAATGCCGACGATTAGAACTTCGGTGGCGTATCCGAGGGGGTGTAAGGCACTGTGCCGTCGCCATAGAAGCGTTTACGCGTAGCTTCGGCCACCCGGTCGCAAAGCACGTCCCCCAGATTGGTGCGATCTGTCTTGCACTGCTGACGTAGCTCCTTCAACCGTTCGGGATTTGCCGCTAGCGACTCTACAGTCTCCGGGGTAGTGACGGCGGTGGGCGGTGTTGACCGATCGCAAGCCGCCAGCAGCATCGTCGGTAACAACATAATAATCTTTATCTGTTTCATAGCCTGACCACCCCCGAAATGTATAAATCGAGATAAATACCGATCTCTATGCGCCCGACTCGATAAACTCCAGCCGTTCAATAAACCGAGCCAGCATCAGCGACGGCTCGGCATCCCGACGCAACAAGTAGGTGATTAACATGGGCGGACGCCCTGCAAGTTGCCGCGCCACAACTCCCGGCTCGCGGGTGGATGCGATATGTGCGGCACCAGCAAGGCCCAATGCTAGACCCGCCGACACAAGCGCCATCATCACGTCGAATGAGGCCACACGCTGCGCGAGTAGCGGTTCCTTATCCTGCCTACGCAACACACGATCGACCTGGCGAGCATGGCCCTCGCATACAGCGGGGTCACCCAGTACGAGGGGATAGCGCAGCACTTCCTCTAGCGGAATTTTGCGGTACTCCAGCACAGGATGACGTGCAGGCACAGCCACCATCAACTGATCTTCCCAAACCGCTTCGACAATGATGCCGTCACCCACCGCATCAGCCATAGAGAAGCCTGCGTCATATAGGTCATCGTGCAGTCCTTTAATTTGCTGAGCCAGCGGCACCTCGAATAACCGAACCTCAACTTCAGGGTCTTCTTCGCGACATCGTGCCAGTAGGGTCGGTAGGCGCGATGGAGTAATGCCGTCAGACAAGGCAACGCGCAACTGCCCCTGAAAGCCATTAGCAACAGACTTAACGCTTTCCCGCGCTTGCTCCAAGGCGGCAAGTGCGCGTTGCACATGTTCCAGGAAAAGCTCGCCGGCAAGGGTGATCCGGGTGCTACGCGTGGTTCGGACGAAAAGCTGCACGCTCAACTCTTCTTCCAATTCCTTGATGGCGCGCGATAGCGGAGATTGCTCAATATGCAGCCGCTCTGCTGCTCGTGCAAAGTGAGGCTCTTCTGCAACTGCGATAAAGCAACGAAGGTGTCGTAGTTCCATGAAGTCTCACTCTAGAACTTCGACGCCGATATGGCATCGAAAAAGAAACCATGCTCCTTCTCGGTGCATCAGGAGACGATTTTTATGTAAAGCGATAAACATGCGGAGTGACAACTGAACAGGGTCGATCCTCCTCACCGAAAAATATGCCTAAAATGGCTATAATTGCCGCACTATAACGAGCTCACACTGAAAAGCTATCAGAAGATGGATCGTTTATACGAAGATGACAAAAATGTAATCGACGCGTAACTAGATTGTCAGATTAAACCGGTTTGCATATGGCATGAAGCAGTGCTTGTCCCGTCATCGGGAGGTATGGAAAACCGTGATCCTATAGCTCCTTCCTTTTACAGAACGCCCTCGTCACTATGGTGAACAACGAATTGAATCCACAACATGGTCATGGGCGACCGGTTTTTTCGCGCTGCCCCATCTCCGACTCAACGACACGATGGACTTGGCGTTGATCTTGGTAATCGTCAGGGCCATCAGGCAGTAGCGAACGAGTGTGAATTATTTCCTCGCCATTAAACTGTGAGATGTTCATACAGAATAGTGGCGCCAATGCCGATCAGCGCCACACCGCCAAGGATTTCCGCTCGTTTACCAGCAACGTTGCCGATTATTCGGCCGACCATGACCCCGAGCGTTACCATCAAAAGCGTTGCAAAACCTATGGCGGCGGCGGTTACCAGAATATTGTTATCTATAAATGCCAAACTCACGCCGACTGCCATGGCATCGATGCTTGTAGCAAACCCGGTAGCCGCAAGTAGCCAGAAGGAGTGACGCGCCACTGGCGCTGCATCCTCCTGATCCACTTTGAGACCGTTGCGGACCATCAGCGCACCCAAGATCAGTAGCAGGCCAAACGCAATCCAATGGTTCCAGTCGGCGACGAAACCAGCCGCTACTGAGCCCAGGCCCCAGCCGATCAAGGGAGTAACGGCTTCAATCACACCAAAAATTACACCGGTTCTTAAGGCTTCGGATACCCGCGGCTTTCGAAGAGCCGTACCCTTGCCGACGGCGGCCGCAAATGTGTCGGTCGACATGGCTAGAGCCAAAATCATAGTGGAGAAGAAATTCATAGGCGGAAGAACTCCTATCCGGCGACACACGTCGTCCGCACCAAGCAGTTCCGGTGCAGATCATCCATGAAAAGAAGATGGCGGTGCTCGCCCTGCGCGGCGTACTCCAGTAAGTGGGGGTGATCGGGCGGCAAATCCGGGTGCTCGTGTGCGATGTCGGTTGAATCACTGGCAGGCCATAGCCTCAACGCCAACGCCACTCCGGTTAAACCGATCAGCGACATGGTGATGAATGTTGATTGCAGCCCGAAAGAAGCGCCAAAGCGCCCTGCCAGTGGATAACAGATCAGCCAACAAGCGTGAGAGAGTGCAAATTGCGCGGCAAAAACTGCTGGCCGATCCCCAGCATGGGAGGAACGACGTAAAAGCCGTCCAGAAGGCGTCTGTGCCACGCTATAGCCAAAGCCTATCACCAGCCAGAGTGGCAACAATATCGTATAGGTCGGAATCAGTGCACCAATGGCGGTACCGAGAACCAAAACAGTCGCCCCCGTAACCATGACCAGCCTATCAGAAACCTTGTTGAGCAGACCGGGCAGAGTCAGTGCGGCAATCATAGATCCACCGCCAAAGGCCGCTAACGCCCAAGCAACTTCAGTATCACCAAGCCCAAAGCGAGCCTTCACGATAACCACTGTGTTCACAATCACCATGGCACCCGCTGCTGAAACCGCGAGGCTGATCGCCAACAGCCCCCGCAAGCGCGGTGTGGCGAGATAAATACGAATGCCCCGCGTCGTGCGGTCCCAAATTCCTCTTTGTGGACCAGGAGCGGTCGTAGGAAGCGTGACACTGACCACAAGTGCGGCTGAGATAAGAAAACCGACAACCGTTCCGGCAAACAAGCTGTGGAAGCTTATGACAGTCAGCAGCGCTGCCGCCAACATCGGAGAAATCAGATTTTCCAGATCGTAAGCCAGCCGTGATAGGGACAATGCTTTCGTATATTCCTCTTCGTCAGGCAGGATATCCGGGATGGTCGCCTGAAAAGTCGGTGTAAACCCAGCCGATCCGGCCTGCAAAACGAAAATCAGCAAATAGATTTGCCAGATTTCGGTCACAAAGGGCAGGCTTAGCGCCACGGCGGCTCGAACCAAATCGAGAGCAACAAGTAGCGAGCGCCTCGGAAACCGATCGGCGAAAGCTTGCGCAACCGGAGCGATTCCAACATAGGCGAGCATCTTGATTGCAAGCGCGGTGCCAAGAACTGCCCCCGCATCCGCCCCTGCCAACTCATATGCAAGAAGGCCAAGCGCCACTGTCATCAGTCCTGTACCAATCAGTGCGATCACTTGTGCGGCAAACAAATGACGATAAATGCGGTTTTTCAGGATGGCAAGCATGAAATCCCTTCAAAGGAGTTTTGAAAGTGCTTTCATTTCAGCTAAGACCGAAGCCGTGTCATGATCCAGGCAATGGTCGATGTGGTCATGAATCAGGACACGTTTCGCTGCGGTTACCGCGCTTTCCACCGCAGTAAGCTGGCGAGCGATATCGAGGCAGGGTTGCTCGTCTTCAATCATGCCGATAACGTGCCGAAGGTGGCCCTCTGCACGTTTTAATCGCTTGATGAGATCGGGATGGGTTGAGTGCTTATGCGGCATTGTCATATGAGAATAGTATCCCCCCTGGGGGGATATGACAAGAGAACGAATATCTGACCGACGGTAGTGACCGCGTAAGCCAGCTACTCAGAGGGACGCCCGACTAATTGAAAGTGCTATGTCCAAAGCCTGCCATGGGCAGACATGCAACGCCTGCTACAATACGATCCCGCTAGATACGATGTATTTATTGTTGGTTCCCGTTCCTAGAACGCGGACCAATCTCGCAAATTAGGCAGATACGATAGATTTCATGCAAAACCGGTTCGGCCGATCAACAATTCGCTTTATCACTGCGATTGCAATGATTCTGAGTATTTTGGCGACTCTACCGATGGCACACTCAACGTCACATGACCCGCTTGCACTGGCTTATGCAGAAAAACTGCGTCATGCCGAGCTACCTGTAGTAGAGATTTCTGATCATGGGCATAGCCACGACTTTGGCCTAGAAGAAGAAAAACAGGCTGGCCATCTGCACGGCCATAATTCAGTCGATCACTCACACGAAATACAAAATCTTCCTCCCGAAGTATTAGTTGCGCTAGCGCCCATACCCCAAACGTGGTATCCGGTGTCGTCGCCATCCAAGCTCCCTCACCATAGTTTTCTTCTTGAGCGCCCTCCGAAAGCCGATTTCGTTACCTGAAAACCGGTCAATCAAGACCATTTCAACTTCATCGAAACTATCGGAGTACTCATGTTTAGACCCTTCCTTGGGGGCTGGCTACGCTCGCCCATACATGGGAAGCGAGCAACTTTTCTTTGCCTTGCTTTCCTGCCTCTTTTACTATTCGCCGACGCAGCCTTTGGTCACGCCGTGGCGGAAGGCGATAAGGGCTATATACAAGAGATAACGGGCATTAGTTTGCTGCCGTTCGTCTATCTTGGCGCCAAACACATGGTGACCGGATATGACCATATCCTGTTTTTGCTCGGTGTGATTTTCTTCCTCTATCGGATGAAACATATCGGCCTCTATGTAAGCCTATTTGCCGTTGGACACTCCACCACCATGCTACTTGGTGGGTATTTCAATGTCGGGATCAATAGTTACATCATAGACACCATCATTGGCTTGTCGGTCGTCTACAAGGCGCTCGACAACATGGGCGCATACCAGCGCTGGCTTGGATTTCAGCCCAATACCAAAGTGGCGACATTGATTTTCGGATTTTTCCACGGCTTTGGCCTGTCTACAAAGATCATCGAATACAACATCTCACCAGATGGCCTGGTCCCTAATCTGCTCGCCTTCAATGTTGGCGTGGAGATTGGGCAATTGCTGGCTCTTGGTGCAATCCTCATCGCCATGAGCTATTGGCGTCGCACGGAGAGCTTCTGGCGTCACGCCTACACCGCCAATGTCGTCATGATGAGCGCAGGCTTCATCCTGATGGGCTATCAAATTACCGGCTATTTCGTTTCGTAAAGGATTCAATATGTACAACACCGACCTTCCACGTCGCTCAGAGTTGCCGACTTCCGAACAACTCAAGCGCTCCACTATTATTGCTGCTATCTCTGCCCTGGTCATTCTTGTGACAGTAGTACTCCCATCCGAATATGCGATCGATCCCACGCGAATCGGCCGTATGTTGGGTCTAACTGAAATGGGTGAAATTAAGACGCAACTGGCAGCCGAAGCAGCCGCAGATGCTGCGGCCGATACTGTCGCTAGAGAACCTGCGCAACAGCCGTCTGCGCCCGTCGCTGCATCAAGCGTGACTCCTACAGTCAGTCAGCCGCTGCAATCACCTGCCCCTGTCGCTCAAGCTTCGGGAGCACCGTCCAATACACAAGCCACGGCAGCGCCTGCTCAAGCCGGAAGATCCGATGAAATGAGTATTACCCTGAAGCCCGGACAAGGGGCTGAAGTCAAGCTGGTTATGGCGGCGGGAGCAAAAGCCAATTTTTCCTGGACGGCCAATGGTGCTGTCGTGAACTATGACACGCATGGCGATGGGGGTGGGCGCTCTATTTCCTATGAAAAAGGCCGTGGTGTGGCGAATGATGAAGGAGTGTTAGACGCGGCATTTGATGGCAATCACGGTTGGTTCTGGCGCAACCGAACTGAATCAGACGTTACTGTGACTCTTCGAACAAATGGGGACTACGCAGAACTCAAGCGCGTAGTTTAGTTTTTGCTCTGATGTTCTTTGTTTGGCCTTGAGCCCTACTTGCGTATGGAAGGAGCTACTCTTTCCATACGCAGCTTATTTATCCGCTGGGTCGGATCGCCTGTCTACGCCGTCCAGGTGGCGGCGCTGTCGCCCGGGCAACACGCAACCATCGAGACGCTGCAAAACGACGCAAGTCCGTTTCTGTTCTGTTTGACGAACAAACCCGGGTAGCGCTTGGGCTGGTGGCGCTGCGAGATGAATGAAGGGACGACGCCCAGGGAGGAGTCGCCCAACTCAAGGCGATGGGCGTGCGCTCAGTCATGCTCGCCGGTGACAACTGCCGTATCGCCCAGGCCATTGCTGGCAAGTTAGGCATGGGGCGCAGCCCGAAAGCCCGGCGGCGCATTGCGCCGACACGCTCAGGTTATCCACAGATTCTGTGTGCAAGCCTGTGCATAACCAGTGAAATTTTTATGACAGGCCTTGTGGTCTGTGCCACACGCCTAAATGGGCCGGTATTTATCCAGAGCAGCGATGGGCGGCGTGTCGGTGAACCGCCCCTCGTGCCGCATTTTGGCGGGGCCACTTTTACTGCAAGCGAAGCGCTGGCGCCGACACGCTCTGGCTGATCAATGCACGATCAAAGACAGCCTACCCATGCGGCTCAATCCAAAACCACAATGCCATCCCCGCCGCCAGCCATAGCGCCACGATCAGCACCGCGCCGAATCGGCTTCTTGGCTTGGCACCTTCCGTTTGCATCCATTCGTCGGCCTGGATTCGGCATTGTGCCAGCACTTGCGGCGGCAGCAGCTTGACGGTCAACCAGATCAGGACGGGCAGCAGGATCACGTCATCGAGATAGCCCAGCACAGGGATGAAGTCTGGAATCAGGTCGATGGGGCTCAGCGCATAGGCGACCACAAATAGCCCCAGGGCTTTGGCATACCATGGTGTTAGGGGATGTTTTCCCGCAAACCATAGTGTCACGCCATCACGCTTCATCCGCTTGGCCCAAGCTTTAAGCGTCGCCCCGATGTTCATACGGCCTCGCGCTGCACTTCGATCGTAACGTGTGACAACTCATGGATATGCGCGAGCACCGCCTTGTAGTGCGCGGGTTCCTGCGGTTCTGGGGCTATCAACGAAACAATCGCTGCAAAATGGCCGGGCCCGACCTGCCAGACGTGTAGATCTGTGATCTGGCTACCCGTTGGCGCCACCGCCTCCCGAATTTCCCGCTGCACTTGCCCACTTTCAGCCGTAGCATCAAGTCGTACGCTGCCGGAGTCGCGTATCAGCCCCCATGACCAGCGGGCAATCACCAGTGCGCCGACCACACCCATGCCCGGATCGGCCCACAACCAGCCATAGTTGCGGCCGACCAGCTGAACTTGCCTCGGTTTCACGTACAGCAACTCATGCTGCTTTAAGTAGCGCCTCCATTTGAACCGGCGTACGATAGTCGTTGGCTGAATGCAGTCGTTCCCGATTATAAAAGCCTTCAATCCAACTGACGATATCGAGCCTGGCCTGTGCCCGCGTTGCATAGCGCACCTGGTAAATGCGTTCTACCTTCAGGGATTTAAAAAAGCTTTCCATCACTGCGTTATCCCAGGCATTGGCACGTCGGCTCATGGAGGCCGCCATACCGTAATCGTGCAACAGCGTACGATGCACGAGACTGGCATACTGGCTACCGCGGTCGGTATGCATAATAAGGCCTGGCGCCGGTTTGCGCTGCCAGTAGGCTGTTTTGAGCGCCTTGCATACCAAGTCCGAATTGACCCGATCACTCAACGACCAGCCCACGATTCTTCGACTGCTCAGATCCAGGATCGCCGCCAAATACAGCCAGCCTTCCTGGGTGGCTACGTAGGTGATATCTCCTACCCAGGCTTGATCAGGACCCCACTCATCAAATCGGCGTGCAAGCAGATTAGGGGCAATGGGTAAGGCATGGTCTGAATCCGTTGTGTTCCGATAGCGTTGCTTATAGACTGGCTTCAGACCTTGCCTGACAAGGCTTTGGCGTACCCGCTCATGGCTGACGTAGTGGTTATGTTGTTCACGTAAGGCTTGTACGATACGAGGGCGTCCGTAGCTACGCCGGCTGGCTTAGTGGATGGATTTGACCTGCACGTCCAGTGCTGCAGTGGCTAGACGTTGCTGACTTGGTGTGCGCACCCGCCACTGGCAGTAACCGGAACGCGATACCGCCAATACCCGACACAATCGCGACACGCTATACATGCCACGCTGCGTATCGATCCACGCGTACCTCACCGTGACCCCCTGGCAAAGTACGCCGTCGCTTTTCCCAGGATTTCGATGTCCAAACGGGCGCTGGCCAACTCTTTACGCAAGCGACTGTTCTCGGCCTCCAACTCAGAGACAGGGCGTCGTGGTGTCTCAGGCGGCCGACTAACGACGTCCGAAGGCGCTAAGGTGGCAATGTCCAGCTGGCGGCGCCAACGCCCCAGTGTCGCCGTGGGAATCCCTAAACGCCGGGCAGCTTCATTCGTACCGAGCGACTGCGCCAAGCGCGCCGACTCCAACTTATAGTCGTCCGTATATTGCCTCTTGGGCACGTTGCTTTCTTTCATTTCCTTTCTCCGTTAACAAGAAACTACCACCTTCTTGCTGTACGTGGAAACGGGGCAGGGTCACTACCTCGGGCACAAGAGCATCCGCTCCACCTTGGTATACCTGAACATGACGCCCGAGTTGCTGCAAGAGACAGGTGAGCGGTATCGAAAACATGGGGCGATCGCCTTATATACATCGGGAGACCTCCTATGAACAGGCGTCCTCTGGCGTACTGGCTCCATGCCTTCTTCGACGAATGGCTGGCCGAACAACGCAATTGCTCACAGCACACCATCAAGTCCTATCGGGACTCCTGGCGGCTGTTCCTGCGCTTCGTCGCTGCTCGGCACCATCGATCAACAAGCGCGTTGACGCTCGAAGAACTGACAGCTGACGAAGTGCTTGCATTCTTGAAGCATATCGAGGCCGAGCGACAAACCTCCATCGGAACGCGCAACTGCCGTCTGGCAGCCATCCGTTCGTTCTACCGCTTCGTCGCGGACCGTGAGCCCTTGAGCGCTTGGCAGTGTGCGGCAGTGTTGCGCATCCCGACCAAGAAAGGCAGGAGCGCCGAGCCGGAGTATCTTGACATCGAGGAGGTTACAGCCATCCTGGGTCAGCCAGATCGATCAACCAAGGAGGGACAGCGTGATCATGCGCTGTTGGCCTTCCTGTACAACACGGGCGCACGGATCCAGGAAGCCGTGAGCCTGTGCCCCCGCGACATTCGCCTGACAACACCCGCACAAGTGAAACTGCACGGCAAGGGCCGCAAAGATCGGATATGCCCACTCTGGCCGGAGACCGCTGATCTGTTGGCGTCATTGCTGCTGCGTCAACCAAGGGCTGACGACGCCCCCGTGTTCGTCAACCGCTACGGCCAGCCCTTGGGCGCAGCGGGTGAAGGACGC
This sequence comes from Pollutimonas rozaliensis, assembly GCF_048751585.1. Taxonomy (NCBI): domain Bacteria; kingdom Pseudomonadati; phylum Pseudomonadota; class Betaproteobacteria; order Burkholderiales; family Alcaligenaceae; genus Pollutimonas; species Pollutimonas rozaliensis. The sequence continues at coordinate 183,204 of NZ_JAZHOB010000006.1, read as the reverse complement.
GATACTGAAGCGGACGTGCTTCTACAAGCGTCGACGCATTGGCTTCGCCACACGTTCGGCACGCGTCTGGTGCTCGAAGGCAAAGACCTGCGCTTAGTTGCGCAAGCCATGCGTCACAAGAACATTCGGCGCACGATGCTTTACACAAATTTGGATTTTCTCGACGTAGCACGCGCTTCAGAGAGGGGTGACGCATAGGATCCAACGAGGATCGGGAAGTCTGTGAGTCAAGAGTAGCGTTTCTTGGTGATGAAGAACTCCCATGCGCGTTTCTCGTATGCGAGATTGACGGGTCTTCATGGCGAGACGCGTAGCAGTCTTGCCATTTCAGTGAGCTTTTTGAACGTGCGAGAGTAACGAGCGCAGCTGACCGTGCTATGGGGCTTCACTATTTTCTATTAACGATTCGACACTAATCATCAGGGTCCACCTCTTCAATATGGTTTGCCGTAAACAAGGATGCTACTCTCGTGATGGTCGGCGACTGCATAAAAAATCTGCTTTGATCGGCGCTCCCCTCTGACCGAGCTGGTCAACCACCAGTACCACCATGCCTTCGCCGCACGCTGGGGCGACGGTACCACTTCATCCTCCGATGGTCAGTGCTTCCGGGCTGGTGGTGGCCGGTGTGAGAGTACCGGGCACGTCAACCCGAAGTACGGCAGCGAGTCGGGACGGCTGTTCTACACCCACATCTCCGACGAGGCGTCCCGCGCCTTCTATCCGCACGTCAAAGATCCTGTCCGAGAACCCCAACGACGTGCGTCTCGTGCTGCGCTATGTGCTATTCCACCAGGGCTCCGAGGAAGTTGCGCGGATGCTGGAGGCGGCCCGCATGCAGAAACTTCCCGCAAGTGTTCGAAGCGGTGCTCATCGCTCAGCCGGGTTGGCATGATGACCCCTCAAGCAGCTGTCTGTAGTTTCAGTGTGGCTACATGACAAGTGGTTTTCGTGTGGTGAAAGACTGCCAGGCGCATTTCTCGCACGCGAGAAATGCAATGCATCAGGCTCTGCGCCTGTAGGGGGCTACAACTCGTCTATGGGTGCCATGCAGGGGGACAGCGCCGGGCTGGCCCGGAGCACCTTCCAGCAACATAACGAAAAAGTAATCTAAGTGTCCCCTGGTTGTCAGGACCGATTCATTAAAGTATCTCCATCGTAGCGCGTTGCGAATTTCACTGGCGGTTAGTTTTTCCGCCTAGTTGTCATTATCTATTCGATGGAGTCTTTATGAAGACCTTTGTTACTGGTTTAATGTTGTCTATCTCGCTAGTGGCTGGCGTCGCCCAGGCCACCCCCGTTGATGCCTCCGAAGGCAAAACTCGAGCCCAAGTGGTGGCCGAACGGCAAGAGGCTCGGGCCTTAGGCCTCTTGAGTAGCGGTGAACTTGACTACCCTCCAGTCACTGCGGATACGTCAAACTCCAAGTCCCGCCAAGCTGTACTTGCCGAACTGGCGGCGGCTCGCAAGGCTGGTACGTTAAGTAGCGGTGAGCTCGATTATCCGCCTGTATCTCCAGTTAAAAGTTCCAAAACTCGAGCCGAGGTGCGAGCCGAACTAGCGGCTTACAAAGCGGCAGGTCATATGCAGCCGGTTCCATATTGAGCTTTGAATAGAAAGCTAGAGGTGGCTTTGGGTCCGATATGCGCCTAGCTGGTATATTTCTGCCTGGAACGCGTACGGCGGCTCACAAGTGTGAGTCTCATTGTCGTAGTCTGACTCAGTGCGCCACATCTAGTGCCCCTTCTGGAAAGGGCTGAGCTGAGTCATCCATAAGGCTGCCTTCTCGTCCTATGAAAAACCTTATTGGGCCGCATGCCGACCTCGTTTCTCCTTTCAGCTCACTCGTACAGGACCATTTTGGCGTAACTCCATGCGAAGTTTTCTTTACTTAATCGGGTTTATTTCCCTAGTTTGTGGGCCAGCGTTCGCGCAGCCTGCTCCTGACTCTTTTAGAGATAGTCCGACGGTGCAACTTGAGCCAGCCACCCAGCTGACACTTGATGAGGCGCTGAACCTAGCTCTCGCAAGGAGCCCTTCTCTTTCGGCCGCTAAATATCTCGCTGCTTCGTCCGAGGGGGTCGTATCCCAAGCGGGTGTAATCCCGAATCCGGTTTTGAGCTTCGAAATCGAGGACACGAGCAGAAGGCCTACACGAACAACCACAAGTAGGTTGAGCATCCCGATAGAGCTTGGCGGCAAGCGCAGTGCGCGCATCAAAGCTGCTGAGCTAACACGGGACGTTACAAGGAGTGATCTGCAAGGAGTTCGCGCTGACGTGCGGTCACGAACGATTTCCGCTTTCTTTGATGTTCTCATCGCTCAAGAGCAAGTCGCTTTGACAACCAGCGCGGTCGATATCGCAGGTGGGGCGCTGTACGTGGCGGCCCAGCGTGTGGCGGGAGGAAAGGTCGCGCCGCTTGAAGAGAATCGGGCGCAGGTGGAGGTGGCGAACGCGCAACTTGAACAGAGTGAGGCGCAAAGCGAGTTAAAGGCGGCTCGACAGAGACTTTCAGCACTCTGGGGTAATCCGTCTCCGGTATTTACGCAGGCGAAAGGAGATATCGATGCATTGCCAACGAGACCCGCACTGGATGATCTTGCCGTTGCGCTTGGAGACTCGCCTCTGGTGGCATCGGCGCGACTGGCCGTCGAGCGAAGTCGCGCCCAAATTCAAGTCGAGCGCAGTAAACGGTATCCCGACATCGAGCTGAGTGTTGGAGTGGCTCAAAACAATGAGCTCGGTCGCAATCAGACCATTGTTGGTGTAGCGATACCGTTGCCGCTCTTTAACCGGAATCAGGGAAATCTCTACGAGGCGTCGATGCTTGCCTATAAGAGTCGGGACGACTACCGAGAACTCAAAACCCGCTTAATGGTCGAGCTTCAGCAGGCCGCAAGTGCGTTCGATATTTCCAAAGCTGCAGCAGGGAAGCTCGAGTCGTTAATTCTTCCTACTGCAAATCGGGCCTACGAGACGGCAAAGAAAGGGTTCGAGGCAGGTAAGTTTGGATTTACTGAAGTTATTGATGCGCAGCGCACCTTGTTTCAAGCGCGAACCCGTTATCTCACCGAATTATCCGATAGTTATCAAGCTCTTGCTCAAATAGAGCGAATTTTAGCCCCCAAAATAAGCAATACGTATGAACAATAATAGACAACGCTTGACTGCTAGAGCACTGCAGGTGGTATTTGGACTGGCACTGGTTGCCGCAACGCCTATGTTTGCCAATGCGGCTTACGCAGCCGATGAGGACCACGCAGAACACTCCGAAACCGAAGAGAGCCATGCAGATAGCCCTGAGAAGGGACCGAATGGTGGTGAAATCACCCAAGCTGGAGAAATTAGCGTTGAAATGTTGTTGGCTGAAGGCAGCGGCGAGCCTCGCTTACGTATCTGGGTGAACTCGTCGGGCGCGACTATTGCGATTGATAATATAACAGCGAAGGGCCAGGTCTCAAGACCAAATGGAGAGGTGCAGAATCTCAGCTTTACTCCAGTAAGTGGATATCTTCAAAGCGAACAACTGATTGAAGAGCCGCATTTTTTCTCTTTGAGCGTCGAGGTTAAGGTTGGTGCGGAGAACAAAACCATCTCGGCACGCCTCGAGCGCCAAGAAGGAAAAATCGAGCTATCACAAGAGCAGATTACAGCAACTGGCCTACTAATAGATACCGCTGCCCCGGCAACACTTGAGAAAACCCTGAAGTTTCCCGGTGAAATCAAATTCAACGAGGATAGGACCGCACATGTCGTGCCGCGGCTTGCCGGAATCGTCGAAAGCGTGCCTGCGACCCTTGGTGAGCGAGTAAAGGCGGGACAGGTTTTAGCGACGATTTCGAGTGCAACACTGGCCGACATGCGTAGTGAGTTGCTTGCGGCTCAAAAGCGTAACGCGTTGGCCAGGACGGTCTACAACCGCGAACGAAAGTTGTGGCAGGAAAAGGTCTCTGCAGAGCAGGATTTTTTGCAAGCGCGCGCAGCACTTGCAGAGACAGAGATAGCGTTGCAAAACATCAAGCAAAAGCTTAAGACGGTAGGAGCTTCAGATGACGCATCTTCACTAAGCCGACTCGAGTTGCGGGCCCCATTTGATGGTGTCATTATCGAAAAGCATATAACCCTCGGTGAGTCCGTCCAAGAGGATGCGAGCGTCTTTACGCTCTCAGACCTTCGTACCGTCTGGGTGGAATTTCGCATCGCCGCGAAAGATCTTGAAAGCGTTCAAATCGGCAAGAAGGCCGAAGTCTCGAGCGCTGCCTTTACTTCAACAGTTCGCGGTACCGTTTCCTATGTGGGTGCATTGGTCGGACAACAAACGCGCACGGCTACTGCACGAATTACGCTCGATAACCCAGACATGGCATGGCGACCGGGCATCTTCGTAACGGTAGATGTCGTTGTGAATGAACGAGACTCCGATATAACCGTAAAGGCTGATGCCATACAAACCATCGAGGGTCAGTCGGTTGTATTTATCGCCGTACCCGGAGGGTTTGTTGCGCAGCCGGTGCAGGTTGGTGCCATCAACAATGACCGGGCTGAAATTACCTCCGGCTTATCTGCAGGAGTGAACTACGTAGCTGAGAACAGTTTTGTGCTGAAGTCAGAACTTGGTAAAGCGACAGCCTCGCATTCACACTGACAGGGAAAGCATAAAACATGTTTGAACGGATTATTCGATTTGCCATTGAGCAGCGTTGGCTTGTTATTCTTGCGGTTCTGGCCATGGGTGCCCTTGGCGTCTATAACTATAGTCAACTTCCGATCGACGCGGTTCCAGACATCACCAATGTACAAGTCCAAATCAATGTAGGTGCGCCCGGTTACTCTCCGCTTGAAGTTGAGCAACGAATCACATATCCCATCGAGACTGTAATGGCAGGCCTGCCTGGTCTACAGCAGACTCGATCGGTTTCGCGTTACGGTTTATCTCAAGTTACCGTCATATTCGAAGACGGTACGGACATCTATTTTGCAAGGCAACTGGTCAATCAACGGTTGCAAGAAGCCACGGATAACCTACCCGATGGAATTAATCCCTCCATGGGCCCCATATCGACAGGCTTGGGCGAAATTTATCTTTGGACGGTCGAAGCGGAAGATGGTGCCCGTAAGCCGGATGGTACGCAGTACACACTCACAGATCTGCGCGAGATTCAGGATTGGGTCATCAAGCCGCAGCTACGCAACGTGCCCGGTGTAACGGAGATCAACACGATCGGTGGTTTTGCTCGAGAGTATCAGGTGTCACCTAGCCTTGAGCAAATGGAATCCTATAACTTATCACTGTCGGATATCGTTTCGGCACTTGAAAAAAATAACGCCAATGTCGGTGCTGGTTACATTGAACGGAAAGGCGAGCAATATCTTATTAGAGCACCTGGGCAGGTTCGGTCCGTTCAAGATATAGAAGACATTATTGTTGCGTCCGTGCAAGGCGGGCGACCCATTCGCGTTGGGGATGTCGCGCAGGTGGAGCAAGGGCGGGAGCTGCGCACCGGTGCGGCAACGGACAACGGTCGAGAGGTTGTGCTGGGAACTGTTTTCATGTTGATCGGGGAAAACAGTCGAGCGGTGTCGCTAGCGGTTGACCAGAAGATGCAGGAGATTAATCGCAACCTGCCTCAGGGCGTTCACGCCATTACCGTTTATGACAGAACTATATTGGTCGACAAAGCAATAAATACTGTCAAGAAGAATCTTCTCGAAGGTGCTGTCCTAGTTATCGTTATTTTATTCCTGTTTTTGGGGAACATAAGAGCTGCAATCATTACCGCAATGGTTATTCCGCTGTCGATGCTCTTCACCTTCACGGGGATGGTGACGTACAAGATCAGTGCAAACCTCCTTAGTTTGGGTGCCCTAGATTTCGGCATCATTATTGATGGTGCCGTTGTAATTGTTGAAAACTGCGTACGGCGTCTCGCTCACGCGCAGGAGCATCAGAAACGGCCGCTGACTAAGACGGAGCGCTTTCATGAAGTATTCGCTGCAGCAAAAGAAGCCCGGCGGCCGTTGATTTTTGGTCAGCTGATCATCATGGTTGTTTACCTTCCCATTTTCGCCTTGACCGGCGTTGAAGGAAGGATGTTTCATCCGATGGCGTTTACCGTTGTCATTGCGTTGATAGGAGCAATGATATTGTCGGTTACGTTTGTGCCGGCCGCTGTTGCGCTGTTCATCGGAAAACGGGTCGCGGAGAAAGAAAATCGTCTGATGTCGTGGGCCAAACGCATGTATGAGCCACTTTTGGGACTGGCCTTCAAACATAGCAAAGCCGTGTTTGCAGTGGCTATCATGGTAGTGCTGGCAACTGGCGTTTTGGCCTCTCGAATGGGAAGCGAGTTTATTCCCCAACTGAACGAAGGTGACCTTTCTGTACAGGCTCTACGCATTCCGGGAACGAGTTTGTCCCAATCACTTGAAATGCAGAAGCAACTAGAGATTCGCCTCAAAGAGAAGTTCCCAGAAATCGAACGGATTTTTGCAAGAACAGGTACAGCAGAGGTTGCTTCTGATGCAATGCCGCCCAATATCTCTGATGGCTACATAATGCTTAAGCCCCAGGACCAATGGCCGGAACCAGTGAAGACGCGCGATGAGCTACTTGAAGCGATTCGAGCTGAGGCGAACCAAATTCCGGGCAACAACTATGAATTTTCTCAACCTATTCAACTTAGATTTAATGAGCTGATCTCGGGCGTACGAAGTGACGTTGGCGTGAAACTTTTCGGCGACGATAACGATGTCCTGAATGCAACCGCAACTGAGATTGCAGAGGTACTGACTCAAGTTGAGGGCGCCACTGGGGTGAAGGTAGAGCAAACGACCGGGCTGCCTGTACTTACCATAGACATTGATCGAGGACGTGCGGCGCGTTATGGATTAAACATGATGGACATCCAGGAGACCGTCTCTATCGCGCTTGGCGGACGAGTGGCGGGAACATTCTTCCAAGGCGATCGAAGGTTTGACATCACTGTGCGCCTTCCCGACGGTGTGCGCGAAAATATTGAGGCTATTCGACAGTTGCCTATAGCGTTGCCTAATGACAGCGCCGAGAGTGGCCGCGTGTCCTACATCCCATTGAGTGAAATTGCTACTTTGGACCTGTCTCCGGGGCCGAATCAAGTATCGAGGGAAGATGGAAAGCGCCGGATTGTTGTCAGTGCCAATGTTCGCGGACGAGATCTGGGTTCATTTGTCGATGATGCCGCCCAGGCGATAGAGCAAGTCAAAATTCCGACGGGCTACTGGATAACGTGGGGGGGAACGTTTGAGCAGCTTCAATCAGCGACCCAACGGCTACAGATAGTTGTCCCTGTGGCCCTGCTATTGGTTTTTGTTCTCTTGTTCGCGATGTTCGGTAACGTTCGAGACGGTCTGATTGTGTTTACTGGCATACCCTTCGCTCTTACCGGCGGAATATTCGCACTTTGGTTACGTGGAATACCGTTATCGATTTCTGCGGCAGTAGGGTTCATTGCGCTTTGTGGGGTAGCAGTGCTCAATGGCTTGGTCATGCTGTCTTTCATTGGCTCGCTGAGAGAAGAAGGCAAGCCGCTTCTGGAGGCAATTCGATTGGGTGCGCTTACGCGATTGCGGCCTGTGCTAATGACAGCATTAGTAGCGTCTCTGGGGTTTGTCCCGATGGCGATTGCTACAGGAACCGGTGCTGAGGTTCAGCGACCGCTTGCTACGGTAGTGATCGGCGGTATTATATCTTCCACCATTCTTACGCTTTTCGTTTTGCCACTCCTATATCGCCTGGCGCATCGACGTGATATAGAGGAGGCTCCTTTAGACTCCTGATAAGAAGTAGCAATGAGGCCGCAAATGCGGCTTCATGCTTATGCAGAGTGCTGTTTATCGAATGCGGTGGGCCCAGAGGGCGTACGACCACCCAGTTATCATGCAAGGGATAGGCCACTTGTTTGTGTGGACGGTTTGATGGTCCGAGGGGATAGTTCGGGGTTTTAAACGACCGGAGTTTTCGGTTTCACGCCGTAGGATAAAATGCTCTTAGGTAAAAAGTGCCTTCTGCAACGCAGACAAGGAGGTGACATTGCTTTTTAGGGCCTATGGAAATGCGCATACTGATAATCGAAGATGAAAGAAAGCTAGCGGACTATCTGCGTAAGGGATTGACAGAGAACAACTATGTGGTGGATGTTGCTCGGGATGGCATCAATGGTCTGCATGCAGCTCGGGAGGGACACTACGACATCGTGCTACTCGATGTGATGCTTCCCGGAATAGACGGCTATACCATCCTGAAGGAGCTCAGACGAGACAAGCCGACGCATGTAATCATGCTTACAGCGAGGGATCAGGTTGAAGATCGCGTACGAGGTCTGGAGGGCGGTGCCGATGACTACTTAGTGAAACCATTCGCCTTCTCGGAGTTACTTGCTCGTATTCACGCTGTGCTGCGGCGTGGTTCGACGCAAGAGTCCACCACGCTTGAGCTAGGTGATCTGAACCTGGATTTAGTCAGGAGAAGGGTTACGCGCGCCGGCGAACGCATTGACCTCACCGCAAAGGAGTTTAAGTTGCTGGCGCTTTTGCTAAGGCGCCATGGCGAAGTGATTTCTAGAACCGTGCTAGCGGAGAAGGTGTGGGAGATGAACTTCGATGGCGATACAAATGCTATCGAGGTTGCTGTACGCCGCTTACGAGCAAAGTTAGACGATCCCTTCGATACTAAACTGCTTCACACGGTTCGCGGGATGGGCTATGTATTGGAGCTTCGCGACTCGTGAAATTGTTGCGCGTGCCGTCTATGTATCAGCGATTGATACTCGTGTTTGGGTCCATCGCTTTGATGGGCTCTTGCTTGGCTGGCTTGGTGCTGTTCAAAGTAATAAGTTATGAAGTGCACCATCAAGAGATCACGGAGATACGAGGGAAAGTTGAACTCATTACACATCTTGCTTCTATGCAGGACAACCCGATCGATGTCGACGTTTTTAAAAACTCGCTAGCTGATCTCCTTGGAGAGCATGAATACTTGGAAGTATGGATTTTCGATCCTCAAGGAGCCCTGATATATGGAAAGCCGTTTCCTGTAGATCGATATGATATGACCGAGGGAGGGTTTACGATTGACCTGCCGGACGGCAGGCGGCTTAGAGGTTTAGACACTAAGATTACTGCAGGCGAAGTGCCGAATTACAACTTAATTGTGGCGATGGATACGGGACGAGGCGATAAGCTCTTATACGTCTTTGGAACCACTCTGTTGATGGTCTGTTTGGCGTGGGTGGCATTTGTATCTGCGCTCGCTACATGGGCAGTGAGGCGATCACTTTTATCAATTGACCGACTTTCAGAGCAGGCGGCTCGGATCGGGCCGCGGGACGCTCATGTGCGTCTTCCAGTAGATGACATTGACATAGAGCTGCGGCAGCTGTCCATGACCTTTAATCGAACGCTGGATCGTGTCCAGGATGCGTACCGTCGTTCAGAAGAATTTAATGCCGATGTCGCTCATGAACTAAGAACGCCGTTGGCTAACCTTATCAGCGGTACGGAAGTTGTTCTTGGTCGGCCACGCTCTGCCGAGGAGCTTCGAGTCACGATGATGTCGAACCTTGAAGAGCTGGAATCACTTCAACTTATGGTAAACGATATGCTCTTTTTAGCCAGAGCCGATAGTGGCGCAGTAGCGGCAGAGCTTACGCCTACCGGTATAAGAAGCGAGGTCGCGATTGTACTCGACTACTATGAAGCCATGCTTGAATCCGCAGAATTGCGGGTCAATGTCGTTGGCGACGCTGACGTCTTGGCGAACACTCGTTTAATACGCCGAGCTATTTCTAATCTCGTTTCTAACGCGGTCAAAGCTAGTCCCCCAGGGGAGACGATTAGTATAGAAATCCATGATCACCGTGAGAGTGTCCATATCGGGGTCCGAAATTCCGGCACAGGTATCCCTGAGGAAGTTCTGCCAAAGATCTTTGAGCGATTCTTTCGAGCTGATTCATCGCGTACTCAGCGGCCTGAAGGCCACGGCCTTGGCCTTGGCCTCTCAATTGTTAACGCCATCGCCCGCATGCACGGAGGCGACACCTTTGCCCGTTCGGGCAAAGGTTGGAGCGAAGTTGGGTTTTATATTAAAAAGAAAGCAACAAACCACTGATTAAAGAGCTGAGAGCCGAAGCAGGCTTATCGTCAACGCCTTCTAAAACTGAAACGTCGACGGGCATAAAAGTGCCGACCTTTTTCAAATGGCGCGTGCATGCTTGTCAATTAATTTTGCCACCCCGCCAACGATGCTAGGCACCGAGGCGCCATGTTCGCGGCGGGATCCTTTGCTTCGGCAGAAGCAAAAGTCTCGATTAGAATTGATGACGAATGCCTATGCTTGCCTCGGTCGCTTTAGCATCGCTCAAGAATGCGAAGTTTTTGGTGTACTTTCCCAAAGCATATAGGTTAGTGCGTTTGGACAATTTGTAGGTGTAGCCAAGGGCAAACGTATTGCTCGTGGAGTCACCGCCAGTCAAACGGTCGTCATTCGCGTCCACGCGCTGCCAAGAGCCAAATACACCGCTGGACGCGCCAACTGGTGCCGATAGCGCTACGAGGTAAGAGTTTGATTTGAAGCCATCTACAAAGGCATTCGTTGGCACTCCGGTGAAGTTTCCGATACTGCCACCATTTGGAAGGCCACTGCCGCCGAACCAACCATCAGTCGTGCGGCCATACGCTAATGCAAGTTTCACGACTTCAAAATCATATGCTGCCCCCACTAGATATGAACGAGGTGTGGCATCCCTTTGCGCTTCACTGAGCCTACTGGAGGGGTTCAGTTGGTCGTATGAGACAAATGCGCTAAGTGGGCCATTCCCGTATCGGAGACCCACAGATATGGCGCGTGTGTTGTCTGCAGTCTCGAAGCCGACCTGGTTTGCCCGTGAGTCGTCTGCGCTAAAGGAATAACCAACTCCCAATGTGAATCCAGCAACCGACGGGGTTTCGTATGTGACCAAGTTGTCGTATCGCACGAAATTACCCGAGCTGAATCCGAGCCCAGAGCCCATGTTCAGCTGGGTAAAGCCGCCTCCAAATGAAGAACCTAAGGTGCTATAGAAGTATCTAGAGGCAATGTTGTACTGGCGACCGATCTTCATTTGCCCCCAGTTATCGCTGGCAAGGCCCACCGTAGCCTCACGTCCGAATAGACGGCCGCCTTGTGTCGACGTACCAGTACGGGGACTAAATCCAGACTCTAGCTGGAAGGTTGCGTAAAGACCGCCTCCGAGATCCTCTTTTCCGCGAACTCCCCAACGAGACCCGGACATGACGCCATCGGTCATGCCGATGCGGCTTCCTTTGGCACTGACTGTCTGGCCAGTCGTGGGATCCGTAAAAGAGCCTTCGACTTTAGAATACCCTACACCGGCGTCGATGAGGCCGTAGAGGGTCACTGACGACTCGGCATGCACGGCACCGGAAGAAATTGTGGCCAATGCGGCCACGAGAAGCGTTTTTTTCATAGTAAAAACTCCATATGTTTTGCAATACTCGGCAGGATTCAATGCCGACGGAAGGGTCTGGTGCCCGGATACATCCACGTTCCGAAGGCCTCGACAAAGAAAGCGTAAACGCGCGTTCTCGACAATTCGCAGACTTTAAGCTTACAAATCAGTCGGTTTGCTGTGGTTTTACTCCCGGCTGGGCAAGGCGCTAAATGGTGCATAGCCCTGCTTAGCAAGCCATAGCGGTAGTTGAAACGAACCGAAAGGGGTAATACCGACTGAGCGCAATCACGGCCGGCTATACTTCAACAGGTGAACACAACTGTCGCAATAATGCGACATACTGCAACATCTGTAGGCTGATTGTTGAGGTGCTTGACATAGCGCGGCGCGGCGCTTGTGGCAAGCCTAGACCGGGCCGTTGCTGGCGGACTTGCACGGGTGGCCAGGTGCCACGCTGGTCACAGCGCATAGCGACACGGCGCGCTTGCGGCTTTCATTTTCAGAAGACGATCACACCAATTGACAGGGGAATAACGTCAAGTGTGCAGGCGGCTCCTGACAGCGCAATATCAGAAGTCACTGGCACCAATCTCGACTATGCTCAATACTCGTATGCACCAAAGCGAGATATGGGCATGACCTCAGACACATCACCGATTACCGAGCAGGGCGTGGCCACCTTGCTCGACGGGGCATGAGCACAGGCTCGGCACCGGGCGGAGATCATCAGGCTGCTGGCAGCGCTTGAGGTGGTCGGGCATGAAGCCCGACGACATCGCTGCTCAAACGCTTGGCTTGTCCAGGCGTCAGATGTATGTCCTGATCCGCCGCGCCTGGCAAGGCATGGTTCGGTCGCGAAACAAGTCGCGCTCCAATTGGCCCAGCGCGCCGAAGAGTCTGATCAGATGTGGCAGAGAATGCCCAAGCCGATCCAGTCGCCACGCCATCAGCACATAGCCATCATGCAGATATTCCAAAGCCGCAGCCAAACTAGGGTGTGCGGATTTGGCCACGGAAACCGTATTCTCGAAAACTCGCTCGCAGCCTGCCGCGCGAAGCGCGTCCGTCTGCAAGGCGGTGTCCTGCTTCGTCGTTGATACCCGCGCATAGCCGATCCGCGCCATTGCCCGTTATTCCGCCGCCTATCTTATTGAGCCGTTAATCAAGTATATTGTCCGGCATGGCCGTCTAGTGATCGTCTGATGGACAGGACGAGAAAGTCTACGGCATCGCTACGTATTACCATGTAATAGGAGGCTCACTCTGGCAACGCCCCTCAAGATCGACGACACGCTAAAAGTTCGCGTCCAGCACCTCGCCAACCATCGCCGCCGCTCGCCCCACGATGCATTGTATGTCTTGGCATTTTGGCACCAGACAGAGGGGGTTACTGATGCGCATAGATTTCGTCGACTGCCGCAAGAATAGATAAGCAGATGCAACAACGTGGCCTGGTCTCTTACGGTGTCTTGTGCATAGGGTTGCTGACACCTTCCGTTCAGAAGTCCGCTGCGCACACGGCTGCCAGCCAATGGAAACGACATCCGCCTTCGCGCCAGTCTTCTGGAGCACAGGCCGTGTCCCCACAATGCCGCAAGACGGGACAATCCGATGACGCAAAAGCTTCAACTCGACATTCCGCTCATTCTCCCCGAAGTCACCGATGCTTCCGATGCATGCGTTACACGGCTGACGTCGGAGCTGTCCGCACTATTGGGGATCGAACAGGCACATATCGTCATCCCGGATGCGGGCAGTCCCCCACTGCTGTGCATCCATTATGATCCTGATACCGTCTCGCTGACTCGCATCCGCGAGATCACGCAGGCGGCAGGTGCAACGATCACCGATCGCTTCGGGCACCTGCATTGGGAGGTCGACGGCATCAGCAACCAGCGGCGTGCTCGGACGGTCTCGGACCGGCTGCGCACACTTCCTGGCGTAGTAGAAGCGGAAGCCAGCGTGTCAGGCCAGCTCCGCGTCGAATTCGACCGCGAGCTAATATCCAAGCAACATATTTCCGGCGCCCTGTTTGAGATGGGCGTGACGCCCCGTCATTCGGTGCCGAACACACGGGCTTCGCCTGGCATCGACGACGACCACAGCGCACATGGCCACAAGCACAACAACGGCGACCGGGGAGCTCACGACCATGCCCACGGCGCCTTTCTCGGTCCCAATACCGAACTGATCTTCGCGCTCGCCTGCGGAGGTCTGCTGGTGGTCGGATTTGTGATTGAAAAATTTGTGAGCGGCGCTCCGACGTGGTTGCCGACTGCACTCTACGTAACGGCCTATTTCTTCGGCGGCTTTTTCACCCTGCGCGAAGCTATCGACAATCTGAAGCTGCGTAAGTTCGAGATCGACACGCTGATGCTGGTCGCGGCTGCTGGCGCTGCCGCGCTCGGCGCGTTTGCAGAAGGCGCACTTCTCCTTTTCCTGTTCAGCCTGGGTCACGCGCTCGAACATTATGCGATGGGACGCGCCAAGCGCGCGATCGAGGCATTGGCCGAACTGGTGCCGAAAACCGCAACGGTGCGCCGGTCTGATAGTGGGACGAGCGAAGTGCCGGTCGAAGATCTCAAAGTCGGCGAGATCGTTGTCATCAAGCCCGACGAGCGCATTCCTGCCGATGGCTTTATCATCAAGGGGAGCACTGCGGTTAACCAGGCACCGGTAACGGGCGAGAGCATGCCTGTGGACAAGGCCGCGGTCAGGGACAGCGCCACGGCGCGCGCCAATCCGGACAGGCTCGATGCGGCGAATCGCGTGTTTGCCGGCACCATCAACGGCAGCGGCCTTATCGAGATTGAAGTGACCCGCTTGTCGAGCGAGACGACACTTGCCAAGGTCGTCAAGATGGTGAGCGAGGCGGAGACTCAGAAGTCCCCCACCCAGCGGTTCACCGACCGGTTCGAGCGTGTGTTTGTGCCAGTAGTCCTGGCTCTGGCGGTTCTGCTCCTGTTCGCTTGGGTCGTGGTGGACGAACCGTTCCGCGATAGTTTCTATCGCGCGATGGCAGTGCTGGTCGCTGCGAGCCCTTGCGCGCTCGCGATCGCAACCCCCAGCGCGGTGCTGTCCGGGATCGCCCGCGCTGCGCGCGGCGGTGTGCTCATCAAGGGCGGGGCTCCGCTCGAATTGCTCGGATCGCTCAATGCCATCGCTTTTGACAAGACCGGCACACTCACCATAGGCGAGCCACGCATTCGGGAAATCGTCCCAGCTTCCGATGTGACCAGGCAGGAATTGATGGCGGTCGCGGTGGCGGTCGAAAGCTTGAGCGATCACCCCTTGGCCCAGGCCATTGCCCGCGATGGCAGTGAGCATGTCGGCGACCAAGCCATCCCGCAGGCGGAAAGCCTGAAGAGCCTGACGGGTCGCGGCGTCTCGGCTTTTATAGGCGAGGACGAGATCTTCATCGGCAAGGCCGAGATGTTCGGCACAGACCGCATCGCGCCCCTGTCGCAGGAGATGACGCAAGCCATCGAACAGCTGCGTGCCGCCGGCCAGACCAGCATGGTGGTGTTGCGGGGTGAACAGTTTCTCGGCGCAATTGGCCTCATGGACACCCCTCGTCCAGCGGCCAAGGCCGCGCTCGACCGACTGCGTCAGATCGGCATCAAGCGAATGATCATGATTTCCGGCGATCATCAGCGTGTGGCCAAGGCCGTCGCCAGCCAAGTCGGCATTGAGGAAGCTTGGGGCGATCTCATGCCCGAGGGCAAGGTCGAGGCGATCAAGAAGCTTCGAGCCGAGACAAAGGTGGCGATGGTTGGCGATGGAGTGAACGATGCGCCGGCCATGGCCAGCGCGACCGTGGGCATCGCGATGGGGGCCGCTGGCTCCGATGTAGCGCTGGAGACGGCCGATGTGGCCTTGATGGCCGACGATCTTGCCCATCTGCCTTTCGCGGTCGGCCTCAGTCGCCATACCCGGAGCATCATCCGCCAGAATGTCTTTGTCAGTCTGGGCGTGGTGGTCTTGCTGGTACCAGCGACCATCCTTGGCCTTGGGATAGGGCCGGCGGTCGCCATGCATGAAGGGTCGACGCTCCTGGTGGTCGTGAACGCACTTCGGCTGCTCGCCTATCGAGATCCTTTGACGAACGTAGCGTGATTATCCCGGTTTGCCGAAAAGAGCTGCTTTACCGGAGCGTTGGTCCCAGATGCCAGTAATCGCTTACCCGATGTTGTCGACACGCAGACGGACGCGCTTCGCGGGGCAGGCTGCGAGCGGGTTTTCGAGGGCAAAGTTGTCTTACGTACACTGTTCCGGATTATTTATCCCAAGTGCGTATGTTTTTCCTGTCGGGATTCCGGCTCCATCGACGCCAGCCCAGCTATGGTGCGCTCGGTAATCAGCTCGCGCTCGAACTCGGCGAGCGCTGCGAAGATGCCAAAGATCAGCTTGCCGGCCGCAATGCCTTCAGGCAGATCGCCAAGCCTGGGCGACACCAAGCTCTACATCCCCAAGGGCGACGCCGCCTATGACGGGCTGAAACCGATGATCGGCGGCACGCTCAATATCAAGCACGTCCGCGCCCATTTGGACGAATCCTGCGGCTGGCCACGTCGATCAAGCAGGGCACGGTCACGGCGTCGATGATACGCTGTTGCAATACTTGTCGTCGCTGGGTTGGGAGCACATCAACCTGACAGGCGATTACCTCTGGCGCAGTAGCGCCAAGATTGGCGCGGGCAAGTCCAGGCCGCTTCGCCCTTTGCAACCGGCTTAACGTACGATTTTTTCCGTTTTCTGAAGCGACCCCTGAATAGATGTAGGTGGTGGCGTACCTTTAATACTCGGTACTCTCACTAAGGCATACCGTTTGTTGGAATAAAGTTCATCAATTTGTTTGCCGAGTATATCTGCAACGATCTTTTGCTCGCTTTTAGGAATTGCTAAATAGAACGGTGTGCCAACCTCAACTGCTTGTGACAATTCACTCTGCGTTATCTCCCGCACCTGACCGGCTGAATAGAACTCCGCAGAGAAAGGAGGCTTGGACAGATAGAACAGCGGAACAGTGGCTTCATCTCGCTGCATGACATAGCGAACCAGGCTGCGTTCAGTGTTTCGCAAGTCGGGGTTGATCCACGCGATAGCACTCAACACAAGCATCACCGCCGGAACAACACCGGCAACTGACAGCAGCCTGCGTCCGGAAAGGTTGAATCGACTGCATATCTCGTCAGCAAAAATAGCCATCAGAACGCTGAAAGCGGCCAATGAGGGAAGGATGTAGGTCCAAAGAATATTGGCAGAGAATGTGAAAAACAATGGCGTGAACAAGGCGCTTGCCAGCCAATAACTGCACAGAGGGTCGTCACTGGTGGCCTTCATTGCCACGCGAAGGCGCGAACTGCGCAGAGCGCCGATCATCGCTGCCAGCATCAGGACGCCCCAGGGGAAAGACGCCTGCAGCCAATATAGCCATATCGTGCCATACATCTGACGATGGGCCGTTCCATATAGATCGCCTTCCCAACCAGGATCGAGAAATCGGCGAAAGTGCTCACCTACAATGAAGTAGTCCAGAAAACCAGGAGTCTTGATTTCAGCGAGGATGTACCAGGGCAGACTTAGCGCTGCAATCAAGGCTAGGCCTTTACCCCAGGGCAGCGCTTTAGTGATCTCAATCGACTTCCGGTTGAGGGCATACCAAACCACTACGGGTACAAAGCTCAGCACTACAGCCAACGGCCCCTTTGCTAAAAGGCCAATCGCCAGTCCGAGGAAAAACCCGTATTGCCACCAACAAGAAGAGCTCTCGTTCTGCGTGGAGGTGGATTTCCTCTGCTGATCGCCCGCTTGAATTAAAGCGGGATGGCGGTGTTGGACTGCCATGGCAAAGGAAACCATGGACAGGGTCGTACCCAGCGCGAGAAATGGGTCCGTCAGTACGGCGCCTGAACTGATATAGACCAGCGTGCACGTGCTATAGATGATGGCCGCCCAAAGCGCGACGCGTGGTCCTCGCAACGATCGCAACCCTGCCAGGAGTATGCCGTTTGATAAAAGCAGGCACAGCCATGATGGGAAACGCGCAGCAAACTCAGTAACGCCAAATGCCTTCATTGATAAGGCTTGGGCCCAGAATGAAAGAGGGGGCTTTCCCCAAAACGGGACGCCCGGACTGAACCAAGGCGTTATCCAGTCCCCTGATTGCGCCATAATGCGCGCGATCTCCGCATAGCGTGGCTCGCTCGTGTCATAGAGCGGAATGATCATCATTGAGATGGGAAGCAGCAACAGCACCGCCGCAAGCGTCAACCAGGCGCCTTTACTAAAACGTTGCATACCACTTTTTTCCTGCAGGGCTGGGCGCGGAGTCGGATGCCGTCTGTTCGACCGGCTTGCCTCGTCGTACCACTTCGCGCACCAAGTAAACGGGACGCTGCTTGGCTTCGTAATAGGTTTTTCCGATGTATTCGCCCAGCAGGCCGATAGACAGCAATTGAGCACCGCCGAGAATCGTGATCATTGAGATGAGTGACGGGTAACCCTGCACGGGATCGCCCAAGACGAGGGCTTTGACGACGATCCATAGCGTGAAGAGAATGCCGAATAGCGCCGTCAGTAAGCCGCCAACCATTGCCAGACGGAGCGGGGCTGTCGAGAATGAGGTAATGCCTTGGAAGGCCAGATTTAAAAGGCCCAGATAGTTCCATTTGGTGAGGCCCGCTGCCCGCGGCATGCGGTCATACTCTATGACTGTGGTCGGCAAGCCGATCCAGGCGAATAAGCCTTTCATATAGCGGTTGCGCTCATTCAACTGTTTCAGTGCGTATACTGCCTTGCGGCTTAACAATCGAAAATCGCCCGTATCGGGTGGAATGTCCACATCACTGATCGCGTTCAGCAAGCGGTAGAAGTGATGCGCACTGAAGCGCTTGAACCACGTCTCACCTGCTCTTGAGCGGCGGCGCATGCAGACCACGTCGGCGCCGCCCTTCCAGGCTTGGAGCATCTCCGGAATAAGCTCTGGGGGGTCCTGTAGGTCAGCGTCCATGATGATGACCGCGTCACCTGCAGCATGCTCAAGGCCCGCTGTGAGCGCGGCTTCCTTTCCGAAATTCCGGCTTAGAAAGACGGCAGTCACTGTCGGGTCTGCTTCGGCTAGTTGGCTCATCGCGTGGGGCGTACCGTCCCGGCTTCCGTCATCAACCAGGACTAGCTCATAGGGAATACCGAGGTCGACAAGCACGGCGGTTAAGCGCTCATGCATTAGCGCGATCACCTCGTGCTCGTTGTACAGCGGGACGATCACCGACAGCTCGGTCTTGCTGTCCTCGTGAAATTCAGGGTGCCAGTTTTCGGGTAACGCGTTCATGGAACACAATCCTTTTATAAAGGATGAAATTGATGATTGCGACTGCTGCGGTGGCGCAAAGCTGCGCTAAACCATGGCCCGCGTGAACAATCGAAATTAGGAGGTAGAAGATTCCAGCATTGACACACCAGCCCAAAATCGCCGTGCTGGCATAAGCGGGAATGGCCTTGCTATGAACGCCGATACCACTGAATGCCCAGTAAAACTGGAACAAGTAGTTGAAGAGGGACCCGACGACAGCGCCGATTACCGTGGCCAGAACTGCCGGCGCGCCTTGCCAGACTAGCAAGGCCATTGTGGTCCAATGAATTAAAGTTGCGGTCCCACCCGAGGCGAGGAATTGGATGATTTGGACCGCCAGCGATGGGCCGACAACCCGCTTGTTACGGCGCTGTCTTCGTGCGTTGGGTTGCGGTGAGGGCGAAAGAAATCTCAATCTCGACATTCTGCTCATTTATTGAGTGTCGGTGAATATATCTTTCCAAGCGCGACAAACCTCCGTCTTTTGGATTACATTTTTGCGAACCCGCGAAGCCCGCGCTTTCCTACTTGCGTTGCGATCAAGGCCGGGACTCGACCTTGAACGCTCTGGGACCATTCTGACAGACTAGGCGGTAGAGTACGAGGTGTGATCGAGATTGAGGATCAAGGGTCAGTCTTGACTCTTGGTCAGCACGCCATTCTCTCGACCTACATTGAAGCCTGCAGCTTCACTAACGGGTCCTTTACTCGCAGTGCATGACATGGCAACTCTCCAGAAGCTGCGTACCAGGGAGCGTTCAGGGACCAACGCCGAGTCCCATCTGACGACACACCAAAAGCGATGCAGCCACCCAAATCCTCACCGGAGAACCGGCCTGGTCTACTCCTATTGTCATAGCGGGTCTGGTTGTTCGATCCGAAGGAACGTGCTACTTTTATCGGCCGTAGCATAGCCGGGCACCTCAAAAGACTGTCGGGATTTGGAATCGAAAGTGGGAAAGCATTATATGTACACCATGGCTTTAAGGCCCAGTTCCGCAGAGTTGCCCGACGTCGGCTGTCCAGCTAGTTTTTGCCCCACTTCGCTGAGCTGATCGACAGCCGGGAGATGGGGTGAGATTGAGCGCATTATGAAGATCGACATCGGAGAGATCGAGCATTGAGCGGTTCTCACGGCATCGAGCAAGTACAGCGCCGCACATTGCTGGTGGTGCTGGTTCTGAACGCGCTGTTGTTCTTGGGCCTTGGAGCCGGCGGCCTAGCCGCAGATTCCAGCGCCCTATTGGCCAATGCCGTGGACAACGGATCTGACGCCGCCGTATATTTGATCAGCTTTCTGGCGGTAAGCCGCGGCGCGAGTTGGAAGCGCGGCGCTGCGCGAGCATCGGGCATCATGCTGCTAATCTTCTCCGCCGGCGTCATGGCAGATGTTGTGCGGCGCTGGCTGGTGGGCACAGAACCGATCGGTTGGACAATGATGGGCCTTGCAGTCGTCGCAGCGGTCGTCAATCTGATCTGCCTACAGCTAATCAGACGCCAGCGCAGCGATGACGTCAACATGAAGGCCGCCGAAACTTTCAGCTTCAACGACTTTGCCTCCAATGGGGGCATACTGGTCGCTGGTGGACTTGTGATGTGGCTCGACCAGACTTGGCCGGATTTGGTCGTGGGCGTGATCGTCGCAGGAATCGCCCTTAAAGGCGGAGTTGACATCCTGCGGGACGCCGCGTTACAGGATGTCGAACCGGGAAATGCGCCATGAGGAGCCTCTTTTTGGGGCAGCTCCCTCGCCGAGGCGCGCCGACTTCGGCGTTTTCACAGCGCCGATTCAAGGCCCAGATGTGCAATCAATGCCTGAACAGCTGGACTTTCATGGCTTCCATTGCTGTCGACAATGGTCTGAACCCTAACCTATTGCGTCGCTGGGTATTGGAATATGAATGGTTGGGTATGCGCACGCTGGATACCTGCGAACATGCGGCGCTCCATACTCATTCTGATCAGCGTACGCCGACTGCGTTGTGGTCGGACTTTGTGCCACTAATGCAATATCTGCCCCGACAGTGCCTGGCGCCGACATGAGGGCAGATGCGGACACGGTCGAAACGTACGAGTCGAGTGGACCGCCAGGGCGATTAATATGACCGTACATTGGCCGCAGAATCGATCTGGCGAGATGGTCCACTGAATCCGAGACTTGATGGTATGATCCGCGTCGATCAGGTGTGGCTAACGATCGAGCTCATGGATATGCCAGCCAGGCCCGACACCGCCCTAGCCCGTGTGGTTCGGGTCTTCGGCGCAGCACACCCCATCGCGCATATTTGTTTGCCAACAAACGGAGCAATCGGATGAAGGCACTTGCGCACGATGGTATCGGCCTCTGGCTGGTCCTATAAACTGGACAAGCTCGAGCCAGAGAATCGGCCGGCTCAGAGGGGCAGCATCTGCAAGCGGTTTTCCTCTCTATCGATACGCTGGAAGCTCAACGCACCGATGGAAGTGTTCTCTACTTTTTCCTCAGAAGCTATGGCGCAGGCCGATACCGACGGATTGAGTTTTGTTGCCGGAAACAAAGGCAGCATTTCGACCATAGGGCGCCTGACTTTGAGGGTATCCATCCGGTGAACCTTGCTATTACCCAAAAATATCAATCAGTTATTGATCATTTTTAATGGTTTAGATTAAGTTAGCAGTATTCTATTGCCATAGGGACGATCCGGAGGTAATCCGAATGGCGAAGATATCAAGCGCGAAGTTCAGTGCAGATGCCTGGGCCGAGCATGAAGGAGCGACCGCCGCATGCCAGTTCTGTGATGTGCGTTTAGCCCGACGTTTCCGTCAAGTCCTCAAACAAATCACGGCAGCTGGCGAACCAAGCATTCTCTTTGCATGTCAAGATGCGGCGCAATCCAAGGCGGCCTATCGATTCTTCTCGAATCCGCGCGTTAATGGATGGGCCATTCTGTCGGGGCATATGCATTGCACGCGCGACCGTGCCCAGTCGATGTCGGGACCACTGCTCGTCCTGCACGATACAACGGAGATTTCATATGGCAGCAACGAGGGCAATATAGGGCTGCTCAGTAAGGTTGCACGTAAAACGATTTGCGGCATATTGATGCATTCCAGTTTGGTCGTCACCCCAGAAGGATTGCCCCTGGGTATGGCTGCCGTCAAATTCTGGACACGCAATAAATTCAAGGGAACGAATGCGCTTAAGCGCAAGATCAACCCGACCCGTGTACCGATTGAGCAGAAGGAAAGCATTCGCTGGTTGTAAAACGTGCAGCAGTCAACAGAATTGCTAGGATGTCCTGATCAATGCATCCACGTTGGCGATCGCGAAAGTGACATATATGAATTGTTCTGTGCCGCCCAAGAACTGGGCACCCACTTTCTGGTGACGTCATTGCCCGCTACAAATCCCTGGCCGATATCGAGCGCGGGTTCAAGATGCTCGAATCCGACATCGAAATCGGTCCGGTCTACCATCGGCTGCCGGACCGGATCCGGGCGCATGCCTACATCCGCTTTATCGCGCTGGTACTGGCCCGCGTCATGCGTGCCCGACTGCACGAAGACCCGATGCCCCAGATTCGTTCACCAAAGCAAGCCTTGTCCGTATTGCGTCGAATCCAGACGCACAGAGTTACGTTTGAGGGCCAAACATCTATGGCCGGCATCTCTGCCCTAGACGCTGAACAAGCCGCGGTGCTGGCCAGCCTGAAGATCAAGAAGCCGACCGCCCACGTTGACTATGTGAACTTGTAGTGGAGCGTTCTGAGTTCGATTGCTTATAAATCAATGACTTGTGCTTTTAACTGTCGAACTCGGGGACAATGACCACAGTTGATTGTTGATTGACCAATTAGACGACGAGCGCATTTACCGTATTTATCGCGAGCTGGAATTGAACATGCGTTTCAAACCTCGTAAACGCTTGGCGCGTGCATGTAGATATGAGATAACGAAAATGTAATGTCCATGTGCGGAGTTTGCCAGCTTTGCTTACCTACAATGGTTCATCCGATCAAGGATAACGATTCTCTGAGCGATCTATCGGAGGGTTAAGCGGAAATGTTTCAGATATTTGAGGAATTAAGTGTTATGAGTAAATTTAAAAGAAACCTATCGGCAGCTTTGCTACTATCGGCGGCGGCCATGACTGCAAATGCACAATTGCAGTCCACACCATCAACTGGTACCCAAGTAGCCCGAGCGGGTGTGGCAGATGTTTACGGCGAACCTAAGACACGCGCCGAAGTACGCGCTGACCTGGAACTGTGGAAACAAGCTGGCCTCGATGAGTTTTCGAGCGGTGAGGCCACGCCTGACACATTCAGCCGTGAGTACAAAGCTGCCTATGCTGAGTATATCCGCCTGCGCTCAGGTCCCGAATACCAACAGGAAGTAGAACGACAATCAGGCATGTGATTGATCTTGGCAAGGCCCTTCCCGCTATGGGAGGGGCGATAGTCGTCGCGCACGCTGATCTCAATCAGTCGTGCGCGGTTGTTTATGTGTAGCGGCCCCAATGCTGTTGCGATCTATGCAGGCTACGCGGTAATCAGTGAGCTGAGGATCATTCCTTTACGTCTTAGTTAAGTTACGCAATCTGGATTAAGGGCCACGTCCAAGGACTCTGTTGGCCACCTTTTTCAACATTCTTTTAGGCAAAAAAAACCGCGCACGACTGATTGAGATCAGCGTGCGCGGTGACACCAGCCCATCCCATCGCGGAGAAAGGCTCTACGGCCAACGGTGCTACATAGCAGACTGTCGTTCTACTTCCTGTTGATATTCGGGGCCTGAACGCATCCGGACGTATTCGGCGTACGCCATCCGGTATCCGCGGCTAAAGGTATCTGGCGTGGCCTCACCGCGCCAGAAATCATCCAGGCCCGCTCGTTTCCACAGCTCCAGATCAGCGCGTACCTCAGCACGCGTCTTCGGTTCTCCATAGACGTCCACGATGCTTTGATTAGTATTTGATGACACGGCTTGGACTGGCTGATGCATTTGTTGAGCACTGGCGGCCGTTACGGTCGCAGTAAGTAAGAATGCAGTTACGGCCTGCTTACCAGAAATACGCATAACATTTACTCCTATAACTCAGCTCATCTGGCTTCGAGGCTACGCGGACATACCCAATTGGATTGGAGCCATCGCCTGAAGCATGAACAGAATTCTACCGATGCAAACTCGACAAACATCAGACGTTCAGATTACTTTTTTGTAAGTTTTGAATGACGCCCAAGTTCGCGAAATCCCTTGACTCTGCGTTCGACTTAGAACGAGACGACCTCAGATGTGAAGCCTCCATCGCATCACATGAAAGCTTCTCGGTAATCCACCTCTCAGACCAAGTGGATTAACACTTCCACTTGGCATATTCGATGCCGTTACGGGCCTATCTCGCTTCGGTCGAAGCGCATTTCAAATTCAGAAAGACTGGATTATGAGGGCTTCCCTTCGACGACATGCTGTTCATCAGTTCGCACTGGTTAGTTACGAATTCGTAATTTAGCGGTGCGCGAATTGACGGAATGGATTGCTTAAGATGCTCTGGTAGCGGCGGCAATGATGCGTTCCCCTTTTGGTTAGGGGCCTGTGATTGCCGGCACTTTACGTCAATCTGGGGTACTACGCTCCTATATGAAGTCGGGGCTTTGCCGTGATGCCAACCTGAAATTGCGAAACGAATGAAAATCCTGGTTATAGAAGATGAGTACAAGGTCGCGGAGTACTTAAAGCGGGCACTAACAGAACACAACCACATAGTCGACATTGCGTTGGAGGGTATGGGCGGTCTTCATCTTGCGCGAGAAAGTCAGTACGATCTGATACTGCTAGATGTGGTTCTACCAGACATTGATGGCTTCTCCATCTTGCGCGACTTGCGCAGGAATAGTCTTGTGCCCATCCTTATGCTGACCGCGCAAAGCAAGGTCGAAGATCGTGTGAAGGGACTTCACGAAGGAGCGGATGACTATTTGGTAAAACCCTTCGCTCTGTCCGAACTTTTGGCTCGTGTTCTGGCTTTGGGTAGGAGAGGCATTCCTGATTCCAGCGAGAGCCCGGGTTCCAATGTGCTTCGCGTCGCCGATTTAGAGCTTGATCTACTTCGCCGCCGCGCCTCTCGGGCGGGCGTAAAGTTGGATCTGACGGCCAAGGAGTTCGCTTTACTGGCCCTGCTGATGCGCAGGCAAGGCGAGGTCTTTTCCCGCCTGGATCTAGCTGAACAGGTTTGGGATATAAACTTCAATAGCAACACCAATGTTGTAGAAGTCGCCGTTCGAAGGCTGCGGGGAAAGATTGATGAGCCATTTGAGAAAAAGCTCTTGCATACGGTGCGTGGCATGGGGTACGTGCTAGAGCCTGACAACGATATGTGAGATTTCGCGAAGGCACACCGTCGGCGAATATGGAAAAAAAGCAAGCCGACCCAAAACTGAACGCCTGCCAGCACGGCGAGCAGCGATAACAATGAGACGAATCGGAGTTTTCGAGAGTATGGCTTCACGTCTCCAAATGGTTGCTAGAGCGGTCTTGAGCCAGTTTTTACAATGCAGATCGGAACTACTACAGCTTAGGAATAGAGTCTATGGTCGAACCACGGGCTGTGTTCGCGATACTGAATCCTATCGTGGTCCTGTGACCTATACTCTTGGCGAAACTTCCTCCTCCGTGCATTTTTGCAATCGCTGCAACGATCGAAAGACCGAGGCCACAATGGCTGGTGCCATCAGTAGTGCGCTCCCCTGTGACACGGTAAAAGCGTTGAAAAAGCTTTGGTAGATGCTGTTTTTCAACGGGTTTCCCCATATTGGAGACCTCTATTACGGTCTCGCTTGCATGGGCAGAAATACTGATGGTCACTTCGCTAGAACTGTCAGCATAGCGAAGACCGTTAGAAATCAGGTTAGAGACGGCCTGCTGGAGTAACGTCCGCTCTATCTCTGCTTGCGCATCGCCAACGAGCACAAGGCTCACACCAGATTCTGCAGCTTCTACCTCGTAGTATTCCAGGACCTTCATGATCGCGGAAGCCACACTCTGAATGAACTCTCCATGCAGGCGAACACCGCAGTCAGCCTGTGATAGAAATAGCATGTCGGTGATTATTCGAGCCATACGTTGCAACTCTTCAAGGTTTGATCCGAGCATTTCTCTGAGCTGGGCACCGGCATAACTTGAACGCAACGCTAACTCTGTTTCACCAATCAGGGTTGTCAGTGGATTGCGAAGCTCATGTGCAACATCAGCGTTGAACCCCTCCATTTGTACATAGGCATTTTCCAATCGATCAAGGACCGCGTTGAATTGGCTGACTAACGGTTGAATTTCCTCCGCTTGACTTTGCCCGTTCAACCGCTGGCCCATTTTGTCGGGCGAAAGTGCCGCGGCTTGACGGCCAAGCTCGTCAACAGGCGCTAATGCACGCCTGACTAGAAGAGTACTTACCAGAGAGACAAGCATGGCCCCCACCAATGCACAAACGAAGAGAGCGAATGCAAGCGTCTGCTGTAGGTTAATGTAAGGTGAGACGTCAAGAACTAACTGTGCTGTCATTCGGTTCTCTGGCTCGGCACTAGGAAGCGAGAACGTTACTCTGCGTTCATTAGAGCCCATTCCTTCTTCCAGCCTTTTTCCATAGATCTCCTTTTTCCCATCAACTTCAAGTATTAAGGAGAAGTCCGGGCGCCCATAGAAAAAGTCGTTAAGCTTATGGCGTAGAAAGCCAGAATCGCCCATGGCTGCATTCTCTTCCACCAAATGCCGGATAACATCGATCTTTTGCGTGAGCATTGCGTTCTGTTGAGAAGTTAAATGCGCGTTCGTAGCAAAATACACCGCGACGCACACCACTCCGAGGCCAAGAAATGTTTGGGCGGCTAGCCACTTAGACAGCCAACGACGAATAGACTTTGATCCGATGGACATTATTAAGCTCTACTATCCCTGAAGCAGCCACTGCTCATACATTCAACTACTACAGCGGCTTTGTGATCCACGATTCAACCACCTCTTTTCTACGTTTCTGGCCTGAGTTCCAGGATCGCCATTAGCGTTGTGCTGTTACACGTGACTAACGTTTTGATTAACCAACTGAACGCAACGCAAGCTAGGATAGGACTCGAATAACGAAGAGAATTAGCACCTGCTGCTACATCTTTGGTTGCGACTGACTTCTAATGCGCTACTGTTGACAACGGCGGAGCTTAGAAAGGGGCATTCGAGTTGTTCTAAAAGCGAAGGGAAACTTCCGGAACAGTGGTATAAGCGACCTCCTACTAGAACGCCAGTGTTTTGAGATTGTAGTAATCCAAACTCGTCGTTTAGCCGACAGCAAGGTTACGAATTCGTAAGGTCTTTGAAATAAAGGTCCTTTGTGAGAGTAAATTCTTTCGTCTTGGCTAGACCGGCTGCTCCTGCCGCTGGAAAGGCGGTCTAGTTCTTATGGGCTTGATTGACAGCATCGGTCGGCGCTGCCCGGATAAGATTGAAGCCGGAATCGAACAAGACCCCGAAAAGAATTTGAAGCGCACAGAAGTCTTCCACCCGCAACGCCGGGTGAGCTAAACCGATAGCCTGACGGCCGGGCGTGGCGCCCCATCGGGAAGCTCAGAGTCTGCCCTTGAATTCATCCGCGAGCCGAAAGGCTGATTTGGGCTGACTATTTCAGGGCGAATTCAGTGCCAGTGCCTTTGGACATCGGTTATGAAAAGGCTCGACCAACAAACGAACCATCGGCAGCCCACGGTCTGGAATGCGTTTGGATAACCCATATCTGAATAAGCAAAGCAGTCCTACTGTGTAGACTTAATGTCTTATTAAAATACGACTTATATTTTAAGGAGGCAGTTATGTTTCAAACGGAGAGACAATAACGATCGCCATCCATGCAGATCACGAGGCCGCTCAAATTGCAGTTCGTCATTGTGGCGCAGGTATTCCAGCGGCAATCGTACCAAAGATCTTTGACCGTTTTTCCGCGCCGATTCATCGCGGGCTCAACGGCCCGAGGGCCATGGTCTAGGCCTAGCAATCGTCAGGGCCATCGCACGCATGCATGGCGGAAATACCTTTGCACGCTCAGGTGCAGACTGGAGCGAGGTTGGTTTCAGCTTGAGCAAACAGTCCGCTAGACCTTCCGTTGGCCCATGAAAAGGACAGACCTCTCGATGGTGTCCTGGGAAATCGTTATCACTTGCCCGAAAGGTGTGTAGCGAATAGCGTTAAACAAGAGTTGCAGAGCGCTAGATGTCGTCATCAAGGTTACGAAAACGTAATCTGAATGTGCGGAGTTTGTCACAATAGCCTCCTTAGAATACGCACATGCTTCAGTCAGATAGCCCAATATGAATTGGGCTATTCCGATAGCAAGAAAATGATGCCATCCGGCTTTTGGGAATAAGAATCATGCATATCTCAAGAATGTATTTAGTAACAGCTGTCCTCTTCTTTGCAGCCACGGCGACTGCGGGTGCTCAACAGATGCGCGAGTCAGTACACTCTGACCGGGAAACAAAGCAAAGCGTCACTGAGGTTCAAAGAGAGTCCAAAACAGTTGCAGAAGTTCAAGCTGACTTGGCGCTCTGGAAGCGCGCGGGAATGGACAAGTTCTCGTGGGCCCACCCTGACACTTTCAGTCCCAGGTACAGGGCCGCATATGCGGAATATATCCGCTTGCGTTCGGGACCAGAGTATCAACTGGAAGTCCAGCGGCAGTCTGCAAAATAGGCTTAGTTGATAAAGCCTTTATCCTACAGGCTGCTACTGCATTATTCAGGCAGCACGATTTCAAACATCATGTTTTCCCCGTCACTTCTTGCAGTAATCGTGCCGCCGTGTGCGTCGATAATTGATTTCACAATCGCTAAACCCAAACCAGCCCCCTCCCCTTTTCGTTGGCGCGAAGGATCGACACGATAAAAGCGCTCAAAAATGTGAGGCAAATGTTCAGCAGGAATGATGGGCCCCGGATTTTTTATGCGAACCTTTATAGCCTCAGCCGCTGTTTCGAGGCGAACTGTGACGGCTTCCTGGGCCGGCGTATAACGAATAGCATTGGACAAAAGGTTGCTCAGCGCACGCCGAATCATTAATCTGTCGCCCGACATGCAGACACGCTCGCCTGCCAGTTCCAAGGTCACTCCTTGTTCTTCGGCCCAGGCACTGAAATAATCAAAAAGCACCCGTATTTCAGCGTCAAGATCAATTATTACAAGTTCAGGCTTCAGTAAGTTGTTGTCTGCCTGAGCCAGGAACAACATGTCGCCCACCATCTTTGCCATGCGCTCATACTCTTCGAGATTGGAGTACAGAATCTCGCGATACTGTTCGACGTTGCGCGCCTGCGAGAGCGCCACTTCGGTCTGGGTCTTTATATTTGTAATCGGAGTACGCAACTCATGCGCAATGTCCCCCGAGAAGTCGGATAGTCGTTTGAAAACACCTTCGAGACGGTCGAGCATCTGGTTGAAAGAGGTTGCGAGTTCGAGCAGTTCGGTGGGGACTGCGTCGGCCTCCAGCCGGATATGCATCTGATCAGATCTGATGCTTCGTATTTCACGGCTTATGTGTCGTATGGGCGCATGGCCCCTGTGCACGGCCAACCACGTGGCCAGGATTGCGATAAGGCAAGCGGCGACCGTGATGAGGCGAAGATAGTTGCGAAAGCTCTCCAGGTAGTGCAGGTGAAAATTAATCCCGGTAGCCACTGCAATAGTGAGCGCGGCCATGCCGTCTGGCGCAATCCGCAGGACGGCGCCTCTGAACGTCTCGCCATGGTCTTGCCATATGCCAACGGTATCGATCGTGATCTGCTCGACAGGCTGCGCAATCCTTGCAAATCTGGCCAAGTCTGAACCGGGCGTCGCATAAATCACAGAACCGTCCACCGTTGATATCCGGTACTGAGCATTGTGGTGGCCGGAGACAGCGTTTGCGAGACGCCTTCGCAATGCTTCAGGACTGTCGTCGGGCGGCAGCGTCGCGAGTGTGTGTTTTAGCGTCTGAACAACAGCAATCAATTCATCAACATCCTGTTGGACGAAGTGATTGTTGATTGACCGCTCGACAATCCAGCCGAACGACAGCAGTACCACCGTTATAACCGCTCCGATAGAGACGGTCAGGCGTACAGTAAGCGATGCAGGACGTCGTTTCATTAGCTAAGCAGGATGGGTGATATCCAACATGTAACCCATACCCCGAACGGTGTGGATCAGTTTGGGCTCGTAAGTGTCGTCGATCTTGGCGCGAAGCCGCCGGATGGCAACGTCAATGACGTTGGTGTCGCTGTCAAAATTCATATCCCAAACTTGAGAGGCAATCAGTGAACGAGGCAGTACCTCGCCCTGGCGTCGTACTAAAAGCTCCAGCAAGGCGAATTCCTTATTTGTGAGGTTGATCCGTACGCCATTCCGCTGGGCTCGTCGGCGGGGAATGTCAAGAACGAGATCCGCTATCTGCAGTTGATCATTGAATGCAGGAGCGGTACCGCGCCTCAGTAAAGTGCGTACCCGAGCCAAAAGCTCGGAAAAAGCGAACGGTTTTACCAAGTAATCGTCCGCCCCGAGTTCCAGGCCTTTTACGCGATCCTCGACGCTGTCCCGCGCTGTGAGAAACAGGACGGGTGTGGAGGATCTCGCGCCGCGTAGCGCCTGAACGATACGCCACCCATCAACGTCCGGCAGCATGACGTCCAGAATGATCAGATCATAGGATCCAGTCAATGCCAAATGGTGGCCGTCCAAACCAGTACGCGCCAAGTCGACTACAAACCCGGACTCGACAAGGCCTTGACGCAGGTAATCGCCCGTTTTGATTTCGTCTTCCACAACGAGCAGTTTCATTGGGTCGCTCCTAATTCGCGTGCTGGCTGCCAACGAAAGGTAGTTTCCGGTGGAGTATGCCATTGCGTCATTAAAGTCTAAAGCCGCGACACTGACACGATGATGACCGGAGCATTACAACATTGTAATGGTCAGCTCTTGGACGGTCGGGACCGAGCAGAGCGGTGACCGTTTCTTTGCGAAATCTGAGGCTCGTGGCACTCAAGTTGCTAGTTTCACAGTGGCGTTGCATCGCCACGTACCAACCTACAAACTCTTTGGAGATTAATATGCCTCATCAAAAGTTTCAATCGTGCATTGACACATGTTATGCCTGCGCTACAGAGTGCGACCACTGCTCTGTCTCCTGCCTTCAGGAACAAGACGTCAAGAGCATGGCACGCTGCATAAAGCTGGACATGGATTGCGCACAGATTTGTCATGTGGCCGCTAGCTACATGGCACGGGGCAGTGAATTTGCCCAAGCGGTCTGCCGACTTTGCGCCGATATTTGTCAAACATGCGGCGAGGAATGCGCCAAGCACGAAATGGAGCATTGTCAACGCTGCGCGGAAGCTTGCCGCAGATGCGCGGAAGAATGTCGTCGGATGGCTCAGATGGCCTGAGAAACCTGCGGATGAAAAGCGGTTGCTCTCGAAACATGAGCAACCGGGACAACTCCAGGCCAGAATTCATTGTGGGGCCTGGCTTCCTTAAGACTAGCGCTCTGGGGTGTACCAGACCTCGTGAACAGCCCGTTCGACCATGTCGACGTCCGCGGCGCCTTCCACACGGAGCAAGTGCGCGCACGGATCAGCATAAACGACAGCTTCGAGAGATGCTTCCTTGATAGCGGCGCTTATAGTGCCGCAGTGTCCACAAGTCATGTCATTTACTTCAAAGCTGATCATTGTCGTTCCTTTCTCTATGGATAGTCGAATATCAGCACAATAAGCGTTCCCATCAGGGTATGTCAGACATAAAGCGAATGGTACTTTCCGATAATTGTAAAGGCCGGCTCCCTTTTCACAGCTGCCTCGGGCCGGTACGAGCGTGGGTCGACTTTCTAACACATACCGATACAAATAATTTGGTTTATGACGAGTCGTGGAGTACATGACAAAGATGTAATCCGGGCGCAATGTGCTTGACAGGTCTGGGTAGCTACAGTGTGCTCATACGTTAAAAGCAAATTGAGCGAAGGTGCTGCCAAGCACTTACGCAAGGAGAACTGAAATGAAATGCGATATGAAGATGATGGTGAAAGCCGGGTTGGCTCTGGCTGCTGTGGTTGTCGTAGCCTATGCAGCGCTACCTGGCGCACGAGAATGGATCTCGGCGGTCGCTCCATCGCTGTTCTTCCTGATCTGCCCCGTGATGATGCTTTTCATGATGAAAGGCATGCAGTCGTGCGACGCTAAGAAACCCGCTCAAAAAGACAACGTAAGGCCGATGTCTTTTGACTCGCCGGCAGATAAGCGCGAACTGTAGGGCACGATCCAGAAAATCACAAGCCTTGCCGAGCTTGATGCCCAGGTGCAGGCCGCCAATGGCCGCTACGTCACGCTCGATTTTTGGGCCGACCGGTGCGTTTCATGTAAGGAAATGGAACTGTCCACGTTTACCGACGCGCAGGTCAAAAATCGGCTCAAAAATGTGGTCCTGCTCGAGGCGGACGTGACGGCAAATAATGCGGCGGACCAGACGCTGCTTAAGCGCTTCGAGCTCTTCGGTCCGCCTGGCATCATCTTTTTTGACAGACAAGGCGAAGAAGTCGATTTTCAGGTCGTCGGTTTTCAGTCAGCGAAGAAGTTTATGCGTTCATTGAATACGGCCATTCCCCTTTGACATTACAGCGCGACCGACAGCATGTCAAAAATGTAATCGAGACGTCCTCCTTCTGTCAGGGATAGTTCGTTAAAATGGCCGCGCACAGAAGCTTGCGTACTATAAGCATGATGACAAAACAGCTTTCGCGCATGTTGTTAACCTGAACGGATGGGGTCGATATGAAAACGTTACTCATGGAACGACAAATTTATCCGATGGGAAGCGCATCCCGTAGCGTCAATATCCGGACACGGATTCTGGCCGAACTGGCGACCTATAAGGTGAAAGCCCACATGCAAATTTTTTTGAACTAACGAGCATAAAGGAATAGTCCTCTAACTGGCTGATTACTTAACATCATGCACATGTCTCGCTCCACCGCCCGCTGGCTGCTTGTTTTAGTGTTGCTCCCAACGCTACTATTCTCGCGCCTGGCATTGGCAAGCTATGTGTGCCCTCAGCCTCAGTTGTTGGTTTCGGCATCAGTCGGCCATGAGCAGAGCCACGGCTGTGCCCAACCGGGTGATCACACTCATATGATCGATGAGGTGCAGCCATCGCTATGTGCGGCGCATTCTTCAGATGAAAAGCAACTGAACAACGCTGGCGCACAGCCGGCTGCATCAGAGCCGGTTTTGCTGTTCTTGTATCCGGTCTCCTTACTACCCCTGTCGCTCGCATGGCCAATCTCCGCCTACGCCGACCTGCCCGATCAAGCCAGGGGCGATAGCGCCCTATTCCTGCAGACGCTAAGGTTACGCATTTGACCTGACTCCGGTTTTTGTTATTTGTCTCGCCGCTGCGGCTGCGAGTAACTGAAAAAACTATCCGGAGTTAACCATGTTTGTATCCATACGCGCGCTTGCACCGCAGCGCGGTCTGGTGCGCGCTCACGTCCTGTGCGCACTGCTTGCAATAGCAAGTGCATCTGCCTATGGCCAAGAGGCCGGCCTCACTTTTGAGCAGGCGCTTTACCAAGCCACGAACCGATCGGCCGCCATACAGGCGAGCGAGTCATCTGTATTGGCCAGCTCGAATGCCGTTGTATCGGCGGGCGAGTTGCCTGACCCGGTATTGAAATTGGGTATCGATAGCGCTCCCATTGAAGGTCCAATGCGTTATTCGCTCAGTCGGGACTCGATGACAATGCGGCGCATCGGCATCGAACAGGAATGGGTCTCGGCGGACAAACGTGAGCGCCGGACCCGTCTTGCCAGTCGGCAGGTCGACAGGGAGCAGGCAGACCTACTGCTGCAATCCGCGAATACACGGCAGCAGACGGCGATTGCCTGGCTCAATGCGGCCTACGCCCAACGCGCTCTCGGGTTGTCCAAAGAGTTGACCACGCAGATGACAGAGGAACTCGCCGCGACGCGGGCTTCTTATCGCGGCGTGCGCGCGACGGCTGATGATGTAACGCAGGCTCAGATGTTGAGTTCGCAGGCTAGAGATCGATTGCTCAAAGCCCAGCAGGACCATCGTTCAGCGTTGATCTCATTGAGTCGATGGGTTGCCTCGCCTGTGGCGCGTATAGCGGGTGAAATTCCGCCGTTGCAAAGCCATGCTTCGTCGCTCACGATACAGGAGCTCAATCGCGTGCAGCCTGAGCTCCTCGTTGCGCAGCGCGACATATCCATTGCCGATGCGGCCACCGCCGTTGCTAGCAGCAATAGGACCCCGAACTGGACTTGGGGCGTGACCTATCAGAACCGGGGAAGTCAGTACCAGGATATGGTTTCGGTAGGTGTGAGCATCCCGCTGCCCATCGATAGGGCTAGCCGGCAAGACCGGGATGTGGCTCAAAGGGCTGCGTTGGGCAATAAAGCCCGCTTTATGTTGCGCGAGACCCAGCGCCAGGTTCAGGCCAACATCGAGAGCCTGTTCACGTCACTTGCCAACGGACGGGAACGAGTTGGCAACCTTAACACTACCTTACTGCCCGCGGCACAACGACAAGTTGGGCTTGCGACCGCCGCCTACAAGGCGGGCACGGGATCGCTGGCAGATGTCTTCAACGCCAAGCGAGGACTGCTGGAGGCAAGGCTTCAGATACTCGAACTTGAGCGGGATGTTGCACAAATTTGGGCTCAGCTCGAGCACCAGGTCATCCCGAACACTGATGAACTTATGCAAAGGAATAGTCATGCGGCCAACTAACTGGATACGCGTTATGGTCGCACTTGCTGCGGTGGTGATATTGCTTGGTGCCGGCTATGTGCTGGGTAGCCGCCAAGCGGGTAGCGCTGCGGGCAACTCTGGTGCGAGTGTGGCGGGCGACAGTAAGCCTGCACCCGATTCGGATCGAAAAGTCTTGTACTGGCACGATCCCATGGTGCCGAACCAGCGCTTTGACAAGCCGGGAAAATCGCCCTTTATGGATATGCCGCTACAGCCGGTTTATGCGGATGAAGGCGAAGCCAGCGGCATCCAGATCGATCCATCACTTCAGCAAAATCTGGGCATTCGGTACGCCACGGTCACGAGAGAGGAAACGAAGCAAGGGTTCGATGCGATCGGCACGACGCAGTTTGACGAATCACAAGCGGTGTTCATTCAGTCTCGTGTGAACGGATTCATCGAACGCCTGCATGCGGACGCACCCTTGCAGCGCGTCGAAAAAGGCGCGGCCATCGCATCGCTGTTCGTTCCTGATTGGCTTGCGGCGCAAGAGGAGTACCTCGCACTCAAGCGAGGCGGAGCTGACCAACAGATGCTGTCGGCATCGCGCGCGCGCATGCGGGCACTGTCGATACCGAAGGAAGTAGTCAGTGCCCTTGATCGAACCGGAAAAGCACAAAGCTATATTACCTTGTCTGCACCCGTCTCGGGCGTGATCACTGAGCTTTCGGTGCGCAACGGCGCAATGGTTACGCCCGGGCAGACGTTGGCCAAGTTGGTTGGCTTGAACAAGCTGTGGCTTGTGATCGAGGTGCCCGAATCGATGGCGTTAAGGGTGCGCCCTGGGATGGCCGTTGAGGCTGTATTTTCGGGCGATTCAACCCAGCGCGTTACGGGGCGAATTCGTGAGATCCTCCCCGGAATCAATACTAGCAGCCGCACCCTGCAGGCTCGGCTGGAGATCGACAACACTGAGCTGAGGTTGACACCCGGAATGCTGATGCGCGCGCACATTAGTGCGGAAAAATCGGTCTCACGCCTGCTAGTTCCCTCTGAGGCGGTGATCACAACGGGTGAGCGTTCAGTGGTCATTGTGAAGAACGAGACGGGGCGGCTGCAGCCGGTTGAAGTCGAGCTTGGCATTAGGCTCGGTGATCGGACAGAAGTACTGCGCGGACTGCGCGACGGACAGCAGATCGTCGCGTCGGGCCAGTTCCTGATCGACTCGGAAGCGAGCCTGCGATCTGTCCTTCCTAAGCTACAGGGAGGTGCTTCAACTGAAACTGACGATACCGTCAAGGCAACGACGACACCTGCAACAACTTATGAAACGACCGGTAAAGTCGAAAAGGTTGCTTCGAACAGCATGACGTTTTCGCACCAAGCAGTCCCGGCGCTAAGCTGGCCCGCCATGACGATGACGTTCAGCAAACCAGCTACGGACGCGTTCCCCGACGTGAAGGCGGGTCAGACAGTGCGATTTTCCTTCAAGCAGTCGGACGATGGCTATCAATTGGTGTCGGTTGAACCGGTTACGGAGGAAGCACGATGATTGCGCGCCTCATTCATTGGTCCATTTATAACCGCTTTCTCGTGCTGCTGGGAACCCTTGTTATTTCAGTATGGGGTGTCTTCTCACTGCTTAATACGCCGGTCGATGCCTTGCCCGATCTATCGGACACCCAAGTCATCATCAAGGCGTCTTATCCGGGCCGTGCGCCGCAGGTTGTCGAAGACCAGGTAACCTATCCGCTCACCACAACCTTGCTGGGCGTTCCGGGCGCTAAAACGATCCGAGCGTATTCATCGTTTGGCGATGCATTTGTTTACGTGCTCTTTGATGATGATACTGATCAGTACTGGGCCCGATCGCGCGTGCTGGAGTACCTGAATCAGGTACAGAGCCGGCTGCCCGCCGGTGCCAGCGTTTCACTCGGACCGGATGCCACTGGGGTAGGCTGGGTCTATGAGTATGCATTGGTGGATCGAACCGGTTCTTACGATCTGGGCCAGTTAAGAGCATTGAATGACTGGTTCTTGAAGTTTGAGTTGAAGGCGGTGCCAGACGTCTCCGAGGTAGCCTCTATCGGCGGTATGGTCCGCCAGTATCAGGTGGTCGTAGACCCGGATAAGCTACGCGCGTATGGGATCACATTGGCCGCGGTGAAAGATGCGCTGGCCAAGTCGAACCAGGAGTCGGGAGGCTCGGTGCTAGAGTTGGCCGAATCCGAGTACATGGTTCGCTCCTCGGGATACCTCAAGACACTGGAGGATTTCAGAAACGTCGTACTGCGCACCAATGACACCGGCACACCCGTCTTGCTGGGTGACGTTGCACGCATTCAGATCGGCCCTGAGATGCGCCGGGGAATCGCTGAGCTAAATGGCGAGGGGGAAGTCGCTGGGGGCGTGATCGTAATGCGTTCCGGGAAAAATGCACTCACCACTATCGACGCGGTCAAAACGAAGCTGACCGAACTGAAGAAGTCCCTGCCGCCGGGTGTTGAGATCGTGACGACTTATGATCGCTCGCAGCTGATCGAACGGGCCGTGTCAAATCTTACCGACAAGCTGATCGAAGAGTTTATTATCGTCGGCATAGTTTGCGCACTGTTTCTGTTTCATTTGCGCAGTGCCCTTGTCGCCATTCTTTCGTTGCCACTGGGCATACTCGCAGCGTTCATCGTGATGCGGTACCAAGGCGTTAACGCGAACCTGATGTCGCTCAGCGGTATCGCGATTGCGATTGGTGCGATGATAGACGCCGCCATCGTGATGATCGAGAACGCGCACAAGCATCTTGAAGCGTACGAGCTCAAGCATCCCGACACCCCGCTCACAACGTCGCGGCGCTGGGAACTGATTGCGACATCGACGTCGGAGGTAGGGCCTGCCCTGTTTTTCTCGTTGCTTATTATTACGCTGTCCTTTATACCGGTG
Source organism: Pollutimonas rozaliensis (assembly GCF_048751585.1). NCBI lineage: Bacteria > Pseudomonadati > Pseudomonadota > Betaproteobacteria > Burkholderiales > Alcaligenaceae > Pollutimonas > Pollutimonas rozaliensis. Next base: position 145,671 of record NZ_JAZHOB010000006.1, on the reverse strand, counting down.
TTTTCTCTGGAGGGACAAGAGGGCAAAATGTTCTCGCCCTTGGCATTCACCAAGACATACTCGATTGCAGCCGCCGCGGTTATCTCGGTGACACTGGTGCCGGTCCTCATGGGCTACTTCATCCGAGGGCGTATTCCCCACGAGATGGCTAATCCGATCAACCGTGTACTGATTCGGATATATCGGCCGATGCTTAATGCAACGCTACGGCGTCCATGGGCGGTTATCGCGCTGGCACTGGCAACCTTGCTGATGACATTAATACCCCTGTCGCGCCTTGGCAGTGAATTCATGCCTGCACTGAATGAAGGCGATTTGTTGTATATGCCAACAGCCCTGCCTGGATTGTCTGCGCAGAAAGCCACCGAGCTCCTGCAGCAGACTAACCGCATGATTAAATCGGTTCCTGAGGTCGCAACAGTGTTCGGTAAATCTGGCCGTGCGGATACGGCCACGGATCCCGCTCCACTTGAAATGTTCGAGACCACCATCCAGTTCAAGCCACGCGATCAGTGGCGCGCGGGCATGACGTCTCAAAAGCTGATCGCAGAACTGGACCGGACCGTCAAGGTACCGGGTCTGACCAATGTCTGGGTGCCTCCTATCCGAAATCGGCTTGACATGCTCTCCACTGGGATCAAGACGCCGGTAGGCGTCAAGATTTCCGGCCCGAGCCTGGACGAAATCGATAAGATCGCCTCGCAGGTTGAAGCGGTGGTCAAGGACGTTCCAGGCGTATCGTCCGCGTTGGCCGAACGCTTGACAGGCGGACACTACATCGACGTCGATATCGATCGTGTATCGGCCGCGCGTTACGGGCTGGCCATTACCGAAATTCAATCCATCGTGTCCTCTGCTGTGGGAGGTGAGAACGTAGGAGAGGTAATTGACGGACGGCGGCGTTTCCCCATCAATGTTCGATACCCGCGCGAGATACGCGATTCTCTGGAAGAGTTGCGACAACTGTCTATTGTTACGGACCGCGGCGCCCAGATCCGCCTTGACGATGTGGCGGACCTTGCGATCACCGACGGTCCACCCATGATCCGCAGCGAAAACGCGCGCTTGACGGGCTATGTCTACGTTGACATCCAAAACGCCGATCTGTCTTCGGTGGTCCAAGCCATGCAGGAGGTGGTCGCGCGCGAAATCGTACTTCCGGCTGGGTACTCCATTGCCTGGTCGGGCCAGTTTGAATACCTTGAACGGGCCGAAGCTAAGCTGCGAACCGTCGTGCCGATGACGCTGGCATTGGTCTTCGTGCTTTTATTCCTCACCTTCAATTCCGTGGCGGACGCATTATTGCTGATGTTGACCGTGCCGTTTGCGCTGATAGGAGGTTTCTGGCTGATCTGGATGCTCGGACATGCCATTTCCGTGGCAACCGCTGTCGGCTTTATCGCTCTTGTTGGCGTGGCAGCTGAATTCGGGGTTGTAATGCTGCTTTACCTTAAAACCGCGTTGAATGATCGTCTCAAGAGCGGCAAGGCGCTGACTGAGTCCTTGCTTGTGGAAGCGATTCGCGAAGGGGCTGTCATCCGGGTTCGTCCCAAAGCCATGACTGTAGCCGTCGTCCTCGGGGGACTGTTCCCAATCATGTTAGGTCAAGGTACGGGATCGGAAGTCATGCAGCGAATCGCCGCGCCCATGATAGGCGGAATGGTCACGGCGCCCATTCTATCGATGTTTGTCATCCCAGCCGCCTGGTTCTTGCTGCAAAGGCGGCAAATCCGCCGTCTTGAACAAAAGCGTCAATGAGGTGGCGCTTATCCGGTGCATGCGCACCGCATCTTTCACTTATGGAGAATTGTTATGAAGAAACTAATTACCTATTCGCTGGGCGCCAGTCTGGCATTTGGCGTTCCACTCGCGGTCCACGCGGCCGATGGCAACAACATGAATATGGGCGGCAACACCAACTCAACGCCGTCCACACGTTCGACGGACACTGCTTTGGCTGATGGCGTGGTTCGTAAGGTGGATCGGTCAAGCGGCATGGTAACGATCGAGCATGGCGAGCTTAAAAACGTCGGCATGCCCCCGATGACAATGGCCTATAAAGCCAAAGACGCAACGGTACTGAAGCAGGCTAAAGAAGGAGAGAAGGTTAAATTTCGGCTGGAGAACCTGAACGGCACCTATACCATCACGAGCTTGAAGAAGCAGTAGCGATTGCCGTTTCGAAGAACCGCCTGGCGCATCAGCGAGAGTCGCAGTGCGCCAGGTGGGGATTTCAAATACAAGTTGGGCAGCCGATTGGCTGCCCAACTTGTATTGACGAAAAGTGGGGGTGGCTTAAGCGCCGGTGTAGAAACCTTGTAGGTACGCCTTTTCTTCCGCGCTCATGGATGCCAGCTCCTGTCGTACCTGGGCACGAGTTTTCGTCTGCTCAGCACCTGCTATAGGCAAGGTTCCAGTTTCTTCTCCCTGGCGGCTGGCCCACGAAGGCTCCATCTTCGCCTGTTCCAGTTCCTGGATCACCTGCGCACGGCTCTTCGTATTGGACGCATCCACAACTTCGGTGCCGCCTTGTTCGGAATTGTCGGGAATCCAGCGAGCAAAGCTGGTAGCGGGAACGGCAAATGCGGCTACAAGCAGGGCAGTAAGAGTTTTGGTACGGAGGGACATGATTAATTCCTTTAAAGAGATGTTTGCGAGCGTAGTCGTTGATCCGCTAGCGCCGCGCCAGACTTTCTGGCAATGGGTCTACTTTAAAGAAGAGCAGCCAACAGGCCGATGACTAATGCATGACAATTGCGTCATCTGTCGTAAGGTGTTTGTCATGGTCTTTACGACATGTATCCGTGGCTCGTGATAAGCCTGAGCATAGCCATGAGTCTCTTGTCGTGAAATCGGCTCTGGTCTATTGCGACTCACCGGGTAGAGACGGCAGTCATGGTCGAGATAACGCCTAGAGGGCTTCATCAAACTGCATGGCTCTTGCCTTGCCCCCGGCTCCGCGCGTTCGAACGAACATTATTCTCGGATTGACCATCCTCGACAATCTTATGCCATGGCGAAAACATAGCTTACCGCCCTGTCGTTTAATCCGGGATGGCGGCGACAACTGCGGCAAGAATGAATGCAACGGTATTACCTGCCTGTGTAGCGCCGCTATGGTCGCGAGCATTCCTGTAAAAGGTCCTACCAGGGTATTAGCCAGAACTCGCTCACCAAGAAGGGACCTTCTATTGCGACATATGCGGTTCCCTGGCCAGCGCGAGGATAGGCAACCTATGACGAAAAGCACCAGCATGGGGGGATTGGGGTGTTCCTTGATGCTGACGGCACTACCGCTTTTGGGTGGGTGGTGATTGGATCCTCTTGTGGTGGTATAGGAGCCTTGCAGTAACAGAAGTGGTGGTCGGGAGATCTCATCGGTGCGCCTACATCGGCCAGCAAGTTGTTTCGGTCGGGCTGCGAGATGAGTAGCGAGCCCATTCAGCCCATTTGTAATTTCGAAGGTTCGCGTGACGTTGCAAGCGAAAACGATAGGCTTTGCGGCATTTCATGTCTAACAAAGCTGACCAATTGCGCGACCGCTTCGCTACATTACAAAATTGTAATTCGGCCGTCATCCCATGGACAGTTGCACCCCGTTAAAGTAACGGAAAATCGGAGGCACAGCGGACGGTTATATGACTGACCAGTGTCGCCAAAACGCTACTTCAATCACAGGATTTGCTCTCGTGAAACGTCCTACCACCTTAGCTATTCCCATACCCGCCATGCCTCGCCGCCGCTTCGTTCAAGGGCTTGCGGCCGGAGGCGTGCTATTAGGCCTGTCACCTTTTGCCAGGGCGACGGGGATCCGATCCGACGGCACGCGTACCGGCTCAGCGCCCGTGCTGCGAGGAACTGAATTTAATCTGGAAATTGGCGAGACGCCGGTGAACTTTACCGGAAATCCTCAAATGGCCACGACCATCAACGGATCGCTTCCTGGCCCGACCTTATACTGGCGCGAAGGCGACACGATCACCATACGCGTGACCAATCGGTTGAAGGAATCGACCTCGATTCACTGGCATGGGATTATTTTGCCGTTTCAGATGGACGGCGTTCCGGGCATCAGCTTTCCTGGCATAGCCCCGGGGGAAACCTTTACCTACCGTTTCAAGGTCGAGCAAAACGGCACTTATTGGTACCACTCGCACTCCGGCATGCAGGAAGCGACGGGCATGATAGGCGCCATTGTAATTGAACCGGCTCAAAGCGACCCGATTCGAGCCGACCGCGAATATGTGGTTCAGCTCTCGGACTGGACCGACGAAGACCCCATGCGCGTGCTCGCCAAGCTGAAGATGCAGGGTGACTATTACAACTATAACCAGCCTACCGCTGTGGATTTCTTTCAGGATGTCTCGCAGACGGGGCTGAAAGCTGCCTTCGACAAGCGCAAGATGTGGAACGAAATGCGCATGAGTCCCACAGATCTGGCGGATCTGTCGGCCGATGTGCTGACCTACCTCATGAATGGGACCACGCCAGCTGGCAACTGGACTGGACTGTTTCGGCCGGGCGAACGCATTCGCCTACGCTTTATCAACGGCTCGGGCCACAGCTTTTACGATGTACGCATTCCAGGCTTGAAAATGACGATCGTGCAAGCCGATGGGCAGAACGTTGAGCCGATCACGGTCGACGAATTTCGCTTCGGATCGGGCGAGACGTATGACGTCATCGTCGAACCCAAGGACGAGGCCTACACAATCTTTGCACAGTCCATGGATCGCACAGGCTACGCACGCGGCACCTTGGCGACGCGTTCGGGCTTAGTAGCGGCGGTGCCTGCGCTTGATGAACCTGAGTGGCTCACCATGACCGACATGATGGGCGCCATGGGCGGCGGTATGGCCGGGATGGCAGGCATGAATCACGGCGGTTCGAATCCGTCGGCCATGGCGGGAATGAATCATGGCGCCATGGCAGGGATGGACCACGGATCGATGGCCGGAATGAATCACGCCAACATGGCTGGTATGAACCATGGCGCTATGGGTAAGGACAAGGCAAGCACGACGGTACGCCATGCAAAGACGGAGTACGGTGCAAGCACGGACATGCGCGTTGATATGCCGCGCACCAATCTGGACGACCCAGGCATCGGGCTGCGCAACAACAGCCGACGTGTGCTCACGCTGGCCGACCTGCATACCATCGGCGGGCCGATGGATCCACGCGGGGCCGAGCGTGAAATCGAACTGCACTTAACGGGCAATATGGAGCGGTTTACCTGGTCCTTTGATGGCGTTGAATTTGGCAAGTCCACTCCCGTGCATTTTCGCTATGGCGAACGCGTTAGAGTCATCCTGCACAACGACACCATGATGACGCACCCCATGCACTTGCATGGCATGTGGAGCGAATTGGAAACGCCTGACGGCGCTTTCCAGGCACGCCGCCACACGATTCCTGTGCAACCAGCGCAACGCATCAGTTTTCTGGTGACCGCCGACGCGCTAGGCCGCTGGGCCTGGCACTGTCACTTGATGCTCCATATGGATATGGGCATGTTTCGCGAAGTGGTGGTGGCATGAGCCCGACAAACGATAGAAAGAGAGTCCTGACGATGCATACCCCTACAAAGAAACACATTGTTGGGCTCGCTATTGCGACGATGGGCGTTACCCCAATTTTTGCGTACGCCCAAACGCATGACGCGCATAGCGGTCATACCGCGACCCCAGTCAGTCCGGCCCCCAAAGCCCCAAGCATGCCAGGCATGGATCACGGCACAATGAAAATGCCAGGCATGGACCATGGTGGGATGAATATGGGCGGCCAGGATCATGGTTCTATGAACATGAATCCAACCGGTGCGGCTAAGCCAGAAGCGGCCATGCCCGGTATGGATCACGGCGCAGCCAATGCCGCTCTGGCGGCCCCTGCGCACAATATGGGGTCAATGGACAAGGGCGGTGGCGAGATGGATCACGGAGCCATGCAGATGCAAGGTGGCTCAGCGCCACCCGATGCACGTGATCCAAACGCCTATTCTGGCGGTTATACGCTGGATTCGGGCAAATATTCCTTGGGCCCCGCCCAGCGCCTGCGTATGTCCGATGAGCACAATTTTGCCTCGGTATGGTTCGATCGGCTCGAGTACGTCAGAGCCGGCAGCCATGAAGGGCTTGCCTACGAGGGTCAGGCTTGGTACGGCAGCACTTACAACCGCGCGGTGCTCAAAGCCGAAGGCGAAGTGACCAATGGCAAGTTGGAGGAATCCCAAACGGAGCTGCTGTGGGGCCACGCGGTATCCACCTTCTGGGATACCCAGCTAGGAGTACGTTTCGATCATGGTCAAGGGGCGCCCAACAGAGAATGGTTGGCATTTGGTGTCCAGGGCCTGGCACCTTATTGGTTTGAAGTGGATGCTACAGCGTATGTAGGTCCCAGTGGAAGGACAGCCCTCGGTCTGAGCGCAGAATACGACATCCTGCTTACACAAAGGCTTTATCTGCAGCCAAGCGTCGAGGTGAACTTCTATGGCAAAGATGACGAGCAGTGGGGCATCGGCAGCGGCTTGGCAGATGGAACGGCTGGCTTGCGCCTCAAATATCAAATCACGCGCCAATTTGTTCCGTATATTGGCGTGGAGTGGTCCAGCAAGTTCGGCAAGACCGCCGATTATGCTCGCGCAGAAGGCGAATCGAGGCAGGAAACCCGTTTCGTGGCTGGTTTGAACTTTAGGTTTTGATGTTGATGCTATCCCGGCGGTTTAAAAGTAGCCGCCTCTGCCAACTAATGTATTAAAGAGAGTATCAATGATGAAAAAGACTTTATCCATATTAGCTTTGAGTGCACTTCCCGCCCTGGCGCTTGCCGCCGGCAGCCATTCTGGTGGCCATGACATGCCGACGCATGGCATGCCAGGCCATGACATGTCGACCATGTCAAACGCTGCTTCGCCAAGCGGCCAGCCAGGCGACCCAACCAAGGTCACCCGCACGATCGAGTTAACAATGGATGACACCATGCGTTTTACGCCCGATGAAATCAACGTGAAGGCAGGTGAAACCGTGCGACTGTTCATCAAGAACACCGGCAAGATTCTTCACGAAATGGTAATCGGGTCCATAGGAGAACTCAAAGCGCATGCTGCGCAAATGCAGAAAATGCCGGGCATGAAGCACGCCGAGCCGAACATGATTACGCTGGGGCCCGGTCAGCGCGGTGGCTTGGTCTGGAAATTCGATCAAGCAGGAACGGTCGACTTTGCTTGCTTGATCCCTGGGCACATGGAAGCCGGGATGGTCGGCAAGCTGAAGGTTAGCTGATTCAGACTGGTATGCTAAGCAGGAAATTGATCGCAGGGGCGGCGGCTGTTCTTGTTGGAGGGCTAGCTACTCTCCTGTACAGCACCCGTCGGCCGCCCCACCCGGTTTTCATCGATCCGGCAGATCGGGCGCTTGTCGTGCAAGGCAAGGCGATCTACGCGAATAATTGCGTGGCGTGCCATGGCGAGGCGCTGCAAGGACAGCCGAATTGGCGCGAGCGCCTTCCTAACGGGAGGTTGCCTGCACCGCCTCATGACAAGACCGGCCATACCTGGCACCATCCCGATGCGATGCTGTTCAATATGGTCAAGAACGGTCTGGTCCCCGGGAAGACAGCGCCTCCCGGTTATGAGAGCGATATGCCGGCATATGGCGAGATACTGACTGACGAGGAAATTGTTGCGGTACTCGCTTATATCAAGAGCGACTGGCCGTCCAAGGTTTTGCAGGCGCAGAAAGAAGTCACCCTGCAACAACGCAACTAGCGTGACTCACGTTGCGGCACGCGTCGTCACACAATAGATTTTATCAGACTCAAAGTGGAGTTCCTTCATGAAAATTTGGCTTGCCGCCGTCGCTCTGGCGACCGCAACTTCCTTTGTCCACGCAACGGAGAACGCCATCACCGTTTACCAGGATCCCAATTGCGGCTGCTGCTCGGGTTGGGTCGATCATATGCGGGACGCCGGTTTCGAAGTAAAGGCCATCAAGACGGCTGACATGGCTTCCAACAAGGAAAAACTGGGCGTGCCGATGAAGCTCAGCTCGTGCCACACGGGCGTGGTCGATGACACGGGGCAAATCATCGAGGGCCATGTGCCAGCGACCACCGTGCGAAAGCTGCTCACCAATGCGTCTGTTAAAGGCGTTTCCGCGCCGGGAATGCCTTCGAATGCTCCCGGGATGGGCAAGCTTGACGGCAACCTGGTCACCGTTGACTTTAACGGCGAGCCGTTCTCAAGAGATTAGGCAAAACTCGATGCTCGCCTCAATTGGCGACTGCCATTTTTTCGATCGAAAAGTACTAGACTCAAACTTAGATGTCTGGCATCGTTGCAAATGGGCCAGGGCCTGAAAAGCCGTTCATCAACCCATGCCACTTCCCAAATAACGGTGGCATGAAGAGACAGGCAGGTCACTTATTCGTCGAATTCAGCGCCCAGGCGAGGTACCCGAGCGATAGGAATCCCAGAACAGTGAGTGCCATTGTAAGGCCCGAATCAGCGACCAGAGGGGCCACCACTGCGGAGTTGAGGGCCATGACCATCGTTTGAATAAAGCCCTGCATGGAAGCGGTCATTCCGCGCATTGACGGAAACAGATCGAGAGTCAGTAAGGTGATGCTCGGAGTTGCAAATGACATTCCAATGGTATAGACCATGACGGGTAAGATTACCCAAGGCACGACAGGTGGTAGAAAAGCGTTGTAGAGAACGTTAGATACTGTAGCGGCCAACATTATCAGATAACCATAGCCTATGGTCCGGGCAGAGGAGAATCGCTTTGCGACTTTCCCAGAAAGATAGGCGCCCAAGATAATGCCAACAGTCGCTGGAACGAATAGCCAGCCAAACTCAGCCTTGGTCAGGCCGAGATACTGAATGACAAAGATAGGCGCCGCTGAGACATACAAGAAGAAGCCAATGAAGTTACAGCTTAAGGCTAAGGACAGTAGCCAGAAAGGCTTATTTTTGAGAACAGCGCTGTAATTGCGTGCGAGCACAGTGGGGTTCATTGAGGAACGCTGACTAGCTGGCAATGTCTCCGGAAGGATGAAGTAACTGGCTATTAACTGTACCGAGCTGAAAATGGCCATGAAGATAAACACGGATTGCCAAGGGAACCAGTTTTGTAGCCATCCTCCGAAGACCGGTGCAATGGCGGGAGCCAAGCCAAAAATCATGGTTACCTGAGACAGCAGTGTTTGCGCCTCTGACCCTTCGAACCGGTCACGAATAATCACCCTTCCTACAACACTACCAGCTCCGACCGATAGACCTTGCAGGGCCCGGCACAGTATTAGCACTGAAAGAGAACTGGCCAGGGCGCCAGCAATGGACGCAGTTAGATACACGGCTAGGCCCCCTAAGATGACGGGACGCCGACCAAAGGCATCCGACATCGGTCCATGGAGCAGCATCATAAAACCGAAGGCGACGAGATAAATGCTGAGTGTCTGTTGCAATTCAATCTCTGTGGTTCCTAGGCTGACCACTAACATCGGGAAGAACGGCATGTACGTCGAAATGGAAAATGGACCCAACATGGTGTAGCTGCCAAGCAGCCAAGCCAGCCCTTTCACCTTCGTTTGTTCAGATCGGGTTTTCTTCAAAATAATTGTTGCTTTCACTTATCGGTTCATCTCAGGACGGTATACAGGAACACCGATCTTGCAATAGAACGAACGCAATCTCGGTAAACAGGCAGAGTGGTTCTTCTCGCCAGTTTCAAGTGACCGTTACGGATCACGCATCGGGCGCTCAACGACACAACTTTTTGTCGAAGGAACGAGCTAGATCCAGATACGCACGCTCTACGAAGTCGTCGCTCTTGAAGAGGTCCGCTCTTTCCTCAAGAGCCCGCAAAAGATGCTCGGCCACTTGAAGCTCGCCTTCATTACATGCCCGTTCAAATACCGCAAGCACATCGTCATCTAAGGTGGAAAATTGTTTGGTCATGATTCCCCCGATCAATTGGCCGGTCCCGGCAAAAGAACCAAAAGAGTGCGTGGAAGCAAGGTGTACTAGCGTTCGAATTAACTGCGACTGTATCGCTACAAATTGGGAATATGTTTGAGCTTTGCAGCACGCCAGCTACGATTACGATCCATACAGCAGCTCAATCTTGACATTTCTCATCAGGCGCCGTAGCTGGTATTGTGTGCTGGAGGGCTGCCAAAATGGGGCAGTTGACAATCGGAGAATCTTCGTCTGTGCAATCAGCAATAAAATTGTCCAACGTCTTTGCCATGGCCGACAGCGTTCGGATTTTGGATTCCAACTGTAGTCTCTTTTGAATCGCGCGCTTACGCACGTCCCCGCAGCATGCCTCGCCTTTTCTGCGCAGCACAAGCAGTTGCTGGATTTCGGCTAGGGTAAATCCACAGTCGCGAGCGTGTTTAATGAACTGTAGCCGTGCGATTGCGTTTTCATCGTAGATACGATAACCATTAGCGCTCTTGCGTGAGGGCGCAATAAGCCCGTTGCGCTCGTAGAACCTCAATGTATCAGGGCTCACGTCCCCAATTGTTGCGAGCTTGCCTATAGTCAGCATTCATCACCTCCAAATTCAGTCTAAACCTTAGAGTTAGGTCCAAGGTCAAGCACGAGCAAAGACTCTGTTGCTGGCTGGCTTAGCCGTTCTTGGACAAAACATAGCGTACTTGCCCCGGGCACTGGTGTTAGCTGCCCGGACGTCACCCGGCAGAAGGTGTATCAGTAGGCGTAGAGAGACCGTTCACTAAACAGAGTTACGAAGACGAAGTGCGTTAAATACGACCGATGCAGAACTTAAGCTCATTGCCAGGGCAGCAAACATCGGGGAGAGCAATAGGCCCATAAATGGGTACAAGACCCCCGCAGCTAGGGGCACCCCAAGGGCGTTGTAAACGAATGCGAAGCCCAGATTCTGCTTCATGTTCGCAATCGTTTGGTCGGACAGGTGGCGAGCAATCGAAATGCCCCGCAAATCCCCTTTGACCAGCGTCACCTGTGCACTGTTCATGGCTACGTCTGTTCCGGTGCCCATCGCAATGCCCACATTGGCTTTTGCCAGCGCCGGAGCGTCGTTAATGCCGTCACCCGCCATGGCGACAATCCGGCCTTCAGACTGAAGTTTAGTGACCAGGCCGAGCTTGTCAGCGGGCTTGACTTCGCCGTGCACTTCATCGATCCCCAATTGCTGCGCAACGGCTTTGGCCGTTGCGACACCGTCGCCGGTCGCCATGATGACGCGAATTCCGGCGTTTTGGAGATCTTGCACGGCCTCCGGTGTGCTTTGCTTGATCGGGTCCGAGACGGCCAGCAGGCCCGTCAACTGGCCGCCTGTCGCCAGGAACATCACGCTTGCACCCTTAGCGCGCAAAGATTCAGCCGTTTCGGTCAATACAGTGACGTCAACGTCTTCTTGCCGCATCAAAGCGGTATTGCCCAGAACAAGGTAGTTTCCGTCAACCCGTCCGCGAACGCCAATACCGCTGCCTGATTCAAAATCGTCAACGGCACTGAGTGTCAGGCCACGTTCACGAGCAGCGTTCACGATTGCGTGGGCAAGCGGGTGTTCGCTGCCCTGGTCCAAGCTCGCGGCAAGGCGCAGCACCTCGTCCGCCGTTGTGTCGCCCGCCGGCACGGCCTGCTCGAACGTCGGCCGGCCCTCGGTCAAGGTGCCTGTTTTATCAACGATCAAGGTATCGACCTTGCGAAAGTTCTCGATCGCTGCCGCATCGCGAAACAGCACGCCCTGCGTGGCGCCTTTTCCCGTTGCCACCATGATGGACATGGGTGTAGCCAGACCGAGTGCGCAGGGGCAAGCGATGATCAGCACGGCGACAGCATTGATTAAGCCGTACACCCAGCTCGGTTGGGGGCCGAAGAAGCCCCAGACGATCAATGTGGCCACTGCGATGACTACCACAGTCATCACAAAGTAGCCGGCAACGAGGTCAGCCATGCGTTGCATGGGCGCGCGCGAGCGTTGGGCCTGGGCTACGAGCTGGACAATTTGCGACAGAACGGTGGCGGAACCAACTTTCTCTGCGCGGATCACCAAAGAGCCGGAGGTGTTCATTGTCGCTCCGATTACCTGGTCGCCAGGGCGTTTACTCACGGGAAGCGGTTCGCCCGTAAGCATGGACTCATCCAGGGAACTGCTGCCCTCTTCGACGGTGCCATCAACCGGCACTTTTTCACCAGGGCGCACGCGCAAGCGGTCGCCTTCATGAACGTGGGTCAGAGGCACATCTTCCTCGGTACCGTCTGCATTAATGCGGCGAGCCGTCTTGGGAGCAAGCCCCAGTAATGATTTGATGGCGGCTGAAGTTTGCGATCGCGCTCGCAACTCGAGGATTTGGCCAAACAGTGTCAACGAGATGATGACCACCGCAGCCTCAAAGTAAACGGCAACGCGCCCCATGGACATGAAGGTATCAGGAAACACACCGGGCGCCACCGTTGCTACAACGCTATAGATGAATGCTGCTGCTGTACCCAGGCCTATCAGCGTCCACATATTGGGGCTGCGGTTTATTACCGACTGCCAGCCCCGCACAAAAAACGGCTGCCCCGCCCACAGAACCACCGGCAGAGATAACACCAACTCGACCCATGTTTGCGTGGCCATGCTGAACCAACCAAGCTGGTGGCCGGACATCGCAAGCGCTGTGACGATGACGGTAAATGGCAACGTCCACCAGAATCTGCGCGTGAAATCCTTTAGCTCGGGGTTATCATCATCTTCGAGGCTGGGCATTAGCGGCTCAAGACCCATGCCGCAGATCGGGCAGTTTCCCGGGTGATCCCGTCGTATCTGGGGATGCATTGGACAGGTGTATATCGTGTTCGGTGCCGGTGCCGTTGCTTGAGATGCAGATTCATCTAATTTTTTCGGGGTGAGATACTTTTCAGGATCATCCTTGAATGCGCCCAAGCACTTTGTGCTGCAAAAATAGAAGGATTCTCCTTGATGCTCTGCGTGGTGCGGCGATTGTTCCGTTACGCGCATGCCGCAAACCGGATCTGCAAGATCGCCAAGCGGATTGTCGGAGGAAGCATCGTGATGATGATGGCCATGGTGACGATGGCCGTGATTATGATCGGTGTCGGGCTGCATCATGACAATAAGGCATCCATAGTTAAGCGATAGGACTGGATCGCCTACGCGCACATCGGCTAGTGAAAGGCAAGGCTTGATATGCTTATCATGCCACATGGGAGCCATTCTGAGCCCGAAAAGCTTGGCCTGCTCGTATTACATTTTTGTCATCCGCCAAGACCTATTACTCTTCGGTGACCTGACCTTCGGAGACCGGCGCGGCCGTGCCAATCGAAACAACGAGTCAATAATGGCTTGCATGCTTAACGTCGTTGGTTATTATCGGAGTATTCTGATGTGCGGTTGACGTATATTTAATGCCCAAACACCGTGGCGCAAGCGTAAACATGCCTGGCGACACGAGCGGCATGCGAAGCAACAACCGTTCAATCCACAGTTCGGGGCCGCGCGGCGAGCGCCGCTACCGCCTATGGGCTGTCTCGCTTTTTATTAGTGGGGCCGCAAGCGTGCGAGCACGCGCAACCCTTGACGGCGAGAACGCCGTGATACGGTAAAGGGACAGCAAGACCGCCTTCACGCGCCCGTACACATGCGATTAGCAAGCGCAGGCCCTGGGACTGGAGGCATCACGCGTCACAGCCGAATGGATGCGACTCGACGAAGGACACGGACGCAGCTCGCTAAATCACCAGAGCCCCGCCGGTCCATCGTCCCGTCGTAAAGCGCCCACGCCAGGACTGCGGTGAACAAGGCATGTGTTTTACCCATCCTCAAGCTACTACTCTTACGCCGCGCAGCGGACACAGGCCGTTAAAGACGACCAGCAGGCTGCCCCCATGTCGGCGCACACCGCCATCCACATGGTCGCGCCGCCAAAGATTGCCAGAACGAAGAACACTAACTCGATGCCCAGCGCCAGAGTGATGTTCTGCCACAGGACCGCATAGGCCTTCTTCAACAGCCGGATGGTTTCGGGAATCCGGCCCGTGCCGAACCCCAGGCCCGAACGGCCTTCTGGATCTAGGATATAGGTCAGCGCAAACGAACTGCACTCGCTTCAGGGACCCATCATCCAGAACATCATGGCTCCCATGAAAACGAAGGCCAAAATTGCAAAGACACCAATTGCAGCAAGGCCGACGAGAACGACTTGCTTCAGATTTACTTTCACTTGGTCCTCATGAGCGCGGTCGTCTGCATTTCAGCCCTTTGCCACATTGCACGACGCTTACCTGCTGCAAGGGCGCCGAAATCCTGGCCAGCATAGCGCCGACAATGGACTCGAAGCGGACGACTTATCCATACAGTCAGAGTCAAACCATGTAAGCGACGCCCTGGACAATTAGCGCGGAAAGTCTATACTAAGTCGACAAGCTTCCAAGTCCGAGAATCTTGCGCTGCGCCATTGGCGGATCCGAAGAGTTAACCGAGACCCGGACAACAATCGAAAGCGTTAGGACCGATTGGCCAAAGTTAATTCGTTAAGTACAGGAGATCTCCATGAATACGAAGGTATTGTTTATCGCTCCGCTTACAACACTTTTATTGGCTGTGGGCGGTGCTGCACTCGCAGCCACGCCCGGCGGCGACGCCGCCACGATGCCGAATGGACCGGGCGCAATGCACACGCCATCGCAGGATGGCAGCCCGTCCGGCATGAACCCCATGATGCGAGGTGGAATGAGCGGCGGCATGATGAATGGCGGCATGATGGGAATGGTGGGCGGTTGTCCCATGATGGGCGCTTCAGGCGGGAAGAACGGGAAAGTCATGATGCAAATGCATGGCGAGATGATGCGTGCAATGGGCGACATTATGATTAAGTATGCCGATAAACTGGAACCGTCGGCGTCCACCAATTGATCACAGCGTTTTGGGCGCTGTTGCTTATGCACCGTTGCCCTGCTCTGATGGGGCAACGCTCTCCCGGGTGCATCAATATTTTTCTAACGCAGTGATCGTGCTGCCTTCCGTTTTTTGACCTCATCTTCGGAGCGCCATCGGCGTCTAATTGATTTTGCGCTCGCTTGAATTGCTTCCGCTGGCGGCAGAGCAAGCCAGTTCATCCATCCCAAAACGCGCTGTCGACGAAGCGTGGCTCCCACTTAACCCATATGGGGTGCGAATTGCATACAGGCAGAGCACTTCGGTAAGCAATGTGCCAAAGCTGTTGTCGATACTCGCCGGGCTAACGAAGGATCAGCGCTTCGTACGCTCTTGTCGCCGCCGTTTGCTTTTATTCTTCGATGGCAAAGGTGGCGGCATGTTTTGCCTGATCTGTTCATTACGCAGTCGCTCCTGCGTAGCGGCGCTCGCCGCACGCCTCTTTACGATAAAGCGGGAAATAGCAAAGGCTATCGCGAATGCGACCACCAGTATGATGCCGCTGGCCAAACTTATCACTCAACACTCCACAGGCGCCACGGCACCGCAATACATAAGTTACGACGATTTTAGCGATTCTCTGTCGATTCAGCCATGCACATTGCAGCAGATAAGCGCCCTTCAGACACATCCTGCCCAACCTGCTGGTAGACACTCAATGGCTCTTGAACGCCGCTGGGGAGAATCGCAAACGTAGCCTGTCGCAGCTTCCTGTCTGTAGCCGACATCCCAGCTGATCTGTTCGCCAGGTAGCATGCTGAACCAAACGGGCGTTGATAAACGCTGTCTGCGTCATCACTAATACTTAGGCGAAAGCCGTATCAAAAATCGGCATTTTTAAACATGACAAGAACGATCGCCAAGGGCACGCAAAATTCCGCACGTCGCAGTCGGTTCTATGCTCACGCATTTCTGGCAAGGCCGTTAGATGCTGCTTCAATTGCATTAACTCCTCGACGCGTACCTCCACGGTGTGGAATCGGGCATGTCTCGATATTGAAGCAATGTTCGCTCTTCGTCCGACGCCATATCGAGCGTATCAATGATGTGCCAGTCTTCAAACAAATCACTTCGTGCATCATTTCGATTCTTGCAACGACGAGATCAGGGGACATTTCACTGTCTTGCGTACTAAATCGCATCGAGCCACGAGTTGGCCCAATGTCGCTTCGATGCGCTGCAGATCAGCCAGCTTTTCACGCACATTCCGAAGCTTATGCTCCGCGATGCGGCGCGCCTCCTCACAATGGGTGCCATCGTCCAGCCTCAGCAGATCACCTACTTCGGCAAGGCTGAAACCCAGTCGCTGGGACGCTTTGATAAAGCGCACACGATCAAGTTCGGCGTGGGCATAGCGGCGAATGCTGCCATAGGCGCGCTCCGGCAGAGGCATCAGGCCCTTGCGCTGATAGAAGCGAATGGCCTCGACATTAATTCCCGCCTCCTGCGCTAACTGACCAATGGTGAATTGACTTGATGTTGTGTCCATGGTTTGACTCCGTACTTAAGTACGGAGATAAGCTTACACCATGCGAAAAAACATTTCGAACGAAAAAACCGCCACCCCACCGCAGACGGCACGTGGCGCATTGCTTGCTGGGGGTGTTTCTGCCCTTCTCGCCTCAACCTGCTGCCTAGGGCCACTAGTTTTAATCACGCTTGGCTTTTCAGGTGCGTGGATCGTCAACCTGACGGCGCTCGAACCCTATCGTCCCGTTCTCATGGGTGTGGCACTGGTGGCCTTGTTTTTTGCCTGGCGACGCATCTGGCGGCCTGCCTTAGTTTGCATACCCGGGAATATATGTGCCGTGTCGCAAGTTAAGAGTGCCTACAAATTGCTATTCGGCGCTATATCGGGGCTAGTAGTGATTGCATTCGTTTTTCCGTATGTCGCGCCTTGGCTTTACTAAAAGGAAGAAGTTATGAAAAAATTGTTCGCTGCTGCCGCCCTGTGCGCGTTGGCCGCCCCAGTCTGGGCCGCCTCCACGACCGTCACATTATCCGTACCAACGATGGATTGCCCCATATGCCCCCTCACAATGAAGAAGGCACTTACTAAGGTGCCGGGTGTAAATCAGGTCGAAGTAAACTTCGACAAGCGTCTAGCCATCGTTACGTATGAAGACTCCAAGACCAATGTCGGTGCCCTCGTAAAAGCTACGACGGACGCGGGCTATCCGTCGACGTTGGCAGGGAGCACGAAGTGAATACCGTTATATTGAAGTCGGCTCTGACCTGCCCAGAGTGCGGGCACCACAAGACGGAGACCATGCCGTCCGACGCCTGCCAATGGTTTTATGAGTGCGAGCAATGCCACACGGTGCTGAAGCCTAAACACGGTGATTGCTGTGTTTATTGTTCCTACGGCTCAGTGCCG
This sequence comes from Pollutimonas rozaliensis, assembly GCF_048751585.1. Taxonomy (NCBI): domain Bacteria; kingdom Pseudomonadati; phylum Pseudomonadota; class Betaproteobacteria; order Burkholderiales; family Alcaligenaceae; genus Pollutimonas; species Pollutimonas rozaliensis. Next base: position 128,361 of record NZ_JAZHOB010000006.1, on the reverse strand, counting down.
TGCCCCCCGGTTCAGGAACAAGGCAGACAAAACGGCTGTTGCGGTTGAGGCCAAGCAGCCATGATCAAGGGCCTCTGCCAAACCACCCAATCTTGCTCAAACGTTTATTCGAAAAACCTTAGGGCCGTCAACTCGCGGCGATGACGACCATACTAATCAATCGTATTGACGTACTCATCGTCCCATCATTTCGCTCATCATAATCCCCATACCAAGAAACCCGATGATGGCAAACAGGCCAATTATCGCTAATACAATTAGAAGGATTTTTGCCAGTTTTTTACCCATGCCTTACTCATTAATGATGACTTAAATTAAATAGGCTACCGTGTATGAGATTCCTCATAATGTCGCCCCTGCTTTGGCAATCTGTGTCCAGGTTGCGCCTTGATCGTGGCTTACATACACGCTGCGCTTAAATGTCGCGATAGCCAACTCTTTAAGCCAGATGGGGTTTTGTGCGATATAGGCGATAGCGTCGTCGGCGTCTATTGGGATCTGGATCTGTTCAGCTCGGGCATCGCCAGTTAGCCTAATCAGGCTAAGTGCGGGCCCGCCAGCGTAGTTGCTAAACCAAAGACGTTTACCATCCAGATCAAACCACTGCGCGAGCACCTGTTTCCTATCGATGATTTGTTCAAAATGATTGCCCCCATCGCGCGACAGATACAGACCGTCACCGGCGCCGACGGCAAGAATTTTGGCGTCGTTAGGGTGAGCAGCTAGGCTATTGACCTTGGTTTTGAGTCCGTTAGCGGCGATTCGATTCCATGTCATCCCGTCCGACTCCGTGAAATAAATACCAATAGCCTTCATCCGGCTGTTCGCCTGATGATTGAACACATAGATGGCGTTAGTTCCATAACTGGTTGCCAGAGTATGAAAATCCGATTCGCCCTCCAGGCTCAGTTTTTCCCAAGTCTTGCCGCCATCGTTGCTTTTAATAAGACCAAAGGGATTAACGGCGTCGGATCCCGGCGCCGGGTGTCCACTGCTGTATAGCGCATCGCGCGTCGCAGAAAATCCCATATAGTCATGTTTGGGGCCAGCCATCGTAGACCAACGACCTTGCGCGTACACGGCAATACCGTTATGGCTCGGGATGAGTATCTGCTTGCCATCGGCGCTGTAAGAGAGCCCGTGGATATGCATTAGTTCGATCGGCGCCTCGGCTTTAACATTGGTTGAAACGCGCGCTTCATTTGATGCCATCACCGCAGTCCCCGCAATGGCAAGCGGTTGCCAGCCGAGTGCGGAGAAAGCAACAATGCTCACTGCAATAACACCTTGAGTTACTGTGGTTTTTGAATCAATCATTTCTATCCCATAGTTGAACAATTGCGTCTCAGGAGCACTACCCAAAAATCAGGTTGTGGCCTGCGGACTATTACTTATCAATCCTTGTAATTAAGACGCTTCAGTACTCAATAAATTTAGATAGTTCACCCGACTGCCTAGCCGCAGCGAGTTCCACCAGTACCTCGGCTCGCGTCTTGGAACTAAGGTCAGTCGCGGAAGGTGGATAATCCAGTTCGCCGTGGCTCAACGTGCCTGCGGCGCGGGCCGCGGCCAACTCAGCCTGCACCTGTTGGCGAGTCTTAGAACTGGAGGCTTGCAGCGCAAGCGGGTAGTCCAACTCACCATGGCTCATGAGGCCAAGAGCGCGAGCCTCGTGTAACTCGGCAACAACCTGGGTTCGAGTTTTAGAGGCAGACGCAACGGCATCAGAATTGGCGGCTTGCGCTGCACCAGCTACTAACGAAAAAGAAATCATCAAAGCATAAATTGCGGTTTTCATAAAATACTCCATCTACTATTAGAAAATATTGAATTAGCGTGATACATCACCCATGCGCGTACGCACGGTATATTCATTTACTCGGCCGTCTTCCGCTTTTATAGGAAGGCGTACCAGCAGACAATCACTAGCCATCAAGCTTCACATTGCCAACCGGCGGGGTATCCTTGATTTTTTCGGCTTTTACATCGTTCTCCTTGCTGCATGAAGTCATGCCTTTCATCATGAACATCATCGATAAGGGGCAAATAAGAAACAGCAGGAATGGGGCGGCCGCCGAAATCAACTCCCGGGCGGCTGGCAGCGTGAAATAGGCAATGGCGAGCAACGTGCCCAGGCCAAAACCTACCTTAATCATGGTTTTCATATCGCACTTCATGTTCGAACTCCTTGAATACGGTTACGTAACGTGATCCATACCTGAGGCACTATGCATTGGTATGTACTCAACGATTGCGCCCGAGCAGCGTCTGATAAAGCCAAGGCCTATCCCGTGCTCAGTGCTTATTCATTAATGGGATGTGTTTGCCCGATGCCCGTCCTGTGACCAACGCGCAGGCGGAGTCAACCTGCCGGCATACGCGTGAGCGGCAGGTGTGGCTGAATCCAGCGATTTAAATCTGGAAGCTACAGTACAAAATTGAGAGGGAAGAGTTGCGTCGAGAACGACGAATGGTCGAAGTGGTGGGGTTAGCCGTTACAACGGTTTGAAAGACCGGCACAATCTCCAGTCTCGAAAACACGGGGCCAAATTCCGGATATGAGAGATAAGATGCTTCGGAGCGTGGCATCCACGCTTGAGTAATGCAGATGTCCGTGCCCGCTTGATCGGCAAGCAAACACTTGGAACCGCCAACCGAATAAACATCGGCACTCGGTTGGCAAGGCATATAGCCTGTTGCTATCTCCAGCGCCTGCACCTGCATGTTGCTGGGCAGCGTGCAGGCTTGCGCGGACTGCGCCGACAAACTAAACATCAGTACAGCGATATACGCAATGCCGATAAGTAGGTTACGCGAGATGTTTCTCATAATATGGTTAGTGATTTTCGGTCTTTTAATCAAAACAACTTGATAAAATTGGACGTTAAACCTTACCACCGTAGCAATGTCAAGCATATTTTGAAAAAATGTCGCAACATTAACAACGCCATCTCAACACGCGCTGTATGGCAGTCGATTCCAATCTGTAGATGAGTCTGAACTTGGTAGCTGTGAGCCTATACAGATATGCACAGGCTTTTTGGCCTAGCCCTTAAGCGGCGGCGCGGTTAAGCCGTCGGTTAAGGGATTTAAACAATGCTGTTCTGGCTTTTTGAAGCCGAGCAGCCGCCTCATTATCGCTCATCGCAGCCGCTTCACTGTGGAGCATTTCCAGCGTCGTGTCGGGGCGCAAGTTGCGCTGCTCTGGGCCCAGGCTGGCGAGCTTCTCAAGCGGGGTCTGCACCAGGCGTTGCGGATACCGCTTAATGACCTTGCCTTTGGCATCGGTATGGTCCTGGGCGAACAGACATGGCCGGTGCAGGTTCAGGTACGGGTTCAAGTACTGTCGGCAGAAGTCGTTGATCGGTGCGGCAAAGCGTTGCGGGATATGGCCGTAACCAAAGACCTTGCGCACGACCGCTCCATTCTTGCTCTCGGCCAGGGCATTATCGGTAGAGCGCCGGGGCCGCGACTTGGTCAGTTCCGCATTGAGCTTATTGAGCAGCCGGGCGACACGGTGATTGATGTATCCGCTGCCGTTATCGGCATGCACGCCCAGGATTGTGAAGGGGAAGGCGGCGAGCATTTCCTCAAGCACGGGCAACAGGTAAGCCTCGGAGATCTTCTGGCACGTGGCCACGACTTCCCATTGGGTTACGCAGTCGACGGCGTTGATGTGATAGACGCCCTTGGCGCCATCCTGATCGCCTTGATGCACGCTGTCGATTCGGATAAAGCCCGCCCGCCCTTGTGGCTGCGGGGCGCGTCGTACGCCGATGGCGGTGCCTTTGCCCGCACGCGTTCCATTCCAGCTAACCCGCACATCTTGGTAGCGCGGCGTCGCGTGCAAGTTGTACAAATGTGCCACGGAGATGCCCGCAAGCCGCTCGTAGCGGGCATCTCCATAGACCTGCCAGGCTCGCTCAAACAGGTGCTTGGCTGCCAGTCCGCTGGGCGTGTCATGCAGCGCGTCGGTCTGGGCCAGAAGGCGTACGTCGGCTTCGGTGTAGCGCCTGTAAAAGCCAGCCACAGGCGCACGCCGCTGCCCCAGGGGCGTGCGCGTCACAAACCGCCCAATCAGGCGCACCAAGTGCTGGCGTGAGTAGCCGCTGGTGTGTTGAAGATAACGCACCACCACGCCCTTATCGCGGCGCGACAGTTGGCTATAGCGGAATCGGCCCAATACCCGCCGAACGTGGTCCTGGCGCGGGGCTTCGCCTCCCTGTACGCGAGGTGCCACCCCGGCGGTCCCTTCCAAAAACTGTTCCAAACGCTCGATGCTATCGAGCCTCTCTTCTTGCATATCGATCACCATGCCTAATGATCGACGACTTGATCCCTTTACGCGAACGCTTCAGACTCATCTCATGTTGGAAACACGAGACCCCGTTCAGACTCATGTCATATTGGAAGAGACTCGCCCTGGACAATTAGCGCGGAAAGTCCATACTAAATCGACAAGTACTTCCGAGTCCGAGAATCTTGCGCTGCGCCATTGGCGGATACAAAGATTACCCGAGACCCGGACAACAATCGAAAGCATTAGAACCGATTAGCCAGAGTTAATTCGTTAAGTACAGGAGATCTCCATGAATACGAAGGTATTGTTTATCGCTCCGCTTACAACACTTTTATTGGCTGTGGGCGGTGCTGCACTCGCAGCCACGCCCGGCGGCGACGCCGCCACGATGCCGAATGGACCGGGCGCAATGCACACGCCATCGCAGGATGGCAGCCCGTCCGGCATGAACCCCATGATGCGAGGTGGAATGAGCGGCGGCATGATGAATGGCGGCATGATGGGAATGGTGGGCGGTTGTCCCATGATGGGCGCTTCAGGCGGGAAGAACGGGAAAGTCATGATGCAAATGCATGGCGAGATGATGCGTGCAGTGGGCGACATTATGATTAAGTATGCCGATAAACTGGAACCGTCGTCGTCCACCAATTGACCACAGCGTTTTGGTCGCTGTTGCTTACGCAGCGTTGACCTGCTGATGGGGCAACGCCCTCCCCGCGCGAACTATACTTTTATAACGCCGTGCTGCCTTCCGTTTTTGACTTTATCTTAGGAACGCCGCCTGCATCCAATTGGTTTTGCGTTCACTCGGATTGCTTCCGCCGGTGGCAGGAGGAAGCCAGTTCATTCGTCCGTAAATGCCCTGCCGTCGAAGCGCGGTGTCTATCCATTGCCGCAATTGCAGGCCGGAGCTTCAATGTCGCAGATGAAAGGCACCGACTGCACTCAATCGGACGATAGCTCGAGAATGCTCGATGAAGCGCAACCAAGGAGCCGTACAGCAGCGCAATGCGAGGCGGATGCAGCAATACTTTGGGCGGCTCCATTTTTTTTCCAGAATTGGAACCCATGCCAGCCGGGTCCAAGGGCATGCCGGGTGCACATACACCTTCCATCAAAGCATCAGCTGGAGGGTTATTTACTGCATTGGCGGCTCATGATCTTCGTTCGGTTGCCTCGCGCTCTTCACGACACCCGAATGGCGTGAGGCACGCGCCATTGCACCGCCCTATTTCATAATTTTTCTTGTTGCGTGACCGAATCATCAGATCGACCCGCGTCCCGCGCCTGCTCCAGAATTTCCCATCCGCCTTTGAACGCGATGCAAACCACAACCAATCCGATCAGCAGATCGGGCAATGGCGAATTAAATACTATTACGGCGGCACCGGATATCGCAATGCCTACGTTGGCGAACATGTCATTGGTAGTAAAGATCCATGAAGCTTGCAAATGCACCCCAGCCTGGCGGTGGGATCGCAATAGCCGCAGACAAAACAAATTGGTCGCAGCATTCGCCATCGCTGCGATGATCATCACGATGCCGGCCGGTTCGCCGCCGGCCACGAAGCGCCGCAGCACTTCTACGAGCAGACCTGCGGCTAAGGCGACAAGGAAAAAACCGGACAGGCGTGCGGCACGGGCCTTCGCCACAATCGAGCGGCCGACCGCATAGATGCTCACGGCATAGACCAAGCCATCGGCAAGGTTGTCTAGTGCCGCTCCCATCAAGCCTGTAGAGTCAGCCATCATGCCGACCACGCCGACGATCAGGGCCTGCGCCAGGTTGATGGCAAACACCCAGGTCAGCGTGCGCCGTTGGGCGGCATTGCTGGCATCCAATTTGCTATCGCCTTCTCCGCTCATTCTCGTTCTCCCCTCGAATTCAGCCGCACTTGTTTAATTACGAATCGGCTTTTGGGTATTGTCGGGATGCGTGATAGATTGATACGTAAATCCTGCTGCGGCACATCGAAGTGCATGCCTGCGCTCATAAAGGCCACCGCCCCTTTCATCAGTTCAATCGTGATCCATTCGCCGGGGCAGCGATGGCCGGTGCGGTGCTCGCCTCCTCCCTGGGGAACGAAATTGAAGGCGCTTCGGTTCCAGTGACGAAAACGTTCTGGTAAGAATACATCTGGCCGCTCCCACAGTCTGGCATCGTGATCTGTGCCGTATAAATCCAGAAGGACTCTGGTACCGTGAGGAAAATGGTAGCCCTTCCAGTCAAACTCCTTGCGTGTGCGAGCCGCGACTGCGGGAAAGAAAGGATAATACCGACGTACTTCCTGCACGAACCACTCCCGATACTCCGCTTCCCCAGTTAGCAACCGGGCTCGGCATTCCGGGTGCTGATACAAAGCCAATGCCGCAAAGGTCACATACCAGGCGATGGCCACGGTTGGCCGCAAGAGGTTGATAAGCCCGACCGCCGCAAGCTCCGAATTCAGCAGTCGGCCCTGCGCATCACGGTGACGTGCAATCACCTGCAGTGCGTCGCCTTCGTCCGACGGCGGCGACTGCGCGCGCACCTGATTCACGAGCCCGCCGATCCAACCCTCTGTGCGGTTACGTGCCAGGCGCCCGCGCCAGTGCCGCGGGCCGACCGCTGCGCCAGCCTCTATCATCGCAACGAAGTCACGGGTTCTTTTTTGAACGTCCGCCTCCGCCAGCGGCACTCCCGCCCATACGCACACGGCACGGCACAGGATTTCGCAGGCTTCGTCGAACAGTACCACCTGATCCCGCTTCGCCCACCTTGTCGCATAAGCGCGCCACTGCCCGTCACTCAAGTCCGCCAACCGGGCAATACTTTCGACGCTCATGAGCGAAAGAAACATCTCCTTGCGGCGGCGATGCGGCAGGTCATCCATACCCTGCACACCTCCCCGGCCGAACAAGGTTTCCTGAACCCTCAGCGGCGCAACACCGGTACGCTCGAACCGTTCCTCATCATAGAACAGGCTTGCCGCATCTTCGCCGCTCATGCAAATGGTATTGCGCAGAAGAAGCCGCGTTCGGAATAGATCTGATCGATGCCGCTCACAGCGCTTCGTGATAAACAAATAGCCATCCCTTGCAAACGACAGCGTACTATCCGGAATCCTATCGTGAGGTATTTTAGACATAGTCAACTCCCAGGCGTGCCGCAAGACTTTCGGCCGCTTCAGCTCAAGAATCTACGCACCCGCTTACGGCTAGCAAGATGCTGTCCATACCGGCGTGCTGTTGTGCCGAAAGCAAGTAATATACCGGCACCGCAGTAAATCAGTACAGGCAGATTGCCCGCCGCTACGTAAGGAGTGGCGCCGACAAACCCCTGCGCCATACCCGATAGTGCAAGAGTCCGGTGCGGTTTAGCCTGTTGAACCACGCGCCCGCGTTGGTCGATAATTGCCGTGGCCCCCGTGTTGGTCGCACGAAGCATGTAGCGACCGGCTTCCATCGCCCGCATTTGCGCGATCTGCAAATGCTGCGGCAGTGCCAGCGAATTGCCGAACCAAGCCAGATTACTGAGATTTACAAGCAGTGTCGCATTGGGCACCGCCCGGATGATCTCCTCCCCGAACACATCCTCGAAACAGATATTGACCGCCACCTGTTGGCCGGCCAGGGAAAGCGGCGCCTGTCCTGGCCCGCCAGGCGACATGTCGGCCAGTGGGATATGCAGGAAGTCCAACACCCAGCTTAGCAGCGCTTGTGCGGGAAGGTATTCGCCGAAAGGCACGAGGTGTTGCTTGCGATAAGTTTGAGTGGGCGATGTTCCCATGCCGATCGCGCTATTAAAATAACGCACTTTGTCATTATCAACAACGCGTTCCGGCACGCCAACGATCAAATCGGCGCCGGCCGCCCGGAGGTGAGTTATAACGTCGCGGATATACACCGCTGGAAGCTCGTCAGCAAACAGCGGCAATGCCGTCTCCGGCATGACAATTAGTCTGCCCGAGCTGCGCTGCAGCAGAGACCGATAGAGCTGCAACGTCGGGGCGACATTCTCAGCACGCCATTTCTCATTCTGTGGAACATTTCCTTGGAGCAGAGTCACCGAGAACGGTGCCCCAGCAGGAGATGTCCACTGCATCTGTTGCAGCATCCCGCCCACCGTCCAGATGCCGAACAGCAGTACGGTACTCCATCGCTTCAGGTTCTTCCAACAACTCAGACAATCGAGCAGCAGCATGGCGCTTATCGCGAGCAGGAGGGAAATACCGTACACACCAAACACCGGTGCATACCCGGCGAGCGGGCTTGGGGCTGTTTGCGAATAGCCGACGGCGAGCCAGGGAAATCCGGTAAACAGGACACCCCGCAGCCATTCAAATGCAACCCAGCACGCTGGCAGTGCAATGATGCGCAATAATGTTCCGCGACTTCGGCATGCCCAGGCTACCATGCCAAAGGCCGCGTAAAACAGTGCCAGAAAGCCGCAGAAGCCGATCGTCGCGATCACGGCAAGCAGTACAGACATGCCTCCGTACTCGTGCAAGCTGATATAAATCCAACTCACACCGGCACCGAACAGACCTACCCCAAAGCACAACCCCACGAGGGCAGAACGACCGGGCGTGGCCTGGTTCAGCATTAGAGCAAAGAGCCCTGCAAGTGCAAAAACTGGTAGCGGAAAGAGTTGAAACGGTGCATACCCGAAGACAAGCACTGCCCCTATAGCAAATGCAACGCCACAGCAAAAAGCCGGTATGCGCAGGAGCGAATACACTATCTGATGCAATCTATCCCTCCAACGTCCAGTCCGAATCCGTGCAAGATCGCCACCCTTAGGACGACAGCCAATGCATCAGGAGTACTAAGGGCTTTTCGGCGACGCCAGCGGGTGCCTCTCGCTCCAGCGCGAGGGCACCACTGTCTGAAATTTGCCCACACGTAATAGACTGAGGACACCGTACGCGCAGCGCGTCACATCGCACAGTTACTCCTCCAGACTTCCCTTCGCTGTGTCGCCCTTATATCGGAAGCTTGCGAGCATAAGAAGGCCCGCGCCACAGACAATACCGATATCTGCAACATTGAATGCAGGCCAATGCCACCCTCTTAGATGGAAATCGAGATAATCGACGACATGACCACGCAGCAAGCGGTCGATTGCATTCCCCAGCGCACCTCCCAGAATCAAGCTGTAGGCCCAGGCCTGCAATGCCGGAAGGGGTTTACGCAATTCGAAAACCAGCCAAACGCTTACGCCGAAGGCGAACGCAATGAAGAAATACCGTTGCCGTCCCCCTGCATCGGCCAGGAAGCTAAATGCGGCGCCGGGATTCCAAATATGCACCAGGTTGAAAAATCCGGTCAGCGGAATTGACGTCCCATATGGCATTAATGTCGATACGGCTGCTTTCGAAGCCACATCGAGTGCCAAGATTACGAGCGCCGTCAGCCACCAACGCAGGGGGCGAGCGGCACCCTCAAACCGTGCGTAAGATTGAACAAGATAATTTATCATGCTGCCACTCTGTAGTAGTGTTCAACTCCGGCCGCAGTTTCTATCTTGAGCGCGTAGGCGCCACAATCCATTCCCTCTACTCGCAACTTGAGTGCTTTGATCGTGCTCATATTCGTTTATAAAAGGTGAGTAATAGCCATACGATAAACCCTGTAGCCGCTACAGAGTCAAACGCGAACCAAAGCCGAAACCCTCCATATGTCCGCCGCATAGCTGGAGGACTCTCATCCAAATGAGGCACACTCGCCGTTTTTATGCAAGAGGCCATAATGGCGGGCTCGCGCGGCGACCACCTGCAACTCTAACTACAGGCGAAACATCAACACCAAAGAAGTCAGGATTGACGAGGAGGGCTACCGCCAATTAGCACCGTGGTCGGCGGCTGCTGAACCTCAGCCGCCGTACCCGCTGCAACTGGCACTGGGACAAATCCGAGGGATGTCACGAGCGCAGTCATCTACACAGGGCGAAGCGGGGTAAGTACGCCCAACCCCTGACCCAAGGGAAAGGCAATGTTAGCAGAGCGCTGGAGCGCCGCACCTGGCAGCGGGATCTCCAGGCCCAGTTCACCCGAATTCTGGGCCGCCTAGCGTCGAAAAAAAGGACTTCGAAGCGGACGACTCACCCAGCCAGAGTCGAACTATGTAATCGACGCCCTGGACAATTAGCACGCAAAGCCTATACTAACTTGACAAGCTTCCGAGTCCAAAATCTTGCGCTGCGTCATTGGGGGATCCAAAGCATTAACTTGGACCCGGGCAACAATCGAAAGCGTTAGGACTGATTGGCAAGAGTTAATTCGTTAAGTACAGGAGATGTCCATGGATACGAAGGTATTGTTTATCGCTCCGCTTACAACACTTTTATTAGCTCTTGGCGGTGCTGCGCTCGCAGCCACGCCCGGCGGCGGCGGCGGCGACGCCGCCACGATGCCGAATGGACCAAGCGCAATGCAGACGCCGTCGCAGGACGGCAGCCCATCCGGAATGAACCCTATGATGCGAGGCGGAATGAGCGGCGGCATGATGAATGGCGGCATGATGGGAATGATGGGGGGTTGTCCCATGATGGGCGCTTCAGGCGGGGGAAACGGGAAAGTCATGATGCAAATGCATGGCGAGATGATGCGCGCAATGGGCGACATTATGATCAAATATGCCGATAAACTAGAACCGTCGGCGCCCACCAATTGACCACTGCGTTTTGAGTTCTGTTGCTTACACAGCGTTGCCCGCTGGTGGGGCAACGCTGCCCCGGCGTGGATCGATATTTTTCTAACGCCGTGATCATGCTGCCTTCCGTTTTTTGACCTGATCTTACGAGCGCCGCCGGCATCAAATTGATTTGGAGCTCGCTTGGATTATTTCCGCCGGCGGCAAGTTCACCCGTCCGAAAACGCCCCGCCGTCGAAGCGCCGTTTCTACTTCACCATATGAAGTGCAAATTGCATACATGGCAGAACACTTCGGTGAATAATGTGCCAACGCTCTAATTGATACTCGCCAAGCTGACTAAGGATCAGCGTTTCGTACGCTCCTGTCGCCGCCGTTTGCTTTTATTCTTCGATGGCACAGGTGGCGGCATGTTTTGCCTAAGCTGTTCAATACGGAGCCGCTCCTGCGTAGCGGCGTTCGCCGCACGCCTCTTTACGATAAGGCGGGAAATAGTAAAGGCTATCGCGAATGCAACCACCAGTATGATGCCGCTGGCCAAACTTATCACTCAACACTCCACAGGCGCCACGGCACCGCAATACATATGTTACGACGATTTTAGCGGTTCCCCGTCGATTCAGCCATGCACATTGAAGTAGATATGGCGGCCCCCAAACACATCCTGCCCCAGCTTGCTCGCAGTCCACTCATGGTTATTGATCGGCGCTGAGGACAGTCGTAGACATAGTCGTTTGCAACCGCCTGTGCAAAAGTAGCAACGCAAACGCCGGATCAATGTGCCGATTTTTCTCACAGTGCCGGCGCTCGACACCTATATTTGCCATGCAACTGGAGCGCCGACTTTGACTGGACATTGAAGACGCTGATAAACGCTCTCTGCGTCATCACTAATGCTTGGCCGAAAGCTGTACCGAAAATCGGCGTTTTTAAACATGACAAGAATGGTCGCCAAGGGCGCGCAAGATCCCGCATGTAGCAGTCGGTGCCGTACTCCCGCACTTCTGGCGCAAAGCCATTAAATGCCGCTTTAATTGCATTAATTCTTCAACGCGTACTTTCACGGCGTGGATATGGTCATCCAACAAGGCATTCACATCGCCGCAATCCTCATTGGGAAAGTCTCTGTGCTTGAGCAACGTTCGCACTTCGTCCAGCGTCATATCGAGCGTACGACAGTGTCGGATAAATCGTAGACGTTCAATGTGTTCTTCGCCATACAAACGATAATTACCTTCGCTGCGAGAAGGCTCCGGCAACAACCCCTCCTTTTCATAATACCGAATGGTTTCCGCCGTGGACTCTGTACGTTTCGCAAGCTCGCCGATCTTGATAGGCATGATGGTTTCTACTTTCTAAAGCATTAAAGTAACTATAGACTTATACAGCAATAAAATCTAGACCACGGAGTGGGATGCAGGTGCGGTCAGAGCGCTTGACTCTGAAGCCACTAGAGGGTCTCTAATGACTCTATTCATTGGAGAAACCCTCATGCAATTTCATATTGAAGACATGACGTGCAGCGGTTGCGCAGGCAAAGTCGTCAAAGCCATCCACGCCATCGACCCGAGCGCGGACGTCGTCACCGATCCACCCACGCGCAGCGTGCAAGTCACCTCGGCAGCAACAAGGGTACAGCTCGAAGCGGCCCTATGCCAGGCAGGTTACCCGCCGCGTGGAAGCGATGTTTTAGCCGCCAAAAGCGTGGCTCCCATTCTCGCCCAGGAAATGCCTCGGAGTGTTTCCATGCAGGTAGAGGGCATGGACTGCGCAAGTTGTGTGGGCAAGATCGAAACGGCTTTGGCACGCTTGCCGGGCGTTTCTGATATCCGCCTGAACTTCGCCACAGAGAAGCTTGAATTGACGGTCGCGCCCGATTCAGCCACTCAGGTCAGCAACATCGAAAAAACCATCAAGAGCCTGGGCTTTGGCGTATCGGCCAACGCAGGCCAAAAAACCACGTCGGAAGTCGATGCCACCCAGGACAGGCCTGAGGGTGTCTCCATGCAAGTGGCAGGCATGGATTGTGCAAGTTGCGTGGGCAAGATCGAAACGGCTCTGACACGTATGGCCGGTGTTTCTGATATCCGGCTGAACTTTGCCACAGAGAAACTTGAACTGACACTGGCACCCGATTCGGCCACTCAGGTTGGCGACATCGAAAAAACCATCAAGAGTCTGGGCTTTGGCGTATCCGCCACCGCAAGCTCAAAAACCATGCATGGCGAAGATGATCACAATCAACCCGCCGCACCCCCAAAACGTTGGTGGCAAACTAAAAAGGGCAAGCAGGTCGTCGGACTCGGTGTTTTAATGGGCGCCGCCTATGCGATAGCCTTGTTTGTTCCCGATTATGGAGCCTGGGTGTTCGCGGTGGCCGTGGTTGCGGGGGTGTTTCCGTTTGCGCGCAAGGCGCTTGCGCTAGCCCAGTCTGGCTCGCCCTTCTCGATCGAAACACTGATGTCCGTGGCTGCGCTTGGCGCCCTCTTCATTGGCGAGGCCGAAGAGGCAGCCGCTGTCGTATTTTTGTTCTCGATCGGTGAACTATTAGAGACCGTAGCCGCTGGCCACGCCCGCGCCGGCATCAGAGCCCTGGCCTCACTGGTTCCAAAGACGGCCGTTTTGCTCGATGCACAGGGTGGCCAGCGCGAGGTCTCCGCAGCCACGCTGCGCGTGCATGACCTTGTGCTCGTGCGGCCGGGTGACCGGGTGTCCGCCGATGGCGTGATTATCCAGGGCATATCCAGCCTTGATGAATCCCCCGTGACCGGCGAATCCATCCCTGTTGCCAAAACGACAGGCGACAGTGTCTTTGCAGGTTCGATTAACGTCGAAGGCGTCCTTCATGTGCGCGTAGAAAAAGCCGCTGCCGACAACACGATCTCACGCATTATTCATATGGTTGAACAGGCGCAGGCATCCAAAGCGCCCACTGCCCGTTTCATTGAACAGTTCAGCCGTTATTACACGCCAGCCGTGATGGCCATTGCCGCGCTGATCATCATCGTCCCGCCGCTGACCATGGGTGCTGATTGGGGAACCTGGCTTTATCGTGGCCTGGCACTATTGCTGATTGCCTGTCCTTGTGCTCTGGTGCTGTCAACACCGGCCGCCATCGCTTCCGGCTTGGCTGTCGGGGCGCGCCGCGGATTGCTCATCAAGGGCGGTAATGCCTTGGAAACGATCGGTCGGGTAAGCACGATTGCTTTCGACAAGACCGGCACCCTGACCGAAGGCAAGCCGCGCGTCACCGACGTCCTTGCCTTTACACCAGGGCGCGAGGACGAGGTGCTGGCGCTGTCCGCAAGCGTGGAGTCCGGCTCCAATCACCCGCTTGCTAAAGCTATTGTGAATCATGCTGAAGCCGCTAACATTCTCATTCCCGCTGCCTCGGATGCTTCTGCTACCGCAGGTAAAGCCGTACATGGGACTGTAGCTGGACGCACTCTGGCCATCGGATCGCCTGTGCACGCTGCCCAGGTGGCGACACTTTCGCCCAAACAGCACACCCAGATCGAAGCGCTGCAAAACGACGGCAAGACCGTTTCAGTTCTTTTCGACGAACAAACCCGTGAGTCGCTTGGGCTGGTGGCGCTACGAGACGAATCAAGGGACGACGCACAAGAAGGCGTGGCCCAGCTCAAGGCAATGGGCGTGCGCTCGGTCATGCTCACCGGCGACAACCGCCGTACCGCCCAGGCCATTGCAGGCCACCTGGGCATGGACTGGGAGGCCGAACTCCTGCCCGAGGACAAGCTGCGCCTGATCAATGAGATGAAGCACAACGCCAAGGTCGCCATGGTGGGCGATGGCATCAACGACGCACCGGCATTGGCAACGGCGGATGTCGGCATCGCCATGGGCGGTGGCACCGATGTGGCAATCGAAACGGCCGATGCCGCGCTGCTGAAAAGTCGCGTCACGGACGTGGCCCACTTGGTTGCCCTCTCGCGCGCGACCATGGCGAACATTCATCAGAACGTGATTTTCGCGCTCGGTCTGAAGGGCGTGTTCCTGATCACGACCGTGCTGGGCTTCACTGGCTTGTGGGTTGCAGTGTTGGCCGACACAGGCGCGACGGCGATTGTCACGCTCAATGCATTGCGTCTGCTGCGCTTCAAAGGGGCAAAAGCGGCGGATAATGTCCACGAAAAAGCCAAGGGGATTCGCCCGCTGGCTCCGATGCAGAGCCGTTAACTCATTCACTGAAGAGAGTCGCTGGCAAGAAACGCGACCAGCGGCTCCAAGAAAACGTCCGCACCTCCCCTTGGATCAGTAGTATTACACCGGTATTGACGAGTAGACTACAAATGGCTACTGAAACGGCGGCGCTGCGCTCGACATCTACATTGGCTATGGAACTGAAGTGCCGACTTTGACAGGACATTAGATGGGTTCAGGTCACATTCACGCATCTCCCAGCAGCGACAATGAGAAGTATCTCTGGACGGCGCTCGCACTGACATCCACCTTTATGGTGGCCGAAGTCATCGGCGGCTTCATGACGGGCAGCCTGGCGCTGCTCTCCGATGCAGCCCATATGATGACTGATGCGAGCGCATTAGGGATCTCATTGGCGGCGATTCGAGTCGCTAAGCGGCCAGCCGACGCCCGAAGAACATTTGGATATCACCGCTTTGAGATCCTCGCGGCGGCTTTCAATGCAATGCTGCTCTTCCTTGTTGCTATGTACATTCTGTACGAGGCGTACCAGCGCCTGCAGGTTCCCCAAAACATACAATCAACCGGGATGCTAGTCATCGCAACCATCGGTCTAATCATCAATTTGATTAGTATGCGATTGCTTAGCCGAGGCGCGGGCACCAGCTTGAATGTCAAGGGCGCTTATCTTGAAGTCTGGAGCGACATGCTCGGCTCCATTGGGGTTATAGTCGGCGCGATTATGATTCGAGTTACTGGCTGGGTATGGCTCGATTCCGCCATCGCGGTATTGATCGGCCTATGGGTTTTGCCGCGGACGTGGATACTTCTAAGAGAAAGCATCAATATTCTTCTCGAAGGCGTACCCGAAGGGATGGATATTGATCAAATACAAAAGACCATGCTGGCTGTTCCAGGCATTCTGAGCTTGCACGACTTTCATTTGTGGGCTCTGACCAGCGGTAAAGCGAGCCTGACAGCACATGTTGTTTATGACCCGAATTTTAGGCCTGAAGAACAATTGATTCCCGCGTTGAAAGACATTCTAGGCCGGCAGTTTTCGGTCTATCACACCACATTCCAATTTGAGACGGTGCCCTGCGCACATACCGACGATGGCTGCAATTACGTTGCCTCGCTCCATTAGACAGTGATCGCAGCAGTTCCAGCAGATCGGACTTCGATAGGCCAGCGTTACGCCTCAAACGGCTTCAAGAAGAATAAGCAAGCTCGAGAAAACGAGCCTTCATACCGATCACGCGGCCAGTCACCGCATGACCTGGACTGGCATAGCAGAGCGGTTTTTCAAGTCTTCAGCAGCTCCCTTATATCTTTTGCGATGGTCTCCGTCGAGTACTGGTCGTTGATATACAACCGTAGACGCCCTTGCGGGTCAAAAGCGTAAATGCCGCCCGAATGGTCCACGGTGTAAGAACCATTCTCGTCGGAGCTTTGCAGAGTCCGGAGTGTCTTGAACTCTTTTGCTGTTGCCTCCGTCTGCTGCCCATCACCCCTTAACCCAAGAAAGCTGGGATGAAACGCCGGAGCATACTTTTTCAGTATCTCTGGCGTATCCCGTTTAGGATCAAGCGTTACCATCAGCACTTGCACACGCTCGGCATCCGAACCGAGTAGTTCCATCACAGAGGCAAGCCTGGCCATCGTTGTGGGGCAAACATCCGGGCAATTGGTATATCCAAAGAAAGGTACGACGGCTTTCCCTTTGAAATCGGCAATAGTCCTAGTGTAATGCTTCGTAAATAACAGAACTTATATTAAGGGCTTCTGTCTTAGAATAAATGGACAGACAGGAGCCCTGAAATGCGTATTGCATCGACCCTCATGCTCACCGCCGACGAACAGAAAACGCTGGAACAACTTTCGCGCTCGAACATAACGAGCGTTCGTCTGGCGCGGCGTGCGCAGATCGTGTTGCTGGCGGCCGCAGGAATGGACAATACGACGATTGCCGAGCGGCTGAATGTCGGACGCATCCAGGTCGGGCGCTGGCGCGAACGTTATGCTCGAGGCGGATTGCCAGCGATTGAACAAGATTTGCCTCGGGGCGGGCGCCACCGCACTGTAGATACGGCCGAGGTCATCCGACTGACCACGCAAACCACACCGCAAGCGGCCACACACTGGAGCACGCGAAGCCTGGCCAAAGAGGTCGGCGTGAGCGACACCACAATCTTACGGATATGGCGCGCTCACGGCCTGAAGCCGCACTGGGTGGAGGCCTTCAAGGTCTCGCGCGATCCGCAATTTGTCGAGAAGCTCGAAGATATTGTGGGGCTCTATCTGTCGCCTCCCGAGCATGCACTGGTGCTGTGCTGCGACGAGGAAAGCCAGGTCCAGGCGCTGGATTGCACGCAACCTGGATTGCCATGAAAAAGGGTCGGGCCGCGACGATGAAGCACGACGACAAACGTCACGGCACCACGATGCTGTTCGCAGCCTTGAGCGCCCTGGACGGACAGGTCATCGCTTGCTGCCAGAAGCGCCATCGCCACATCGAGTGGCTTGACTTTCTCAAGCACATCAACCGCGAAACACCCAAGGACAAGGAGTTGCATCTGATGTGCGACAACTATGCCACTCACAAGCATCCCAAGGTCAAGGAATGGTTGAAAAAGCATACGCGTTTCCATGTCCACTTCACGCCCACATCGGCCTCCTGGCTCAATATGGTGGAGCGCTTCTTTCGCGACATAACCGCTCAGCGTCTGCGTCGCGGCGTCTTTACCAGCGTGCCCGAACTGACCGCTGCCATTGACGAGTATGTCGCCCATCACAATGAAAATCCCAAGCCGTTTATCTGGACCGCCAAGGCCAACGATATCCTTCAGAAGGTCGTTCGTGCCAACCGCCGTTTAAGTTCCAAACAGAATGAAGCACTACACTAGTTGTCGCATTTAAAGAAGCTCAAGCCGCCCGCTTGAGGGTTGATGGTGCAGCGGCCATTTTTGTTGCAGCGTTCTGCGGGTTGAGGTGAACGGCATCTACTCTGGACCAGTTCCTTGCCTTGCCAGCCCACCTGTACGGATGGCGTGTGCGGGCGGCCTCATAGACGGCATGTCGGGCTCGCAACAACACACCGTGATGACCGTCATGGCGTTGGGCTGGCGCGTCGAAGCGTATCGCACCTGGGCAAACATCGAGCGCCTCTTGAATGCGCGCGCCGGTGTTGTAAAGAAAGGACAGCAGCGCGTGATCACGCTGCCCCTCAACACAAGTGCGGTCTGGTTGGGCGAGGATTGCTTCGATCTCATTCGATTCGAGATAGCATGGTGCGGGTATTGGGGCCTTCTTGGTCGGAATGCGCAGCACAGCGGCACACTGCGCGGCGGCCGACGGCTCTCGTTCAGCCACGAAGGAGAAGACCGATGGCGTCGCCGCCTCAGGTTATTTCGGGCTGTCGAACTGCTTGAAAGCGGCATGGCCATCACCGGGGTGGCAATGGAGCTTGGATATGGCTCCACGTCAGCGTTCACATATGCATTTAGGATAGAGATAAAGCATAGTCCGACGGCTTATGTTCGCGCGGGTGATGCTTACTTTGAACCGGATTGATTGCGGTAGACGATGCAATTTCACAGACGCACCGTCTTGACCAGCATGTAAATCCCGATAGTGATCAATAGAGCCGAAAAAATCCAGTTAAGCACACCGTTCTTCACTGACAGCTGCTGTGCCAGCATGGCGCCAAGCCAGCCTCCCACAATGCCGCCGAATAGAAACTCGCCAGCCAACGTCCAGTCAATGAGGTCTGAACGCGCGTAGTTGAACGCGGTGGCCAGTCCGAAACCGCCGACGCCTAGTAGTGAAGTGCCGATCGCGTCGATAATCTTCACTCGCGCTGCCAGCATTAGTCCTGGTACGACCAGGAATCCGCCGCCAACTCCGAAAAAGCCAGCCATCGCGCCAGCGCCAAGCCCCACGCAACTCAGGCGCCCATTGATGTATTTGATTGCCTGATCATTGGGCTCGCACTCTTCCGAAGCCTTGCACCTACGGAGCATTAACAACGCCACGACTATCACCAACACCGCAAATAGCGCCTGCAGTGCCTGCCCGTTAACACCTTTGCCGACTTCGGAGCCTACAAAAGCGCCGGTGATGCCGGCTACGGTAAAAATGATCCCGGCACGCCAGCGCACATGTCCTGCGCGAGCATGTGGAATCAGATTGATGTAGGCGTTGAGCGACACCGCCAATGCGCTGGTACCGATAGCAAGATGTATGTCATGCAGGCCGACGACATACAGCAACAGTGGAATCGCGAGTGTAGAGCCGCCACCGCCTGTGAGCGCCAACGAAAATCCCACCAGACCACCACATAGCACTGCCAGCAGATGGGTGATCATTGGTCAGCCTTGCTTATTATTCGTCGCATCCAGCCCGCAGGCAAGGTTGGCCGGGACGGCTACATCCATCATCTTGGGACTCGGCAGATTAAGGTTATTCATGATCTCTATGTATTGCTCACGAGTCTTTCCGGCGAGGCGAGGACTGAAGCGGCGTTCCTCGCCGATGCTTGATGCGGTCCAGCCCTTGTAATCATGTGCGGGATACAAAATTGTGTCGTCAGGCAGGGCAAATAGGGTCTGAGTAATGGAGTCCCAAGACTTGCCAGGATCTCCGTTCTGGAAATCTGTGCGACCACTACCGCGAATCAACAGCACGTCGCCACTGAATACTGCCTTAGGTGCATCGGGCTTGAGCAGGAAACTGAACGACTCGTTGGTGTGCCCCGGCGTGTACAAGGCCTGCAGCTTGATGCCGTCTGTGTCAAGGATTTCACCGTCACTTACACGGTACGAGACACAATCTGCTTGGGTGTATTCACCCATAATGGTCATGCAACCGATTTGTTCATGCAGGTCGCCAAGCGCCGTGATGTGGTCTGCGTGCGTGTGGGTATCAATCGCTTTCACAAGGCGCAATCGCAGTTGTTCTATGGCTATCAGATATTGCGCAGCCTGCTCTTTAACAGGGTCAATGAGCACAGCCTCGCGGCCCGGTCCACTGGCAATAAGATAGGTATAAGTGCTTGAAACGTTGTCGTAAAATTGGCGAAACAGCATATTACACTTTAAAAAATGGACCTTTGACAGCTCACTATTTCTATAGACTTTGTAGTTATAAGCTTATAATAAAACTTGCTAAGGAAAGTTGCAAGTGATAAATTCTATGTATGTAACGCATACAGAGCATACGGAGGACGGAGCATATGAAGGAAAGCACAGAGTCAAACGCAGGTCGTCGAAAACATCAGATCGTGATCGTAGGCGGTGGCGCAGGCGGGTTGTCGGTAGCAAGCGCTGCGCTCAAACAACGGCCTGATCTTGACATTGCAATTGTCGAACCCAGTGAATCGCACTATTACCAGCCAGCGTGGACGCTGGTTGGCGGTGGTGCCTACGACGTCCAGGCAACGCGTCGAGCCGAGGCTGATTGCATACCTCAACAAGCTCATTGGATAAAACAGCGAGTAGCCACGTTTCAACCCAATCAGAACCAGGTGACTCTGGATGACGACAGTGTGGTTGGTTACGAATATCTGGTCATAGCCGCCGGAATTCAGCTCGATTGGAACAAAATCGAAGGGCTGGAAGAAACGCTTGGCAAGAACGGTGTTACCAGCAACTACAGCTTTGAACTGGCACCCTACACCTGGGAGTGCATTCGCAAATTTCGAGGTGGTAAGGCGCTGTTTACGTATCCGGCTACACCGATCAAGTGCGCAGGTGCGCCGCAGAAAATCCTCTATCTGGCAGCTGATCACTTCCGCCGTAACGGTATCAGCGCCGATATGCATTATTGCACCGCCGGCAATGTCATGTTTGGCGTCCCGTTCTATTCCCAAGCGCTGGATCAGGTAATGGCGCATTACGGCGCAACGCCAGAGTACAAGCACAATCTGATTGCTGTTGATGGCCCGAATAAAAAAGCAACCTTCGAAGTGGGCGATAACAAAGAGAAGTCCACTATAGCCTTTGATATGCTTCACGTCGTACCGCCACAGTCAGCGCCAGACTTCATCAAGTCCAGTCCGCTTGCCAACGCGGCGGGATGGGTCGCAGTAAACCCCGGCACGCTACGTCACGACACTTACGGCAATGTCTTCGGCCTGGGTGATTGCACGTCAACTCCCAACAGCAAAACCGCAGCAGCGGTGCGTGCTCAGTCGCGGATCGCGGTGTCCAACCTGCTTGCCGTCATCGATGGTAATGAGCTCACACAGGTTTACGATGGCTACGCATCCTGCCCGCTCACGACATCAAAAGGCAAGATGCTGCTGGCTGAGTTCAGCTACGACGGCAAAATAACGCCAAGCTTCCCGTCGGACCCGCGTGTTCCGCGACGCAGTTATTGGTGGATGAAAACGACCCTCCTGCCCAAAATGTATTGGGATATGGTTCAGGGCCGTCCTGGTCCAGATTGGCATACCGAGCGTGAGTTCCCTGTAGAGCTGCCGGCAATTCAACCTTGATACCTCATAGGGTCGTGGCATGAGACATGCCTGCGTGTGGATCTGGCGGCGTTTAACCGCCAAGTCCACGCGCCTGCACATACTGCGTACCCGAGCATAATGAGCAGCGGAGATTTACTATGGCTACACCTTCTGTTAACCCCACTCGCCCCAGCGCCAGTGATGAGCTGAACAGCTTGCTCCAGACCTTGCACGAACAGGGCCTGCTGCGACTAGCCAACGATTTGGCTGCGTCATACTCACAATGGGTGCCTACGCTGTGCGAGATCATCGACGAGTCTCCTGATGTCGAACGCTTGCGTCATGCCATACCAGCACTTATAGAGACTGCCGGTTTGCTCCAATCCCTGCATCAGCAGGGGTTATTGCGCTTTGCCAATGATGTGGTGGCTTCTCAGGATCAGTGGATGCCTGTACTAAGCGAAATACTTGACGATTATCGGAATGACGAAAGCATTCGCAAAGCGTTGCAGAACATGCTGGTTATCTGCACAACTATGCTTTCGCGTATCGAACCTGACCAACTCAGCAAGTTGCTGCTCGCGCTGAGCGACAGCCTAGAACATATAGCCAAGCGTAAACCAAATGGAAACGAAGCTGCTGCACCGGGCCTGGTAGGCCTCTATCGTATGACAAAGGACGAGTCTCTGTGGCGCGGCTTAGCGCCAGTCATCGAAATGCTGAAAGTGTTTTCAACAAAATTGGATGCGGCAACTGATCGGGCTGTTTAAACTCCCGTCAGTTTTGCCTTGGGTTCCGGCCGGCACTGCAGAAGGGTTTCGTGCTCATTATCTGGCCGTCTTTTCGGAACTCATACATATCCTGCTTGTCAGGGCATGTACGTCAATTTATGAATAAATCTTTGTTTGAGATGGGATCAGATTCTAATATGTAACTGGCCCGGAATTTCATTGGCCTAAGGCCAAGCCAGTACATTCACCGCGATACCGTTGATCAGGACTTCGCCCGGCGCTCCCGCCTGGCCGTCACCTAAGCCGGGTGCCGGCTCCCGGGTGCGCTCGCTCAGGAAGACCACCGACAGTGGCTTGTCGTGGCGACTGACTACGCAGACCTCCTCACCGAGGCCGCCACGCCATTCGCCGCGCCCGCCTGAGTCCGTCCTGAGTCGCTTGTAGCGGAAGAAGAGCGGCGAGTCGCGCTCGGCTACTTCGATGGGTGTGGGCGAAATATTGCTGGGCCACGACATCACGGATGCACCGTCCTTGCCCATCGTGGCCCCCATGCCGCCATTGAAGAACAGTACAGTCGCCATGGGCCGTCCATCGGCCCGCGTGCCGTTGATGTTGGCACTCCAGAGCGGGGACCCCGCAGCAGCCATGACGCGGTCCGGCAAAACCTGATGCATGGCGCCGAAAATGAGGACTGACAGATAATGGCCGGTCGAAGCCCGGCCGCCGACGGCCGCTGGATAGCTAGGGTTCAGAAGAGAGCCTTCAGGCGCCTCTATTCGTATGGGACGCAGCATGCCGTCACTGTTCGGAATATCCGGAACGAGTAGACACTTGATGGCGTAGACCGTCATGGCAATGGTGTAACCCAACGGACAATTGATCGCCCGTGGCTGCTGTGAGGATGAGCCTGAGAAGTCGCAAGTAATTTCGTCGCCCTTGATATCCACAGTGACGGTCAGACGCAGCCGTTCTTCGAACCCGTCGGTCAGCATCTCGTAGCTGGATTTTCCATCGGGCAATTGCGCAATGGCGCGTCGCAAAGCCGTTTCCCCACGTTCGAACAGCGCATCGGCCAACTCATCCACGCCGGTGAGCTCGTATTCGGTCAACACTTCACAAAGCCGGCGGGACACAAGTTCGTTGGCGCTGACTTGAGACCAGATATCGCCGGCCGTTTGTTCCGGCGTGCGCACATTGGTCCGTATCATGTCCAGAATAGCGTCGTTAGGGACGCCTTCCTCCAAAAGGCGAATGATGGGTAGCTGCAGGCCCTCCTCGAATAGTTCCCGGGCATTAAAACGAAAGCGGCCGCCGATGTCGGGAACATGGCCTGCCGTGGCGGAAAACGCCACAACTTTTCCTAGGTGAAAGATGGGCTTGACCAGGCACACATCATTCAAATGTCCGGTACCAATCCAGGGGTCGTTGGTGATGAACACGTCTCCGGGGTGCAGCTGTCCGGGGGGATACTTCGCAATCACGGCCTGGACGGTTCGTGGAAGGGTGCCGATGAACGCCGGGATGCTGCCGGAATTCTCGGTCAGGCAGCGGCCCTTTGAGTCGGTCACGACAACCGTAAAGTCGTTTGCTTCGGTTGAAAGGGTCGAAAACGATGTACGAACGATCAGCTTTGCTGCTTCGTCAGCGACTGAACGCACGCGCGCCCAGAACACCTCGAGAAATATTGCGTCTTTTCGTTTGCTTATCGTCTTGGGGCAGTCTACGGTCTCCATGATTCTCAATCCTCAATTGTGATGGAAATGTTGCCGCTTGGAAGCTGCTCCAAGATACCTTTGGGGCCAACCACCAACGTCGAGCTGGCGTCTTCCACCAGTACGGGGCCCGGGGCCCGGAAGCCGAGGACGAGGGTGTCGCGTTCATAGATCGGTGTGCGGACGAAGTCGTCCACCTCCTTGAAATACACATCCCGCCAAGTCTTCGGTTCGGGCGTAGCACCGGTGGCCAAGGGCTTCGGCACAAACTCCGTCCTGGGCGGCGCTTCGGCAGCGACCCGCAAGTTGACGAGTTCCACAGGAACATTGGGCGGTGTGCGACCAAACTTTTGCTCGTAGGCGAGCTTGAATGCAGAGAGCAGGCTGGCCCGAATTTCGGCTTCTATCTTCTGGCCGCCGTGATAAGGCCCCGGCGGCAAGCTGACAGAAAGGTTGAACGCCTGACCGATGAAGCGGCCGTCCGCGTGTCGCGCCACCGTGATGGGCCCAAATCCGTCGGCCAGCAGGTCGAGCGGTCCTCGTGCGTTGCTCTCGAGTGCGGCGAATTCTTGCTCCAGGTCTACTAGCGAGCCGGTTTCAGGTCGGAAGTTGACGCGGGAGCGATCGGTACGGGCCGGGGCGATCAACAATCCATAGGCCGACGCAACGCCCGCCGCGGGAGGGCAGATGATCGAACGAACACCGATTTTTTGGGCCACATAATAGGAGTGCAAAGGGCCGCCTCCTCCGGTGCAAAGCAGAACGAAGTCGCTTGCGTCTCGCCCACATTCAGCCAGATGGACGCGCGCCGCGCCGGCCATGTTCTCGGCCACAATGTCATGGATCCCCCATGCTACTTCGATGGCATCGCGATCCATTTGTTTGGCGACGGTGTGAACGGCATCGTGTGCCTTGTCCTTGTCGATGTTGAAAGCGCCCCCTGCGAAATACTCCGCATTGAGATAGCCCAGCAACAGATTGGCGTCGGTGACCGTCGGATCGACCCCGCCCAGCGCATAGCAGGCCGGCCCTGGCTCTGAACCTGCACTCCTGGGCCCTACCTTCAACAGCTCAAGCTCATCCTGGTAAGCGATGCTGCTACCGCCGGCGCCGATCTCGAGGAGATGCACGGTTGTAATTCCTATGGGCAGCCCGCTGCCTTCGGCAAAGCGCTTCCGGCGCGCAGCCTCAAAACTGTAGGCAATCGATGGCACACCATTCTCCACCAGCGTAAGCTTGGCGGTGGTGCCGCCCATATCGAAGGCAAGCAGGTTCGGCTGGTCATCGATCATCCCGTAGTGGGCGGCGGCGATCGCCCCGCCGGCGGGCCCCGATTCGAGCAGTTCAATCGGGTTCTGACGGGCTTCTTGCAGGTCGCCAAGGCCACCATTGGAGAGCATCATCAGCACGCCGCCTTGTAGGCCCAGCGTGGTCAGCCTTTGTTCGAGCGCGCCCAGGTAGCGGTCTGCCAAAGGCTTGATATAGGCGTTGGCCGCCGTCGTGGAACTGCGTTCGAATTCTCGTATCACTGGTGCGACGTCTGAGGAAAGAGTCAGATTGATGTCGGGAATTTCTTCGAGTATCCAGTCCCTTACCTGGCGCTCATGGCGCGGCGAGGCGTAGGCGTGTAGCAGGCACACAGCGACCGAATCGGCGTCGTCATCCACTAGTGTAGTGTTACATGATTAATAGAACTTATAAACAGGTGCTGCTGTCTTAGAATAAACAGACAAACAGGAGCTGCTGAAATGCGTATAGCGCCGACTTTGACATTGAGTCCCGACGAAGAGAAAACGTTGACCCAGCTTGCCCGTTCCAATACGACAAGTGTTCGATTGGCTCGACGCGCGCAGATTGTATTGCTGGCTTGGGCGGAACTTGACAACATGGCGATTGCGGACCAGCTCGGTGTTGGACGAATCCAGGTGGGGCGCTGGCGCGAACGGTATGCGCAAGGCGGGTTGGCAGCAATTGAACGGGACTTGCCGCGGGGCGGACGCAAGCCCCAGGCAGATAGCGCGCAGATCGTTCGGCTGACCACCCAAACCACCCCAAAAGCCGCCACGCACTGGAGCACGCGAACGCTGGCTAAAGAGGTCGGTGTCAGTGCCAGTACGATCATGCGAGTGTGGCGCACTCACGGCTTGAAGCCGCATCGGATTGAATCTTTCAAGGTCTCGCGCGATCCAGCCTTTGTCGAGAAATTGGAAGACATTGTGGGCTTGTATCTGTCGCCTCCCGAGCATGCGCTGGTGCTGTGCTGCGACGAGAAAAGCCAGGTGCAGGCACTGGACCGTACGCAACCTGGGCTGCCGCTGAAAAAGGGTCGGGCCGCAACGATGACGCATGACTACAAACGCCATGGCACCACCACGCTGTTTGCCGCACTGAGCGCGGCCGATGGGCAGGTCATCGCTTGTTGCCAGAAGCGCCATCGCCACATCGAGTGGCTGGATTTCCTCAAACAGATCAACCGCGAAACACCCAAGGACAAGGCGCTGCATCTGGTGTGTGATAACTACGCCACTCACAAGCATCCCAAGGTCAAGCAATGGTTGGAAAAACACCCACGTTTCCATGTCCACTTCACACCGACATCGGCCTCCTGGCTCAATATGGTGGAGCGCTTCTTTCGTGATATCACCGCCCAGCGCCTGCGTCGCGGCGTCTTTACCAGTGTGCCCGAATTGACTGCCGCCATTCAAGAGTACGTCGCCCATCACAATGAAAACCCCAAGCCGTTTATCTGGACCGCCAAGGCCAATGGCATCCTTCAAAAGGTCGTTCGCGCCAACAGTCGTTTAAGTTCCAAACAGAATGACGCACTACACTAGGTATCCCGTTATGATCAACCAGTTGAAAGTTGCCTCCCCACGGACCGCCTGTAATATCAGTGGCGGCAAACTCTTGTGTGGCGGCGTTATCTTGCTGGCAACCCGCGAGAGCAACCGCCAACAAAAAAGCGCCGATAAATCGATAAAGCTTCTTCACATTTACCTCTTTTCTACTGGGCTAATGGGCCGACAGGCGCCGTAACGGCGGCCGTAATAGCTACATTCATTGGGCAAAGCTTCCAATGGTTGGTTCAACCAGCCCCTCAGACAAGCGACAGGCTATCCCGACACCGTATTAGGCGGTTTGACTTCACACGTTGCGGTGACTGTTTCGCCTGAGCCAAAGGTGAATTCAGCTTTCACGTGAGAACCGAGAGCCAGGGTTTGGTTCGGCTTCTCGAGCATGGCGTGATAGCTGCCCGGCTTAAATTTCAGTTCTCCAGCTGCCGGTATCAGAGTGTTGTGCGCCATAACCATTTTGCTCTTGCCGCCCTGATTGGTTGTTTGATGTAACGATACCTCATCAAACTCGGACATGGCCAAGCTGGTCAGCTCCGCGTCGTTCGCGCCGGTATTCGTTATTACAAAATAGGCTGCTGAAGGGACTGGCTTCGGCAAGGAGCGAATCCAGCAACCTGAAACCGTCAATGTTTTAGAGTTCGTGGCCTTATCCTGGCTCGTATTGGCAGATTTAGCGGTCTTGTCTAGGTTCTGCGCAGACGCAGCAGAGCCGTGCTGGCCGTGAACGCTTGCGGCATAGACGGCCGAAGCACTGCAAAGCATCAACATACTAAAGGCTATTCTCTTCATGGTTCAGTCTCACGTTGTTCAAATATTGGCGAGGGCGTTGGTGAGGGGCCGCACAAAGTCCGAACCTCACACGCAATATGCGCTCGTGTTCTGTTAATTTATGCTGTCGGAAAAGTATTCGTTCTCGACAAACAACCTATCTACCTTCAATGGATTAATCGGCTGGTCATCCATTCGGATTTCATAATGCAAATGATTACCGGTTACCATGCCGGTCGATCCGACATAGCCAATGGTGTTGCCTCTCACAACGGAATCACCCTTTTTCAAACCGGGTGCAAACCGACTTTGATGCGCATAGACGGTAGTCAGATTGGTAGAGTGTTCAATAATGATCACTTTGCCATAACCGTTTTGACGGCCAATAAATGCCACCCTGCCATCCGCTGTTGCTTGGATCGGTGTGCCCTTAGGTGCAGAATAGTCAATTCCATCATGTGCTTTTTGCCTTTTCAAAACTGGGTGACGGCGCAAGCCAAAGTTAGAACTGACTTCAAATTCGCTTTCCTTGATGGGTATAAGAAAAAACGACTCGCGAAGCCGGTCTAGCCTTGGTGTGGCAGTAGCGGCATTCGTATCATGGAGTTGAAATCGTTCGTTGATAATCGAAAAGCTCAACACCTCTGCAAGCACGTTGGGAGACATCAAAGAGCTCGTTGCTAAAAAAATCGCACTTGCTGCGCAAAGCGACTTTCGTCGATTGCTAAGAGTCAATAATTTTCTATACCAAGACATAATCGTTCGAGTGTACTTTTCAAGGATGAACTGCCTCTTCTTTTCCCTTACCGCTACGCAACAAGGGCGGGCCGTTAAGCCCCAATAGGCACATCCATGTCGGTGACAACGAGCATCCGCATCGTCGCCCCGCATCAGTTATAGGCGGCTTTCACTTCTTGTTCCACCAGTGTCTTAAGCGGCTCATAACCGAATTTGGGTAATGGCTTCCCGTTAACAAAGAAAGTAGGCGTTTGAGCTATTTCCAACGAACGAAGATCCGCCTTGTCCTGCTCGAGGATAGCCGCCACTGTCGGCTCGTTCATGTCTTTCCGCGCTTTTTCAACGTCCAGGTCTGCAGCAAGGTGATCCCAGATCAAGTTGACCTGCGGATTGTCGTGTGACGCCCATTGCGGCTGCGTCTTCAGCACCGTCTCTAACGTCGACCAGTACTTATCTTGGAATCTGGACGCTTCAAGGATCTTAACCATCTCCTCCGATCCTTCATGGAATGGGGCATACCGAACAACGAGTTTCACCTTGCCCGGGTTGGCATTCACTAGCTCTTTGACGGCAGGATAAAATGCTCTGCAAGTCTCACAAGCAGGATCGAAAAACTCGACAATCGTGACCTTTGCGCCGGCCGAACCAAACACTGGCGAATGCATTCGGACGAGTTCACTAATATTAGTGTTTGCCGTCTGCGCTTTTTTTTGAGTTTGGTTCTGCTCATACATGAAGGCGCTCACGGTAAATGCCATGACCGCGACAATACTGGTTAAAACAACAATAGTCTGTTTTTTCACTTTAAAGCACCCTTTTTTACTAGTAGTAGCGCAGCGATTACTGTAAATGCTGCTAATGACAATAGAGGAATGGAGATAAAACCGAATAGGTTTAGATTCACTTCAGCGCACGACGGGCCTTGCCCACAAGGTTGAAGCGCTGGTGGAATCACGCCTAGATAAAGAAGATTGTGGTAGAAAGCCACGAACCAGCCGGCAACGACCATCGGTAAGGCGTAAGCAAACACACGCACATCGGAGGTGGCGAGACCAATCGCCAGAATAAAAACGAGTGGAAACATGAAAATGCGCTGATACCAGCACAATTCGCAAGGGACTAGCCCCATCGCTTCGCTGAAAAATAAGGCTCCAAGGGTCGCGGTAAGAGCAATGAGCCATGCTGCAAATACAAGCCCCCACCGAGACCCTGAAAGTTGATTGGCTATTGCCATAGATTTGGATCCTTAAAAATGTGCTTTAGAGAGCAGTAGACGGAGATCGTGGATGGAAATTTCTGTCGGAACATAGAACCAACTTAGCCAATGCTTCCCAGCGCCGGAAACGTTCTAAGCAGCCAAATCGCAAAACGAACCAATTGCCCGCTGGCCACAGCGATGCCCATCAGCACCAAAATTGCGCCAGTGGCTATTTGGAGGTAGCGGCCTGTCCGTCGCAGCGCGCCTAGACGGCGCATAAACGGCGTCATGAAGTAAGCCGCCAGCAGAAAAGGAACGCCAAGGCCCAACGCATACACACCCAACAACAGCATCCCTTGGCCTACACTCTGAGTCGTAGCGCCCAGCGCCAGAATGCCGCCCAGCACCGGCCCGATACAAGGCGTCCATCCGAAGCCAAAGGCCATGCCGAGCACACCGGCCGACCACGGATTGCCTCCACTTGCCCCCGACTCAAAGCGGTAATAGCGTTGCGTCCATAAGGGAGCACGCAGCACGCCCATAATCAGCAGGCCGGCAATAACAATAATGACGCCCGCGACGATATTCAGCTCATAGCGATAGGACAAGAACAGGCGTCCAATCGCCGTGATGCTGGCGCCCAGGATCAGAAAGACCAAAGAAAAACCCAGAACGAAGCACGCACTTAGACCGAGCGTTCGCCACCGTGTGATGCGCGCTTCTGCGGACGATGCTGCGGGCGTCACCGAGCCACCGGCAATATAAGAAAGATAACCTGGTACGAGCGGCAAAACACACGGCGATAGGAACGACGCGATGCCCGCGACGAATGCCGTCAACAATCCGAAAGCAGTCAGCTCAAGCATCGGACTGCCCCAAAAGAGCGAGCTTTCTCATTGACTTAACCCTCCGCGGACGAACGCATCAGCGCTGCATCAATCAAGGCTTCAACCTGAGGGCCGTCCCAGGCGGCCGGTCCCATTGCTCGTCCAATTTCGCGGCCCTCTCTATCGATCAGCAAGGTCGTGGGCACACCCGGCGCCCGAAGGATATTGGAAACCTGTGAGGTCGGGTCGAAATAGCCGTGCAGGGTTTGTATGTCGAACTCCTGATAGAACGGCTTGACCAGCGCGGAGTCCCGATCAATTGATAAGGCCACCACTTCGAATGTCGTACCACCTCGCTTGGCATTCAAGCGATCGAGCGACGGCATTTCCTCTCGGCATGGCGGACACCAGGTAGCCCAGATGTTGAGTAAAACAACACGGCCTCGAAAATCAGCCAAGCTTATTGTTTTGCCTGCCTCGTTCTGAAACGAGATGGCCGGCAACTCGCGCGGGGTATGCCAGCGCATGAAGCGTTGATCGCCTATATCGATCGCGACATTCAGCACGCTGCCAAGAAGGTTCTTCGAGGCGTTATTATCCTGATAACGATATAGCGCCGCCGCGATAGCGATCACACTGACTAATGCAAGCGCGATCCACCCGATTTTTCTAAAAGTATGCTTCATCATTAAAGTCCAATATTCACCGCTATTGAGATGTGAGCTGGTCTTGTTCGCGACGCGCCCGCTCTATGCTATTGGCCACTGCACGCGAGGCATCGGATTCAGCAGGAAGCAACGCCAACAACTGTTGCCAGTACTGGACAGCCGCCTGATAATCACGCCGTTCAAGCGCTGCCGCGCCGGCCAATGTCAGCGCAAAGGGCTCTTTAGGATCAAGACTTAACGCCTGCCCTAGCAGTTGCGTGGGCTTGCCCTTGAATCCTTCACTGCTACTCCTGGCCAGCGTTTCTGCATACTCCGACAAGGCCAACGGATCTGCGTCTATCGCGGCTGTTGCGTTGCCGAAGGCTTTCGCTGCGTCCTCATACCTTTCAAAGTATCGGTAAGATCGCGCTAACATGAGCCAGCCAGCCGGGTCGTCTGGGTTACGCGCTAGCCGCGCGGCGAGTGAATCCACCATGGCCTGCACATCGGCCTGCGTAACGCTCGCGGGGCTTTGCAGCGGCGTTGGAGCGATCGCGGCAGGATTACCTAACGCCAAGTAGGTAAATGCAGCCGCGACAGGGAGCGCGATGGACAGCGCGATGGCAGCATACTTGCCGCCCTGTCCGGCCGAAGTACCGGTTCGTCCGGGCTCCACCTCTTCAAGTACCCGTCGTTGGAGGTCTTGTCGGGCTTCAGCGTGATCGCGCGCAGATAGGGTGCCGCTCACGCGGTCATGCTCCAACTCCAGCAATTGGTCGCGCAGTACGGCCGCATTAACAGCCTGATGCTCGAGATTGCTATCGCTCCGAGGGCTCCGCCAGAGTACAAGCCCGAGTGGCATAACCACACCGGCCACGAGAAGCACGGCGAGCGAGATAAAAATTAGGCTCATGGTTATTTTCCGGTACCTGTAGTTTGCCGCAAGAGCGCGTCCGCTCGCCCACGCTCTTCATCGGTTAATAATGCGTTCATCACTCTATCCTTACGGCGAGCCAGCGATACTAATAAGACGATGAGGCCAAAAAGAAGGAGCAGCCCGGGTCCAAGCCAAAGCAAAAGCGTGGTGGCTTTGAAAGGTGGGCGATAAAGCACGAAATCGCCGTAGCGCTCGACCATATACGCGCGAATTTCCGCGTCACTCCGGCCGGCTTGAATCTGTTCGCTAATCTGCTGACGCAAATCGACCGCCAAGTCGGCTCGCGAAGCGGCGATCGATTCGTTTTGGCACACCAGACATCGCAATTCAGCCGCAATGTTGAGCATGCGTTTCTCTGCGTTGGGGCTCGTCGCCCACGACGGCACCGCAATCACCGCAATCACCGCACAAAGCAAAATCATCCACAAGCGCTTCATTGCTGCAACTCCCTAATCAACGGTAGAAGTGTGTCGCGTACGGCGCTTGGCGTGACTGCGCCGATGTGCTTGTAACGAATGACACCGGCCTTGTCGATGACAAAAGTTTCTGGCACGCCATAGACGCCGAAGTCTATGCCCACCCGCCCCTGTGTGTCAGATACAGAAAGCGTATACGCATCCCCATTGCGTTTTAGCCACGCCAGCGCTTCGCTGCGCACATCCTTGTAGTTAAGCCCGACAACAGGAACGGTATGCGTCTTGGCTAGGTCCATAATGACGGCGTGCTCCTCGAGGCAGGCATAGCACCACGAAGCCCAGACATTGAACAGCCACACTTTGCCTTTCATCGCCTCGGGCGAAAAGGTCTGCTCGGGCGATGCCAATTGCGGCAAGGTAAAGGCCGGCGCCGGCTTGTCGATGAATGGCGAAGGCACTTCGCTGGGTTTTAAGGTGAGGCCCACAGCGAGAAACCCCACCAACACAATGAAGCCCACCAAAGGCCATAGAAAGCGGTTCACGAAGCGGCTCCTTCAAGCTTTGCAGAGGCACGCCGCTCTCGCCGTTTAAGCCGGTAACGTCGGTCACTAATCGCCAGCAAGCCTCCCAGGGCCATTAATATGCAGCCTCCCCAGACCCAATCGACGAAAGGCTTGTAGTAAACGCGTACGCTCCAGGCCCCTTCAGCGAGCGGTTCCCCTAGGGCGACGTACACATGGCGCAATCCATTGGCATCGATCGCCGCCTCAGTCATCGGCATAGCCGATGAGGCATAGGTCCGCTTCTCAGGATGGAGCAGACGCAGCACTTCTCCATCACGCGACATTTCGATATCCCCCATGTCGGCAACATAATTTGGCCCTGGAGCCTTTCGCACCCCAAGGAACTTCAGGTCGTAACCGCCCGCAGTCACGATATCGCCGGGTGCCATGCGTACATCCTGCTCGGTCTCGTAGCCCATGACGAGCGAGACGCCCACCACGAATACGGCAATCCCCAGATGCGCCACATGCATGCCAAGCCAGCTGCGCGGCTGGGCGAGCAATCCGCTACGTGTAGCTCGCATACGCTCAAAGATACCCATCACTACAGCAGTTGCAATCCACGTGGCCAGTGCCACGCCTAAAGCCGCCATCGCGGACCAGCGGCCCAGCGCAATCGGCGTCGCGACGCCGATTGCCAATGCCACAGCAGCCGGCCAGTACAGCCGTTTCAGCATGGCCGCCACTTTGGCCGATTTCCAATTAGCGACCGGCCCCACCGCCATGAGCAGCAATGCCGGCACCATAAGGGGAACGAAGACGGCATTAAAGTACGGCGGGCCCACGGAAAGTTTGCCTAGCCCCAACGCATCGATAAAAAGTGGATATAAGGTTCCCAGAACGACTGAGCCTGCGGCCACGGCCATCAATACGTTATTGACGAGCAACAGGGATTCGCGCGAGATGAAATCGAACCGTCCGCCAAGCCCCACCTTTGGGGCGCGCAGCGCAAACAGGAACAAAGAGGCTCCCACCACCACAGTAAAAAGCAGCAGAATGAACACCCCTCGGCGCGGATCGGTAGCAAAGGCATGTACCGATGTCAGTACCCCCGAGCGCACAAGAAATGCGCCCAATAGGGAGAGCGAAAAGGTGCTAATGGCAAGTAGCACGGTCCAGCTCTTGAAACTGCCCCGCTTTTCGGTGACGGCCAGCGAATGAATCAAGGCGGTGCCTACCAACCATGGGATGAAGGAGGAGTTCTCCACTGGATCCCAAAACCACCAGCCGCCCCAACCCAGCTCGTAATAGGCCCACCAACTGCCCAAGGCGATGCCCAAAGTCAGAAACAGCCATGCGGCCGTGGCCCAGGGGCGTGACCAACGAGCCCACGCGGCATCCAACTGCCCAGCCAAGAGTGCGGCAATGGCAAACGCAAATACCACCGAAAACCCGACGTAGCCCATATACAGCAGAGGAGGATGAAATATCAACCCGACATCCTGCAACAGCGGATTCAGGTCCAACCCTTCTATAGGCGCAGGTACAAGACGTTCAAACGGGTTAGAGGTGAGCAAAACGAAAAGCAAAAACCCTGCAGCTACCAACCCCAACACACCCAGTACGCGTGCCACCATCGCGTCGGGCAACTGCCTTGAGAACACACTGACGGCACACGCCCAGCCGGTTTGCATGAGCATCCACAATAAGAGCGAACCTTCATGTCCTCCCCAGACTGCCGCGATCCGATAAAACAGGGGCAACTGCGAATTAGAGTTCTGGGCGACGTAAGCAACCGAAAAATCCTTAGCGACAAACGCCCAAGCCAAGCTGGCAAAGCTGATGATGATCAATAGAAACTGGACGCGCGCGGCAGGCCGTGCAAAAGCAATCCAACGTGCATTGCCGTTAGCGGCGCCGGCAAGCGCGAAGCCACCTTGGGCCAACGCCACAAATAACGTCAAAATCAGAGAAAAATGGCCGATTTCAGGAATCATGATCGTTATGGCCTCGTTTGTGATGTGTTTTTAGCTGCCTGGTCCAGCGCATGCTGGGCTTCGGGCGGCATGTAGTTCTCATCATGTTTAGCAAGGACCTCCTCAGCGCGGAATAGCCCGCCTGGCTCCAGCCGTCCTTGGGCCACAACCCCTTTCCCTTCACTAAACAAATCGGGCAAAATTCCGGTATAGGTGACCGGTATGGTCTTGGCCGTGTCGGTGACGATAAAATTCACGGTTAGACCGTCACTTTGGCGCTGCACGCTGCCCGTTTGGACCATCCCGCCGATGCGAAAGGTACGCTCTTTAGGCGCTTCGCCCGCGCTGACCTGCGTCGGGCTAAAAAAGAACACAAGATTGCTTTGAAATGCATTGAGCACTAGCACCGTAGCCACGCTCAACGCAGCCACGCCACCCACGATGAGCGCAATGCGCTTATGTCTGTTTTTCATTGACATCATTCCTTTCCATAATTGATTCGCGCTTTATCCGAGACAAGGCGCTTTTGCGACGTTGGCCGAGCAAGAGCAACTCGAGGATGAGGGCCACAACGGTGACGCCCACTGACCCCCATACGTACAGCCCATAGCCGCCCATCGCAAAGAATTCAGCCGCACTATTCCATCTCATCGGTTCGCCCCTTCTAGTTCGCTTAGCCAAGCGGCATGCCGTTCACGCTCCAGCACGATGCAACGTACGCGCAGCAATGCCACAGCCACCGTATACATCCAAGATGCCAAGGCCATGAGCAACATGCCGGCGAGCATGAGCGTCGCCATCGACGGAGCGCGCGTTAAAGAGACCGAGGCTCCCTGATGCAGGGTGTTCCACCATTGCACTGAAAAATAAATAATCGGAATATTGACGACACCGACAAGCGCGAGCACTGCACCCGCTTTATCGGCACGACGCGGCTCATCAATCGCCGACTGGAGCGCCATGAAGCCCACATAGAGAAACAACAGGATTAGCTCCGAGGTCAAACGCGCATCCCAAACCCACCAAGTGCCCCACATTGGTTTGCCCCAGAGGGCGCCAGTCCAAAGCGAAAGGAACGTGAACATGGCGCCGGTGGGCGCCAGAGCCGAGGCCATCATGGCCGACAACCGACTGTTGAACGCCAGCCCCATCGCTGCCCAGAAGGCCATGACCAGATAAATGAACATCGACATCCAGGAGGCGGGCACATGCAAAAAGATAATTCGATAGCCTTCGCCTTGCTGCGCGTCGGTGGGGGCTAAGAAAAAGCCGACATATAGCCCAGCAATAGCCAATAACGCTGCACTTGCACCGAACCAGGGAATCATTTTTCCTGCCAGAGGGTAAAACGCTCTGGGCGATGCATACTTAAACCAGTTGATCATTCAATTGCCCTTATTCCAACGCGATCCGCAGCGCCACGGTCGTAGCCCACGGTGCGAAAAAGCCAGCTAGAACCAGAACCGCAGCCAGCAATGACAGATGTGAAACTGCCCCCAAACCAGCAGCCACGGCATCCACCGAGCCAGCGCCAAAGATCAGGACCGGCACATAAAGAGGAAGCACAAGCAACGCCACCAGTACTCCGCCACCTCGCAGGCCCAGGGTCAAGCTCGCACCGATCGCCCCAATCAGGCTGAGCACCGGCGTACCGATTGCCAGAGATATGGCCAACACTGACAACGACGAAGTAGGCAGATCGAACTGCAAGGCCAATAACGGCGCCAGCAGTACCAGCGGCAAACCAGAGAGCAGCCAATGCGCAATCACTTTCCCGATTACCAGCATGCCTAGCGGCGCGGGCGAAAGCACAAGTTGTTCGAGAGTACCGTCGGCGTAATCCTGTTCGAACAGCCGATTCAGCGACAACATACCGGCCAACAACGCCGCCACCCAGAGGACGCCCGGAGCGATCTGCCGCAACGTGTCTCGCTCGGGGCCGATGCCTAAAGGAAACAGGCTCACCACAATGACAAAGAAAAAAAGCGGTGTTAGGGCATCAGCCTTGCGGCGCATGGCGAGCCTCAGATCACGCCGTATCACTCCACTAAGCGCGGACAATCCAAATATATCGCTCATACGCCTATCCGGATAACGTGTGGCGTACCTGCCAGCGCCATGTCTTGATGACTGGTTATGACGGCAGCCCCGCCCGAGTCTAAATGTGCATCGATCACTCCGGCGAGCCAGTGCGCAGCCCTAGCATCAAGTGCTGCCAAAGGCTCATCCAGGATCCATAGTGCGCGTGGTTGAAGGAGTAAGCGAGCCAAGCTCACGCGTCGCTTCTGCCCTTGGGACAAAAATCGCACGAGCAGGTCTTCCTTACCCTGCAGCCCACTCCGTCGCAAGGCTTCGCGGGCAGTACAATTGGAAACGGGATCATCGGCCAATTGAGCCCCAGCGATTAGGTTCTCTATGGCACTTAGTTCATCCTTCAGACCTGAAAGATGGCCGCAATAGAGTAGCTCTCGCCGATATTCCTCGCCCAATTGTTGGATGGGGCATTCTTTCCAGAGAACGGTTCCAGCCGAGGGCGCGGTAAGCCCCGCGATTACGCGTAAAAGGCTCGTTTTACCGCTGCCATTCTCACCTTGCACGAATAGGCACTCACCCGCCTTTATCTGAAAGCTCAGGCGTTCGAATAGGCTGCGCTCGCCACGCATGGCTTGTAGATTGATGCCTTCAAGCATCATCGCCCATCGGCATTAAAAATCTGAGCAATTGAGATATCTCCCTGTCCACAATGACGACCCGTGCGCGATGCACACAGATTTCTTAGGGTTAAAGCGCGCACAGCAACCCAATACATTTGCATAATGGCTGGCAGTAGATTTAGCGTTGCAGCAAATTCTCTTTCGCGCTTGGGATGCACAAAATGCGTGCTATCTGCAAGGTCGAGGTGACTCTACGACTCGAAAGGAGATGACTGGCGTGAACGAATCAGCGACGTGCCAACTTGGGCTATGTCTGAGACCACTGAGGCCGCTCGGGCCGCTCGCTAATCATTGCTGCTGGATGCCGCGTCTCAACAAGTCGACGGGCTGAACTGCAAGAAGGCTCAAATTTGCTGGTGTGTGATACACCAATGAGCGGCATGCAATACATGTGGCAAAAATGCGCATCGTGTTCGATGTTTGTCTTCGTAGGTGCATTGTCGTCCCCACTACTGGTTGTATCGACAAAGACCTCTTGCGCATCGTGGTAACAAGGAGTTACGCACGCTGTCTGCTCCGGCTGGCAATACACGCTCACAACGCCCCAAGACGCTTGGAGCGGCAGCATAACTAGCATAAAGAGAAGAAACAGTTTTTTCATCGCGTTAGGGATTGTACTAACTACAAGTCTGGTCCGCAAACGTCATGGAGCGCGCAAGCATCCTGATCTGCACATTCGAGAGGCCAAGCCTCACCCATTCACTCCGATACCGAAAGCATAAAGATGGATATGGGCATGACCATGAAGTTTGGCTCCATCTCCGAATACGGCCTTATTCGATGTTATTTTCGAGAGTAGATTGACAAAGTGAGATGGTAAACATTGGGCATGGCGATCTCAAAGACGGAGTATGCGCCAAATGACGATGATCTGTAACGCCGAACCATCACCGATGCGTTGACCTTTGTCCGTCGCCAAGGCTCGGCCTGCTGCCATCACGTTATTCTGCGCTTGCGCGGCTTGGCGCAAGCCCGCCACCTCTT
This sequence comes from Pollutimonas rozaliensis, assembly GCF_048751585.1. Classification (NCBI taxonomy): domain Bacteria; kingdom Pseudomonadati; phylum Pseudomonadota; class Betaproteobacteria; order Burkholderiales; family Alcaligenaceae; genus Pollutimonas; species Pollutimonas rozaliensis. Next base: position 89,804 of record NZ_JAZHOB010000006.1, on the reverse strand, counting down.
GGTGGTACATAAGCAGCACCATCTGCCGGACTTGCTGGGTAGACCAGATACCTACGCTACCGATAATCGCGGCGATGAGAAATCCGAGTGTGATCTTGGTTCGTACTGTGAGACTTAACAGCCAGCGTACTGTTTAGCTAGCGATTGAGCACCTACCCTCCAATGTGACTCATTTCAACGCGACGCATATAGGTAACAGGAACATGGCCCCTCACTTCTGAATACCTGTCCGCCCTTCGGGCCCATGTGGATGTGATCGTTTCACGTAGAAGCTCATCATCGTCTGACTCACGCAACAAAGTACGCAAGTCCACACTCTGCTGACCAAACAGGCATAGGTAAAACCCACCGTTCGACGCTAACCTCGCTCGTGAACAATCACCACAAAATGGCTGAGTCACACTGGAAATTACGCCGATCTCTCCCTGCCCATCCAGATATCGCCAGCGTTTGGCAACCTCTCCTTTAGCAGAGGGCGATACTGGCTCCAGTGGAAAGTGCTGCTGCAACAGGGCAATGATCTCTGATGACGGATATACGGCATTCCTGTTCCATTGATTGGTATTGCCCACATCCATAAACTCTATGAAGCGCAGAATGTGGCCGGTGCCTCGAAAATATTTGGCCATGGGAAGCACTTGATCATCGTTGATGCCGCGCTTGACCACCATATTTATTTTTATGGGTGCAATACCTGCACACTTCGCAGCGTCAATACCCTGCAGTACATCATCGACGGACCAGTCAGCGTCAGTCAATCTTTGGAATACCGCGTTATCGATCGCATCCAGGCTAACGTTCAAGCGCTTGACACCCGCCTGCGCAAGGCTCTGCGCTTTACGCGTCAGTAGAACCCCATTTGTGGTCAATGAAACATCAACCGGGTGCCCGTCAGGTGTGGTGAGCGCCACGAGTTTGGCCGCCAACGCGTCCACGTTTTTACGTAGTAGTGGCTCGCCTCCCGTGATACGGATTTTTCTTACGCCTAAGTCCACAAATATCCTCGCAGCCCGCTCTATCTCTTCGTGGGTCAATAGCTCGCTGCGGGGAAGGAACTGAAAATCTGCCCCGAACACAGTTCGAGGCATGCAATAGGTACATCGGAAATTACATCGATCGGTGACTGATATACGCAAGTCTCGCAATGGCCTGGCATGCTGGTCCAGTAAGATAGATTCCTCTATGGTCATGTCGTCACCGACTGCTGCCGACATAGGCATCAAGCGATGTTCATGCAATAAGTGTTCGTTCATGCTTGGCCTTATCGTTTTTTGGAAAACCCGCTTTAGGCGGTCCTAAAGCGGGATCAGCATATGGCCGACTGAAGTGCCCCTCCTTTACGCGGGCGTAGTAGGCATCACAAATCGACGATTTTTAAAACTAACCGTTCTTTTGAATTCATCCATAGTGCCGGCCTTGCGGATATTCCCCCACGTCCCCTTGTAATAAGGGATGATGTTCCGATCGGTCCAATCCGTTGTTACGTCGCCTTGAATACCGTTTACGTAACCGAACAGCATAAAGGTCTGCCCGCGCTTGATTTCCGCAACCGGATAAACCATCGCGTACGTAGAACCGAAGTCGTTATAGACTTCTACGATATCGCTGGCCTCCACGCCAAGCTCCTGGCAGTCATCGGGATTAATTTCGATGTAGGCCATGGGATAGCGCTCTTGGGCGAAGCTATTGTATTGGTCGTGATACGCGGTTTGCCATATCTCGTTGTTTCGCCCATTGTTGAGCCAAAACTTGTATTTTTTCTTTTGCGCGGCAACAGTTTCAGGTAAACCATTCCATGGTGCGGGCAGAAAGTGCGCTTTGCCATCCTCGGTGTCGAATTTAGAGTCGGTGTAAAGCATTTCTGTGCCTGTGAACTTGCCGTCCGAGTAAGACTTGACGGGAAGCTGCACACCATTATTACCCGTAGCCCGCAAACGCTCATAGGTAACCAGATGGCCTGAGTCGCCACCTTGGCTATCAATTTTCGGCGCCCCGGGTTGTCCCGCTTGGCGAAATCCATCATTGAAAGCATCTTCTTCGGTTTTCCAGTCGAAGCCATTGAAACGTTCGGCCATCGCCGTATTGCCTTCTTTCTGGTAAAGCGCGCCTACAGCGTTAGCGATCTTGGCCGCAATGAGGCAATCGGCCATCGCAGAGCCTGGGGGGTCCATGAATTTCTCGGACAAACGAATTCGACGTTCGCCGTTCATCGACGTCAGGTTGATCTCTCCGGGGTGTGCCGCAGGCAACAATAGATGGGCAGCTTCGGCAAGCTTGGTCGGATATAGGTTAATGCTCGCGACAAACAGCCCGCCCTTCTCAGTTGCCTGATAAATGATATCGACCATCTCTTCGGTGCTCGCCCCTCGCGCCTTTTGCATCGCCTCTTTGACGATGGCTGATCGCTTTAGTACGGCTTCTCGCAATGCCTGCGCATTATTGCTGGTCTGAAAATTATTGCATCCCCACCAGGTCATCATGCGACCCTTTCCCTGGATCAGCTCTTGATCGATATAAATCTTTGTATCACCTGGATAAGGCGGCCGAGCGTAGCCTTCTTGGTGTCCACCCATACGTACACAGCCTGTGCCCCGGCGCCCAACGTTATGGGTCGCAATAACCAGACTGAGCAAGGCCGACTGAATAACGTAATTGTCATTGCCCCAAATAATGCCTTTTTCATACGCATGCATACTGCGTGGTAGTTGGCCTGTCTTCTTAGGTTTGTACGACCATTCGGCTGCTTTTTTGAGGTCCTCGACAGGCACTCCGGTAACCTTGCTGCATTCCTCCAGCGACATGCGATTGGTCTGTACAGCCTCATCAAACCCCGATGTATGCTTCTCTATGAACGGTTTGTCTATCCACCCTTGTTCGACCACATAGGTAAATAGGCCGTTAAATAGTGCCGTATCCGTGCCCGGCTCAATCGCCAGATGCAATACGCGCTCTTTGCCCGCAACCTGACGCGCAATAGAGATGGACGGTGTTTCACGAGGGTCTACGAATATGATCCGAGTCGCGGGCAACTCTTCATCCTGGAAGCGCTCTTTTTTCTTACCGCTTGTTTGGCCATATAGATTTGGCACCCAATGGTTGAGGAAGTAATTGGTTTGCGATTCATAAGGATTGTTGCCAATAGACCAAAGAACGTCGGCGAGCTCGGCATCCTCGTAAGCATTATTAAGCTCGCCAATGCCCATGTCACGGGTGGCGTGGCACTCAGAGTTATACGCCGGACGATTGTGAATACGAACCATAGGAGTTTGTAGCGCGGAGAACATCAGCTTGCCGGTACCCCAGGTATTCTCAAACCCTCCGCCAGCGCCTCCATGGTCAAAACACGAAAATACGATGCCTTCGGGCCCATCTTTATCGAGCGTTTTCTTAAGCAAGCCTGCATAAAGCCCCATTGCCTGATCCCACGACGTATCCACCCACTGATCTGCCGCGTATAAGCGCGGCTGCTTGAGCCGCGCTTTGCTATCGCCTTCGGGGGTGTACATATACGTTGCCATCCGGCCACCACGGGTCGAGCTCAGCCCACTATTAACGACGCACTCTTTATCCGGCACAATCATGATGTTGTGGCGGCTACCGTCATGCTCGGTAATAACGTTAGTCATGGCGGGCGTCAGGGTGGTGGCGTACGGCGGCAGTTGTTGACGAAAGTCCAGACCCAAGGCGTTGTCCTGGGGCGCTCGACCGCCCTCCTTCTGCTCGGGCCACTTATATACGTGATAGCCACAGCCGACAATACAGAAATGACAGGTCATATTGGTACGTTCGGCGTTCTTTGGCGGCAACGTGATGCGATCTTTTTTGGCTGGCATGGCGAATATCCTAATTAAATAATGTTTGCTTGGCGTCCGTAGATCAGCCCGTCGATACCAACGGCTGATACGGTGTCGGATGCTTCGTCATACCGCAATAGAACGCGCGGAAGATTCTCTGTCGCCTGGCCACAAATCATCTGGCCCGCCTTCTCTGCATCGAACTCACTGAAATGGCAAGGACACTTGAATGTTTTCGTGCCGTTGTCATAGATTGTCGGGCACCCCATGTGCGTGCACAGCGTGCTATACGCGACAATATCGCGATCGGGTCCGACCCCACCCGGAACAGGGGAACCCAACTTGACCGCCGTACAAGGCGACCGCTCGTCGGGGTAACTAAACGGCAGCGGCGCATCAACCGTAAGCTTTTGGGCAGCCGTGACCGTTTTGTTCGGATAGTTCAGCGTGGTTTGTGAGGGGTCGGCGGACGCAGTCTGAGCATTGGCACTCGTAAACGGCACCAAAGTAGCGGCCGCTGCGACCCCGCTGCCTCCACTGAGCTTAAGAAAACCGCGTCGGGTGAGATTCGTCGTGTCGGACATGGGGCAATTCCTCTTGAAACAGTGAGCGGAGGTCGGTAACCTGTACACACTGCTTACGCAATATGCGTGCCAAGCAACAACGAACAGTGGATACGCGCGGAGAGGACGGAAATGGCGGTATGGGGGAGAGCAAACGGTAACGCGCCCAGAGGCAATTTGAGTCAGGCGTTACCAAACGGTAACGTACGTCGTCGCCTGTTGACGGCGGGTATTGCGGCAGTTGGCGCATACGCGACACCCACTTGGGGCCAGCCGGTTGATCAGGTCGCTTTACGAATTGGCACCACGGCTGTCTTTCTCGATGATCAACTCCAGCTATTGGATATTTGGCGCGCTGACCTGCAAACTACGTTGGGCCAGGCCGTTCAATTCGTGCAACGGCGAAGCTATCGTGAAATAGTTGATCTTTTGTTGCGTGGTCAAATTGATGCCGCCTGGATTTGCGGCTACCCCTATGTGCTTAATGCAAAGCAGCTGCGCTTATTGGCAGTGCCGCAGTATCGGGGAACCCCTTTGTACCGCTCTTACTTAATCGTTCGAAACAGCGATGACACAACAGAGGCCATTACACAGCTAGAGGGTAAAGTCTTTGCCTATAGCGATCCCTTATCCAATTCGGGGTTTCTCATCCCCAGCACTGAACTGTTAGCACACCACCGGGACCCATCAACCTTCTTCCGACGATCATTCTTTACGTTTGCTCATCGCAACGTGGTTCAAGCAGTGGCCGCTGGGTTGGCAGATGCTGGAGCCGTAGACGGTTATGTATGGGATACGATTATTGCGCAGTTTCCAGCGTGGGCGTCTGGCGCACACAAAGTGTGGCAATCCCCGGAATACGGTTTTCCACCACTGGTGGTACGCAAGGATATGGCTGCGTCCACCTTTGATGCGTTAAATGCGGCACTGTTGCAAATGCACGAGCGCCGTGATGGAAAAATGATACTTGACCGGTTGGCGCTTGATCGATTCGTAAACGGCTCTGATTCTTTATACGATGGCATCCGGAGCCTTACCCAAGTCGCTGGAACCACCACATTGGAATCGGATGCCCGTTCGGCAAGTGCGACATGAATTCGTTCAACTGGCGGCGCCCATTTCAGCACATCAGCTATCGGTACAAAGTTCCATTAGCGCTGGCTGCCGCCATTCTGATCACTGAACTTGTGGTTACCGCAACGTTCGTGCAAATGTCATATTTGGCGATGCGCCAGGATATGCGTCAAGGGGCGCAAGCCCTCACCCGCATGCTGGCCTTATCGGTGCGCGAACCCCTTAGGCGCGATGATCTTTGGCGTGTCTACGAAATCATCCATATTCCGGTGGATGCAACCGGCCCTATCTCGGGCCTGCAAGCGATCATCATGTTAGACCAGGATTTCAAAGTCTATGCAGCGTCTAATCCAAAACACTATCCGATCTCGACATCGCTTGCGGCCCTGCCCGATGAGCTGAAGCTTGCAGTGGCAGCACTTCGGGAACCCGCGCAGTCCTTCTACTTCCGGTATTCAGGGTATTTTTCTCAGGTGCCGGGGGTCGCCGGAACCGTCGTTCACTCTAACGACGCAGGGATCGCTGGATACGTGTTGGCTTCATACGATGTTAGCGCTTGGCGGCAGCGTGTTACCGATCTGCTCACCCGTGTATTTTGGATCAGCATTCCTGGAATTTTTCTGTTGTTATTAGCGGGCTGGGCTTGGGGCAACCAAGTCGCCCAGCCGCTACTTTCACTAACAACAGCAATGAAACGCGTAGGCCGCGAGCCGTTAAGCGGCATCCGACGTTCTTTAGATACGTCGGGTACCGACGAGATAGGCGTGCTAAGTCAGCAGTTTTCAGGCATGTTGAACGAGCTTGAAGCCAAAGAGGCGCTCGAGCGCGAGATGGTGGCCGCTGAACGACTCGCTGCAGTAGGAAGGGTCGCCGCCGGGGTTGCACACGAAATCAATAATCCACTTGGCGGAATGATCAATGCACTTGATACGCTGCAGACACACGGAACGCCCGACAAACTGACCACCAAAACCGTGGAACTCGTGCGCCGTGGCTTAAATCAGATACGCCATACGGTGGGGGCTTTACTCGTAGAAGCACGCCTTGATGCCTCACAAATGTCACCGGCCGATTGGGAAGATCTACGTACGCTCATTGAGCCAGAGCTCAAGGCCCGACACGCCAGATTGTTATGGGATGTTCAGCCTGATCTTGCCATTGATCTGCCCGCCCACTTAGTACGGCAACTAACACTTAATCTGCTTCTTAACGCCAAAAATGCCGTCGAACCCGAAGGTTGCATCAGCTGCTTGGCTCAACGCACATGCGAATCGCTCACCATCGAGATATCCAATTCAGGGTGGCATATTCCTGACGCAGCACTACCCCATCTCTTCGAACCGTACCCTGCCGATTCACCACGGAACAGTAATTCACATGGGCTCGGCTTGTGGGTAACGTACCAGATCATTACGCAGTTACGCGGTACGATTGAAGTGAGTAGTGAGCCGGGATTCACCCGATTTACAGTCACCCTTCCTATTATTCCGCCGCCTTTGGGGGGCCAAGCATGACCAATCCTCATATTTGTCTGATTGAAGATGACCCTATCATGGGCGAGTCCCTGGTTGAACGTTTTCAACTGGAAGGCTTCAAGGTAGATCGGCATCTTTGCGCTCAAGAGGCACGAGCCGCCATCCTTGCAAATGACTACGCGCTGATCCTCAGCGACGTGCGGCTAGCCGATTTGGATGGTGATGCACTGTATTTGCAAATGCTCCAGGATGGCTACAGCCTTCCGCCCTTCATCCTTATGACGGCATACGCCACGGTAGAGCGCGCCGTAAGCATGCTCAAGCTGGGCGTACGAGATTATGTCACTAAGCCCTTCGACCTTTCACGCTTAGTGGAATCTGTTCGAGAGCTGACCACCAATCATGACGTGAATACGCACGTATCAGACGAAAACACTCTGGGAGTCTCTGCCGCAGCCCAGGAACTGGCTCAACTTGTGCCTCGAATTGCCGGGCGAGCAACCTCAGTGCTCATTACCGGAGAGTCAGGGGTAGGCAAAGAAGTTCTCGCGCGGCTGATTCATCGTCGAGCCGACTCAGCCAACACCGAGCGTCCGTTCGTAGCGGTCAACTGTGGGGCGGTGGCCCCCACGCTTGCAGAAGCCGAATTTTTTGGCTTTGAACGCGGTGCTTTCACCGGAGCAGATAAGCAAAAGCGGGGATACCTAGAGCAGGCAAACAAGGGAACCCTATTCTTGGATGAAGTGGGGGAGCTCTCCCTTCCTTTACAAGCGACCTTGCTAAGATCACTACAAGAAAAACGCATCCGCCGTATTGGCGCCGAGCACGATATCGCAACACAATTCGATCTGGTGTGTGCCACTAACCGTGATCTGGAAAGTATGGTCAAGGAACGTCTGTTCCGGGAAGACTTGTATTACCGAATCAACGCGGTCACCTTGCAGGTCAAACCTCTTAGGGAACGGCCTGAAGATGTTCATTGGCTAGCACAGCGTTTTATCAGCGCGATGGCGCAGCGGCTGAACGAGCCGCCCAAATCCTTGCATCCGCTAACGCAATTGCGACTGCAAGAATATTCGTGGCCAGGCAATATCCGCGAGCTGCACAACAGAATCGAGCATGCCTGTCTGGTAAGCCCGAATCCGATTTTAGTTCCCAGTGATATCTTTTCGTCCGATTGGCAGCGCACGACGTCCCAGCCAGCATCCTTCCCCGGTGAAGATGCTGCCCTCAATACCTATCAAGATGCTTGCGAAAGGCTTTACATTGAAGAAATGTTGATACGTTATGAAGGGCGTATTACTGAAACAGCCAAGGCACTCAAGATTTCACGTAAAAATTTATGGGAAAAAATGAAGCGGCATAACATTGAGGCCGCACGCCTGACGACGGAGACCAAACAAAGCGCATAAGCCGGTTATGCAGATCCGGAACACAGGCTGCATAGTCGTCGCCGCAAAAGACTGCAAGTCATCAAAGACTTTTCCTCCGGATGATCGGACCAGTTTTTCCTAATGATGCAGTGATGAGCCATACAACGATGTGGAGGCTTTGTGCTTCGTTGAACTGAAGCGCGAGTGAGGTGCTTAATGCTCAGAGCCTCTTAACTACTTGGGAGCTTGTAGCGAAGCAGAGCTGGTGCCGCCAAGCTTTGCAATTAACCGAACATAGATCAGTTCGCTAATTAACTCGACTAAGGTCTGCGTGACGATGACTGCCGGCAAGACAGGTATGGCCCCAGGCACAGCGAGCGCAAGCGGCAATACGACCAGAGAATTACGCGTTCCCGCACTGAAAGCGACGGTTCGTCCGGCAGCGGCATCGAGGCGGAACAGCCGGCCGATACCCCATCCGATCAGGGGAGCGATCATAGCAAAGACGATGTAGAAAGGTATCACGCCCAAGGCTGCATTAATTGCTGGGCCAAGCTGCGGCAGAACCGCCAAAACCACAATAAACAAGACGACGGCGGTCGCCGGTACTGGCAAAACCCCGAGTGCAGCTGATGCCCTTTCCCCGGCCCGGCTTCGAAATGCCCACAGCTGCATGACACCGGCCAGAGCAAGCGGAATAGCAATTAGCCAAACAAAAGCATGGATGAAAGGACCGGGCTGAACCAGGGCTGCAGCATCGTTTCCAAGAAACAGACTGAGATAGACCGGTAGTAGCAGCATCTGCATGACCAGGAGCGTTGGCGTTGCGGCCAGCAGCAGACGGGCATCGGCTCGCCCCAAGTGCGAGAACGTCACTACGTAATCAATGCACGGCGTGAGCAACACCAGCAGTACCCCAAGTCGCACCAAGGAATCGGGCGGCAGGAATTGCATCATTACAGCTATTAAAAGCGGTATGGCTACAAAATTGGTGATGAGTAGTGCAGCGATAAACCGGGCGCGAGCGAAGGCACGGCCCAGGTCGCCCAGTGGCACTTGCAGGAATGTCACAAACAACATAACCGCGAGTGCCGGGTTGATGCCGTATTCAAGTACCGTGGTGCCAGGTACTAAAAAAGCGACCAATGCGGCCAGTACAACCGAACTCAAGTAGATGCCGACTTGATGCTTTTCCAGTAATTCTCTCTTGCTTTGCATACTCGGTATCGCTTTGTCATTCCAGATTGGATGGTGTAATTAACAAGGTGCCAACCAGGACAGTGAGAGAATAATCGCTTTCCGCCGCCCTGTCTCGCACAGCTCTTTCCGGCCGCTGGCTGACTACCTATATGCTTCTGAGCTACGTTTGCCGACTATATCCAAGGCTCAGCTGGGCAACTTCACCATTTATTTAGCTTCCCGACGTCTCAGCCTCATGCTCCATAGCGCGCTCGGCCAAGCGAGCGACCTCGGCAGCCACCCCCTTGCGCTCGCTATACCGGTCTGTCAGGTAATCACTGCGATCCCGAACCAGCAAGGTAAATTTCACCAGCTCTTCCATCACGTCCACGACACGGTCGTAATACGGTGAAGGCTTCATGCGTCCGCCGTCATCGAACTCTTGATAGGCTTTCGCAACCGACGACTGGTTAGGGATGGTCACCATCCGCATCCAGCGCCCCAGTACACGCAGCGCATTGAGGGCATTGAAAGACTGGGATCCGCCACTGACCTGCATGACCGCCAGCGTACGGCCTTGCGTCGGACGCACACTGCCCACTTCCAGAGGAAGCCAGTCAATTTGACTCTTGAACACACCCGTTAAGTTGCCGTGGCGTTCAGGGCTACACCACACCTGCCCTTCCGACCAGTTTGATAACGCCCTTAGCTCCGCAACCTTAGGATGATCTGCCGGTACGCTGTCCGGCAGCGGTAGACCATGCGGATCGAAAATTCGTGTTTCCGCACCCAGGCGGGTCAGAATACGCGCGGCTTCTTCAGTGAGCAGCCGACTGTACGAGCGTTCGCGCAGCGAACCGTACAGCAAAAGAATGCGAGGTGGGTGCGTTGCCCCACCCTGCAAGAAAAGCTTGTCAAGAGTCGGGGTATCTAATGCGGACTCATCAACTATCGGCAAGGTCGAATCCGGGGGTGAAAAATAGGTGGTCATAAATATACTCAAGCTAGCGAAAAAAAGAACTTGCTAAGTGACTTAGGCGCATCGGCTAGGGTTGGCGCGCGCGTTGGCCAAGCTCGTCGATAACGAGGTCACCGTCCTCTTTAGTAAAGGGTCCCTGTTGGGTCTGTGGAAGAATATCCAGAACCAGCTCCGAAGGCCGGCATAACCGAACCCCCAATGGCGTAACCACGAAAGGTCGGTTCAGCAAGATAGGATGCGCTTGCATCGCGTCGAGCAATTGCGCATCCGTGAGCGCCGGATCGTCCAGGCCCAGCTCTAGAAATGGCGTGCCTTTTTCCCGCAATGCCTGGCGAACTGTTAACCCGGCGCTTTGAATTAAATCGACCATCGTTTCACGCGGTGGTGGCGTTTTCAAGTATTCAATGACGGTGGGCTCTATACCAGTATTGCGGATCAAGCCTAGCGTATTGCGTGAAGTCCCGCAGTCGGGATTATGGTAAATCGTGATAGTGCTCATACGGGTCCTTTTAAAGCTATATCTCTACGGTAGTCAATCAATCCTCACCGAAGGGGCGACTTGCTGCACGTCCCGTTTTCCATAAGAGGCATAGAAAGACTCAACTAGCATTAGTTTAACATTTCCACTATTATAGTTATATGGAAACGAAACTTGCCGTTAAAGCGCTTGCCGCCATCGCTCACGAATCTCGCCTAACTGCCTATCGCACGCTTGTGCAGGCCGGACCAGCGGGGTTGCCGGCTGGTCAACTGGCTGAATCCATGGGCATTGCACCATCGTCGTTGTCCTTTCACCTGAAAGAACTCGTTAACGCCGACCTTTTAAGCGCTCGTCAAGAGGGCCGATTTGTTTTTTATTCAGTTAAGTACGACTCGATGACGAGTCTGTTGGCATACTTAACTGACAACTGCTGTGGCGGGAATCCATGTCTTCCCGTTCGAAACGACGTATGCGCCGATACCCAGGACGCAACGTAATAAATATTGCCACCGGTTCCTTAGAGCCAGCGGGCTACTTCATTTAACAGTGGAAGTCCTATCATGTCCGATAAAGTCTATAACACCCTCTTTCTATGTACAGGCAATTCCGCGCGCAGCATCATGGCGGAAGCGCTACTCAATTCTTTCAGTCAAGATCGATTTAGAGCGTACAGCGCTGGCAGCCATCCCGGCGCTCATGTAAACCCCCTTACGCTTGAAATCCTTCAGGCGACTCGTTTACCGATTGATGACTTACGCAGCAAAAGCTGGGATGAGTTCGCGCGGCCAGATGCGCCACAGCTAGATTTTGTGATTACGCTATGCGATAGCGCGGCTGGCGAGACATGTCCTTTGTGGCCCGGCCAACCTATTACCGCACACTGGGGTTTTGAGGACCCATCGGCCTTTGAAGGCGCCGATCAAGAAAAGCGTGCGTATTTCGACAAGATCTTTCGTCAGATCGCGAACCGTATCAGGATCTTCAGTAGCCTGCCATTAGCCACGCTAGACCGTGTGGCCATCAAGCGCGAACTCGATACGCTGGGCAATCAAACGACGAAAACCGCCACTTCTTAGCTCCTTACGGTCGCTTTCGGCGCCAGCTCCTTTCGCAGGTCTGCATCTTTCGTCAGCCCCCACCTAAATCTCTTTTGCGCCGTATATATGAACGTCCTTTTCTTGTGCACCGGTAACTCGTGTCGCTCTATCCTGGCTGAAGCCACTTTCAACCACCTTGCCCCTGCTGGCTGGAGCGCCATGAGCGCCGGAAGCCGGCCTACAGGTCAGGTGCATCCCCGATCATTGGCGCTGCTCGCGCGCGAAGGTATTTCAGCAGAGGGCTACTTCAGCAAATCCTGGGATAACCTGCCGCATACGCCGGATGTCGTAGTGACCGTTTGCGCCAGTGCTGCGGGTGAAACCTGCCCCGCATACCTGGGGCAAGTTATTCGCACTCATTGGGGCGTTGAAGATCCTGCCCACGCAACAGGCACCGACGAAGAGATTGATGCAGCGTTCGAGCACTCGTATCGCATTTTGCGTAGCCGTATTGATGCCTTCCTGGCGTTGCCGCTTACTGAACTGAAAAGTGATCCGGCACGCTTGAAGACCGAACTGGATCGCATTGGTGATCTTTTTCCTTAAACCATCACCCGCAAGCGTTTGTGAATTGATACTTTTATCTTCAATGCCCTTCACTGAGGCATTATCCCCTTTGTCGTAAAGAGAGCCCCACCGTGCTTGCTGCAGTCTCAATTTTTATTATCACTATAGTCCTGGTTATTTGGCAACCGCGAGGCCTGAACATCGGCTGGAGCGCCTCCATCGGCGCAGTGCTTGCGCTGGCTTTCGGCGTAGTCAGCTTCGGAGACATACCCGTTGTCTGGCAGATCGTCTGGAATGCTACGGCGACGTTTGTGGCCATTATCATTATCAGCCTGCTTCTGGATGAAGCAGGCTTTTTCGAATGGACAGCACTGCATGTTGCCAAATGGGGTGGTGGCAGCGGACGCCGTTTATTCGTCTTGATCGTCTTGCTTGGGGCCGTGGTATCGGCGTTTTTTGCCAATGACGGCGCCGCCTTGATCCTGACGCCGATCGTCATGGCCATGCTTTTGGCATTAGGATTCAGCCCCGCAGCCACGCTAGCCTTTGTCATGGCGGCCGGTTTTATTGCCGACACAGCCAGCCTGCCGCTCATCGTGTCCAACCTGGTCAACATCGTTTCCGCTGACTTCTTCGACATCAGCTTTGCACGTTATGCAGCGGTCATGGTTCCGGTCAACTTTGTTTCCGTCGCGGCGACTTTGCTGGTTTTATTTCTGTATTTTCGCCGCAGCATTCCAGATCATTACGATGACCGCCAGCTCAAACAGCCCAAAGCAGCCATTCGCGACCTGGCGACCTTTCGCGCGGGATGGGTCGTGCTTGGGCTGCTGCTGATCAGCTTTTTTACCCTGGAAGGGTTTGGTATTCCAGTGAGTGCCATCGCCGCCTTGGGTGCACTGGCACTGCTTATTGTGGCCGGGCGCGGACACAAGATAAGCGTCCGCAAAGTCGTACGGGAAGCACCCTGGGCTATCGTGATCTTCTCTCTGGGTATGTATTTGGTTGTCTATGGCCTGCGCAATGCCGGACTAACTGAAATGATCGCTGGTCTGCTCAACTACCTAGCCAGTCACGGTCTGTGGGCGGCCACCTTGGGCACCGGTGTGCTGACTGCCCTACTCTCGTCCATCATGAACAATATGCCCACCGTGCTAGTCGGGGCGCTTTCGATCGACGCCAGTCAGGCAACCGGCGTGGTGAAAGAAGCCATGATCTATGCCAACGTCATCGGCAGCGACCTGGGCCCCAAGATCACCCCCATCGGCAGTTTGGCTACCCTGTTATGGCTGCATGTGCTGTCGCGCAAGGGCATGACCATCACGTGGGGATACTACTTCAAAGTAGGTATCATTCTGACGTTACCCGTATTGCTCGTTACCTTGGCAGCACTCGCCGTGCGTCTGGGCGGATGATCAACCCTGGATTGGTTCATGGCTAACGCATTGGTTTGAAGCGGCTGGCCCAAGCCGCCAGCCAGAAACTAAGGGCAAGCACCGCAGCGCAAGCGGCAATAGCCCACAGCACAACGTCGTAGGACATTGTGCTTGACCAGAGCCACGCAGCGGCTACGGGTGCGAACGCTCTGGCCAGCGTGCTGGGAAAGGTCAATAAGCCATTAATTGCACCGTAGGCTCGACGGCTGAGCATTTCAGGTACTAATAACCCCCGTACGATGGTAAAGATACCGTTGCTGGCGCCATATAGAACGCATGCCGCTGTGGAAATCCACATGCTGGTTGGCTGAAGCGCCAGAACAATAAACACCAAGGGGAATACCGCAACGACAAAGGTTCCAATACGCCGCATGGATGTTCCGGAGCCATAGATACTGATCAGGATCCGGCCCGCCACTTGCGCGGGCCCTATGGTAGCAATGGCCCAGACCACATTGCTGGTCGATAGCCCCCCTTCGAGCAGCAACGGATACATGTGAAAGGTAAACGCGGTGAACGCGCCGGCGTAAGCGGTAAGCGCCAGCATCAACAGCCAGAAGACAGGTTTTCGAAACGCTGCCTTGACCTCTTGCTTATCGGTTGCAAGTGGATTCTCGTGGTGGTGTTGATTAAAGTGAACAGCATCTTTCTCGGGTCGAATAAAACCGAAATGTGCCACTGAGCAAACCAGCCCATTGATAAGCGCCAACACAAGCAGGGCCTCGCGCCATCCCCAATGGTCCAACAAGAACTGTACAAGGGGTATGAATACAGTACTTGCGAACCCGCCCCACAGCGTTATGGCAGTAATGCCTGCTCGGGCGCCGCCCGCTCCGACTCGTCGAGCCATCACAGCAAACGCCGGTTCGTATAGCGCGGCCGCCTGCAAGCCGCCGATACCTGCAATAATTAAATAAAACGTCATCAAACTATTAACCTGCGACCAAAGGGCCAACAGCACTCCCGCCATGAGCGACGCACCGCCCATCAGCACCCTGCCGTACCCTTTATCGACGGCGATACCAACCGGATAGGCGAGAAACCCCGCCAGCACCAGACCTATCGTAGCGGCACCGTACACATCGGTCTTAGACCAACCCAGCTCGGCCATCATCGCCTCGGCAATTAAGGTAAAGCTGTAGTACAACGATCCCCATGCACATACTTGGCCTATTCCGAGGGCGATGATGAGCCCGCGCGGACTGTTGGTAGTTTCTGAAGAACTGGATGATGCGCCCAGCGCATTGACCTGAATATTAGACATGTCGCATTTACTTCACGGTTGTGTAAGCGTTTCATCTTGCAGAGCGTCAGCGACCTCAAGCATCGTCGCTTTGGCGTAACGCATGACGCCGACCAGGGTCGCGGAAGCAAAACCGGTCCATTCGCCATAACCCACCAACCATAAACCCGGCACCGCTACTGATTGAGTTCCAGAAAGAGCAACTTTTCCATCTGCGTCAACAATGCCTAACGATCTGAGATGCTGCAATGCCGGGCGAAATCCGGTACACCAAATGACCGCATCGAATGTGGTGTGCGATCCATCCTGCCAGATCACACCCCGGTCCGTGAATTCCCGAAATGGGTGCACCGCCTTGAGTGCATCACGGGCGCGCGCCGCTTTCACGGGCTCCACCATGACCACATCGCCTAAGCCACCAGGCGGATCTTGCAATATGCGCCCTTCTTGCTGTGCCTTCCATTTGGCGGTTGCCCTTTCGAACAATACGCGACCATCCACATCGTCGGGCAGAAAGATCGGCTCAGTCTGCGTCACCCACGTGGTCTTGGCCACACATGACACCTCCGCTAGAATCTGCGCGCCCGAATTTCCGCCTCCTATGACGAGCACCTTCTTGCCACGAAATGGCGCTGCGTTGCGGTAGTGCGCCGAATGTAGTTGCAATCCGGCATAAAAGGCTTGATTGGGGTAGGCCGGAATAAAGGGGTGGCTCCAGGTGCCCGTCGCACTGATAACCGCACGCGCGCGCCACACGCCGCGATCCGTATGCACAATAAAGCCGCCATTTTCACGGAGAACTTCCGTCACCGACACTGGCCGCTCTATCGAAAATTCGTAGCGCTTTTCGTACTGGGCCAGGTACCGAACAACGTCATCGCGTGTCGGATAACCGTCTACCACCGGCATGCCCCAACCCGGTAGAGAACTCCACTGAGCAGGAGAAAATAGATGCAGGGAATTCCAACCATGAACCCATGCCCCGCCCGGTGCATGGCCGCTATCCAAAAGCACCACGCTTAAAGAGGTACGCCTTAGAAAGTAGGCACCAGCCAATGCAGACTGACCGCCACCCACGATAAGCACATCACAGGTTTTCTCATTAGTAGCAGTCAATATGTTTCCCGCCTCTTGCTTATGACTTTGCTCTGCCATGGTTGTTATACCTTATAGTTCTTGAGCACCTAAAGAGGCACAAGCAGTCGCCGGCCGACAACACGCGGGTTGCGCAACCGGACTGGCAAAGTCGGTGTTGCACACGCCGGTTTCAGGCAGAATCAATTCGGATTTTTGCGCAGACTCCCAATCGCCAGCCAACGCAGCCGCGATCGAGCGCACTTGTTCGTAACCGGTCAGCATCAGAAACGTAGGCGCCCTACCATAGCTTTTCATGCCGACAATGAACACCCCCTCGTCGGGATGCCCCAATTCTTGGGCGCCATGAGGGCGAACCGTCCCGCAACTGTGTTCATTGGGATCAATTAAGGGCGCCAGCGCAACGGGGCTGCCGGTCGCGGGGTCGAGCGCCAGGCGTAGCTCGCCCAGTAGTCGCAAGTTGGGCCTAAAGCCAGTGGCGACGATGATTTCATCCATCGGTGGCAGATTCTGTTCCTTACTGTGCACGACAAGCCCCTGTGGCGACGCAACAACCTCGTTGACCCTAATGTCTTGATAAATCTCGATTGCACCATCGGCCACGAGTTGACGTATCTTCAAACCCAGCTTCCCCCGCTGTTCCAGTTGATCGTTCTCACCTCCTCCGAGGATGCGTTCTAACGAAGTACCTCGGATTGCCCAAAACACGCGAGTGCCGGGGGATACTTCTGCGAGCGCAACAAGATCCTGCAGGGCATTAAACGCAGAATGCCCCCCACCTATCACGAGGACACGCCGGTTGCTATAGCGCTGACGCGCACTACCCAGGACATCAGGAATGCCGTAAGCGATATATTCACTATTATCTTTCTCGCCTAAAGCCGGAATGCCGTTAGCCCCCAGCCAATTAGGTGTCGCGTAAGTCCCGGAAGCATCGATCACCGCACTGGCCAGCACGTCGCGCTCTCCATCAGGGTCAGCAACACGCAATAAAAAGGGAGCGGCGTGACGGCCTTGGGTTTTCATGACGTCGTGCTCCGCCTTGCTTACCGCTACAACACGGCTGTTCAAATGCAAATACGGCTTAATTTCAGGCAGTTCAGACAAGGGTTGAATGTACTGAGCCAGCAACTCGTGCCCAGTTGGATATACGTCGGGTGGCGGTTCCGTCCAGCCATTCATCATCAATAAACGTTTCGCTTCGTTGTCGATATTAAAGCGCCACGGAGAAAACATCTTTACATGACCCCACTCATTGATGCTAGCGCCAGCCTTCTCGCCAGCTTCAAAAACAATTGGGATAAGGCCCCTGCTCAACAAATGTGCTGCGGCAGCAAGCCCAATGGGACCAGCGCCAATAACTGCGACGGGATACTGGATTTGGCTCATTAAATACTCCTAATTGAATTTAACGATACATAAGTTGGTAGTGACAACTTTTAGCGCAAAAAAATGCCTTGATTACATGACCTCTAACAGTAAGGCACTCGTCATGCCGGATCCGGGGCAGCGTCAAGTAAGCTATTAACTCGTGCACCGCATCGCGCTTCCGCAGCCCGTGCCAACTGCCTGATCAGCGTCAGCGAAGCTTGACGCATTTCTGGGGAGAGGTTTTCAATCATGGTGCGCTCCTCTGCAACCAAGTCGGATCGGATCGCTCTGTAAAGTTCCTTGCCGGCTGCAGTCGATTGGACCCTGATAGCGCGGCGGTCTTCAGCGTCTTCAACGCGAACGACATATCCCTTACGCTCCAAAGCATTAACAACTCGACTGGCTGTACTTTTATCTAGGTACATTTCTTCGGCTAGCGATTGAAGCCGTAACGAGCCTTGCTTGACCAGTGTTTCCAACGCATAGCACTGCGTTACCGACACGTCGTAGCAACAAATATGGCCGCGATCTCGAAATTGATAGACGCGTATGAGATCGTTAAGCGCTTCATGCAAGTCCTTCGCATCACGTGTCAGTGAATCACCGGTAGACATGGCGATCTCCTATTAAGTTGTCAGTGACAACTATAAGGTAGTTTTCTATTGGTCGCAATTCCTGATTTAACAGCCACGCCAGGATGCAGCGGCCCTTAGACTCACTCGCCGCACTTCTCCTGCAGGGACACCACAAAGATCCTGCTCATCGACAAACCGTAGTGATTAAGTATGTCCCGGGCGACCTTGTAAGGTTTTCGGTCGGAAATGAACATAGCCCAGTTTTCGGCTATGTCCTCGCGATATGGTGGTGCACCAGGCTACTCCACCGACAATCCACGATGCCGCCCAATGTCCCAAGACACACCACTACCGCGCATGGTCGCAGCAAGCTGCTGCCCCAGCCGTTGCTCGATCACCGGCTTCCAGGGCACCAGGCTGAACCCCATGTCGTCATCAAGCATCGCGTAACGCCCACTGGCGAGCATGACGCTGCGTCGGTAGATACCGGTCACGCGCTGGCCATCCGTGACAGGACGGTGCTCCAGGCCAGTATCGGCGGCAATGCCCTGCGCGGTTCGTGCCAGCTCGCGGTTGCGCAGCGTCGCCAGCAGGTTGCGCGCCAGAACGATCCGCTGCCCACGCTTCTCAGCCAATCCCTGTTCGGCCAGAAAATCGCCACGCTGTTGCAGTGCCTCGTTAACCTCACTGCCAAAGCCCATGTCGCCCAGCCCCTTGCCGCCACCAATCAATTGCTGATCCAGCCACGTAGCGCCGAACACGCGAGCCTGCCGCTCTATTGGTAAATGCGATTTCAGTTCCACCGACACACCGCCTCCCAGGCGCTGCGCGTCATACTGACGGCCTCGCTCGGGCAAGTCTTGCGGCACGTGCCAGACGCCTTCGGCCTGCCTTTCCACCAGGCCAGCGCGGCGCAGGGCTTCCAGCCGTCGCACATGAGCTTCGACCTCCTCGCTCGGATCACGTCCGGGATGCGATTGGGCCTTGGCAACCGCCAGGTGATGATCGGTTCGGTAGATACCATTAACGGCCATTGCCGCGATGGTCTTGTCTGCGGCTCGTGGAGCGCTTGAACCTTTGATTTCCACCACGGCGCCAGTCGGGTACTGCTCCAGTTCCGTGCGCGGCGGCAGCGCAACATAGTGGGCTTTGCCATCGGTGCCATCCACGATCAGATAGCCCTTGTCGTAGAGTTCGTCGGCCAATCCTTTGCCAGCCACGCGGCCAATGATGGAACGGCCATCCTCGCCGGGCTGGAACACGGTCAGGTCGCGCTGTTTACCGCTCATGGCCCGCTGCATGGTACGGATGATGTCGCCGCGCTCGCTCATCGCCCGCAGCGTGGGTTCCGCATCGGCATGGACAGTCCAGACCCCGGTCTGCATCTCGCTCGCCAGTCCCATGCGCTGTAAGCGTTGCAGGCGGCCTACCAGTAACAGGCGTTGACGTTGCAGGCGGGGTTCTCTCTCCAGCCGTTCGGTGCGCACCAAACCCTCCACGGCCTCGCGCTGCAAGGTGCGATCCAGCCCCGTCCATCGCTCCTGATCGACTTCGCGGGTCATGCTGCGCTGGATCTCCAACTCAGTACGCGGCCCCAGCCACTCAGTTGCCAGTTCCGAGGCCCGTTCGCGCATACCCTGGGCGATGTAGTCACGGGAAATGATGAGATCTTTGCCGGTGTCATCCTTTCCGCGAAGGACGATGTGGGTGTGCGGGTTGTCGGTGTTCCAGTGATCGACGGCTACCCATTCAAGGCGGGTGCCCAGGTCGGCTTCCATGCGTGCCATCAGGTGGCGAGTATAGGTACGCAGATCATCGAGCTGTTCGGCGTCCTCGGGCGAGACGATGAAGCGGAATTGGTGCCGATCCTTCCGGCCCCGTTCCTCAAAGGCAGACAAATCAGCATCGTCGGTCATGGGGTCGTAGGCTTTGCCCGGCTCGCCGTCGCGGCCCACGCCTTCGCGCTCGATATAACGCAGATGCGTGACGGTCGAACGCGCGGCTGCCTTGGCGAGATTGACCAGTCGGGTTTTGATGGTGACGCGCCGGGAACCCGCAGTCAGTGTCGCGCCGGTAAAGCGCGCCGCAACGTGACCACGCCCCAGCCGAGCACCAGGACGGTTGCCCGCCTTGGCAACTTTTGCGCCCGCTTTGCTCGTCTGGCGCAGCACCTGGCTGATGAAGGCGTCGCCGCGCTGCTTGGGCGCCCCTGGGCGGATGCGAAAACGGTCATCATCGTTGCGGTTCATGCGCTACCCCCATCCAAGGCTGTCGCAGCCAAGCGTGCGAGGCACGCGCTTGGCTCAATGCCGACAAGGCATTGGCGATCCACGCGGCACGGTGCCGCAACCGGCGCGTGCCGCGCCGCCCCCACGTGCAGACTGTTTTTTCGCGCAACAACGTGCCGCGACCTTTTATCTTGCCCTGCATCTTTTCCCGGCCTGACAGCACGGGAATGCGATGCCCCGGCGGTGCAGCGCAGGGCGCAGCCTGCCGACCGGCGAACGCCCACCATGCCGCAGGCATGGCGCGTTCGGAACACGCGGTCTGCACAGGGGAATGCACGCGAGAGTGCAGCGCGGATACGCTCGCACTGCGCACATGGCGACACGGCGAACGCATGGCCATCGGTACGCCTGATAGCACGTCAACGACAGGCGACAATGCGATGGACATGCTGCATGAAAGACGAAAGCCAACGGGCCAGCGAGGCCAGAAGTCGATCAAGGTCATGGTTGCTTCTCCAGGTAGATGGGCTGCGCGGTGCCTATCACAGCGGATGTCTGGATCGGCCCGAAGTAGCGGCTGTCGAACGACGCCGGATTGGTTGTGCTCAACAGAAACAATTCGCCGTCGGCTAGCGGGCGACATTGCGGCCAAAATGGCAGCGACCGGCCCATGCGGTCGGCAGGCAGTACGGCGGCCACCGGCACGCCGTCGATGCGTACCTGGCCGTCCACGATGCAGACATGTTGTGGCGCGACCGCGCCCACACGTTTGAGCAGCGGGATGTGCGATGGCAGGTAGCCGCGCTGCGCAGCGAGTGCGGCCACGTCTGCCGGAAGCCGGGCCAGCACGATGCTGCCAATGCGCGTCGGGCCTGTCGGTCGGATGCGATACCAGCCGACCGGAACACTGTCGGATGGGTTGTAGATGAGGTGCGCCGCAGGCGGCACGAAGGACGCCCAGGCCAGCGCAGCGAGGCTGCAGGCGGACAGAACGGCCAGCACGATGCGAACACGCGAGCGTGAACGAGATTCGACTGTCATTGCAATTCCCTCCCAGCCAGCCAGGCGGCATGTCGCTCGGCGGTGTACTCCGGCAGTGACAGGCGAGCCGTCATACGGTTGCCCAGCGTGCGCCAGTACGCGGGCGACACGTCGATGGCGGCAATGCCCAGCGCCTCGATGGCGTCAATCTTTGCCAACATGGCGCGTAGCTTCTTTTCGCCCTCCACATGCAGCAGCAGGCGTGCACCAGGCTGCACGCCTGGGATGCGCTGCACCGCGTCCAGCGGCGTGCAAGCCTGCATCACCATGAGTTGCCAGCGCGTGGTGCCGTAGTCATTGGCCTGCCAACGCACACGGCAGAACACGGACGCGGGCAGGAACACGGCGCAGCGCCGCCAGCGGTCGAGCTGGAGCGTGCGCGCCGGTTCGCCAAAGCGCAGATAGAGGTTGAAACGCTGGTCGATGTAAGCCAACGAAACGCGGGTCAATGGCACGTTGTCGGCCTGGTCGGCCAGCGCCGCAAACAACGATGAAGGCGCAGCCGTCTCTGTCAGCGGCTGTGTGGGTGGGTGTGCAGTCATGGTGTGTTCTCCGGGAACTCGCGTTCCAGCAGCCCACGCAGCAGCTCGGCCACCGTTACGCCTTGCGTGAAGGCCAAGACCTTGATGCGCGCCCGCATAGCGGGTGTCACGTCGAGGGTCAGACGGGCCGTGTAACGGTCGCCTTTCGGGATTTCGGTGGTATCGCCCTGGCGAATCCACGCTTCGGCGTGCGGATTCGCGGGTGGACGTGCGCCGATGCCGATGCGCTTGCCCGCACGTTTGTCGGACGGTTTGTCGTTGTCACTGCTCATGGCGACCACCGCAGCAGCTCATCGACCAGCGCCGTGATTTCCCGCGCAGCGGCGCTGTCCGGGGCGGCTTCCCTGGCAAGCCGACCAGCAGCCACGCTGTCGGCAAAAACGATGCGCTGACGTACTTCGCTACGCAGTGCAGGCAGCGGCTGGTCGGCCAGCGCCTGGCGTGCCTCACGCCCAATCACCGTGGTGCTGACGCGCCGGTTGATGACAAAGGCAGCAACAAGTTGGGGCCGGAATACCTGCGCTTCGCGGATCAGCGCCACCATCTCGGCGCTAGCCCACAGGTCGTAGGGGCTCGGTTGCACCGGAATCAACACGCAATCAGCCGCCAGCAGCGCGGAGCGTGCCAGGGCAGCAATCCGGGGTGGGCCATCAATAACAACGTGATCAGCCCGCCTGGCGAGTTCTGGCGCTTCCTGATGCAGGGTTTCCCTGGCCAGACCCACGGCGCTGAACAGCCTTGGCAGTCCTTGCTGGCTTCTGCGCTGCGTCCAGTCCAGTGATGAACCCTGCGGGTCGGCATCCAGCAGAATGACGTGCTGGCCGCGTAGGGCCAGTTCCCCGGCGATATGCGTGGCGAGCGTGGTCTTGCCTACGCCGCCTTTCTGGTTGAGCAAGGCAATGATCATGGCACAGCCCTCCGATCTGGAAAGCTGGCCTGTTTTTGTCCTGCTGAACGGGGTTGGTTTTTGGGGTGTTTTTGCCGTCGGGGTTGGGGTACTTTTTGTTTTTCGGCCGTTATCCACCGCAACAGTGCTGCTTTACTATAAGTTAGAGTGTTAAAGTTAGTAATGTTAGGGGGCGCGAAAACCCGCGCCGTTATTGGTTCTCCGGCGGTTTCGTACTCCTGATAGCACGATAGCCGTACTCCCGATAGCACGATACCCCTTACTCCTGATAGCACGACACTATTCACAGGTTGTCCCGGAGTTATCCCCAGGGTTATCCCCGTGCTGTAGGCGGCACGGGCCGGAACGTTAGCAATTCCTTCTTGTCCTTCGGGATGCACACAATGCCCAGTTCGTAGCCTGGCAAGGATTGCTTGTTCACCAGAGCACGCAAGTCGTAGGCAAAATCCGAGAAGCGGCTGCTGCTTCCCGACTTGCGGTGCAGGTGCCGGAAGTCGAACTGCCAGCCGTACTCCTGCTTGCCGCCATGCTTGCGCACCAGCCGGTACAGCCAGCGTTCGATACCACCAGTCAGTTGGAAATACGCTGGGTCGATGGTCAGCACTAGGGCGGCGTCGAGCACACCGGCATAGAACCAATCCGGCAGGATCAGTTCGATGCCCAGTGGCGTGCCGCTGGCGTCGGCCAGTTCCTTCCACTCGTTGATCCAGGAAAAACGATGCAACCGCCGCCCCGTGGTTTCGCGGATGGACGTGGCCACCGTGGTCGATTGCAGACGGTCCAGCGCGGCCTTGAGACGTTGATAGTCGCGCAAGGATTTGCCTCGCCCAATAAAGCGCAGTATCTCGTAGGGCGTGGCCTGCATTCTGCGCGATGGCTGGATGCCCGCATCCCTGGCCTGCACGATCTGGCTGGCGGCCCAAATCAGGATGTCGGCATCCCAGATCGTGGCAATACCGTGTTCGGCCGTGCCCTCCACGCGGATGGTGATATTGCCGCTGCGAAAGTCGATCGGTGCGATGCGCCGCGATTTGGCCAACGAGAAGAACGGATAGGCCATCAGGTCCTGGGCGTCGCGCGGTGCCAAGTCCTCGCCTGGCAGCGCGTAGAACAAGTCGAGTTGTTCCAATTGCGCTGTCCGCTGTCCTGATGACAGCCCGAGGCGAGACATGGCGATGGCCTGGCGCGCGCCGACGTTCAACGGCCATCACGGTAGTCACCCGCATGGCGCTCGGCGTACTCGGGGTCGGACGTAGCTTCGTAACTGCGCGCATCAGCCCAGGTATCGAGGTCGGCCACCGCGTACATAACGCGCCGACCGAACTTACGAAACTTCGGCCCTCCGCCGATCACGCGTTGCTTCTCCAGCGTGCGCGGCGACAGCCGCAGGTAATTGGCGGCTTCATCGTTGGTCAGGTAGCGTTGGGGCTGTGCGGACGCGGCAATGGGTGCAGCGGCAGGCCGTAAGGGAGCGGGTCGCATAGGGTGAACCTCCATCGGTTGAGAACGCCCGGCCACACAACGCGACCGGATGGAGGTAGTCTCAAGAAAGATGGGGCGCTTGCTCAGGGACGTTTTGCAGGCAACGCGAAACGTCCTTCCTTAAGCCAACGGAAGCGCCGCAAGCTGTGCCAGGCGGCGGTAGCCACCACGCATTAGCACCTCGCCCCGGCGCACAAGCCGTCGCACACGGGCGCGCAAGGCGCTGTCGGCGTGCCAGTCGGCCACGACGGCATCCACGCCGAACAGCCCCTCGGCCACCTCGCGCAAAGACGCTCCAGCCCGGGTCGCATCGAGCGCCTGCAAAGTGTGCAGCTCTTGCAAGGCTGACAAGGTCGGTCGCGGTCGCACCGCTGCAATCGGTACGGCATCGTCGACCAGGGCCAACTTGTTCAGTTCGACGATGAGCGCTTGAGCGCATGCGCCAGACATCGCGCTGAAGCGTATGGCATAGACGTAGGCCATGCCATCTGCCAGACCGGATGCAAGCGCGAACCGCAAGCAGCCGCCCGGCCAGCGTACCCACAGCACCAAACGCTTGCCATCGTGAATTAGATGCTTCTGGCCGGGAAGGTTCCAAAGCCTGAACAGCACAGCGTCTGGCAAGGGGTCAGCGTCCGGGTAAAGCTGAACGCTATGATGGTCGGGGAACCAGATCGGATGCGCCTCACGCGCATCCAGGGCCGGATCTTCGAGCAGGCGCAAGCCCCAGCGCTGCGCCGCTTGTGGCCGACGGATACGGCGCAGCCAGTCCTGCTGGTAATCGGGATGACGGCGCAGGTATTCCCAGGCCAGCGCGTGGCGGTCGAGATGAAGTACGTAGAGATACGCGGCGGTCGGATACCAGGAATTGGTGCTTGAATCTGCCATAACGCAACCCCCCTTGATTTAACGGGCGCGTCGCCATGAACGAAACGAACACCATTCGGTTTCAATACGTTAAGATTTGATTGCTAATCAAGTAAAATGAAACTGAAAATATCAAGTTCGATTGGATCTTAACCGTTGCACAGATCATCTGAATGCGACGACAGCACCGCTGCAACCTCAGCATGCAGCATTAACCACCATGCCGTATTCCGCGCAAAAGATCATGACTGTTTAAGTCTGGGCCGCTGCACTTTTCTGCAAGACTCTTGATTCAGACCGAACGGGTCTTGAATATGACGGAAATAGTCTCAATGCGCCGGGTTTGGATGGAGTGCGCGCTTCAGTCGCAGCCGACCATATCCACCCCCATCAATCGATGTTCGAACCGTTTTCCTGCGCCAGACGGACATATTCCGATAGCGGGCGTGCCGCCTGGAAATAGCGGTCTCGCATCACGGGCTGTTTGCGTGGCCCGACAATGGATGCCAAAGCGGAAAGCTGCACCGTTCCCACGTCCGGCATGCCTATCCCTAAGTCGATCAGCCCGTAGGCCGTGTCGCCATCTTCGGGATCGAGTTCGGTAAGTAACCAGGTCACGTGAGCGTCCGGCGTAAAAAGCCGCACCACCGGCAGCGGGTCGAT
Organism: Pollutimonas rozaliensis; assembly: GCF_048751585.1. NCBI lineage: Bacteria > Pseudomonadati > Pseudomonadota > Betaproteobacteria > Burkholderiales > Alcaligenaceae > Pollutimonas > Pollutimonas rozaliensis. Next base: position 63,832 of record NZ_JAZHOB010000006.1, on the reverse strand, counting down.
GGCCTGGCCAACGGCGCGGGCGCGTCCATTAACAAGCAGTTGCTCGCGTTCTTCATCGGTGATGAGCGGGTTGTTCACGTTTGTACTGCCAATAAAGCCGTTAATGCGAAAAGGCGCTTACCTGCCCAAGCGGAAAGCCGCTGATCCGTCTTCGTATTTTTGTGCAGACCCACAAAGGTGGCTTGCATCGAATTCGTGAAAGCGTGCATACGTAATGTCGCTTTTGCGTAAGTCATAGAAAGCACGATTGCGGTTCTCCGATTTTAAGTTAATACGCCAATACGTATTTCCGTCATTACACAAAAAGAAGATGAATTTGGAATGAATGAGTTAAAGATAACGTGGTTTTAATTGTGCCGTCAAACGAACCTTCTGTCTATGCAGAAGCGATCCATCCAGCGCGGCCGACCTCTCGGCGCCACCACCTTCGATGCCGAATTGGCGCAAGCCTTCGGCATGGCGGCGCGTGCGCTGCGCACGGAACGCGGCATCGCCCAGGAAACGCTGGCGAACCTGGCCGGCATCGAGCGCTCCCACCTGGGCAAGATCGAGCGCGGCGAGCACATGCCCACACTGGCGATTATCTTCAAGATCGCCAGTGCGCTGGAATGCAGCACCGCAGTGCTAATGACCGCAACAGAAGATCAGCTCACCGAAGGTAAGCGCTAACGCGGCCATGCCGCAATAGGCTATTGGGTGGACATGCGCCCCGCCAAAAGGCGGGGCGTAGTGTTTAAGCCGCTTGCGGCTTGCTGCGCGACCACAGCAGGTCGTGCGTGCCGTCCTCGTTTTCGATCAGGCGAGCATAGACCGTGGCCGGGAACGAGGGGTCATCCAGGGTCACGGACAGGTACTCCCGCCCGGCCTCGCTGGTTTTCTGCCACGCCGCGCCGATGTCATTGCCCGCCGCCTGCAGGCGGAAGTCAGGGGCTTTGTCGTTTTCCCCCTTGTCGTTGGGTACCAGCTTGACCTTGACGTTGAGTGTCAGGGTGCGCAGTGTGCCGGTGTAGCCGTTGTTGTCTGCGGTGAAGGTGCCGATAGTAGCCATGGTGATACTCCTTTCAGGGTAATCAAGGTCGCGCCAGTGCGTCCTTGTTGTGATCCGGTCGGCGGGGGTGGGCTGGGCGCACCGCGCAAGCGGCCGTAACAACGTGAAGGGCCGGGAAGCACAAAGAATTTGTCTCGCGAGGAAGCCGCGCCAGCGGCGGGGAAATTGTTTGTGCTGGACGGTTTCGGCCAATAGTCCCAAGGCGCAGCCGCCCCACGCCAGGATTCACGACAAGACAAGGACGCACAGGCCGACCATTTTGCAAAGGAGACATGGCGGAATCGGTATCTGCGCAAGACGGCGTTTCCGGTATGAGCCCTGACGCGGGCAAGATTCAGCCGCCCAACCATGAGCGCAAACGCTCCCGCCGCTTGCTGCGGCGCTGGATGAAAGGCGCGGTGTGAAAGCTCCATAAGCGAAGGCCGGGCGGCGTGTCGGTGAACCGCCCCTCGTGACGTCCATACTAGGAACCGCCAGCATCGGGGACGGCACGCTTACAGGCAACCTGCCGCAGCAAACCCAGGCGTAGCACTACCCGCACCGCCTTTTGGTGGGGCTTCGTTTTTTTATGGCAAGCGCAGCGCGCAGCGCTGCCGGCGCGAAGGCGTGAGGGATTGAAGCCGAATGGCCGTGACGGCAAGGCTGGCACGGGGCGCAGCCCGAAAGCCCGGCGGCGCATTGCGCCGACACGCTCAGGTTATCCACAGATTCTGTGTGCAAGCCTGTGTATAACCAGTGAAATTATTATGACAGACCTTGTGGTCTGTGCCACCCGCCTAGATGGGTCGGTATTTATCCAGAGCAGCGATGGGCGGCTAACTTGACCGCCAGCGTCGCCCACAGCGGCGCTGGCGCCGACACGCTCTGGCTGATCAATGCACGATCAAAGACAGCCTACATAGGCGGCTCAATCCAGAACCACAATGCCGTACCTGCCGCCAGCCATAGCGCCACAATCAGCACTGCTCCGAATCGGCTTCTTGGCTTGGCATCTTCCGTTTGCATCCATTCGTCGGCCTGGATTCGGCATTTCGCCAGCACTTCCGACGGCAGCAGCTTGACGGTCAACCAGATCAGGACAGGTAGCAGGATCACGTCATCGAGATAGCCCAGCACAGGGATGAAGTCTGGAATCAGGTCGATGGGGCTCAGCGCATAGGCGACCACAAATAGACCCAGGGCTTTGGCATACCATGGTGTCAGAGGATGCTTTCCCGCAAACCATAGCGTCACGCCATCACGCTTGATCCGCTTGGCCCAAGCTTTCAGCGTCGCTCCGACGTTCATACGGCCTTGTGCTGTACTTCGATTGTGACGTGTGACAACTCATGAATATGTGCAAGCACCGCCTTGTAGTGCGCGGGTTCCTGAGGTTCTGGGGCTATCAACGAAACAATCGCTGCAAAATGGCCGGGCCCGACCTGCCAGACGTGTAGATCTGTGATCTGGCTGCCCGTTGACGCCATCGTTTCCCGAATTTCCCGCTGCACTTGCCCACTTTCAACCGTTGCATCAAGCAGTACGCTGCCGGAGTCGCGTATCAGCCCCCATGACCAGCGGGCAATCACCAGTGCGCCGACCACACCCATGGCCGGGTCGGCCCATGTCCAGCCATAGTTGCGGCCGACCAGTAGCGCAATGATCGCCAGCACGGAAGTCAGGGCATCGGCCAACACATGCAAGTATGCAGCGCGCAGATTGTTGTCGCGGCCCTTGCCCGAAGCATGAGGATTCTCGTGGCTGTGGTGGTGATCATGGTCGTGATGGTGGCCGTGGTGATGCCCATGATGGCTATGCTCGTCTTTCAGCAACCAGGCACAAACCAGATTAACAATCAGCCCCACCACCGCCACGGCGATGGCTTGATTAAAATCGATACGAATGGGTTGACTGAGCCGCACCAAGCTTTCCCAGCCAATCAGCAAGGCAATTAAGGCCAGCAGCACGGCGCTGGCAAAACCGGCCAGATCGCCGAGTTTCCCCGTACCGAAGGAAAAACGCGGATCTCCTGCGTGCCTGCGCGCAAAGCGATAGGCCAGTGCGGCGATCAGCATCGCACCGGCATGGGTGGACATATGCCACCCGTCGGCCACCAGCGCCATGGAGCCATAGATATTACCGGCAATGATTTCCACCAGCATCATGCTGGCCGTGAGAGCGATCACCAGCCATACTTTGCGCTCATTACGCTGGTGGTCGTTGCCGAGGAAGAGGTGATCGTGGCCCGAGACCGGGATGGTGTTCGTTGTCATCAGGGGTCCTGTATGTCGTAAGTTCGTGTGCTGAGGCGTCATTTCATGTAAGCGCGGATGACCTCAACCATTTCCTCGCCGCCTTGATTGCGCTCCCTGTCTGTTTCGACCGCTAGGACGTGTTCGCGTAAGTGATCTTCCATCACCTCTGCCGTCAACCCATTGACTGCACCGCGCACGGATGCGATCTGACGCAGTACTTCCACACATGCCGCTTCCGAATCCAAAGCGCGTTCAATGCCTCCCAACTGCCCTTTGATTCGACGGACGCGGGCGATCAGCTTGTCTTTCTGGCGTGATGTATGGGACATGAGGATCAACAATGAAATATAACCTAGGGGGGTATATTATATAGCATCGTATGTTAAGCAGGAACCAAGTATTGGCGCATCCCTGATAGAGCAGGCACTGATCGAGCCTAGATTGCAGTGCGCGGCTGTTTCACCACTACTGGATCACCGCGAAGGCGATGACCGACTGATATTTAGAATTGTCACCGGGCGCGGCTACGCAGCGCCCGGATTTTGACCATTGGCCCCAAGGCGTAAGGGCTTTGGGGCCAATGCTGACTGGACAGCGAAGCGCCCCGGCTAGAACCGGGGCGCTTGCCTATCGTCAAGGTTATGCGGCTAGTGCATCAGCCGATTTGTCGGTTTCGGTTTCGGTTTCGGTTTCGGTTTCGGTTTCGGTTTCGGTTTCGAGGTTTGTATCCTGCGAACCTTCCACCCGGAAAATAACAGGCATCCAGCCCGTACCGTCCACCAGCCGTTCCGCTTCGCTGGCAATCTCGGCCTTCTTGAGTTTCGCCAGCCGGGAAACGTGGTCAGGCGCGAACTCGCCCACAGCGTCCAGAATCATGGCCTTGGAAACATGCTTGAAGTAGCCCTCAAAGGTGGGCTGCCACCATGCGGCCATATCCAACCCCACGGCTTGCGCCAGTTCCGCCCCCGGTTGATGCGATGTGGCGCGAGTCGTGACAACATCCACAGTCGCCGCCGCGCATACCGCCAACAGCGCCAGCAGTTCATCCTGCGGCTTTGCCAGCAAGGCAGCGAATAATTTGGCGCTATCCTGAGACAAGGCTTCGCCTGCGATCCTTTGCAACTCGGTCAAGGCCACGGCGGCGGGCGACTCCGGCCAGTCTGGGGCCATGCCTTCCAGCCGATCTTGCACGGTCAAGCTCACGCCTAACGGCATGCTGTCGCGTTGATAGCGGTCACGCTGCAAGACGGTCTGCACCATGCCATGCACCACTGCCGCCAGCGCTGCTTGCGGATGCTGCGCCAGTTCGATTTGCAGCGCGGCGGTACGATGAGCGCTCAAACGCTGCGCCAGCCGGTCGGACATGGCAGCGGCCTTGGGCTGGTCGTCATCTTCACCGTCGTCGTTCTCGCCGTCCTCGCCGGTGAAGCCCTGCCGCAGTCGTTCCAAGGTATGCAACGCGCGGGCTTCGGCTTCCCGCATCAGGCCGCGATGCACAACAATCTGGCCTTGTCGATCAAGCGTGACGATAGCCCCGGCGGCGGCTCTGACGTTCGGGGCGTAGTCCAGCAAGCGATCTTCCAGCGCCTGCAATTGTTCGCCCACGTTATCGCCTTTCTCCTGCAAGGCTTCGGCCTTTCCCTCCTCATCCTCTTCCAGTGCCGCATCCAGCGCTTCGCCGATGGCCTGCATCTTGGTTTCCAGCTTTTCGATACGGTCGCTTTCCCGCTTGGTAGGATTGCGCCGCTCGCGCGGGGCGCGCTGAAAGGCTTGCAGATCGGCATAGGTGGCGGTGAGTGTGGCATCCACCCACGCCCAACCCTCGGTCTTCACAGTTGCGGCGTGGCCGTCCAGCTTCTCGCGCACCAGCGTTTCCAGCAGCGTGGCATCGGTCACGTAGACGCCGGTATCGTCTTGCGCAAACAGATCACGACGAACGCCGCCGCCTGCGGCTTCGTAGGCGTCCAGCCCGACGAAACGCACCAGCGCATGGCCTGCGTCAATTTCCCGTTCGGTCAGCCGATCACGCAAGGCGTGGGGCTGGCGCTGCCATTCCGGCGCTTCATAAAACGCGGCTTCCTGCGCCGTATGGTCGTCAGTGATGGCAAGCGCCATCAACTGCTCAAGGTTCACGGTATCGGCGCGGTAATCAGCCAACAGGCGCGGCGAGACGTTCGCCAGTTTCAAGCGCCGCTGCACCACCAAGGGCGTGACGCTAAAGTCCGCTGCAATGTCTTCGATGGGTCGGCCCTCCATCACCAGCGCGGCGAACGCTTCAAACTGGTCTGCGGGGTGCATGGCTTCACGTTGCACGTTCTCGGTCAAGCTCACGGTACGGGCGTTGACATCCAACACCAGCAGGCATGGCACTTCCCAATCTTTCGGGATGCGGCGGGTCTTTGCCAACAGTTTTAGCGCGGCCAGCCTGCGGCCACCGGCCACGACTTCGTAATGCTCACCGTCGCGGGCGAGAGTCACGGTCAGGTTTTGCAGCAGCCCCACACGGGCGATGCTGGCTGCCAGCGCGTCAATAGACTGGCTTACGGTCTTGCGCACGTTGCGCTTTGAGGCGCGAAGCTGCGACAGCGGCACCAAAATCAGGTTCTGCGCCGGGGCGGCTTCCTGCGTGGCGATGGCTTGGGTTTCGGTTTGATTGATGGCGTTCATGATGAAAATTCCTTTCGGTTTGTGAAAATGCAGCCATGAAAGACGCGGCAAGGGTGGCTGCCTGCCCCTGCCACGTAAGGGGGATCAGGCTTTGAGTTGGCGCATGCCCTCGGCCAGCAGCCACAGGGAACGGTTCAGGCGAATGTCGGAATCAATGCCTTGCACCGGGCGGGTGCTTTGGCGGCGACCGTTGGCACTGCGGCCACGCAAACCGCCTTTAGTCAGGTTTTCTTGCACCCGGTTAAACGCCATCCACAAATCCGGGCGGCGGTCGTCATACCGGCGCGGCATGAGAATCTGGCTCTCGGTGATGGGTGTAGGCTTGTCCGGGTCGTCGTACTTCAAGGCCAGCGCGGCGCGGGCGAATATTTGCGCTTCGCCTTCGTCCAGCGTGATGGCCTGCAGGGCTTCGCGGGATTCCTGCGCCCGTTCAAAGCCGCTCAATACCTCATAAGCGCCTTCGATGACGTGTCCGGTCACATCGCCTTTATGCGGAATGCGTACATCAGCCACCGTATCGCCGCATACCAGCCCATTGGCGCAAACAAAGCGAAATGCCCCGGCCAGCATCTGATAACTGCTCGTGCCATCGTGCGAGTTCAAAAGAATGATTTCGTTGGCGATGCTGTCGTTGACCTGATTGGCATGGCGTAGGCGAATCATGTGTTTGGTGTGGTCGCGCCGGTCTTCGTTACGCACGCGGGTTTGCGTCACCATGAAGGGCTGAAAACCTTCCTTCCGTAGTTCCGTCAGTACCGCCGCCGTGGGGATGTAGCTGTAGCGTTCTGAACGGCTTTCGTGGGGTGCCTCGGCATAGATGGACGGCACCACGGCCCGGATTTGATCGTCGGATAGCGGATAGTCGCTACGCAGTACAGGGGAGCGGGAAGCAAAACGGGATGCAAGCATGGGTCTTTCTCCTGACAAATAAAAAATTAGTTTGCTGTTCACCGCACACCGGATTCCAAGATTCGGCCGCCCAAGCTGTTGGGCTTTTTAATGTGCGGTCGGCACGAAGAACCCGGTCGGCCTCGTTGCCACCGTCTTTCCTGAGTTCGTCGCCCGCGACGGTCAGGAGCCCACGAACGTGGGCCGTCAAGGAAGAAAGCGACAGGTAGGTGCGGCCCGCAGGCGAAGCCGAGGACACGGCCTGGCGCGCCTTGACGGCACGCGGCCACGGGCTACAGTCGCGGATAAGGTGATGAAGTCAGGAAAGATGGCTGGACAGGCAACGGCCATCCTATGGTGCTGCCCGCACGCAAGCACAAGCGCGCAGGCCCGAAGCGGGGAGCCGGGCCGTAGGCGTCAGGGATGTGCAGGGCTGACCAATGTCAGTCCCGTCAGGGATGAGCGTCGAGCGAACCCGAAGCAGCGCGGTGCGCGAAGCGCAGACGCACAGCGACTCAAGTGCATCAAAAACTAAATGGAGGGCTGGTGGTCTGGAAGCTCATGACTACATTGGTAGAGAATGCAATTCTTATGTAACATCATGGCTTATGATGTTATAAAAAATTTCCCTGCTGGAAAATCTATGTACCCCATCAGCACGACTAAAAGAGGACGGCATGGCAGATAAAAAAGTAATCTTCGTAGCATTTTCAATCGAGGATGAGAGACAAAGAGACTTCCTCAAAGGCCAGTCTCTCAATACGAACTCATCCTTTGAATACATAGATATGTCCGTCAAGGAAGCCTATGCATCAGAGTGGAAAGAGAAAGTTCGTACTCGAATCCGCAGATCAGATGGCGTAATAGTTCTGGTCAGCAAAAACTCCCTAACTTCAAGTGGACAAAAATGGGAAATTGCATGTGCCCGCGAAGAAGGAAAGAAAGTTTTAGGTATCTGGGCCTATACAGATGACCGAACAACATTGGATGGTGTTCGCACTGTTACATGGACATGGGACGCTATTAAGACTTTCATCGACAGTCTTTAATTCATATTTGAGGAAATTGCACCATGCGCATGGCTCTCATTGTTGGCATCAATCACTACGAACATGGTGGTTCTCTGTATGGATGTGTTGATGACGCTCATGCCGTAAAAGCGGTATTGGAACGCCACGGTGACGGGTCAATTAATTTTGATTGCCGGATGTTTACTGGAACAGGCCCAACAGATCGAGTTGATCGCTCACTTCTGAAAGACAGGGTGAATGACCTGTTTACAGCGCAAACCGATATCGCGTTATTTTATTTCGCCGGTCATGGGCATATCGAAGCGACAGGAGGATATCTTTTAGCAACCGACTCCCGGCGTGGTGACGAGGGGCTATCCCTCTCCGACGTCCTGACGATGGCCAACAACTCGCCATCCAGAAACAAAATCATCATTCTTGATAGTTGCCACTCAGGTATCGCCGGTACACCGCCAGCTCCCGGAAACCTTGCGAGTTTGGCAGAAGGCCTGACTATCCTTACTGCATCTTCCGCCGAACAATACGCAACAGAGGAAAACGATAGAGGGGTATTCACAACGCTGCTCGTCGATGCGCTACATGGAGGCGCATCCAATCTGACTGGGGACATTACCCCAGGTAGCATTTACGCGCATGTCGATCAATCTCTTGGGGCTTGGGAGCAACGTCCGATTTTTAAGACGAATGTGAGGCAGTTCGTCTCATTGCGCAAGGTTTCACCGCCCATCGCTCTTGATGAGCTACGACGGCTTACGGAGCTCTTTCCAAGACAAGGATATGAATTTGAACTTGATCCCTCGTTCGAGCCTGAATCGAAAGGACGGGACGCAGACATGCCAGCACCAGTGCCGGAGAACACGAGAAAATTCGCTGTCCTACAACGATATAACCGTCTAAATCTTGTCGTCCCCGTAGATGCCCCTCATATGTGGCACGCCGCCATGCAAAGTAAAAGTTGCCGGCTTACCGCTTTAGGCGAGCACTATCGTCGCCTAGTTGAAAAGAAACGCATATAAAAAGCTCTTATGCAAAGGTTCTCAGTAGTGAAAATATTCTTATCTCACCAAAAGCATGATTCAGAAACTGCTAAAAGCGTACAAAGCCACCTAAAAGCCAAACATGGTATAGATTGCTACCTTGACGTCATAGATCCTGGGATTAAATTTGGTGAAGACATTGCGAGTCACGTCAGAGCAGAATTGGCTCGATGCACTCAATTATTGGCCATCGTGTCTGAAGCGACCAAGCTATCATGGTGGGTGCCGTGGGAGATTGGCGTTGCCACAGAAAAAGACTATCCTCTCGCAACCTTTGGACGGGGCGTAACAATTCCAGAATATTTAAAGAAGTGGCCATACCTTCAAACCATGGCTGACCTTGATAAATACGCTAAAGTTTCAAGTACAACATCGCAGCGAAGCCTCACGGCGAGCATGGAGTCTAGATCTTCTGGGTCGGTCCCCTATAAGTTCAACGCGACAGAGCATTTCTACAAAACTCTTCGCGCCGAACTTGGACAATAAGCAGAAAGGGGCCGAAGCCCCCATCCTTACAGCAAGCCCCGCTCAGCAAATGATGTGGTCTTCTGGCCGGCCACAACAATGTGATCCAGCATGCGGATATCCATGAGCGTCAGCGCCTGCTTCAGATGTGCGGTCAGCGCCTCGTCCGCCGCGCTAGGCTCGGGCACCCCGCTAGGGTGATTATGCGAGACGATCACAGCGGCCGCATGACGGTCAAGTGCCGCCCTGACGACTTCACGCGGATAGACCGAGGTCTGGTTGAGCGTGCCCTGGAACATCTCCACGTATTCGATCAAACAATGCTGCGAGTCCAGAAACAGCACAGCAAACACTTCCACGTCCAAGCCAGACAGTTTCGTGGTCAGGTACTCCTTGACTACCGCAGGTGAGGAAAAAGCGGTGCCGCGCGTCATCTTCTGGTCAACGACCTGACGGGCCGCTTCAAGAATCTGATCGCTGGATGCCGGTAGATAGCAGCCTTGTGCGTCACGCACCAGCAACGTGGAATCAAAAGAGGAAAGGGACTGTTGAAACATGATCGTGCTCCGGTTACTCGGGCGGAATTGCCCGGAACCGTGTTCAGCACGGCGCAGCGCAAGCAGTCAGGGGTCGCAGACGGCCGTAGGCCGCAAGCGTGCCAGCATGCGCAGCCCTTGACAGCGAGCACGTCGTGATACGGTGAAGGGAACAGCAAGCCGCCCCTCTCGGCCAGCAAACCATGCCGGTTGGGGTTGGCAAGCGCAGCGCGCAGGCGTCAGCGATGTGCAAGGCGGACATCGTCCGTCCCGTCAGGGATGAGCTGACTAGCGAACCTGGAAAACCGCGACCGGCATTGACCGGGGACGCTCAACGCATTCGATTGGATGGACAAGCGCCTGTTGGCCGTAACCCTATGATTAGACTTGCATAATGATCTTGACCGCTAGCCCACAAACGAGTATGCTTATACACAGATGGATGTACTGGGGCCTGCAAAGGTGTCTATCTGCCCCCTGGAAACAGGGTTCAGCCGTGCTGATATTGAAGAGCACCCGCGAAACGAAGCGCCGCATAAGCGGCGCTTCGCCTTTTCAGCGTCCGTTTTGCTAGCGTCGATGATGGCTAGGGTCGCGCAGCGGCTCCCCTCTAAACACCTTGGCCGCCATCACCTGAAAACGAATCCTGCCCTTTCGCTCATGCGGCACACCAGGGCCAGGCGTACCGGGTGCGCGAACATAGGCGCTTTCCACCACCATACGCAGTGCATTGCTTTCCTGCCGGCGCAACCGGAAGTAAATCTCATAGTCCACTTCCCGGCCTTGGTCGTCGATCGCACGGATGACCAGCCAGTTTCCCTGCCCAGTGAAGTTGCAGAAATGTCCATCCAGCGTGCGCACCAACGCCGGCAACGATAACGACCAGCGGTAGCGGTCGAAGCAGAAGGCCCGCGCAACTTGACGGTGATCGAGTATCCGTCGATCCTGCCCTAAGACGTCAAAGTCAAGGATTTCACCTTCCTTCGGCCCAAAAGACACGCAATGCGAAGTGAACTCGACTTCGATGCGCAATATCAGGGCCGGGTAGCGGGCCGTCGCTGCAATGGCCAATTCGAAGGTCGGGCCACGCATATGCGAAAGATCGTAGCGAGTACCACCGACCTCAATGAATCCCTGCCCGACGTAGCTCATCCACCTCATGATGCGGCCACTCCGTTGCCCATAAGACGCATGGATACTTCCGGCATGGGTGACCCCAGCATCAGGCTACTTCCACTGCGGGCTCGGGGAGCACGGCCAAAGCGTCTTCGGCGATATCCGAAACAGGCATGGCTTCCGGTGCAGTGCGCCGGGCAGTTTTCTCGGCAGCCGTATTGACGATGAAATCCGCCACGATCTGCCAGCCAGCCCGCAACTGTGCCTCACCCTTGCCGACGTAATGGCCCAGGGTCACATCATTGCTCGTAGAGTGGTTAATCATCCGCTTGAGCACGCCACCCGAAACCAGCTCTTCGGCAATCGTCGTGAAGGTCGCACGCATATCATGTCCCTGCACCGTCGTACCTGCCTGCTTGTTGATCCAGGTCAGCGTCTTGCGGGCATCTGTAATGGAAAACAGCGGCTCGCCGGGTTCGCGTCCTTCGCATGCCTCCTTGGCGATAGCCAATGCTTCCCGCGACAACAGCAGCAGGTAGTTGCTGCGGTTCTTGGTGTCGATCAGCAGAATGCGGCCGGTTTCGAGGTTCACGTCCCGTATTCTGATGGGTTCGTAATCATATTTCTTCGCGCCGAGGATTTCGACACCACGGCAACCCGTGAGCAGTTGGAAGCGGTAGTAGTTCGCCGCCACACGGCGGGGGCTGGCGCAAGCCGCCAACCACCAGGCGCCCAGGTTCTCTGCTGGTATCGGCGTCGGGTCGCCACTTGACGCTTTAATCACAATACGATCACGTCCCGCTGTGGTTTGACTCAATGGGCTGTTGGAAATGTGGATACCATGCCATCGCAGAACCGCTCGCAAGACTTGCATGGAATAGTCCGCCTGCCGCCTGGAACGCTTCAACAGATCGTTATAGGTAGCCCAAATGGCTTTCGCTGTGATTGCCGTCATAGGAATGTGGGCCAGCGGCATCAATCCGCCATCTACAAACTTTCGGCCATTCTTGCCGACCTTGCCTGGTGCCACCATCTTCATGTATTCAGATTTGGTGCGTGATTTGAGCGGCAGACCATCTTTAGCGCGGCACTTTTTATCGACATATTCCTTGACGCCTTCCTTGAGCGTCAGCGCATCGACTGCGGCTTGCTGCTGCGCTTCGGCTTCGGCGAGCAACCGGGTTTCCTCTTCCGCCGGCCAGTCAATTCCCGAACGCGCCAGAGCCCGGATGCGTTGCCCCTCTGCGCAAGCATCAGCCAGCTTGATCTGACCCGGACTGTCCCCGTACTCCTGGGGTAATGTGTATTGGCGTTCATCCTTCGCACCCTTAACGGTATACCGAACCAGGACAGTTCGCAGACCGTCAGCTGCAATCCGCAATTGCACACCACGATCTATGGTGATTCTGTACGACTTGTCCTTAGGCTTATAGGCTTCGATGGCACGATAGGTAAGAGCGGGCATGATTGGCTTCCTTGCCGGTACGGAGCGCCCAAGCCTTGGGGGGCAGTGAATGGCTTATCCGTGTCCGAACTGTGTCCGAAAAATCTGAAGATCAGATGCCACTCAATGAGACTACAAAAAACAAAATACGTCAATAACCATTTGATTTTGAAAGGATTTTATTGTCTCACCTAGTCTTATTAAATCTCATTAAAACTCTGATTTTCATGACTGTTAATCCGCAGGTCACTGGTTCGAACCCAGTTCGGGGAGCCAAGAATATCGAAGAAAATAGCCAATTAAATCAATTGGCTATTTTTTTTTAGGATTTTTCAGCATATCTTTTTGTGTTCTTTGCTACGACACAAACAGACATTTCGTGCAAATTCCGTGCACGAAAATAGGAACCGGACGTTTCTCCAACGTCATGCTTTAGGGGTTCCAACACACATGTATATCCAAAAACAAGCTAACGGCACATATCGAGTCTGGGTGCGCCGCCGTGGCCGAAGCACCAGCTCCACCTTTGATCGTAAAGCCGATGCGGAGGCGTTTGGCCGCAAGATTGAAGCGGCCATCGAGGCTGGCGCGTCTGTCGGATACCAGCGAATTAAGTCCAGCATCCTGGCGGACCTGCTACGCCTCTATAAGGCAAATGTGATTCCCGAACGCCGTAACCCTACGCAAGAGAAACAGCGTATCAAGCATTGGCTAGACAATCTGTCATTCCGCCATATTCAATTCTGGCGTGATGGCATACCCAGTGAGTAATGACATACACAGCGGAGTTTGCAGACTCGGCGCTTAGCTCATCCACGTCTCCCCTAAGTACACCGCCGCGTCTGGCACTTTAGATTCAAGGCAAAAGCCTTAAGTCTAAAGTCGATAGCGACGGACTCAGCGCCTTCTCGTTGACAGGGGACAACATTTAAAAATCGATACTAGACTGCCCACCTCGCGCAGCCTAGTCATCTAAACTTCCCGAAGACTACACCGACTGGTTCTGGTTTGCACCCATCCAGGAAGGCATTCCCCGTGTGCATGCGGAGCGTAGAAATAAGTTTCTTGTTAACAGTACTAATTTTTAGTACTGTTAGGCCTATGAAAGCCAACCACCAGTTGGGAGAAAACGGAGTGAAACCATGAAGAACGTGATGACTATTGACGGCCAACAGGCCGTTATTACCTACGATCCGGATATTGAAATGTTCCGGGGGGAATTTGTCGGCTTGAACGGCGGCGCTGATTTTTATGCGCCCGATGTTGCCGGCTTGCGTCACGAGGGCGAACTTTCGCTTAATGCCTTCATGGACGAATGTGCCAAGCGCGGTATTGAGCCGCACAAGAGTTTTTCAGGGAAATTCGTCTTGCGAGTTGCTCCCGAAGTCCACCATGCCGCCGCCATTGCCGCGGCAGCCAATGGAGAAAGCCTTAACCAGTGGGTGGCAGGCGCCATTCAAGAAGCTGCTCACGCATAAATAATAAGCGCTTGTGCTACCTCTCTCCCTGAGCACTGCCGCACTCGACGACAAAGCGTCCGTCACCGCCGCAGCAACCGTACTCACATTGCGTATCGGGCTAACCAATGGCCAAGTCCGACTCGATACCGCATACGACCCTATCCCGCCAGGCCCTTGCCAAGTCTGGCAGTGGCGCATGACCGTCGATTCCGAAACCCTGACTGCTTGCCACGCTCTTCTGTCACCGCAAGAGCAACAGCGGGCCGACTCCTTCCTGCTGCGGCGCGCGCGCGACGTCTTCGTACAGGTCCGGGCGTTGTTGCGGCTTCTGCTCGGCCAAGAACTAGGCAAGAGCCCCCGCGACATCCAATTCAACTATGGCGAATTCCTGAAGCCTGCCCTGGCGGACAACATCAGCGATACGCATTTCAATGTGGCGCATTCCGGCGACTATGCCTTGATCGCCATCGCACATGGAACCGAAGTAGGTGTGGACATTGAACACATGCGCCCTAGAAACGACTTGGCCGGCCTCGCGGCGCAGATTCTATCTCCATCGGAGGCACAACGCTGGGAATCCCTGGATGGCGAAGAATGCGTCAAGGCGTTCTTCGCCGCCTGGACGGCCAAGGAAGCCGTGTCCAAGGCCGTGGGGCAAGGCCTGCAACTGGATTTCAAGATGCTGGAAACAGGCCTGGCGGCGCAGGCTGCGAACGGCCATGGCGCAGCAGTGCAAACGTTGCAGGCCAAGGGGTTCGGCCGCTGCAATGTGTTTGCACTGCCGGCGCCCAGCGATTATTCCGCCGCCCTGGCCTTGCGCTCCAAGGATTGATCGTCCGGCAATAGATGACTGATGGCCTGGGCCACCTGATCGGCGGTATCCTGGCCCAGCATGCTGACATGGTCGCCCTCGACATAATGCACGGCGATGACCATGTCCGTATAGTCCTGCCATCCCATGGCCGGCAAGGCCAATTGGGCATTTTCCTGGTCGCCCAGGTCGCTCGCAAGCGGCTGGGCCGCCCTGACTATCGCCAATGGCAGATCCCGGCAACTGGACGATACGGGCTGGTAGGCCAAGTAGGCCTCATATTGCACAAGGCTGCAATGATGGGCGCGCCGCAGCCATGACGCCGTGGCGGCCGACGGCACCAGGCCGGCCGCATGCGAACGCGCCAACGCCAGGTCGAAGCGTTGCTCGGCGGGCAAGGCCAGCAGCTCGCCCAGTTCCAGCGGCGTCTGCCTGCCTTGAAAGCGCGCCCGCACATCGACCATCCGCAGCAGCCACTCGGCCTGCGCATGATCGGGATCGGCATTCAGGATGGATACCCGCGGCAAGGGTGCGGGGGTATCCAGGATGAGGACACGCTCCGGCATGCGCCCTTGCGCCGCCAGTTGGCGCGCCATCTCGAACGCCACCATGCCGCCGAAAGAATAGCCGCCTATCCAGCGGGGCGCCGGCTGGCCGCGCGCGGCCAGGGCATGCAGATTGGCCTCGGCCAGGGCTTGAACGGTAGGTAGCGGCTCTTGACCCTCTTCGAGCCCGGGCGCCTGGAGCGCCCAGAATGGAATCCTCGGCGGCATGGCGCGTGCCAGGTCCAGGAAGACGCTGACATCTCCCGCGATGGGGTGCACGCAGATGAAAGGTTCCCGCTTGCCTTCCTGCTCCCGCTTATCGCTCATTACAACGATAGGCGACCAGACTTGCCCCTTCTGGATGGCCGCCGCCAGGGAGGCGATGGTCCGATGCTCAAGCAGCAAGGAAATCGGCACAGGCCTATCCAGCGCCGCCCCCAGTCTAAGGGCAAGCTGGGTCAGCTCGAGCGAGGTCAGCCCCAGTTGCCAGAAGTCCGTATCCAGGCCGCAATCCACGGCGGAGCCGGTTTCGGACAGGCCTGGAACGAGGTCGGTCACGATAGCGGCGATACGCGCTTCCAGCGTGCTGCGCGGACGCGTCGACAGGCGCAAGCCACCTGTGGCGGGCCTTGGCGCCATGTCCGCAAGCGGCAAGGAAACCGGGCGAGGCAGCATGGCCAGGGGTTGGTCCGCGGCATCCGGCATGGCTGTCAGGATGGCGGCAAGGGCCTCCAGGGCCGCCTGACCGTCTTCGGGCTTGCGATCGTCAATGGGCTGCACCAGCGACAACACCATGGCGTCGCCCGGAACCGCAACAAAGGTCAGGTCGTACGCCGTCTTCAAGCGCGACTGCACCGTCTCCACCGTCAGTCCTTCGGCGCCGGCCCAGGCGCTGGTTCCGGACGCCAGGTTCTCGACGACGACCAAGGTATCGAACAAGGTTCCGGCGGAGGCGTTGACCGCTTCGGCGATCTCGGCGGGCGACAAATAGGCATGTTGTTGCAGTTCGCCCAGCAATCCATGCAGTTGCGCAAGACCGTCGCCCACTGTCGCATGGTCATCCAGGCGAAACCGAACAGGCAGGTTGTTGATGAACAGGCCGACGATGCTTTCCACCCCGGCCACTCCAGCGGGCCGTCCGCTGACCGTTGTGCCGAAGACCACGTCCTGGCAATCCAGGCGGCCTGCCAGCCAGACAGCCCAGGCGAAGTGCATGGCGGCCGCCAGCGTCAATCCACGCCGGCGGGTGAATGCCACAAGGGCGCGAGTGGCTGATCTGGACAAGGTCAGCTTGGTGGTGATGTAGCCGCTGGCGGCCATGCGGGCCGGCGCACGCAGGCGACGGCGCATCGGCAGATCGCTCAGTGCGTCGGCAAAAAAGCGGCGGCTGGCCGTGCTGTCGTTGTGCGACAGCCAATCTATATAGCTCTTGTACGCGGCGGGTTGATCCAGCAGGGCCGGCCGCCCGCTGCGGAAGCTTTCGTAGGCGGCGCGCACTTCACGCTCAATCCGCCCCAAGCACCAGCCATCGACCAGCAGATGATGAAAGCTGGATATCAAGTACAGTTCGTCGCTGGCGGTCTGTATGACGTGCAGCCTTAGCAAGGGCGCCGCCGACAGCTCGAAGCCGCGCGCACGATCCGCCGCCAGGAAATCGTCCAAGCGCGATGGATCGAACCGGGGCCAGTTATGGGCTTCCAGCGGCAGGCCGACCCGTCGGTGGACGACCTGCATGGGGCGTGCCAGGCCCCGCCAATGGAAGGCGGTGCGCAGCACATCATGGCGGTCAAGAACGGTTTGCCAGGCATGGGCCAAGGCATCGTGGTCCAGTGCGCCGCGTATGCGCATGCAGCTTTGTTCGAAGTTGACCTCCGACCGGCCCGCCGCCAGGGTATGCACCAGCATCGCCTCCTGCATGGGCGACAAGGGATAGATGTCCTGGACATCGCGGGCGCCGGCCAACAGGGTTTGCAGTTCGCTTTCGCTGAGTCCGGCCAGCGGAAAATCGGCCGGCGTGTACAGCGGGCCGGCCTGCCCGCCCGTATACGCGAGGGTTTCCAGAATAGCGGCGATGCGCCGCAGCAGGTCGCTTGCGCCGCCCGCCGGCTCTTGCCCGGCCCAGGCCAGGCGGAGCCGGCCTTCGCGGATACCGGCCAGCAACATGCCGCGCACCGAGGGGCCGAATGCAGGCGGCGAATACAGCGCTGCCCGGCTGTCCGCACCCTGGGCTGCGGACCAGGCCACCCCGACGCCGGCCATGGGCAGGTCGAAAGTGTGAGCCAGAACACGAAAGACGGGCCCCGCCGGCTCGACGGCCTGCCTGGCCACCTTGACGGCCCGCAAGCGGTCCTGAATCGCCATGGGCCCGGTCGGGGCCGCGACGGGCAGCACGCACTCCAGATTACCGGCCAAGCCATCTGTTTTTGGCCTACCCCGAGATGACCGGCGTTCTGTATCAATCGCTTCGATCAGCAGGTTTTTTTCCTGGCAAGACGTCGCGGCTGCTTCGGCAAGCGCGGTGCACAACAGGTCCAGCGGCGAGGTCATCAACCGGTTTGCTGCAAGATCGATCAAAGCCTCTGTGGTGGCGTAGTCAAGCAGGCAATCGGCCACCACTGTGTCCCGGTCTTCCGGCTCGCCGACGGCCAGCAGTTCGGCGCTCGCGCTTTGCGCGGCGGCTTCGAGCGCGGCCAAGCCGGGGCCGGCCGCCTGCGCATCGGCTTGCATCCGCAAGCAGTCCAGCCAGGCGCCCAGCCCGCCCGCCTGTTCGCCCGCAGCCGTGGGCATCGAGCCTAAGGTCAAGGCTTCTTCCAGATCCCCAAGAACAAGCGCCGCCGTTCTTTCATCGGCGACAGCCCGATGCAGCGCCAGCACGACCACGCCGCCCGCGTTCGACTGACGGTCGATCAGAGTAGAAGCGACCACCACGCCGGTTTCAAGCTGCAGCCCCCGTCCCAGGCGTTCCGCATGCTGATCCACCCAGCCCTGCAACTGCGCATCGGGCAGGCCCGGCACTTCTATCGTACGTATGGGCAGGCGCGCGGTGTATGCCATGATCTCCACACGCTGGGCTTCGCCATCCCGCACCCAGCGCAAGCGCAACGCTTCGTGGCGTTCGGCCAGACGCTGCATGGCCAGCGCCAGTTCCAGCACCGTTACAGGCCGCGCCAGCCGTAGGCTGGCCAGCAGAAATGCCCGGCCAGCGCCGCCATGAGGCGATGCCGGAACCAGTTCGGCATCGAAAATCTGTTCACTGGCGATGCGCCGCGTGCGGGCGCGCGCCCCGGCCGCCGACTCGGCCAGCAGCCTGATGGTTTGCAACTGGAATACATCAGTGGGAGCCAGGGGCAAGCCGGCCGCCGTCGCACGCGCCGCCATGCGTATCGCGGTGATGGAGTCCCCGCCGACATGAAAGAAATTGTCGTCGATGCCCACGCCCTCCAGCCCAAGGAGCGCCGTCCAGATGTCATGCAATATGCCCTCTTCCTCGCTGCGGGGAAGCGCCCTTTCGGCGGCCCCATCCAGGTGCTGGTCCTGAACCGCGGGCAGCGCCTTGCGATCCACCTTGCCATTGGCATTCAGCGGCAGGGCATCCAGGACGACATAGGCATGAGGCAGCATATGGGCCGGCAACAGGCCTTCTAGGAACCGGCGCAGATCCGCCGAGGCGGGCGGCGTCGAAACGGGCACGACATAGGCGACCAGTTGACGGTCGCCGCCATTGTGTCGGGGCGCCGCCACGTGGACGGCGCGCAGTTCGGGATGCCGTCCCAAGGCGGCGGCCACCTCTGCCAGCTCGATGCGAAAACCCCGCAGCTTGATCTGGTCGTCGGCGCGGCCGGCAAAAAGCACAGTGCCATCGGGCCGCCAGCGGCCATGGTCGCCGGTACGATACATCCGCGCGCCGGAACTGTCGTCGTAAGGATCGGGCAAAAAAGCCGCCGCCGTGCGCTCGGGGTCGCCCGCATATCCGATGGCCACGCCGTCGCCCCCGACATAGATCTCGCCGATGACGCCGGGCGGCAGCGGCTGGCCGCGCCGATCCAGTATGTAGACGGTGCTGTTGGCGACCGGAGAGCCGATGGGAACATCCAGGCTGTCCGGGCCCAGTTTAGATAGATCGTAGAAAGTGCTGAAGGTGGTGTTTTCAGTAGGTCCGTAACAGTTCAACAGGCGCAGTCCGGTTCCGGCGCCGGCGGCCAGCACGGCGCGCGCCGCATCGCCATTGACGGCGTCGCCGCCCGTCATGACCAGGCGATTGCCCGCAAAGACGCCGGGGTCGATGCCGGCCAATTCTTGGAACAGGCCGGCGGTCACCCAAAAAACGTTGATGCGGTCGCGTTCCAGCAACTGCCGCAGCCTTGCGCAATCGAGTACGGATTCCTTGTCGACAACGACAGCCGTGCCGCCATTGAGCAGCGGCGCCCAAAGCTCCAGCGTCGACGCATCGAAGGCGGGATTGGAATAGACGGCGCTGCGGGTGTCGGGTCCGAATTGCGCATAGTTGGTGTCGCGCACCAGGCGAATGACGGCGCGCTGCGGAACGGCCACCCCCTTGGGTTCGCCGGTCGATCCGGATGTGAACATCACATAGGCTGCGGCGCCGGCAGCCACCTTGCCGTCCTCGAACGGCTCCAGCGCAGCCGCGGATTCAAACAAGGCTGCCGCACTGAGCGTGTCGCTGGAAAACTCCTTGCCGGCATCGTCATTGTCCATGATTACCGCGCGCGCCCCGATGGACGAGGCAAGCCGTGCGCGATGAGCGGATGGATGCGCCGGATCCAGCGGCACGTAGATGGCGCCCAGACGCAGGATGGCCAGCATCAGGACAATGAACCGAGCCG
Organism: Pollutimonas rozaliensis; assembly: GCF_048751585.1. Taxonomy (NCBI): domain Bacteria; kingdom Pseudomonadati; phylum Pseudomonadota; class Betaproteobacteria; order Burkholderiales; family Alcaligenaceae; genus Pollutimonas; species Pollutimonas rozaliensis. The sequence goes on along the minus strand of NZ_JAZHOB010000006.1, from coordinate 43,706 downwards.
ACAGGGGCAGGGCCAGCATGACGGCATCGCCCTGCCCGACGCCGGCCGCCGCCAGGGCGCTGGCCAGGCGGGCGGACTGCTGTGCCAGCGCCGCATAGCTCATGCACTGGCGGCGATCATCAATAGCGATGTGATCCGGAAAGGCGCTTGCAATCTCGTTGAACAGCTCGGCGATGGAAGCATCGCGCGGATAAGCCTGCCGATGGGTGTTGTAGCGGGCGATCAGGGCGCGGCCCATGTCAGGCCCGATCAAAGGCAGTTCGCCCACCGGCCGGTCCGGCGACTCGGCGGCGGCCGCCATGACGGTGCCGAACCACTCCAGAAGCTGCTGTATGGTGGCGGCCTCGAATATCGACGGATCGTAACGGCACCATAGCTCCAGTTCATCGCCGCCTGCACGGTAAACGAAGGAGAGATCCGCCTTGGCGGCCTGCTCGGCCTGGTCATCGATGATGCCGAACAGCGTGCCATCCGCAGCGCGCCGCGGCGGCGTACCGGCCTCCAGTGTGCCGAACAGGACCTGCATCAGCGGCGGCACATCGGATCGGCGCTCGATGCCCATTGCCTGAACAATACGCTGAAACGGCGCATCGCGATGCCGCAAACCTTCGTGGAATGTATGCCGCAGCGTGTCCAGCAACTGGGTAAAGCTCAGGTCGGATGCGCAGGCCAGACGCAGCGGCAAGGTATCGACCAGCATGCCCACCAGTTGCGATAATTCAGGACGTGTCCGCTTCGATACCGGCACAGTCACCACCAGATCTTCCAGGCCGCTCCAGCGGTGCAGGACGCTAAAAAAAACCGCCAGGAAGGCTAAAAAAGGCGTGGTTCCGCGTTGCCGCGCCAAGTCTTCCAGCACCGTCGCCTTTTCGCGCGGCAAGGTCAACCTTGCCGTAGCGCCCGCTTGCGGCCCGCCTTTCCCCCGCCGGCGATCCAGAGGCAGATCCAGCATGGCGGGAGCCTGGTCCAGCGCGCCACGCCAGTAGTCCAGCGCATCGGCCAGCGCCGGCGCATCCGGCGCCCCGAAGCGATCCTGCTCCCAGTCGGCGTAGTCCGGATACTGCAAGGCCAGTTCATCCCAATTGGGCGGCGTATTTCGCTGAACCCCATCGTAAGCGGCAACTAGATCGTCCAGCATGATGGGCAGCGACCCGCCATCGGCAATTGCATGATGCAGGACGATAATCATGGCCATCGGGCAATCGGCATACGAGCCTTGGGCAGGTTCAAGCAGCGCCGCCCGCAGCAAAGGACCCTTGTCCATATCGAAAGGCTGGGCCAGCATGGAGGCGACCGCTGCGGTGACTTCCCCCTGCCAGGCGGCCGAATCGCCCGCCGCCTTGCCGATGCGTGCAAGTTCGATACGCCTGTCGTCGGCAACCGCCAGCACAGGGACGTCGTCCACGAGCGGCAGTGCGGCACGCAACACGTCATGGCGTTCGACTAGCGCGTCGAACGCGCGGCGCAAGGAATCGAGATCAGGATTACCGTGTATGGAAATGACCAGGGGAACGGCGTACTCGGACCCTCCCGCCTGCAACATATCCTGGTAGCGCAACTGTTGCTGCGCGAAGCTTGCCGAAGCAATGTAGCCGCTGCTCATTCCGCAGCGCCGGACGGCACCCCGCCGGCGGACAGGTCCACACGGGTACGCGCACGCTTGCGCAGACCGGACTCCTGGCCGGCTTCGCGGCCCGCCAGCCGCTGGGCGAAATCGGACAAAGCGGGCGCTTCGAACAAGTCGATCAGTTCGACGGCCAATTTCAGGTCTCGGCGCAGCCGGGAAACCATTTGCATGGCATCGAGCGATCGGCCTCCCACGGAAAAGAAATTATCGTGCCGGCCTATGACGGGGCAGCCAAGCACAGACTGCCATATCAGGGCGATGTCGCACTCCATCTTGCCTTGGGGCGGCGCGGACGCGGCTTGAAGGCGCTGCGGTTCGGGCAGCTTCAGCCTGTCCACCTTGCCGGCGGATGTATGCGGCAATTGTTCGTGAAGCAGGATATGCTGCGGCACCATGTAGGCGGGCAGCACGCCTTGCAGATGCTGAAGTACCGCTTCGCTGCCGGGCACCTGCATGCCCGCCACATGCGCAATCAATTGCGCCGCCGCCTGGCCGTCATGGCGAAGCGCCAGCACGATGGCCTCTTCCACACCCGGCATGTCACGCAGCCGCGCTTCGATTTCGGCCAATTCGATGCGGTAGCCGCTGATCTTTACCTGCTCGTCCTCGCGCCCCTGGAAGCGCAGCTTGCCGTCATGCCCAAGGGCGACGCGATCGCCGCTGCGGTAGGCGATGCCATAGCCGGCATCGTCGTGGAAAGGATTGGGAACGAAACGCTCGTCGGTCAGCGCCGCCTGGCCCACATAGCCTTGCGCAACGCCAGGTCCGGCGATCCAGAGTTCGCCAGGCACGCCCGCGGGGCACAAGCGATTGCGGCTGTCGACCACATACGTCCGCGTGCCGGGAATGGGGCGCCCTATAGGTACGGGGCCGACGACGCCCGGCAGGCATGCCTGCCAGGTGGCCCAGACCGTGGTTTCGGTGGGGCCGTATTCATTGGCCAGTGCAACATGGCGCAGCTTTGCGCAATGGCGTTCGACCAGATCCCGCGGGCATGCCTCGCCGGCCACCACCGCCAGTTGCAGCGTTGCGAAATCAGCCGCCTCGCCGGCGGACAGGACCAGGCTCCATTGCGATGGAATCATGATGGTCTGGCTTACGGCCGCGCTGCGTATCAGCGCGGCCAGGCGATCCGGGTCATTGGCCTCGATGGCGCGCGGCAATACCAGCGTGCCGCCCGTGGCAAGCGTGCCGAAGATGCCGGTGACCGAGCCATCGAAGATCAAGGGGAAGGTCAGCAGCAGGCGGCGATTGGGCCTGTCGGGATACGCCGCAACCCGGGCGGCGACGTGATAGGCCAGATTATCGTGGGTCACGGATACGCCCTTGGGACGTCCGGTCGAGCCCGATGTAAAGATGACATAGGCCTCGTCCGCCCCGCCCGGCATACCGGCCGCCGCCACGTCCGGCAGGGTCAGGCTTGCAGCCTCTGCGGAAAAACCGGCAAGGTCTTGCACGTCGACCAGGATAGCGCAGGCAAAGTCAGGCTGCCCGATGGCAATCACGGCAGCCGCCTGAGCCTGCGACACAATATAGCGCTTGCGCTCGGCCGGTGAATTCAGATCCAGCGGCACATAGGCTGCGCCGGACATCAGGGTACCCAGGATGGCGGCTATGCCCAGGGGGCTGCGTTCCAAGTGGATGGCGACGCGATGGCCGCTGGCTATGCCGGCGGCACGCAGGCGCAGGGCAATCTGCGCGGCGGCGCCCAGCAAGGCGGCATAAGTGATTTGTTCAGTGCCGTGCACCAAGGCCGGCATTTCGGGCTGCTCGATGGCATGGCGCAGGATGTCGCTGATAACCGTGGTTTCGGGGCGCAGCGCCTGAGGCATCCCCAGGCTGCCATCCAGTTGCGCCTTTGCGATGGCCGGCGGCACCGCGTCGATACGATCGACGGGACGGTCGGCCGATGCCGGCAAAACGCCCAGGGTATGGGCCAGCATATCCATCCGCAGCGCGGCCTCGGCGGGCGCGACATGGCGTTCGTCCACCATCAGGTGCACGGCCAGGCCGCCGCCGTGGCGCTCCACCATCAGGTTCAGCGGCATGTCGGGCAAGGTCACATCGCCGGTTTCGGCCAGGGCCAGTCCGGTGCCGGCCAAAGCGCCCTCTTCGTCCAGCGGATAGTTCTGAAACCCCACCAGGCTGTCGAAGGGCAGGACGCCGGGCGCCATGCCCAGCAAGGCGCGCAGATCGTCCATGCCGATGGAACCGGCGGCACGGGCGGATGCCGCCTGATTTTGCAAAGCCTTCAGCCAATCGCTCAGGGGACGCTCATCCACCCGAGCAATAACGGGCTGTATCTGTATCTGGATGCCGACCAGCCCGGCCAGTTCGCCGCTGTCGGCATCCGACGGGCGCAAGGCTTCGACCGCGCCGAAAATGACTGTGCCGCTGTCTTGCAAGCGGGCCTGCACCAAGGCCCATGCGGCTTGCACCAAGGTATTGACGGTAACGTGGGCGACCCGGGCGAAATCCTCGAGCTGATTCGCCAGCGTTGCGGACAGGTCGATCCGATGGGCACGAATTTTGGGGCTGTCCGCATCCGTGCTCGACACAAGGACGGCGCCGTTGGCAGAATCGCCGTTCTGCGGCATAGCAGCCAGCACATCGCTCCAGTGCTCGATGGCCGCAGCCGGATCACGGGATTTTTCCCAGTCGACATAACGGCGATAGGCCGGCGCCGGAGCAAGGGAAGGCGCCGTTCCGGCAATGCCCGAACGGTACAGCGCAAAGACCTCATCAAGAAGAATACCCAGCGACCAGCCGTCCACCGTCAGGTGATGACGCGTCCATACGAGTACGTGTCGCTCGGGCGTCAGACGCAGCAATGCCATGCGCATCAGGGGCGGTTTGCGGATATCGAAAGGGCGCGCCCTGTCCTGGGCCAGATAGTCGTCCAGACGGGGCCGCCAGTCGGCGTGCGAAGCCCAGTCAAGATGCGTCACGGCAAGTGCGGCCTGACGGTGCACCACCTGGAATGGATGATCTTTCAGATCCCAATGAAAACCGCTGCGCAAGGCGGTGTGGCGGCCCACAACGTGTTGCCAGGCATCGGCCAAGGCGGCGGCGTCCAGGGGGCCTTCCAGCACAGCCCACCATTGCCCCATATACAGCGGCTGATCCGGATAGGCCAGGCAACGCATGAGCAGCGCCTGTTGCATCCGGGTAAGCGGGTAGGCGTCTTCTATGGGTCGCAGCGCGGCAGCGGGAGTGGTTTGCACGGAAGGGATTGGGGAGAAACCAGGCTGGAATCCCCCCTTTGGGGAAAGCGAATTACAGGCTTTCGATGTAGAAGCCTTCGCCCTTGACATCGCCCTGGGTGAACTTCATGAACTTTTCCACCCAGTGGCCGCCCGTCTTTGCATTCGGGTTGGAGGACAACGCATCCAGGGAGGCCTCGTCTTTCCATACCGTTGCCAAGCCATACATGGAGGGATCTTTCTTGGAGCGCATCAAGCCAAAACCGATAAGGCCCGGAATGTGGTCGCCCGGCTTGGAACCGTCGTTGGGCAGCAGGGATTTTTCGAGCAGTGAGCGTGCTTCTTGTTCGCTGCCAGCCTTGATGTTTGCGCGAGTAATCGTGAGGAACATACCAGCCATAATGTCAGTCTCCTGAGGTTGAACTACATTGAACTGCAAACAATAATATTTAGCGCTCTAGGCCTCTTTGACACAGGCCGTCGAATTGCGAACTGTATACCGCGCCAGTAACAAACGTCAATAATTGCTACATAAGTTACGAAATTATCGAGGTTGGACGTGTCACCGTTATGACAGGAAACAGCGGCCCGCGTATCGGCTTTCCGACTTCCAGCTCGGCTTGCAGCCCGGCCGCCGCCAGGGCGCCGATAACATCCTTGCCATGCGGCGCCAGCACGGATTCATCGGTGATCCAGCGGGTGACGAAACGGCGCAGCGGCCGTTCCAGGTGATTGCCTGGGGCGCCGTGCAGCGTGCGGGCATCAAAGAGAACGCAGTCGCCGGGCTGCAATTCCCAGCCAATAATGTCGTAGGCATCGCGGTCGGCTTCGATATCGGGCACCTGGCCGAAGCCGGGTCCCTGATCGCGGTCGGCGTCGCCATGGAACTCGGTATAGAAACGCTCCGCCGCGTCGCCACCCCTGGCAAAATAGGATCGCGGCATCAAGGTTCGGCCCCATCCATGTGACCCCGCGACGAACTCCAGCGACGCATCGCGTGGCGTGGGATCCAGCGCCACCCAGATCGAGCAGAATGGTCCGGCAATAGCGGTATCGTGATGCCAAGGAGTGCGCGCCGAGGCGCCGGGCAGCTTGCTGAACCAGGTGTCCTGCACCAGCCTTACCGGATTGGACCGCAGCGCCTGCGCGGCAATGGCCGCGGCCGGCGACTCCATGCAAAAGCGTTCGAACTCGGGAATATATCGGCGCGCCCATATATCCGACAGAAAGCCCCCGTCGGACGTACCCAGGTTGCGGAACAAGGGGCTGGGCTGGGCGATGTTGTGTTCGATGCCCCGGCACGCCAGCTCCACCCATTCGGCGCTGAAGGCGCCGCGCAGGCAGATGACGCCATCGCGTTCGTAGGCGGCCATCGCGTCGGGCGGAAATAAGGTGCTTGCTGTCATGTCGCGTCGCCTGTTAGTGTGCTGGTCACAGTAAAGTAACTATACAGAAGTCATGTTTAGATACAATAACTGATAGAATCATCGACTGCCACAGCAACAGCATGTTAGCGGAAGGCTTCCTGATGGACACTACGGTCGGTACCTCGTCAGCGACAGGATCCATGCAATCGCAATGGATTGTCGGCCTGCGGGCTGCGGCGCCAGGCCAGCCCACCTTCATGTTTTTCCCGCACGCGGGCGGTTCGCCCTTGTCGGCCGGCCGCGTGGCGGCCTCTTTGCCTGGCACAGCCGGGATCATGGCGGCCTATTTGCCGCGCCAGCCTTCAGACAAGGGCGGCGACCCGCCTCGTCGGGCCGCCACCGCCGCCGATGGCATCGCCAACGCTTTCCTTTCCCTTGCACAGCCCTCTCCCTTTTTCGAAGATCAGCCCTTGATTCTGGTGGGCAACAGCTATGGGGCCTTATTGGCATTCGAAACCGCCAGGCGCCTGGCCCGCGCCGGTATCCAGCCCGCCCGCCTCGTTGTGTCCGGCTTCCGCTCTCCCTGCATGCCGCCCGCCGATACCCCTTTGTACCGCCTCCCCGCCCCGCAATTGCAGGCGGAGCTTGCGGCGCGCTTCGGCATGGCCGGCGGCGATGCCGGCGACCTGGCCGCTTCCGGCCTGGAACCCGCCCTGCGCGCCGATCTCGAAGCCTGCGACACCTATCGATACACCCCCGCCGCCTTGAATGTGCCCATCGATGTCCTGCAATTGGACGGCGATCCATCGGTCTCTTCCGAAGAGCTTCAGGCGTGGGAAAAGGTCACATCCGCGACCACCCGATTGATTCCCTGCAATGGCGGGCATTTTTTCTGGACCACTCACAGCTCCGACCTTGCCCGCATTCTGATGCGGGCAGCTGCTTTATCCGCCCACGCCGCCAACGAGGCGGCTTCCATGAACAGCAACTGAAAAAAGAGGCTAGTGTGCAATCACGACTGAAGGCAATTGTTCATCGCTGGTTCAGGCCAAACACCCAGAGACTCAATGAGCTGGAACAAAAGACCTGCCAGATACTTGGCCTGCAAGCCCCCGAGCACGGCGCCGGCATCGCTGCCGGACTGGCGGACTCACACTCTTCGGGAATCGACACTCAACGATCACTGGTGGAACGCATCCTGACCGAGCGGCTGGATATTCCAGCCGACGCGCTTGCATTCATCGGAACCGGCGTCCTGCGCCACGCCACAAGAACCGCCGATGGCGCGGGAAACATCAGCGTAGCCGAAGCGGGCGATCTGGACGGGCTGCACAGCCGCCTGTCATCCGGCGCCGGCGCTGAGCGCGATGCCGTCAGGGCGGGCGCCTTCGTACGCTTCATGCTGGACACCTATGGCGCCCCGGGACTGGCCAAGTTTGCACGCGCCCTGGCTACCGAGACATCCATGGACGACGCCTGCCACACGTCCACCGGCAAATCGCAAACCATGCTGGAGCTGCAATGGGAAGAGTCGCTGGCCGACGAGCAGCCCGCCAAAGGCGCGGGCCCCTTCCTGGCCTGGACGGCCCAGCAATTGCGTCCTCATCGTTTCTTCTGCATTACGCTGGGCGTCGGGGTGTTGATCCAGACGGCCTACGCCATGCTGATGCCGATCTGGTTGAACCAGTTGTTCGATGACGGCATCACGCCGCAGAACGCCGGCGTCATCTGGCTCACGCTGGCCTATCTTATCGGTGGCTTTCTGGTCACCGCATCGGCCGGGCTGGCCATCGACTTCAGCGTATCCACGCTGGGACCCCGCACCATGAAGGATGTGCGCCAACGCACTTTCGACAAGCTGCTGGGCCTGTCCTCGCGGTCTCTGGGGCGGTTTCAAAGCGGCGACATCGTTTCCATCTTCAACAACGACATCTTCATCGTCGAGAACGGCATCGTCCGGGCCATTCCGGGCATCATCTCCAAAGCCTTCCTGATGATAGGGTCGCTGATCACCGGCATCTTGCTCGATTGGCGGATGGCCCTGGCCACCATCACCATGCTGGCCATCGCCCTGACGGCGCCCCGGCTGGTCGGGCGCCTTGCAGTGCGGGCCTCGTACGCCCGCAAGGTGGAAGACGGCAAGATAGTGGGCTTCATCAAGGAAACCGTGCAGTTGCTGCCCGTCATACGTACGCTCGACCTGGCCCGCCATCGCCGCGACCAGTTCGACGAGCGCAGCAAGACCATCTACGACGCCAGCTACCGCCAGTATCTGCTGGGCGAACTGACCGGACGCGCAACCGTGTTCGCCATCAGCGCCGCGCAACTGGGCATCATCGGCCTGGGCGCGATCCTGTCCCTGAACGGCACCGTGTCGGGCGGCGTCGTCGTGGCCTATATCGGCCTGTTGCTGGCGTTTGGCGGCGCGGCGGGCGGCATTGCCGCCCTGCTGCCATCGGCCATCCAGGCCATAGGCAGTTGGCAACGCATCGACGAATTGCTGGATCACCCCGATGATGCTCCCGATGATCGCGGCGAAGCCGCGCTGGAACCGCCGCTGTCGCGAATCGCCTTCAACAATGTTTCGTTCAGCTATACCGGCGACCGCCTGAACCTGAAAGACGTCACGCTGGAATCGCCCGCGCCGCGGCGCATTGCGCTGGTGGGGCCTTCCGGTTCGGGCAAGAGCACCATCATCAATCTGATGTCGCGCAACTATGACGCCATGAGCGGCAGCATATTGCTTAACGACACCGACATCCGCCAGGTAGACAACCACCGTCTGCGCTCGATGATGGCCGTGGTCAACCAGGACACCACCCTGTTCGAGGCATCGATCCGGTACAACATCCGCATCGGACGCATGGACGCCAGCGATGCCGAGGTCGAGCAGGCGGCGCGGGCGGCCGAGATCCACGACTTTATCATCGGCTTGCCGCAAGGCTACGACACCAATGTGGGCGAAGGCGGCAAACTGCTCTCGGGCGGCCAGCGCCAGCGCATCGTCATTGCACGCGCCCTGCTGCGCAATCCGCAGATTCTGCTGCTGGACGAAGCCACGTCGGCCCTGGACGCCGAGGCCGAGGCGGCCATCAACGAAACCCTGGGACGCATCAGCGCGGACCGCATGCTGTTTTCCGTCACGCACCGCCTGAACTCCTGCCCCGACATGGACATGATCTGCGTATTCAAGGATGGCCGGCTGGTCGAAACCGGCGCCCATGCCGAGCTCCTGGCCAAACAAGGGGTATATGCCGGGATGTGGGAGAAACAGTCCGACATCGCCATTGTCAATGCGGGACGCGATGTTGGCATCTCCATAGATCGCCTGCGCAAAATCCCCATATTCTCCACGGCGGAGGAACAAGAACTGGAGCGCATACGCAGCATGCTGCGGGTGGAGGAAGTCGAAGCAGGCACCGTGCTGGCCATCGAGGGCACGACCGAAGGCCGCTTCTACATCATCGCGCGCGGCAGCGTGGAAAGCACGGTGCTGCTGAAAGACGGCTCATCCTTGACCATGGAGGTGCTTGAAGTGGGCGATTTCCTGGGTGAGTTTGCGCTGTTGGAAGGCATACCGCATCCGACCACATGCCGTACGCGCCTGCCCTGCCTGCTGTTGTCGCTGAGCCGAAACGACCTGGCCCGCGTGGCGGACCTGACCCGTAGCAGCGACCAGCAATCCGATCTTGAAAAAGCCATCGCCGCCACGCTGGACAGGCGCCTGGACGCCAAGCTGGAAGAAATGCTGAAACGAAGGATGGGCAACCGGGTTGATGTGGAAGCCGTTGATTGATCGCCAGGAGACCGTAATGAACTCAGCCGTCCCGCAAAACACTACCCTCCTGCTTCCCCACATCCTGGATCGGCGGGCACGTACGGAAGGCGACGGCTGGTGGTTCACCTTTCTCGACAGCCAGGGCCAGCCGCAATGCCGCTGGAACGCGGCTGACCTGGCATCGCGCGCCCGCGCGATCGCGGCCCGGCTGATGCGCGATACCCAGCCCGGCGAGCCGGTGCTGCTGGTATTTCATGCCGGTCCCGATTTTCTTGCAGCCTTCATGGCCTGCCTGTGGAGCGGCCGCCTGGCAACCCCCATCAATCCGCCGCGGCGCAATCGCCTGATCGAGCGGCTGGTGGCCGTGGCCACTGACTCCGGCGCCCGCGTCGCCCTGACCAGCGAGGCGCTGCTGAGCGCCACGGACGAATGGCGCGGATCCAATGCGCGTTTGGCGGCCCTGTCCTGGGTCGCCGTGGACGGGCTGCCCGACCAGCCCGATCTGCAACCGGCCGCCATACGAGCGGACGACACCGCCTTCCTGCAGTACACCTCGGGTTCGACGGCCATGCCCAAGGGCGTCCGTGTCAGCCACGGGAACCTGCTGCACGACCTGCAACGCATGGGTGCCGTATGGGGCATAGCCGAGCAGTCCGTCATGATCAGTTGGCTGCCCGCCTTTCACGACCTGGGACTCATATTCGGCCTGCTCCAGCCCCTGTATTCGGGTTGCGGGTCAGTGCAGATGGCGCCCAATACCTTTCTGCAAAAGCCCCTGCTTTGGTTGCAGGCCATGTCGCAATTTCGCGGCACGCACTCGGCAGCCCCCAGTTTCGCCTACGATCTTTGCAGCCGCCGCATCGCGCTGCAAGACCGTGCCGGCCTGGATTTAAGCAGCATGGTCATGACTATGAATGCCGCCGAACCCATCAATCCGGCGGTCATGGACCAGTTCGTCAGCGAATTCGCGCCGTATGGATTCAGGCCCGAGACGTTCGCACCGGCCTATGGCCTGGCCGAAAGCACCCTGGCCGTCACCGGAAACCCGGTCGGGCATCCGCCGGTCTTGCGGCATTTCGACGGCGCGGCGCTGACCGCCGGCCTCATCCAGCCCTGCGACCCGGAAGCGCTGGCGGCACGGATCATGCCAGGCAGCGGCCAAGCCCTGCCGGACGTGCCCATTGCCATCGTCGATCCGGAAACGCTGCGGCGCTGCCCATCCAATCACATCGGCGAAGTCTGGGTGGGCGGCCCCACCATTGCAACAGGCTACTGGCAACGGCCCGAAGAATCCGCAGCGGCATTCGGCGCAAACATAGACGACGAACCACAGGCCGGGGGCTTCCTGCGCACCGGCGACCTGGGCGCCATGGTGGACGGCGAACTGTTCATCACCGGCCGCATCAAGGATTTGATCATCCTGGCCGGCGCCAACTTCTACCCTCAGGATATAGAGTGGGTGGCGCAGCGTTCGCACGATGCGCTGCGGCGCGACAACGGCGCGGCCTTCTACCTTGAAGCCGACGGGTCCGGCAAAGGACGCGAGCAGGTCGTGCTGGTCCAGGAAATGGAACGTTCACGGCGCGGCGAGGCGACGGAGCCCGTCTTCGAAGCCATTGCGCAGGCTGTCTGGCAACAGTTGGAAATCTCCCTGTCGCGCATCGTGCTGGTGCCCCCGGGCACCGTGCTGCGCACGTCCAGCGGCAAGATACAGCGCATGGCGAACAAGCGCGCTTATCTGGCGGGCGAGCTGCCCGAGATTGCTCAATGGGAAGCGCAGCTACCGGGCCAGGCCGATACGGCGCCGGCCCAGGGCGACGCCGGCAAGGGAATGGAGAGCCACGCCCTGCGCGCCTGGCTGGCGCAGTGGCTGTCGGACCGGCTGGGCCTTGCGTCCGACAGCCTGCGCGCGGACTGCGGCTTTGCCGAGCTGGGCCTGGACTCGCTGGCCTCCACGGAACTGGCCTTTGCGCTGGGCGAACGCCTGGGCGTGCCGGTACCCGAGACCGTGGCATACGACTATCCCACGCTGGCGCGGCTGGCCGCCCATTTTGCATCCGACGGCGTCCAGGCCGCCGTTGCCGATGAAGGCCAGGCCGGTTCCAGTACCACGCCCCTGACGGATGACTGCATTGCGGTCGTCGGCCTGGCTTGCCGCTTTCCGGGCGCGCCCGACGCGCTGGCCTACAGGCGCTTGCTGGCTTCCGGCCAGGATGCCATCGGCCGGCCGCCCGCCAATAGACCCGAAAGCGCAGGCCTGCCGCCGGGCGGCTATATCGAAGATATTGACCGTTTCGACGCTGCCTTCTTCGGCATCCGCGACAACGAAGCCAGCCATATGGATCCGCAGCATCGCCTGTTGCTGGAAGTGGCCTGGCACGCGCTCGAAGACGCCGGCGCTGCGGACCGGCAGCGCCGGCCATCGGCCACCGGCGTGTTCCTGGGCATCAGCACGCAGGATTACGGCCTGCGCTTCCAGGGGCCGGGGGCATTGTATTCGCCGCTGGCCGCCACCGGCAATTCGGCCAGCACCGCCGCGGGCCGGCTGGCCCACCTGTTGGACATCACGGGGCCGGCACTGGTGCTGGACACCGCCTGCTCCTCATCCCTGGTGGCCGTTCATGCCGCCAGCCGTAGCCTGCGCCAAGGTGAATGCGATATGGCGCTGGCCGGCGGGGTGAACCTGCTGATCAATAACAGCCTTACCCAAGGCTTTGCCGCGGCCGGCATGCTGAGTCCCGGCCATGCCTGCCGCACGTTCGACGCCGCGGCCGACGGCTATGTGCGCGGCGAAGGCGGCGGTATCGTCGTCTTGAAGCGGCTTGGCGATGCCTTGCGCGATGGCGACCGCATACGCGCGATCGTTCGAGGCGCAGCGGTGAACCACGATGGCAGGGCCAGTTCCCTGACCGCGCCCAACGCCTCGGCGCAGACCGCGCTGGTCCGCAAGGCCTTGCGCGACGCAGGCCTGCAAGCCTCGGATGTACACGTGGTGGAATGCCACGGCACGGGCACGCCGCTGGGCGATCCCATCGAAGTACAGGCGCTGGCCGACGCCTACGGCGAAGGCCGCGACGCGCCTTTGCTGATCGGGTCCGTGAAGACCAATATCGGCCACCTGGAAGCCGCCGCCGGCATTGCCGGCATGATCAAAGCCGTCCTCATGCTGGAATCCGGCCAGCTTGCGCCGACCTTGCATCAACAGAACCCCAACCCCCGCATCGCATGGGACCGCCTGCCGGTACACGTGATCGACGCGCCGCGTCCCTGGCCGCCCTGCCATCCGGCCCGCGCCGCCGTCAGCAGCTTCGGCTTCAGCGGCACCAACGCGCACCTGATACTCGAAGCAGCCAAAGCGCCAGCCGGCCCTGCGCCGCAATACGGCCCCATCGTCCTGCCCTTGTCGGCGCCCGACCCGCAAGGGCTGGACAGGCTGGCCGGCATGCTGGCCAACTGGCTGGAAGAGGGCCATGCCGACCTGCGTGGGCTGGCGGCCAGCCTGGCGATAGGCCGCGGCCAATTCCCGGTGCGCGCGGCCATCGTGGCCCATGATCTTGACGAGGCCATCGCAGGCTTGCGCGCGGTCGCCGCCGGTGAGTCCCCCTTGATCGGTGCACGCGGCCTGGCGCCCGCCGACCCGCCCAAGCTCGGTTTCCTCTACACCGGACAAGGCAGCCAATGGGCCGGCATGGGCAAGGATCTGTACGACAGCGACGCGGCATTCCGCCGCATGGTCGACGACTGCGCCGCCATTGTCGACCCTCTGCTTGGATGCTCTGTGGCTGCGGCGATGTTCGGCGACGATCCCGACTGCGACCTGGCCGATACCCGGCTTGCCCAGCCCGCCCTGTTCATACTGGGCTATGCGCTGGCCGACAGGTTGGCGACCTGGGGCATCACGCCGCAAATATCGATAGGGCACAGCCTGGGCGAGTGGGTGGCTGCCTGCCGTGCCGGCGTATTCACCCTGGATCAGGCCCTGCGCCTGGTCGTGCAGCGGGGCAAGCTGATGGGGGCCGGTGCGGGCGACGGCCGCATGGCTGCGGTGTTCGTCTCGCCGGATGCCGTGCCCGAGGCTGCGCGCCATTTGCTGAAGCAAGTCGACATCGCCGCCATCAACGCGCCGGACGAGTTCGTGGTGTCCGGCCCGGCGGCGGACATCGACGCCCTGTGCGCCGGCCTGGAAACCCACGGCATAGGCTGCCAGCCGCTGCGCACCACACAGGCTTTTCATTCGCGGCTCATGGATGCGGCGCTGGAACCCTTTGCCGCCGCCATGGCCGGCGTGGTGCTTTCTCCTCCCCGCGCGGCGCTGGTGTCCAACCTGACAGGGCAATTGGACGCCCCCTTTAATACCGAGGAATATTGGGTACGCCACATACGCGAACCGGTACGCTTCACGCAAGGCATGTCGACGCTGGCCGCCAGCGGTGCCCGCGTGCTGATCGAAGTGGGCGCCTCCCCCGCCTTGATGGGCACGGCATCGCGCACAGCCGAATTCACGGATCAACCTCCCGTCATCGTCCCGACGCTGCGGCGCAACCGCCCGGCCGGGCAGACGCTGGGCAATGTCCTGGCCCATTTGTTCGTTGCGGGCATCGACATCCGCTGGGACGATATCTATGCCGCCTCCAAACGGGCTGCCGCGCCGGGGTATCCCTTCGCGGACCAGCGGCACTGGATACCCTTTCCACAGACTGAAGCCACCATGCCCACGGCTGCGGCGGCGCCCAGGCGGGAAGAACCCAGCAACACGCCCCCGCCCGATGCTGCAAAGAGCACGGCCGGTGACGCGTCCATCGATCACCGGCAACAGATTGCCGACGTCCTGATCCGCTCCCTGCAACTGGCGCCGGCGGACGCCGAATCGGACCACGGCTTTCTTGAGCTGGGTGTCGATTCATTGGCGCTTACCGAAGCCGTGGCCACGCTGGAACGGCGCTGGGCCATTTCCATACCCCGGCGGGCCCTGTTCGAGAACCTGGGCAGCCCAAGCCGGCTGATCGCCTATGTCTTGCAGGCCCTGGCGGATACGGTGCAAGCCGTGCCGACGCCGTCCGCCCCCGCCGCGGCGCGGGCCGCTGCAATCGTTTCTACACCGCAACCGGTAATCGCAGCAGCGCCGCAGAACGTGGGCAATCCCGAAGCGCTGACTGCTTTTGCCCGCGCCTATATCGACCGCAGCCGCGCCTC
Organism: Pollutimonas rozaliensis; assembly: GCF_048751585.1. Lineage (NCBI taxonomy): Bacteria > Pseudomonadati > Pseudomonadota > Betaproteobacteria > Burkholderiales > Alcaligenaceae > Pollutimonas > Pollutimonas rozaliensis. Next base: position 28,538 of record NZ_JAZHOB010000006.1, on the reverse strand, counting down.
GCAGGACCAGCGGCGCAAGTACGGCCCTTACTTGGCCGACAGCCGCGCCGTCGCGGGTTTCCGCAACGAAACCCGCTCCATGCTCTATCCCATCGTCGGCGCAAAGGCTCAGGGCAGCCAACTGATCGATGTGGATGGCAATGAATATGTCGACAGCGCCATGGGCTTCGGCGTACAGCTTTTCGGGCACAGCCCCGCCTTCCTGACCGAAGCGATCAACCGCCATCTGACTGAACGCGGCCTGTTCATCGGGCCGCAGGCGCATCTTGCCGGCGAAGTGGCCGAGCGGCTGTGCCGGATGACGGGCAATGCCCGCGCCGCATTCTGCAACAGCGGAACAGAGGCGGTCATGACCGCGCTGCGCCTGGCGCGCCACACGACGGGGCGGCAGCGCATAGCCATGTTCTCGGGCTCGTATCACGGCCATTTCGACGGCACCCTGGCCCAGGTCGGCGCAGGCGGGGCGACCGTCGCCCTGGCTGGCGGCACGCCGCCGGGCATGGTGGATGATGTGCTGGTGCTGGACTACGGCGACGAAGCCGCCGCGCTTGAGATACTCGCGCGCGAAGCGCCGACACTGGCCGCGGTCATCGTCGAACCGGTACAGGGCCGGCGGCCCGACCGCCAGCCGCGCGCCTTTCTTCAACAAGTGCGCGAACTGACCCGACAGTCCGGCACGGCACTGATCTTCGACGAGGTTTTGCTGGGCTTTCGGGTTGCGCAAGGCGGGGCTCAATCCTGGGCGGGCGTGCGCGCCGACCTGGTCACCTACGGCAAGATCGTTGGCGGCGGCCTACCGATAGGCGTGGTGGCGGGCGAGGCCATCTACCTGGACGCCCTGGACGGCGGCGCCTGGTCCTTCGAAGGCAAGGAACTGCCGCGCGAGGACCGCAGTTTCTTTGCCGGCACCTTCAATAAAAACCCCTTGGCCATGGTGGCGGCACAGGCCGTGCTGGCCCACCTGGAAGCGGCCGGGCCTGGCCTGCAAACGTCGCTGAACCAGCGCACGGAAGCCTTCGCAGCGCGATTGAATGCCGTGTTGCAAGCCGAGGAAACCTCCATATCGGTGCATCACTTTTCATCGCTGTACCGCTATGTGGGCGCCAGCGACCTGTTCTACAACCATCTTATCCAGAACGGCGTCTATGTGTGGGAAGGACGCACCTGCTTTCTGTCCACCGCGCATACGGACCAGGACCTGGACCGCATCGCGGCGGCGGTGCAGGCCTCGGTGCGCGCCATGCGGGCGGCAGGCATGCTGGCCCCGCGCAACCCTTCGCCGATGCCGTCCGGCCAAGCCGCGCAGCAGCAGGAACACCTGCCGACGACGCCGGGCCAGCAGGCACTGCGCCTGCTGGCGGCCTTCAGTCCGGAGACGTCGGCGGCCTACAACCAATCGTTGGTGTTCGACCTGAACGGGACCCTGGACCTGGCCGCCATACAGGCCGCCCTGGGCGATGTCGTCGATCGGCACGAGGCCTTGCGCACAACCTTCCCCGAAGACGGGGAAAGCCAATGGATACATCCCGTTTTAGCGCCCGATGTCAAAGTCATGGATTTCGACCCGGTACGCGACGGCGCTGAACAAGACTGGCTGGACCGAATGGCGCTGGCGCCGCTGGACCTGGCACACGGGCCGCTGGTCGTGGCGCGCATCGTCCGCAAATCGCCGGACGTCCATCGTCTGCTCGTCGTGATGCCGCATCTGATCACCGATGGGTGGTCCATGCAGTTGATGGCGCTAGAGCTGGCGGAACTCTACAGCGCCCGGGTCGAAAAGCGCCCCGCCGTGCTGGACGCCCCCGTTCCTTACCGCCGCTATATCGATCACTGCCGCAGCCATGCCATGCTGCCCGAGCTGGCCGCCTATTGGCAGGATCTGTACGCGACGGTGCCGGCGCCTTTGCAACTACCCACCGACCGGCCGCGTCCAGCCTTGCAGACCTTTTCGGGCGCGCGTGCAAGCCGCGACCGCTTGCCGCCCGAACTTCTGGAACGGCTGCAAGCCCTTGGCCGGCAGACCGGCAGCTCTTTGTTCTCCGTGTGCCTGGCCGCCTACGGCCGGCTCCTGGCCCGCCTGAGCGGACAGGACGAGATGGCGATAGCCATCTTCTCCGCCGGCCAGCCCGAGCTGCCCGCTCCCACGCTGATGGGCTACTGCGTGAGCGTGCTCCCCGTGCGCATGGATGCCGCTGCCGCCATCAGCCACGGCGACTTGATCCGTGCGACCCAGCATGCCGTCGCCGACGCCATGGCTCACCGCGACTATCCTTATTCCCGTCTGCTGAAGGATCTGAAGCTGCGGCGCGATCCATCGCGCCCGCCGCTGGCCTGCGCATCGTTCAATCTGGATCGCACGGACGCCGCTCCGAACTTTGCCGGGCTGGCCACCCAAATAGAGGCCAATACCCACCACGCCGTGCGCTGGGATCTGAACTGGAATATGCAGATCGACGGCAACGGCCTGCGCATCGACGCGCATTACAACAGCGATCTGTTCGATGCCGGCCGGGTGCGGGAATGGCTGGACGCCTATGTGGCCATACTGAATGAACTGGCCGGAGGCGATCCAAGCGACGGCGCTACGAGCCGAACCCCTCGCGGCGTGCAAAACGGCCATCCAGGCCTGGCGGCGCGGGTGACGGAACATGCCACGCATGCTCCCAGTGCGCCCGCGGTACGGGATCGCCACGGCATGGTCGATTACCGGTCGCTGGACGCCCATGCCGCCGACCTGGCCATGCGCCTGGCCGAGGCCGGGGTACAGGCCGGCGACCGCGTGGCCTTCCGGCTGGAGCGTGGGCTGGGCCCCGTGGCGTCGATGCTGGCCGTTATGCGCCTGGGCGCCACCTTTGTGCCGCTGGATGACGAGCATCCCGATGAACATCACGCGGCCATCCTGCAAGACAGCGCGGCCCGCGTGCTGATCGCGGAACCCAATGCCGAGCGCGCGGCGCCGTCGATTCCCATCGTGCCATGGTCGCGTGCAGCGCTGAAGCCTGAACGAAGGGACACGGCCGCGATACCATGCAAGACCGTGGCCGACACGGACATCGCCTACATCCTGTACACCTCCGGCTCCACGGGCCGCCCCAAGGGCGTGCTCATATCGCATGGCGCCATGCGCTGCTATGTCACCGCACTGCTGGACCGGCTGGCGGCAACGGCTCCCATGTCATTCGCCATCGTGACCTCTTTCGCGGCAGACCTCGGCTACACCTCCGTTCTGGGCGCCTTGTGGACGGGCGGCCTGCTGCATGCGGTCGACGCCGAATCTGCCCGCGACCCGGTGGCCCTGCAGCAATGGCTGACGGAAACGCCGGTGGATGCCCTGAAGATTGTTCCATCCCATCTGGCGGCGCTGCTGGATGCGCCGGAAGCGGCCGCCCTGCTGCCGCGCCATGCATTGATTCTTGGCGGCGACGCGCTGTCATGGGGATTGGTGGATCGTATCCGCGCGCTGGGCGTGGGCTGCCGCATCTATAACCACTACGGTCCGACCGAAACCACCATAGGCGCATGCATGACCGAGGCGACGGCGGCCTTGCGTGCGGAAAACAGTGTGTTGGTCCCGGTGGGGCCTCCTCTGGCCGGTTATGAAGTGCGCATCCTGGGCGGCGACGGCAACGCATTGGAAGACGGCAGCGAGGGCGAAATCGTCATCAGCGGCCCGGCGGTCGCCGCGGGCTATACCCACGGCATGGCGTCCGAAGGGCCTTTTTCGATCGATCAGGATGGACGGCGCAGCTATCGCACCGGCGACCTTGGGCACCGGCGCCCCGACGGCACCATCGTGTTCGCAGGGCGCAACGGCGATATGGTGAAGATTCGCGGCCACCGCATCGAGCCGGCGGGTCTGGCGGAACTGATCCGAACCTGCCCCGGCGTGCGCGATGCCGCCGTGCTGGTCGACCAGGCAGCGGGACGCGAACCCAGCCTTGTCGCCGCTGTCGCCGGCGACAGCGGCCAGGACGACATCGTCGCCTGGCTGACGCAACGCGTGCCCAAGGCCATGGTGCCTGCGCGCGTTCTGGTATTGCCGGCCCTGCCGCTGACGGTGAACGGCAAGGTGGACCGGCAGGCCTTGCTGCGCACCGCCTCGGATCCGACCCCGGCATCGCCGGCCGACAGCCGCGAACCCCCGCAGCCAACAGGCGGCGGCGTAGCGACGGACATACTGCGCGGGCTGTGGTGCGACGTCCTGCAGCGTCCCGACGTGGCGCTGGACGACGACTTCTTTGCCTTGGGCGGCGACTCCATCATGGCGATACAAATCGTGGGCCGTGCAAGAGCCGCGGGCCTGGCCTTGACGCCCGCCCAGGTATTCCAGGCGCCAACCGTGCGCGCGCTGGCGCAGCTGGCCGTTCCGGTGCAGGCGGCCGCAGCCGGCCTGACACCGCTTGCCCATCCGGTGCCGGTCACACCGATCCAGCAATGGTTTCTTGAAACGCCGATGACAAACCGGAATCGCTGGTGCCTGAGCGCCGTATTCCAGACCTCGCTGGATGTCGGCCAGGCAGCATTGCAAGAAACGATGCTGGCCATGGTCAAGCGCCACGATGCGCTGCGCACACAATGGAACGCTGCGACCGAAGAGCGGCTTCAACAGACAGGTCCGGCGTATGCGCCGGATGTCATCGTCACCGAAGCCGGCGATGCGACGCAGGCCGAGCTTGAAGTCATGGAGAACCTGCTGGCGGACCAGTTGATGGACGGACTGGACCTCGCGGCCGGCCGCATCATTGCGGCCGGCGCCATCCGGACTGGCCGATCGGGCACCCGAATCGTGGTGGTTGCCCACCACGGCCTGACCGACATGGTGTCCTGGGGCATTTTGGCCGACGACCTGGCGACGGGGCTGTCCAAGGGACCTCAAGCCATCGCGGCAGCCTCCACGTCGTGGTCATGGTGGGCGCAATCGCTGGCGCAGCGGCGCGAAGCCATGGCCGGCACACTGCCGTATTGGCTGAGCGTGGCCACGCAGGCGAATGACGCCATGATGCCCCCCATCGACCATGAGCAGGCCGCCAATCAGGAAGGCGATGTGCGGGAAGCGCGCCTTCGCATCGACACCGGCACGGCGTCCCGCTACGTCACGGCCATGGCGTCGGTCTTTGGCTTGCGTGCGCATGAAGCGGTCCTGGCGGGCCTGGGCCGCTGCCTGGTCGACTGGGCGGGCGGCGCACTGGCCGTCGAGCTGGAAGGCCATGGCCGCCAGCCTTTCGATCAGACCATCGACCTATCCCGCACAGTGGGGTGGTTCACCACGCGTTATCCCCTGGTGCTTCCCCCCACAACAGGTCAGGACGAGGGCGGCTGGCTGGTCGCCGCCAAAGAGGCGCTGCGCCGGATACCGGACGATGGCATGGGCTACGGCCTGTTGCGTTATGGCGGCGATCCCGCATTGCGGGCCGAGCCCGCCGTGTCGTTCAACTTTGTCGGCGAGATCGGGCAATTCGGGGTCGGCCAACTTGCCCTGCTGCGCCTGGGCGCCGGCCAGGAGCGCGACCCGCAGGCCGGTCGCCGCCATTTGCTGGTCTTCGACAGTTGGCTGGAAGAAGGCAGCCTGGTGATCTCCTGCCGTTTCGGCGCCCGCCATGCGCCGGAGACCATCACGGCGCTGCTCGCCCGCCTGGAGAATCAGTTGATGTCGATACTGCAAGCGTGTGAGTCATCGTCGTCGGCGGTCTATACGCCATCGGACTTTACCGCCATAGACTTCTCGCAGGACGAACTGAACCGGCTGATGGGCGAATTGGGCGATTCGTAAACCGCGCCGAGTTGGATGGCGCCCTACCCGCACACTACTTTGCTGATCCGGCCATCCGCGCCCACGTGCACGTTCAGCCGCTTAATCCTGTAATCCCGGGTCATGGGTGTATCAGGATGCAGGACACTCGTGCCTTTGGGCAGTGCGGCAATAGCGTGTTTCATGACGGCTCCCGGGATAAGTATTCCTTATTTATACACCAGCCTACTTCAACGGAACTGGACGACTCAGGTAGCGTGCCAATGCCTCGAATGCAGGCAATGTCGTCGGATCATTCGCCGAGTTTCCGGCCACCGGGTGCGATGCATAGCGCACGATCACCATTTCAGCCCCTGGATCGATATATATTCTTTGGCCATGTACGCCCCGCGCGCTGAAAGCCCCACCCTGATTGTGGGTTACCCACCACATGTCGCGATAGCTCCAGTCTTTCAGCAGATCGTATCCGCCTTGGGCAAAGGCTTTTTTATCGCCGCCGCCACGAATATCATCCACCACTTCGCTGGACACTATCTGCCGTCCATTGAACCGGCCGCCATTTCGCAGCATTTCTCCAAAGCGGGCTAGAGCATTTTCGGTTCAGGTGCATACGTGCTTGCGGGTTCTGGCGGCGCGATATTCAGTGGTGACTCAAGATCCGTGTGCGGTGCTCTCTGACGCGTGCCGGGTGGCGGGTGGCGGGAGCCGGCCTTGCTCCTCGTGTCTTGCGCCGTCCCGGCTTCGCGCGCCTGCCGCGCGGGCCGGGACCTTCCGAGCCCAGCGGATGACTCATCGCCAACCGCGTCCATCGCTAAGGGGGTTCATCGTCAACTATGTTGCCAAGGCGCAGCCGGTGGGCCGGGGCTGGGCGAGGTTTGAGCAAGCCGCCGCAGTTGCTTTGCGCCGGGGGCGTAAGAGGGCGCGCATGTTTGAGCCAGCCATCAGCCCACAGGCGGCTGATGGCTGGCGAGTTCGCGCCCGACCCCGGCGCAAAGCGGCTGCAAGGGAACCCCGAAGGGGCGCAGCGATCCAAGTCCGGCCCCTGCCCACCGACTGCGCCGGTTGTATAAGCTGGAGCAGAGCCACACGCTTACCGGCCATAAAGCTTTGTAAACACTTGAACCGAAAATGCGCTAGATCGCGCAAGCCGGTATTCAAGCCACCGCCGGCGAATGGGGTACCTATCGAATCCACCGTCATATAAGCATCCTGCTCGGCGCCAAGGCGGCTCCATATGCGCTCGGACCGCCGTCGTCATGTCGAGCACTTGGCGGATGGTGGCATTGCCAAACGCCGCAGGGCGGGGAAGCGAAAATAAGATCCATCGTCGAAGCGAACGATTCGATCGGCGGTAGGCGGAGAGCCCACCATCCACTCCATCCTGGCCGGATCGCTGACTGCCGCATCCATCTTACACATCCACGCCGTAATGCAAATACATTGACATCAAAAACTTGTCTACCTAGAATACCTATTAAATAGAATAAACGTTCTATTAAGCAGAACAACCATTAATAAGCGGTTCACGCCGCCGCGAGACAAATCCGCATGTCACTACTTCAGTCCCCCTCGCCGACGGCATCGACGCGCATCGCCGACTACATGGACACCTATGCCTGGCAGGAATTGCCCGCGCATATCCAAACGGAAGCCCAGCGCGCATTGCTCAACTACCTTGCCTGCACGATTGGCGGTGCAGCCACGCCATCCATGGACGCCGCCGTAAAAGGCGTCGCTATCTTGGACACGGCAAAAGATACACCGGTAGCCGGCCGTGAGGAGCGCTGCGGCATGTCCAGCGCGGCCCTGCTGGGCGCCCTGAGCGCATCGGCCCATACCTTCGACGATACCCATCTGGCCACGATCACCCATCCGACAGCGCCCGTGGCTTCGGCGTGCCTGGCGGCCTCACACCGGCTTTCCCAGATCGGACGGCCCGTTCCGGGCACTCGCCTGCTGGCGGCGATTGCCGCCGGCATTGAACTGCAGTGCCGCCTGAGCAATGCCATCAAGGCCGGCGGTACGGCGCACATGGGGTGGTACATCACCGGACTGTCCGGCGGTGTCGGGACGGCGATCGCAACAGGACATCTGCTGGAACTCGACCATGAAGCCATGGTCTCGGCCATCGGCCTGGCGGCTACCCAGGCTTGCGGGCTGCGCGCTACGCACGGCAGCATGGCCATCGCTTATGTGCCGGGGCTCGCCGCCCGCAGCGGCATCGATGCCGCCTTCCTGGCACAGGGCGGATTCCGATGTTCATCCATTGCACTGGATGGCCGGAATGGCCTGCTCGACGTTCTTTCCGGCGCAACGGATGCGACGGCAATCACCGAGTCGCTCGGGTCGCGCTTCGAGCTGCTGAACAATGCCTATAAACCGTATCCCTGCGGGATCGTGATCCATCCCGCCATCGATGGATGCCTGCAGCTGCTGTTGAAACACTCCATCACGACCGAAGACATCGAACGCATCGAACTGGACACCCACGCCGATGCAATGAAGCTTTGTTGGCGCCGCTTGCCGGAAACGGAACTCGAAGCGCAAGTAAGCCTGTTCCACTGGGTAGCTGCGGCAACCGTGTTCGGTTCCGCCGGCCTGGCCCAAGGTACGCTGGCTGCCATTCAGGACAGCCGGGTCTGCGCCCTTCAGGAACGCATCGAGGTCAATGTACGGCCCGAACTGCGCGACACGCAGGCAAATGTCCGCATGATCATGAAGGATGGCAGTCGATTCGAGGCCAAGGTCATCGACGCGATCGGCAGCACCCGCAATCCCATGACCACCGATCAGTTGGCCGAAAAGTTCCGCGCGCTCGCCAACCCCGTCATCGGCGTCGACAAGCAAAAAGCGGTATTCGCAACATGGGCGAACCTGCCCCACGAAAACGATGCGGCCGCGCTTTTACATATTATGGCTCTTTCCTGACAGTACCTGCCTGGCACTGCGCTGCACACCTACACGTCACCGACGCCCCCAAAGGAGATAAATATGAAATCCAAAAACAAACGAATTACCCGCCGGCGCATTCTGCAAGCGCTGGCCTGCCTGAGCCTGGGGCACGGAATGCTTCTGTCGCCGGCCCCGGCGCAGGCGGCGGACTTTCCCAGCCAGCCCATTACGCTGATCGTCGGTTTCTCACCCGGCGGCTCAAACGACATCACCGCCCGTGCGATCGCGGAACCGCTATCCAGGATACTGGGCGTCTCCGTCGTTGTGGAGAACAAGGTCGGAGCGGCCGGCATGATCGCCACCAACGATATTGCCCGCTCGAAACCGGATGGCTATACCCTGATGGTAAGCAGCGCCAGTCCGCTGGTCATCACGCCCCATACGCATGACAACGTCAACTACGACACGCTGAAGGACTTTCAACCGATCAGCCTGATCGGCATCACACCCGAAACCATGGCGGTGAATCCCCGTGTCCCGGCCACCGATCTGAAGGGCCTGATTGAACTGGCACGGAAAGACAAACTGAGCATCGCGTCCTCCGGCACCGGCGGCCTGCCGCACCTGACGATCGAATTGTTCCGCAGCCAGGCGGGCGGCCAGGTCATCCATATTCCGTACAAAGGCGCGGCTCCCGCCGTCACCGATACGCTTGCGGGGCACGTCGACGCCATCGTCGTGGATCTTCCCGCCGTGTACAAGCATATCCAGAGCGGCGGATTGAAAGGCATCGCCATGGCCAACGACAAACGCTCGGAGTTCCTTCCCGACCTGCCGACAAGCGGCGAACAGGGCATGCCTGTATTCGTCGGTGTGAACTGGATTGGCCTGATCGGCCCCAAGAACCTGCCGAAGGACATCACCCGGAAACTGCACGAAGCGGTGCTTGAAGCGGTCAAGGACCCAAAGCTCAAGCAAACGCTGGCATCGGCCGCGGTCGAAGTGTCCACCAGTCCTTCCCCGGACGCTTATGGCGCATTCATCAAGGAAGAGTTCGAGAAGTGGGGGAAGATTGTGAAGGACACAGGGATCGACGCCAAACAGTAAGGCTGCGCACTGGACCTCGGCTTCTTCCAGCGTGGGCCGCGTTATCCATCGCGGCCCACGCTGTCGAATAGCGCCATGCGCACGCCCTCTCGTTAAGGGGCTTAGCCCGCGCTATGTGAGAGAGAAGCCCATGGTGCGGCAGTGATAATGCAGCCCGCCATCTTGAACAATCAACAGCAATGCCTCGTCGGAAGTCGGATTGTGATGGGAATGCATGCTGCCGGCCGGCGTCAGAAATGTCGCAAACCTGGACCAGACCACCTTCTGATCCTCGACCATGGAATAGCTGTCCGAACATTTCAGCACCAGGGAAATCGCCGCCGAATTATGGCGGTGCGGCATCTGGAAATCGTTCGGCGCAATCGAGTTGAAAGCTAAAGTAAAAGCGGGCGATACGGTACTGCGCCCGCCGGCGTCCATGCCCAACATCACGGAACGCGCCTGCTTGCCATTGCGCCGAGTATGCCGCATGGCCTCGTCCAGGGCCTCTTCCATCATCTTGCGGGTGTAGTGAGTCGGCCGCAAGGACGATTCGTCGACCGGCGCAGGCCATAGATTCTCGAACGCCAGCAACGGTTCATTGGTGCACAGCCACAGCACGGCGCCGCCCGGCGCCGCGGCTTCATGGACTTCCTGCGCGCCACCCGGCAGCACGAAGACATCGCCCTCCGACCATTGAATGCATTCATTCCGCAAGCGTGTGCTTCCGCTTCCCTTCAAGACGCAGTAGATCTCCGTGCTCGCCCGGTAGCGCACCGTAAGCGGCTGCGCTGCCGAAAGCCGAATATAGGAGGCGAGCATGAGCGGCGACGTGGCGGGCCCGGCGCTTCCCACCAGGCCGCCAAGATTGCAATGGATCTCTTCAGACGCGCCGTCGGCAGCCATGGCGGCATCGCGCTCTGCTTCGAAGATATGCGGCGGGATGTCCGCCAGTTTCACATTAAAGGCATTATCGACGCTGAAGAACCTGGAGCGTTCTTGATACGGGGTCATGCCAGGGCTGGTTGTTCCCATGTTTCTTCCTTTGCTCATTCCACTTTCACGCCCACTTCTTCGACGAACTTCTTCCAGCGGGGAATTTCGGACGCGATGAACGCCTGATAATCCTGCGGGACGCCGCCAACGACAAGGAAACCCGCCTTGGCGAGCCGTGTTTTGGCCTCTTCCCGATTCAGTTCCTTGTTGAACGCATCGGAAAGCCACTGCACCACCGAATCAGGCGCAGCCTTGGGCGCGAACAGGCCCAGGGAATAGGAGAAGTCCACTTGCGGGTAACCCAGCTCGGCAAATGTCGGAACGTCAGGCAGTTCGGGCAGGCGCTTGGAGCTCGTGACGGCGAGCGGCTTCAACTGGCCGTTCTGTATGTACTGAAGGCTGGAAGCCACGGTCGCCATCGTGGCTTGGGTTTCCCCTCCGATCAGCCCCACCAGCGACGGGCCACCTCCCTTATAGGGAATATGCGTGATATCGACCTTGCTTGCATGCCTGAACTGCTCCATGGCAAAGTGAACGGGACTGCCATTGCCCGCCGAGCCAAAATTGAACTTGCCGGGGTTATCCTTCAGCAGCTTGATAAATTCCTGCAGCGTATCGGCCTTGACGTCCTTGTTCACCTCGAGAATGAAAGGCATCTTCACCAGCTCCACCACAGGCTTGAAGTCCCTGGCGGCGTCATAGGGCAGCTTATCGCCCACAAGCGCCGGGTTGATGACGAAGGAATTGTCGAAGAAACCCAAGGTATAACCGTCCGGCGCCGCGTCGGCGACGAATCGCGTTCCGATCTGCGCACCGGCCCCCGGCTTGTTGTCGATGATGGCATTCAGCCCCGCCGAAATCTGAATATCCTTCGTGACCAGGCGGGCAGCCACATCGGACGCCCCGCCCGGCACATAGGGCACCACAAAGCGAACCGGCTTGGCCGGATAAGACTGGGCGCAGGCCAAGCCCGAAACTACCGTCAGGGCGCTTACCGCCATTACCTTTTTCAAAGAACCGAAAACCGAATTCATGCCATTTCCCCCTGGTTGTCTTCTTTTGCCACTTTTCGATTCGCGCGTCAGCACGGGATCGTTGGTGAAACAGTTGTTGTCGTTCTTTCTGAAAGAACGATCGTTCTATATTTTAAGGTAGGATAAGAAATGCCAACATCTAGGACTAACCCTGAACATGCCGTCGCATGCGGGCTTTTCTTCGAAGCCGGTTTTCCCGATTGTGGTCACTGCCGGCTCGCTCAACTGCGCGCTACGTTGCGTTACAAGTCCGATTGAGCAAAATCCCAAGGCGGCGTATTGTGTGCATGCCCTCTTTCGCCACGCAGGGACGAAACAGCGGCCGCACAACAAGCAATACGTATAGCCGGAGATCGCGATGGATACGGTGAAACCCAAAGAGTCTGCATCGCAGCCCCTGACAACGAGCCACAGCCCATCGCCAGATGATCGCGGCACCGCCGCAACGCAGCCGGCTTTGGACGCCGCGGCGTCCTCCAAGCCCAAAGTGGCGGCAGGCGGACTGGCATTGACCACGCTGGCAACCATTGCCTTCGTCTTTGCCTTGCAGTGGGCGCAGGAATTCTTCATTCCGCTGATTCTCGGCATATTGATTTCCTTTACGTTGAACCCCTTGGTCTGCGGCTTGGAACGCATCCGGCTGCCACGCGTCGTCGCGGCCAGCGTCGTCATGATGGCGCTGTTCGGATCCAGCGCGCTGGTGGCGACATCGGTATACAACGAAGCGCAATCCATCATGGACGAATTGCCCATCGCCACATACAAGCTGACGCGCGCATTCAAGCGTGTGAACAGTGGCGAGTCCAGCACCCTGGAAAAGCTGCGCAGCGCCGCCAACACCTTGAAGGAGGCCGCCGCGCCCAGCACCGAAGGGGCGGATACAAATCTGCAGCACACGGTAACGACGCCCCCTGCCGTGGTTCTGAAGCCGACCGACTTCAATCTGAATGACTGGCTGTGGGCAGGCTCTGTCAGCGCGGCGGCCTTCGTCGGCCAGATGACCATGGTGCTTTTCCTGGTGTTCTTTGCCTTGCTGTCGGGCGATACCTTCAAGCGCAAGCTGGTGCGTTTGACCGGCCCCTCGCTATCGAACAAGAAGATCACCGTGCAAATCCTGGACGATATAAACACCTCGATCCAGAAGTACATGCTGATGCTGCTGTTGACCAACACACTGCTGGGCCTGGCGACATGGGCGGGGCTGCACTGGATAGGGCTGGACAATCCGGGGGCCTGGGCCGTCGCCGCCGCGCTGCTGCACGTTATCCCCTACTTTGGCTCCCTGCTGGCCTCCGTGGCCATCGGCTGCGCCGCCTTCCTGCAGTTCGAATCGTTCTCGACCATGCTGCTTGCGGCAGGCGCCACATTGGCGATAGCCACCTTTGTCGGGATGCTGGTCGCTACCTGGATGACCGGCCGAATCGCCAAAATGAACGCCATGGCGGTGTTCGTGGCGCTGCTGTTCGGCGCCTGGCTTTGGGGAGTATGGGGAATGCTGTTATGCGTTCCCATCATTGTTCTCGTAAAAGTTGTTTCACAGCATATAGAAGGGATGCAGCCCATTGCGGAACTGTTGGGCGAATAGGATGGGTTTCGCATAGAATTGCCTGGGTGACGCCGTCTGAAGGGCTGCGCCCGCTACGCGATATCTTTTGCGCAGCCCGCCCGCACTCATGGATACTGGATGAACAACTCCAACCTTTATTTCCGCACATTTCTACTGCTTCTGGCCATTGTTACCGTGGCCTTCATATGGGTATTGCTTCCTTACTACGGCGCCATTTTCTGGGGCACCATATTGGCCATCGTCTTCGCTCCGCTGCACCGGCGCCTGCTGGCCAAGCTGCGCAGCAGGCCCAATTTGGCGGCGTTTACCACCCTGATGATCATCGTCCTGATGGTGATCATCCCGCTGATACTGATTACCGGTTCACTGCTGCAGGAAGGGGCGGCCATCTATAAGCGCCTGAACACGGGTGAACTGAATCTTGGCGCCTATTTCGAACAGATCATGAGCGTCCTGCCCTCGTCGGTGCACGACATGCTGACCCGATTCGGCGTGGGCGACATCTTCAGCCTGCGCGAAAAGCTTTCGGCGGGTGCCTTGCAGGGCAGCAAATTTCTGGCGACGCAGGCCGTCAACGTGGGTCAGAATACATTCGAGTTCCTGATCGGCCTGGGCATCATGCTTTACCTATTGTTTTTTCTGCTGCGCGACGGCGCCCAGCTGGCCCGCCAAAGCAAGCAGTTGATTCCGCTCAGCGATGAGCATCAGCAACATTTGTTCCGGAAATTCACCACAGTGGTCCGGGCTACCGTCAAGGGCAATATCGTAGTGGCTGCGACGCAAGGCGCGCTGGGCGGACTCATGTTCTGGTTCCTGGGTATCCAGGGCGCATTGCTTTGGGGCGTATTGATGGCCTTCCTGTCCTTGCTTCCGGCGGTCGGCGCGGCGCTGATCTGGGTTCCCGTCGCGGTTTACTTTCTGGTTACCGGCGCCATCTGGCAAGGCATCGTCCTGACACTATTCGGTGTGCTGGTCATCGGCCTGGTGGACAACATCCTGCGTCCTTTGCTGGTCGGAAAGGATACCAAGATCCCCGACTATGTCATATTGATCTCGACGCTGGGCGGACTGGCGGTCTTCGGCCTGAACGGTTTTGTGATCGGTCCGCTGTTTGCCGCGCTGTTCATCGCCTGCTGGGACTTGTTTCCCTCGGCCATACGCATGAACCAGGAAGAATGAGACCCGTCCGGCCAGGCGCGCTAGTTTCCGGCAAACAGCATGCCAATGTTCACAGCCAGCGCCAAGGCCCAAGCCAGGGTGCGTAGCCCGCCGTACCCGGCGATGTAGACGCCCAGATAGACCAGCCGCAATACGATCCACGCGGCCATCAAGCCCGCCAGCCATTGCGGATCGGCCTGACGGTACAGCGCAAACAATGCGGCGGCATAAAAGAAGGGCAAGCCTTCGAATAAATTTATCTGCGCCGCATTGGCCCTGGCCCGCCAGCCTTCCTGGCGCGCAATCCAGGCGCGGGGATTATTGTTGTCGTAGGCCTCGCCGCCCGCCTTGGAAGCCGCCGCGGCAAAAAACGGCAGAAAAGCCGCTATCAATAAAAACCAAGTAATGATGCTCATGCCGACTCCTAGTAGTTCAGGCCTATGCCGACGGCGGATCCTTCGGCCGGAAACGTAAAACGGGCTTCGTCAAAGCTGGGCGCACGCATCTTCGGACGTACGTTATTGGAAAATCCATAGCCTTTTGTCGGGATGCCGAAAAAATTCGTTTCCAGCTTGCCGCTGCCATTGTCGTCATGGAAGACGGCAATCGCATATTCCCCCGGCTTCAATCCTGCGAAGACGGCCTTGGCCGAATGCGTGGCTCCGTCGATGGATGCCATGACCTTACGCAGCGCTTTGGAAGCGTCCTTTGGAAACCCCTCGGCGCTGGAATACACCGCGATGGCCACCTTGCCATCGGTATTCTTCACACCCGTCACCAGGACGGCAAGATCGCCGGCCACAACAGCTTGTGCACACAAGGCCAACAGCAGAAAGGCCGCCAGGCCCAGTATCAGCCGGGGCATCCGCAAGATGCGTGTCCAGCGATTGGCGGCATTTGTTTTCATGCTGTGCCTCTTAAAAAACCGTCAGCCGCGACGATCATGCCAACAGCCGTGAAAGCTCAAGGGCGTGGAATGCGTCAACAATACGCGGGCAACAGGGCCGCTGGACAGCCGGTCGGACTGGAAGATGCCCAGGAAGGAATTACCGGTGACCGCATCCAGCCCCACGGTAAGCAGCCAGCCTTGCTCCGTAGCCGATAAAGAGTCGCGCACAAATACCGGTTCGCCCAGGTGGGCGGCATCGTCCACGAAAATCGCCTCGCGCTGCCCGCTATCCATATCCACCCGCGCCAGCCCATTATGAAACACCGTGGCATCGGCCGCCGTGGTGAAGTAGCCAACGCGATGACGGTGCCCTGCAATGCCGGCATCCACCATGGGGAACTCGTGGTTCTCTTCGCTTAGCCTGTCCTGAGCCAGGCTCTTGCGGGGAACATTGATAATGTAGCGGCGCAGCAGGCCTTTGTTCTGCTGCAACCCAGGCTTGCCCTCCATGATCATGCGAAAGGCGGCCTTCTCTCCCAGGAAATGATCGGGAGCATCGTAGCCCACGAAATCGGCCACGATGGAGTCCCCCATGTCGAATGCATTCAGGCTATGCCACATGAAGCAGGCATCGGTCTCCAGGAAGACGGGCGGATTGGCGCCGGCCCGATCCAGAACCGCCACCATGTTGCCTTTCTGGGGCCGCCACTGCAGGCTATCGGTAAAGCTGGCCAAGCCGGCCAGAAAGCGCGGCAAAGACAGCTCCACCGGATGCAGCAGGATGACCACATAGCGCTCGGTAAAAAACCAGTCATGAATATACGAAGGCCGAGGCGATGCGACACGCTGATGGCTAAGCTGCGCGCCGCCAGCGTCACGCACAACCAGGTCCAGCCAGGTCCTGGGTCCGTGCTCCACACCCAATAGCAGCCATTGCCCGTTGCGGCCGTCCGTCTTGGTATGCGCCTTGTAATCGATATGCATATCGGCCGGTCCCACCTGCCGCTCGCCCCACGTTTCCAAGGTATCGGGATCCAGCCCATAGGGCAAGCCGACTTCATCGAAAGCATACAGACAGCCATTTTTAAGCACCACGGTCACACCCGCTTGCGACCGTATCTTGTTGCCCACATTGCGTATCATGCCGCCCGGAGCTCGCGTCGTCCAGGTGGGCATGACAAAGCGGCCGGCATCTTGTTCAGCGTGGTATTTGCGGGTGCGGACGAAACGATTGCGGTACCTGACGCGGCCCTCGGAAAAATCGAAAGCCTGTATCATGCCGTCGCCATCCAGCAGATGGCGCTTGCGTGTCTCGCCCAATTCAAAGCGACCGGGCCCGTTGCGATACAGGGTTCCCTTGAGTTCCGGGGGTATCGTGCCCTGTATTTCAGGAAAATAATCGTGTTCCTGCACCATCGAACTGGCCAGGCCGGCCAGCGGCGCTATCGTGGCTGTGGTTGCGTTCAGCATCAGGAGGCCTCTTGGGATGTCAATGACGGCACGTGATACGGTGGAAAGCGCGATACGGAAATAATTATAGGCGGGCGGCTGGCTGGAAGCCAAAATAAATTGAGGAATACTCCTCTGGAAACAAAAGGGGAAACATCCGTCCCAGCCCAACAGCGGCAATCAAAATATGTATAATAATGGGCTTGGCAAAGATCGGCCCTGCACAACAGGGCTATTTCATGCCGAACGCCGATGTAGCTCAGTTGGTAGAGCAGCTCATTCGTAATGAGAAGGTCGAGGGTTCGACTCCTTTCATCGGCACCACCAGAATCAAACGCTTGCGCCAATCCTTCGGGGTTGGCGCTTTGCTTTTCCATGAACATGCCTGGCGCTGGTCCGGAAAATTACATTTGCCCCGCCAAGGCAAGTTCGATTTCCGTCAATGTCGGCATGGACGAAGCCGCGCCATGGCGTGTCACGGAAATACCCGCCAGCGTTGCCGCGAATCTCATCGCGTCCCGAATTGGCAAACCCTTGCCCAACCCGACTGCGATGCCGGCTATAAAGCCGTCTCCCGCGCCTATGGTGTCAATACACGCACCCGCGCTGAAGGGCTCGATCAGAAAGGTATCCGCAGGGCCGCAGTACAGTGCGCCTTTTTCACCCAGCGTGACAATGACATTGCGCGCGCCTTTGCGCAAAAGAACCCGCGCCGCGGTTTCCGCCTGCGAACATGTTTCAACAGGCAACCCGGTCAGCAGGCTGGCTTCGCTTTCGTTGGGAACGATATAGTCGCACAGAGAAAAAATATCGTCGGGCAGATCCAGGGCGGGCGCCGGGTTCAAGATGGCGATCACCCCGTGCTTGCGAGCCAGTTCCAGGCCTCGGCGAGCGACGTCCACCGACTGCTCCAACTGCACCACAAATACATCGGAAGCGGCAATGTCGGACTCGATCCGGTCCACATCGGACGCCTGCATCAATCGCGAGGCGCCGGGGAAAACCGTGATGGCGTTGCCGCCGGTTTTCGAATCCAGAAAAATGCTGGCGGCGCCGGTTGCCTGGCCCTTGATAACGCTTGCCTTGCTCCGCAAACCTTCGCGAAGCCAAAGTTCGACAGCCTCCCGGCCGAAGGCATCGTCCCCGATAAACGTAAAAAAGGACACATCGGCGCCCGCCCGGGCCGCGGCAATCGCCTGGTTCGACCCCTTGCCGCCATGCCCCCGCATGAAATTCGTTGCGGTAACGGTTTCACCGGGAGCCGGCATGCGGTTCCCGGTGAAAACCAGATCGGCGGCATAAATGCCGGCCACGAAAAGCTTAGGACGTGTCATGAGCTCCCCGGCCGTTTATGCCCGATCCATTTCGTGCAGTTGCTCCACACGGCGCCGGCAATCCTCGTCGGTGGAAAATTCGGCGCTCAGGTAGGCCGCAACCAGATCATTCGCAAGCCAGGGTCCGATGATCATCGCGCCTATGCACATTACATTCACATCGTCATGCTCGACGCATTGATGCGCGGAATGAATGTCATGGCACACCGCCGCCCTGATGCCTTTTATCTTGTTGGCGGCAATCGAAGCTCCGACACCGGTGCCACAAACCATAATGCCTCGATCCGACAAACCGGACTTGATGCAATCCGTCAGTTTCCTGGCGATATCCGGAAAGTCCACGGGAGCATCGTCGAAGCTGCCCACGTCCCGCACTTCATGGCCCAGGCTTTTGACAAAATCGGCCACTGTTTTCTTCAGGGGCCAGCCCGCATGATCGGAACCGATAACAATACGCATGATTCACTTCCTAAAAAAATGCCAATAAACCGACCTACTTTCCGCGCATATCTTCCGGCAGATCGGTACCGTAATATTTCTTGTAAATTTCGTTGAGCTTGCCGTTCTTGATATTTGCCTCGACCCATTCATTGACTTTCGCCAACAGCCTGGCTTCACCCTTCTTTACACCGATCGCCAGATCGAAATTGCGCAACACAAACAGCGGCTTGAAATTATTTTTTCCTATTTTCTTGTCGATCTGCGCGACGAGCGATTGCGAGGTGGCGACCATCTTGGCCTGTCCGCTTACGGCGGCGGTTACCAGGGTGGCATCGTCGTCGTAACGGGCAACCGTATAACCGTACTTGGATGCCTGCGGCGTCAGCTCGGTATCCTGGGTCGTGCCGCGCGTTACCGCCACCGTGTGGCCTTTCAGTGTCTCCAGGCTCTTGACGGGTATGCCGTCAATCCAGCCACCACCGACTGGAGCACGGCATAGCGCTTGGAGAAATCGATGACCTTGGCGCGCTCGGCCGTCACGGACAAGGTCGATACGACAATGTCCGCCTTGTCCGTTTGCAAGTTGGGAATGCGGGTCGCACCCGTCGTCTGGATAAGTTCGTACTTGACGCCCCAGTCCTTGGCCAGCAGTTTCCCGACTTCGACATCGGCCCCGATGGGCTCAAGCGAGGCGCTCATCATGCCCGCCGGCGGAATCCCGAGATCCGTCGAAATCCGGATGACCTTGTTCTTCTGGATGTTGTCCAATACGTCGGCATGGGCGGCGCCCATCCCGCCGGCCAGCACACCCAGCGCGCACAGCATTGAAGCTGCAATGATACGTTTTTTCATTGGTATGTCTCCTGTTGATTTAACGTCTTAAAGTTCGTTCTGCATGAACTCCCTCAGCTCCGGGGTATGGGGATTGTTCAAGATGCCTGCCTCCCCTTTTTCCCAAACCTTGCCTTCATTCATGAATATGATGGTGTCCGCGATTCTTCGGGCAAAATTCATTTCATGAGTGACCATGATCATGGTCATGCCTTTCTTTGCCAGGTCCTCAATGACGCGCAGCACCTCGCCGGTCAATTTGGGATCGAGCGCGGACGTTACTTCGTCAAACAGCATGACTTTGGGTTCCATCGCCAGCGACCGGGCGATGGCGACCCGTTGCTGCTGCCCGCCGGACAATTGATCGGGGTATTGCCCGGCCTTTTCCACTAGCCCCACCTGGTTCAATACCCGGTGCGCCAGTTCGCGGGCATCCGCCTTTGCGAGCTTCTTGACCGCCCTCGGCGCCAGCATGACGTTCTCTTCTATCGTCAGGTGCGGAAACAGGTTATAGCTTTGAAACACAATGCCGATATCCTGCCTCAGCGCCCTCAGGTCGACGCCGGGCTTGTGGACCTCATGGCCGCATACGGTAATGGAACCCGCATCTATGGTCTCCAGTAGATCTATGCAGCGCAGCGCCGTGCTCTTGCCCGATCCGCTCTGGCCAATAATGGCCACGACCTGGCCCTTTGCGACCGCCATGTCGACACCGCGCAAAACCTCGGTGTGGCCAAACTTTTTATATACGCCTTCAAGGCTGACCACGATCTCGCGGCTCGGTTCTTCGTTGACGCTATGCATAGGATTTCTCTCCGGCCCTGGCCTCCAGTTTTCGACTGAATATCGAAAGCGGGTAACACATTGAAAAGTAAAGAACTGCGATCAGCATATAGATGAGAAAGGGCTGGAAGGTCGTGTTATTGACGATTTGCCCGGCCCTTACCAGTTCGATGAATCCGACGACCGAGGCCAAGGATGTGTTCTTTATTATCTGGACCATGAATCCCACGGTGGGCGGCGTGGCGATTCTGATCGCCTGCGGCAGGACGACCTTCATCATCCTTTGTGTGCGCGACAGGGCCAGGCATTCCGCGGCCTCCCACTGGGCTTGCGGAACGGACTGAATGGCGCCGCGCCAACTTTCACCCAGGTAGGCGGAGACATACACCGACAGGGACACCGACGCGGCCAATAGCGGCGACACCGACCAGCCGATGGCGGGGAGCCCGAAATACATCAGGAACATGAGCACCAGAACAGGCGTACCCTGAATGATTTGTATATAAAACGCCATGGCCAGCCTGAGCCATTTTTGCGTCGATATCCTGCACAGCGCGACAATCAGCGCCAGGACGCCGCCGCACAGCAGCGCGATGGTGGACAGCCCCACAGTCCATAAGGCGCCTTTCAACAAAAACAGCAAATATCCGGCAGCGAAGCTTTGACCCATCGTTCACCTCGCCTAGATAAAGGCCGCAAGATTTCTGCGGCGCCGAAAGATGGCCAAGCCGAAAGCCCAGAACAGAATTCTTAAAAAAATGGACAACACGACATAGAGGGCGCCGACAACGATATACGTTTCAAATGGCCGATAGGTATCGGACTGAATGAAGTTGGCGACGGCAGTCAGTTCTTCCGCCGATATCTGCGAGCAAATCGACGAAGCCAGCATCAGAAGAACAAATTGACTGGTCAATGCCGGATAAACCCGCTCCAGCGCCTGCTTCAGCACCACATGCCAATAGATCTGCCGCCGGGATAGCCCCAGCGTTTCCGCCGCTTCCAACTGCCCTTTCTCGATCGAGTCGAAACCGGCCCTCATGATTTCCGCCGAGTAAGCGCCTACATTGATGGTCAGCGCGATCATGGACACCGTGACTGCCGGCAATGACAGGCCCAGGCTGGACAAGCCGAAATACACCAGGAATATCTGCACCAGCAATGGCGTATTCCGGATCGCCTCGATGTAAGCGCTGCATATTTTCCTGAGCCAGGGTGTCCTTCCGCGTTTGCCGATGGCGCAGAAGGTGCCCAGCACAAATCCGCAAGCCGTCGCGACCAACGTCAGTCTGATCGTCAGGTATATGCCCTGAAGGACCATATCCCATCGGTCAAACACCACGGAAAAATCCAGGTTCGTCATGCGGATTTCTCCCGCGTCCTGGTTTGATTCGCACTGCGGTCATACACGGAAAACAAGGCCTGGTTGCCGTTGGCCCCTTCGCCATGAGCCCGCGCCTCGAGATACTGCGTGGTGACCAAAGCACTGGCGGGTAGCGGCACGGACAAATCAAAGGCCAGCTCTTGCACGAGCTTCAAATCCTTCAGCATCAAATCAATGCGAAAGCCCGCCTTGGCCTCGCCATTTATCATGGCTGGCCCAAGCTTGTCCAGCATCCACGATGCCGCCGATCCGCCCATCAATACCTGGCGCAATATTTGCAGGTCGACGCCTGCCGCCCGCCCCAAGGCCAGGGCTTCGCAGATGGCCTGGATGTTGATCCCGCAGATCAGTTGATTGCATAGCTTCAAGGTCTGGCCGGCGCCTGCCGATCCAACATGGGTAATCGTTGTCCCCATCGCTGCCAGTACAGGCCGTGCCACTTCGAAAGCATGCGCCTGGCCTCCGGCCATGATGGTAAGGCTGCCTTCCTGGGCGCCCACCGGGCCGCCCGATACCGGCGCATCCAGGAAGGCGATTCCTTCCGCGGCCAGGTCGGCGCCGATCTGGCGCGCCGCCACGGGCGAAATCGTGCTCATGTCGATAATCAGATTTTGCGCTGGCGGGTGGCTCGACAAGCCCTCGCCGCCGTAGATGACCGATTGCACATCCGGCGTGTTCGGCAGCATGAGGACGACGGCATCCGACCGGCTTCCCAACTCGCTTACCGTGGCGGCCGCGCTGGCGCCCAGTGCGACCGCATCCTGGACGGCATTCGGCACAACATCGTGCACCACAAGCTCGTAACCCGCCTTGATGAGATTGGCCGCCATACGCCGGCCCATCGTGCCCAAGCCAATGAAACCCACCTTTCTTATCATGTTCGCACTCGTCTCCTTCCAGGCGCCGCTTGCGGCACGCCTATTTCAACGCCGTTTTAAAAGTCGCCTGATATCGCCTTTCGTCTCCAATTTGAAAATGAATACGGAGCTGTTCATCTGCGCTCTGCTCGTCTTTCTCTGCAAGGGCGCGGAAGATCTTCCGGTGGTCTTCTATGATTTGCAATTTAAGGTCGGGGTCCCGCTCGACGACTCCGCGCCTTTCCGTATGCAGGCGGATGAACAAGGGCTGCATTGCCTTGTACATGCTGATCAGCGTGTCGGACTTGCTGGCGCGCACGATGGCCGAGTGGAACTGGAAATCCGCCATGCCGCCGTCCTGCGGCGAATCTATCGTTTCCTTGATGGCGAGAAGCGCGCGGCTGATGTCTTCAAGATCCTGCGGAGTGATCCGCTGACAGGCCAGGCGTATGGCCTGGCATTCGATGGCGACGCGCGCTTGCATGATGTCTTCGATGACCCCGCCATCCTGCGCCAGCGTGAAGGCGAAAATATCGCCCAGGACCGAGGCATCGGGCTTCTTCACGAAAGTACCCACCCTTTCGCGTATTTCGACAACGCCTATCATCGCCAGCGCGCGCAGCGCCTCGCGCACCACGGGCCTGCTGACCTCCAGATGCTCGGCCAATTCTCGTTCCGGCAGCAACAAGTCTCCGGGGCGAAGCACGCCTTCCAGCAGCTTCTCCCGCAGAAACAGGAAAACCTTCTCGTACCCCTGCTTGCCCTCGTCTTGGGCTCGAATGATGATGGCGGCTCTTGTCATGCCTTTGGTTTTACCACAGGCCTATCCAGACCAAATATCATGGAATACCCCGATTTGGCGGCGGCGACGCAGGCAATCTTCAGTACACTGTTTGACTTCCGCTTCTCCCTTCCTTCACGCCAGCCTCCTACATGATGATTCCGTTTGAAGCCTTGGCCTGCCCGCTCGATGGCGCGGCATTGCATCGCCGCGAAAATACCTGGCAATGCGTATCGAGCCACTGCTTCGATATTTCCAGCCAAGGCTATGTCCACCTGCTTCCGGTGCAAAAAAAGCGTTCGCGCGATCCGGGCGACAGCAAGGAGATGGTGGCATCGCGCCGGCGGTTTCTGAGCACCGGCGCCTACGATCCCATTGCCCGGGCCGCAGGCCAAATGGTTCTGAAAGATGTGCCGGCCGGCGCGACCCTAAGCTGCCTGGACGCCGGATGTGGCGAGGGCCACTATCTGCGCAGCCTGGCGGCAAGCGCCGGCCCCGACACAAGACTTGCCCTGGCAGGCCTGGACATTTCCAAATGGGCTGTCCAGGCTGCCGCCCGGCGAGACAAGCAGATGATGTGGCTGGTGGGCAGCAATGCCAATCTTCCCATACAGTCCGCGAGTCTGGACTGGATACTTTGCATGTTCGGTTTCCCGGTCTATGCTGAATTCGTCAGAGTCCTTAAGCCCGGCGGCCAGCTGTTGCAGGTGGATGCGGGCACCCGCCATCTGCAAGAACTGCGGGAAATCATCTACCCTGCGATCAAGGCCGAACGCAAGGATAGTGAGGCCGGGCCGCCCGGTTTCGAGCGCGTGGAGTCCGACACGCTGAAGTATTCCGTGCCGTTGTCGAACGCGGAGCAGGTCTCCGACCTGCTCACCATGACGCCGCACCTGTACCGGGCGAGCGCAGAGGGCCTGGCCAAAGCGCGGGCATTGACGCAGCTCACCATCACAGTGGATGTGCGCCTGACCCGATACAGGCTAGCCCAAGGAGGATTTGGATAGTCGAGCGTTGAGTCCAATTCACTTTGACCCGCCAGATGCTGCCTGTTACTACGCGAACCTGTGTAGATACCATGGATCAGCACTTGCCATCGTCGCCGCCGACTATCATCATAGTGAAAGACCGGCACTCTCAATCAAAGATAGGGATTGACGCTGAGCCATCGGAAATACTGGTACACGTCGACCCAAAGGCTCAACCCCACGGCCTTGTATTCATTGTTCTTCCACTGCGTCGAGGGCCGCTTCATACAGACGGATCAGCGATGCCGACTCAGCGAAGCCATGGCCGTCTTCCACGTACAGGCTGTAAAGCGTTTGAGCACAATCAATCAAAGGCAAATCCCGACCATGATCTCGCGCGAACGCCGTAACGGCTTTCAGATCCTTAAGTAGCTGGCGGGCGTAACCCGTGGGCGCATCAAAATCGCGCTGTGCGATGCGCGGGTACAGTCGCTGCAGCAGGACACTGTCGGCTAGGCCATTCGACAGACATTGAGGCAGCCGCGCTACGTCAATACCCGCAGCCTCTGCCAGCAAAACAGCCTCTGTCATCAAGGTATAGCCAACGCCAACGATAGCCTGATTGATGATCTTGGCGGTTTGGCCGCTGCCACAAGGCCCCATCAAGGTGACCTGTGCGCCCAGGTCGCGCAACACGGGTTCTGCCTGTCGAAAATCTTCGGGCGAGCCACCCGCCATGATGGTCAATGCGCCGTCCAGGGCGGCTCCCGGTCCTCCGGAAACGGGCGCATCCACCCAACGCAAACCAGCTTCTGCAGCCGCGCGCACCGCGAAATCACGGGTGGCCTGCGGATCAATGGTAGACATGTCGATCAGCAGCTTACCTCTATTCTGCTGGGTCCCAGCCAGGCGATGCTCTCCAAAGACGCACTGGCGCACCGCTTCAGTATCCAAGACACAAAGCAGAACCACGTCGGAGCAATTGATGACATCCTGTGGACTATCGGCAGTAGCCGTCCCGATCGAACTGGCCAGTTGCAAGCGGGGCGCATCGCGATCCCAGGCTGTCACACTCCATCCCCGCTGCACCATCCGACGCGCCAGCGCTTCGCCCAAAAGTCCTACTCCAACAAGGCCGATTCGCTCCTTCATTTCATCTCCTTTTGATACTCCAGCTCCAGTAACATACTTTTAGCCATCGACTACTCGCCAGCCAACATTAGCGTGAATTTAGGCTGCACTGGAAAATTGCGAACAATTATAGTAAAATTGTCAACATAAAGACAAAAAATTCCATAGATCACATGTCAATCGACCCACTTCTTTACTATACTTAAGAAGCTTCAGGGCCCTGTGGCCACCCGTAGTATGCATGCCTTACCCCCTATGAGAACCATGAACAAAGTAAATCCACGCAACTCGGAAACGATTAGTGTTCGGCTTGACGATATCCGCAATCGAGTACGTGAGATGATCGCAACCGGGCAACTAAAACCAGGGGACCGGGTCAACGAACAAGCGCTGGCTACTCAATTAGGTGTTGGACGAAACTCCGCTCGCGAAGCTCTGCGGTCTCTTGAGCGAACCGGCTTGGTTCATATCGTACCGAACCGAGGCGCCGAAGTGCGCAAGATCTCACTCGAAGAAGCTCTGGATTTGTACGATGTTCGTGCAGGACTGGCACATGTTTCGGGAAGGCTTATCGCCTCTCGCCTAGAGGTAGAAGAAGAAGCACTGTTGATCAAGCTGATGGAAGATATGGATAGTGCCATGCAACGTCGTGATAGTGCCGCCTATTATGACTTGAATCAGGCTTTCCATAAGCACCTCATGGCAGCCACGAAAAACCCACGGCTGATTGAAGCGAACGACGGAATAGAAGCGGAACTAACTCTTTACATACGACAAGGTGTTTACACTATTGCTCAAATGCGGAACTCGCATGAGGAGCACCTGCGGATAATGGAAGCACTGCGCAATGGTCAAGCGAAGGAAGCTGCTGACGCATTTGAAGAACATGTCCTTATTGGTAAGCAACGCATGCTCGACACCGTCGCTCGCCAAGCGCCGAATCATTATGAACACACCTTATAAAAAATTTAAGACTGAACATTATTAAGCCAGCCAACTGTGCCTCAAGGTGTGTTCTTCAAATCTTTCCTACCAGCTCCATAATTCGCAAATCCATGAGCACTTGATACGCATCAAGCTGCTATCTGAGTGCGATTTGCTATGCCTTGCTCGGCCGGACCAAACATATCAAACCCGGTAGCAGTGGCTACACGAAGTGCTCGGCGCGCCCGACTATACCCATATCTAAAAATGCTCAACGTCTAATCTCTGATGTAAAGACGCGCTACTTGAGTCGCGTAGAACAATGCGCCGTAAGCCATCGCACTATCACGGGCAATTAAAAAACCCATACAAAAATCTCTATACATAACGCTAGTCCATGCAAGCATGCTGAGCGAGCCTGGACACGAGAATACCGGCCCCCTCAAGAAATTGCACATGTAAAAGCTCGATTTTCGACAATTCCCCTTCTACTTTGACATATTGTCTACTATATATATAAATAACGGGACAATATAAAAATATAAACAACACATTTATAATTTTCAACTTACACACATAGATATACTATACACAAACATAATTTAATTGCAGACAATTTATGCTTGATTGTCAATATTATGGTTTAATACAAAAAATCAGAACACAGGCAAGCTCTGAGCCTTTATGGCCTGCCTTGCCTATACAACTAGGAGACATGCATGCTATTTCAACGCTTCCCATTCTTTGAACACATCAGGCGAATATATTTGACGCCCATAGTCCCGGCCAGCCTGATGGCAGTGCTTCTTATTGTGTATGCCGCGCCAAGCAGAGCAACTGCTAGCTATCCCGATAGACCTGTCACCATAGTCGTACCGTTCGCCCCAGGAGGAGGCACGGATATCATTGCGCGGATGGTGGCTGAAAAGCTCGGCAACAAGTTCAATCAGTCGTTCATCGTGCAAAATTTGCCTGGAGCCGGAGGCACAATAGGAGCCGCCAGCGTAGCCCGTGCAAAACCCGATGGATACACCTTGCTCGTGTATCACATTGGTATGATTTCCTCGACTTATCAGTTCAAGCTTCCCTACGATCCGGTGAAGGATTTCACGCCTATTACTCTACTTACATCGGCAGCGAATCTGGTAGCAATCAACCCCAATCTTCCCGTCAATAGTCTTCGAGAATTTATTGCTTATGCCAAAGCTCATCCAAACGAACTTAACTTTGGCTCATCGGGAATCGGGGGCGCCGATCATTTGGCTGGCGAATTGCTAAACACCGTAGCGGATATCCAGACCACCCATGTACCTTATCGGGGAGGCAGTCCCGCCATCGTTGCAGCGGTGAGTGGCGAGGTCCAGTTCGTAATGGGAACGGCGTCTCAGGTGGTCGGCATGGTGAAGGCAGGCAGGCTAAAAGCATTAGCGGTCATGCAAAAAAAACGCATTGCTTCGCTTCCTGACATACCCACCACTGAGGAAGCTGGCTTACCGGAATTGGATTACTCAACTTGGTTCGCTTTATGGGGGCCCGCCGATGTCCCCTCCGACATTGTGCTTAAGTTGAACAAAGCTGTCGCCGAAGCATTGGAGCAAGACGAGATGCGAGTGAAGCTGGCGGAAATAGGCGTAGAGCCTGTATTTACTACTCCACAAGAGTTTCAAACCATGTTTCAAGCGGAAAGCGTGAAGTGGGACAAAATACTCAAAAATGTATTTGCCGACAAAAAGCTTCAATGACAGTGATGCACATGGGGGGTAACGCCCCCCATGTGCCGACCTTGAAGATTCTGGATCTCTGTCATAACTATACCTAGCTAGATAGCGCGGCGGCATTACAACGAAAGTCGTACACATCAAGGAAAGATGTGTTGCTGACAAATCATTATGTCCTAGTCAGGGGTGCGGACGTTTTCTTGGACAGTTTATTTATATAGCCATCAATCCCAACGCCTGACGATATTTGATGGGGCTATGCCCACCAAGGGAGAGCTTAATCCGGCGCTCGTTGTACCAGCGAATATAGCCGTCGATCCGCTCCATGAAGTCTTCCAGAGTGACGTCCCGCCAGTTTCTTGGATAGATCATCTCCGTTTTCAGGCGTCCGAAGAATCCCTCGCACGCCGCATTGTCTGGCGAGCAACCCTTTCTTGGACATCGAACGCGCCAGTTTGGCGATGTCAGTCCGGCAGTGTCTGCCGCAGATGTAATGACCCACTGAAATCCTGCTCAGGTGATAATTTAGGAAATCACCATGAGTATGAAGATGCAAGACGAGATCA